>CAXPTW010000074.1:0-28859 GCA_964220165.1 Abyssibacter sp.
TCGCCGGCATGAAGGACTCGAAAGTCATCGTCGCCATCAACAAGGACGAAGAAGCCCCGATCTTCCAGGTCGCAGACTTCGGCCTCGTCGCGGATTTGTTCGACGCCGTCCCGGAATTGACCGAGAAGCTCTAAGCTTTCAGACGATCTGAATTCCGAAAGGCCCGCCATCACGGCGGGCCTTTTTGTCTGGAGAGACCCGACGTCAGAAATGACGCACCAAGGTTTCCTGAACCGCTGTCGCGACCTTTGAGTGTGCAACGGTGCCAAGCATCTGTTTCGCCGCCGGGGCGTCCAAGTCGGAATACACCATAAAATCATAGCCTTGCGCGATGTCTTCTGCGCTTGGGACCACCTCGACGATGTCGCGCACGAGCGGGCGCAACTCTTCGATCATGTCGCGGTTTACGAACAGCGGGTCGCCAAGAATGCCGTCACAGGCCCGCGCGTCATCGGGGGAATGATCCGACATCCAGAGCAAAATCAGCTCCCCCTGAAGCTTCGTTGCAATCGTCCGCATACGCGCAATCCAGGCATCCCGCAGCTCCTGACGGACCGTGGCAAACTTGTCCTTGGAGGCGGCGTGGAGGGCTTCTAGGAGGTGTCTGGTGAAGCTGAAGTCGGTGAAGTCGATCTTGGGATAGATCGTTTTCAACAGGGTCGAGGCGCGCAAAAAGCGGTCGTTGCGGCGTTGATGCACCACGTAAAAGCGGTTCGACATGTTCTGCGCGCCGGGGATCTGGAGCACGGTGGTTTTCGCGCCCCTGCAGATGTCCATCACCGTTGCGTCAGAGAGGAACACGTCCACTCCGGCATTGACGCACCCCATGTTAACCGTCTCGATACCAATCCCCACCTCCACGAGATCGGAATAGGGCACATCGACGTATTTGCCGTAGGTCTCCGTCCCGCCGAGAAAGGCGACATAGTCCCCCGACAAATCCTTTCCCGGCCCCCGGAACAAAAGCTTCGACGCCCCATAGCGGCAAGGATAGTAATTGAGCGCACCGCGCCCCTGATTTTGATAAGCCATGTGTCCACCCACTGGTTTAAATTTCACCCGGAGAGGACCCTCGCAGACAGAAGTTGCAAATTCCCTAAGCAGCTTATTTGCGACAAATTTTAACGGGCAGTCTCAGGACCAAGGCCCTTGAACCCCGAGGCGCGAGCAGCGTAAGCTCTGGCGGAATAAGCCAAGGAGAAAGTCAGATGGACGTCAAAAAAGTGGGCGTTGTCGGCGCAGGTCAGATGGGCAACGGGATCGCGCATGTCTTTGCCTTGGCCGGGTATGATGTCGTGGTGAACGACATTTCCCAAGAGGCGTTGGACAAGGGGATTATCACGGTCACAAAGAACCTTGACCGCCAATTGTCACGCGAAAAAATCACGCAAGAGCAACGGGATAGCACCCTCTCTCGCATCTCTACCACGCTGGAGATCAGCGAGCTCGGCCAGACCGATCTCGTCATCGAGGCGGCGACGGAACGCGAGGACGTCAAGAACGCGATCTTTGCCAGCCTCCTGCCGCATCTCAAGCCGGACACGATCCTGACCTCGAACACCTCGTCGATCTCGATCACCCGGCTCGCATCGCGCACGGACCGGCCCGAGAAATTCATGGGCTTTCACTTTATGAACCCGGTGCCGGTGATGCAGCTGGTCGAATTGATCCGTGGGATTGCGACGGATGAAGCCACGTTCAAGACGCTCCTGGGCGTCGTCGAATCGCTCGGCAAAACCGCCGCCTCCGCTGAGGATTTCCCGGCCTTTATCGTGAACCGTATCCTCATGCCGATGATCAACGAAGCGGTCTATACGCTCTATGAAGGCGTGGGCTCCGTGAAGTCGATCGACGAGTCGATGAAGCTTGGCGCGAATCATCCGATGGGGCCTCTGGAGCTGGCCGATTTCATCGGATTGGACACCTGTTTGGCGATCATGAACGTGTTGCATGACGGCTTGGCGGACACGAAATACCGCCCCTGCCCTCTCTTGACGAAATACGTTGAGGCGGGCTGGTTGGGGCGGAAAACGCAACGCGGTTTCTACGATTATCGCGGCGAAAAACCGGTGCCGACGCGCTGATTTTCGACGCACAGACGAGCAAAACGAAAGGGGCCACGCGGCCCCTTTTTGACGTCGATTTTCCCTGTCGGCAAAACGTCGGACTTTTGTCGGACTTTTGTCGGGCACATCGACAGCCCGAAGCGCTGACGTCAGTCGGTCCGCCCGCCAAGCGCCAGCGTATGGGTGCGCATCCAGTCCATGAATTCGCGCGGCTTGGTCTTCCACGGCGCGAGCTCTTCGGGCGCGATCGGATCGCCGATGATCGGTGCCTGCGGCTTGTCGAGCGCCTTGGCAATTTCATGCAGCAAGAGGCCCTGACGGAACGACGCAGAGATCTTGTCCGAGATCTGATAGAGCCGCGTGTTGCGGCCCGGGAAATAGATCGGCAGGACGGTCGCGCCGGATTTCAGAACCATCTTGGCGGTGAACGGGTTCCAGGGCTTTTCTTTCACCGGACCGAACCAATCGTCGGAGACGGCGACAGCACCTGCGGGGAAGAGGATGATCACCCCCCCGGCCTTGAGCGTGTCCATCGCCTCGTTGCGCATCTGAATCGACTTGCGGTGGCTGTCCTCCTCGTGCGGGAAGGGCACGGGAAGCATGAAGGGGTCAATCTCGCGGATGCCGGTCAACAGAGAGCGGGTCAGGATTTTGTAATCCGTGCGCACCTGACCGATCAGTTCCGCCATCACCAAGCCGTCGACAAGGCCGTGCGGATGGTTGGCGACCACGACGAGCGGGCCGGTGGCGGGAATTTTGGCGACTTGTTCCTGAGGCGTCGCGACCTCGATCCCCATGACTTCGAGCGCCTGGCGGAAGAACGGCTGGCCCATCGGGGTGCCGAGGCGTTCAAACCGGCGGATGCGGCGCAGAAGCGGCAGTTTGCCGGTCACCCATTCGATGGAGCGAATGATGGCGACCTTGGACGGGTCAGAGAATGTCCCGGCGTAGGATAGACGGCGGGCGTCATATTTGACGAAATCGTCATCGCCCGGCTTCGGGACATTCATCTCCGTCGCCTGATCCTCATGAGACACGGCTACATCTCCTCGCCAAATTTGTCCTTGATGAGGGCTTCGAGTGCATCGGCAAGCGCGCCGGCCTCGGGCCCACTGGTCGAGACGTCAATAGTCGTTCCCTTGGAAGCTGCCAACATCAAAAGGCCCATGATGCTATCGCCGGTGGTGCTCAGCCCATCTTTGCTGACCTCGGCGGAGGCATCGAAACTTTCCACGGTCTCTACGAATTTCGCGGAGGCGCGCGCGTGGAGCCCCTTCACATTGATAATCTCGTGCGTGCGTGTCACGGACGCTGTCCTCTTCCCTAAATCTTTTACTTGTTACCGCGCGCTCAACCCAGAACATCGAAACTGTCGATGTATTTGCGGCCGGCGTTGAGCGCCTGACCCACCGCCTCGGACACGGATTTGTGCCGGGATTTCGCGAGTTTGATCAACATCGGGAGATTGGCCCCGTAGATGATCCGGCGGTCGCTATGATGGCAGGCCATGAGCGACAGGTTCGAGGGGCTTCCTCCGAACATATCGGTGACGACGACCACACCGTCGCCGGTGTCGACATCATCGGCTGCGGCGCAAATCTCGCGCTGTTTTTCCGCCCGGTCATGATCCGGGGCGATGGCAATCGCTTCGATTCCGGTTTGTTTGCCGACGACATGTTCGACGGCTGCCAAGTATTCCTTAGCCAATCCACCATGCGCGACGATGACGATTCCGATCACGCGAGCACCCCGTTCACATACCGCCCCTGCGGCGTTCCAATTCTCTATGTCTTATTGACACCTGCCATTCGTGTTCTGCAAGGGCTTTGGACAGAATTTCGGCAAGTGTCACCGACCTGTGTTGCCCGCCGGTACACCCGAAGCCGATGGAAAAGTGTTTTTTGCCCTCGGCTTTGTAGGCGGGGAGCAAAAGGAGCGTGAGTTCCAACACCTTGTCGAAAAAGGCCTGAAAGCGCGGATCGCTTTGGACGTAGGCCTGAACACGGGGGTCTTGGCCGTTGAGGGCGCGCAGGGTTTCGTCCCAATAGGGGTTTGAAAGGAACCTTACGTCAAACACCATATCGACGCCGCGCGGCATGCCGCGTTTGTAGGAGAAGCTATGGACGGAGAGGGCCATATCCGCCTCTTTGCCCTCCGCGAACCAGCGTTCGATCTCATCGCGGAGTTGGTGGGGCGTCATCTCGGAGGTGTCGATGAGGATGTCAGCGCGGGCCCGGACGGGAACGAGGAGGTCAATTTCGCGGGCCACGCCATCTTGCGCGGTTTCAGCGGGGGCAAGGGGGTGACGGCGGCGGGTCTCGGAATAGCGCTGGACGAGCACCTCTGGGCGGCAGTCGAGATAGAGCACCTCGACATCGCACAGGGGATCGGCGGTCAGGCCATCGATCACCTCGATCAGGCCGTTCACAGAAAAATCGCGGTTCCGGACATCGAGGCCAAGCGCAAGGGGACGGGTGAGCGTGTCGCCCTCTAGAAGGCGCGGCAGGAAGGTCATCGGCAGGTTGTCGATGGTCTCGTAGCCGAGATCTTCGAGCGTGTTGACCGCGGTGGAGCGCCCGGCACCGGAGGGGCCGGTCACGAGGACGAGGCGTTGGCGGGGTGGCTGGGGCGTGTCCGGGGCGGGATCGGGAGAAGTCATGCGCGACGGCCTCCTTTGAGCCATTGGATCAGGGCGGGCGCGAAATGGGGCCCCTCGACACGATAGATCAGCGGAAGCGGGATGCCGAGGAGGTTTTCGGTGCGCTCGGGCGGGAGGCGCTCCGTCTCGGGGTGGGAGAGATCGACCACGCCTGTGAGGCGGGCGCGGGGCAGTGTGGCGGCGGAGAGGAGGCCGATGCCACGCGCCTCGATCATGCCGGAGATCGCCGCGGGGGCACTGGCCGTGACTGCGTCGCCCTCGCGGGTGATCTCGACACCGTCATCAGAGACGAGTGTGGCGCCATAGGCCATCAGTTCGAGCGCGAGGGTGGACTTCCCCGCCCCAGCCGGGCCGAGGATCAACAGGCCGGATCTTTCATCGAGCGCAACACAGGAGGCATGCAGGGTCTCAGCCGCTGTGCCGCCCGTTGCGCTCATGGGTTACACCGGCAGACCGACGACAAAACGCGCGCCGAGCGGCTCGGAGGTGATGTCCGCATCGGTCGGACGAATGTTTTCCGCCCAGATCACGCCGCCATGCGCCTCGACGATCTGTTTCGAGATCGCTAGACCGAGGCCGGAGTTGTTGCCGAACTGGCCCTCGGGGCGCTCCGAATAGAAGCGTTTGAAAATCTTGGTGAGCGCCTGATCCGGAATGCCCGGACCGGTGTCCTCGACCACGATCAAGACACGGCTGTCGCGTTTGCGGACCCAAACCCGGATCGCATCGCCATCTTCGCAGAAGGAAATCGCATTGGTGATGAGGTTCACAAACACCTGTGCCAAACGCGCCTCCAGACCGGAGATCACAATCGGCTTGTCAGGAAGGTCGGCGATGAATTCGACGCCTTTGCTTTGCGCCTCCTGAGACAGGTAGTCGATCAGGTTCGAGAGCATTTTGAGAAGGTTGAAGTCCTCCTCATCCTCTTTCACCAGCTCACTGTCGAGACGCGAGGCGTTGGAAATGTCGGACACGAGACGGTCGAGACGCCGCACGTCATGTTCGATGACGTCCAAAAGCTTGGCCCGGTGTTCCTCTTTCTTGATCATCCGCAGAGACCCGACGGCGGACCGCAGCGAGGCGAGCGGGTTTTTGATCTCATGTGCCACATCGGCGGCGAATTGTTCGTTCGCGTCGATCCGGTCATAGAGCGCGGAGACCATGCCCCGGAGCGCCGAAGACAGACGGCCGATTTCATCCGGGCGGCCCGACAGATCGGGAATGCGGATGCGGCCCGGCGACACGGTGCGGCTGTTTTTGTCACGGCCGATCTCGGCAGCGGCGGCCAGATCGGCGAGCGGGTTGGCGATGGTCGAGGCCAGCACAAGGCTCAGCCCGATGGAGACGAGGATCGCGATGACAAAGACCTGAAGGATCTGTTCGCGCTCAACCCGCACAAGGGCGTCAATTTCCCCCTCACCGGAGATCAGGGCGACCACACCGATGG
Source organism: Abyssibacter sp. (assembly GCA_964220165.1). Lineage (GTDB taxonomy): Bacteria > Pseudomonadota > Alphaproteobacteria > Rhodobacterales > Rhodobacteraceae > Celeribacter. Next base: position 6,173 of record CAXPTW010000074.1, read on the forward strand.
TGGCCTCTGTGCCCTGAGCGATGATGGGCGCGGCGACGGTAAAGACGGTCGAGCCCTCCCCATCGACGACGGTTTCGACATGAATTTCATTGTTCAGAGCGGCGGACGCGAGGGTCGCAAGGCGCTCTTGCGTGGCTTGCGCCGTCTCGGCACTGGAGGCCTGATCTGAGCCGCCAAATGAGAACACAGACCAGACTTTGTTCAGGAAATCCGAGATCACGGTGGAGCGATCGTCCTGACGCAGCCCGGCCATCGCCGTGGTTTCGCGCGCGCGCCCCTCGGTCGAGGCGATCAGCGTGCCCGTTGCATCATAGATATAGACATGTTCGCGCAGGGGCAGTTCGAGAACTTGCAGAACGGAACTCACATCCTCCAGCGGGTCGATGGCCTCATCGGCGCCAGCGATCACCTCAAGCATATCGGCGACCAAAGCCGCCTCTGTCACCATCGCCATTTCCCGCTGGGACACGAGACTGTCGCGGAAGGGGTTCAGGTACAAAATCCCCGCGACCATGAGAATGATGGCCACGAGGTTAAAGGTGATGATCTTTTGCGCGAGCGGAGAGCGATTGAGCGCGATGATCCGACGACGTTCGCGTTTGGCGCGCAATTCCGCGTCGGAATTGCGCGGCGCGATCCAATCGTCGCCGAGCACCACGTCCGTTTCGTCGGATTTGCGTTTCCCAGAGCTATCCATGCTGGAAGAGAGGGCCATTATTCCTCGTTGTACCTGTATCCGATGCCGTAAAGCGTTTCGATGGCAGAGAAGTCCGGATCAGCGGTGCGCATTTTCTTGCGCAGGCGCTTGATGTGGCTGTCGATGGTGCGGTCGTCGACATAGACCTGATCGTCGTAAGCCACATCCATGAGCTGATCGCGGGATTTCACGAACCCCGGACGCTGAGCCAGAGCTTGGAGCAAAAGGAATTCCGTGACGGTGAGGGTCACATCGTTGCCCTTCCATTTCACGGCGTGACGCAGCGGGTCCATTTCCAGCTCACCGCGGATCATGACCTTGGTCTCTTCGGTCTCGCTGACATCAATGCCCTCGATCGCCTCCTGACGGCGCAGGAGCGCGCGGATGCGTTCGACGAGCAGACGCTGGGAGAAGGGTTTCTTGACGTAATCGTCGGCCCCCATGCGCAGACCGAGCACCTCGTCGATCTCATCGTCTTTGGAGGTCAGAAAGATCACCGGCATGTTGGTTTTCTGACGCACGCGCTGCAACAGGTCCATCCCGTCCATGCGCGGCATTTTGATGTCGAACACCGCCATGTCCGGCAGCCGTTTGTTGAAAGCATCGAGGGCAGATTGCCCGTCATTATAGGTTTCGACCTCGAACCCCTCTGCCTCAAGTGTCATGGACACGGAGGTGAGAATATTCCGGTCGTCGTCAACCAACGCGATACGAGACATGATCGGGTATCCTTAAACTGCTCTACTGTTCGTTATTGGCGGTATCTTCCGCTTTCTTGCCATACTCCGCTTTTCGCCCCGCCAAATCAAGCGAAACCGCGAATCGGTTACGGCCTCTCGGAACATGAAAAGCGAAAAAAGCCAAGGAATGGCTAATATGTCTCACATCTTAGGCACAACAGAGGGCGAAAAACGGCGCGGACCCGCCCAGATTTCGCTGTTTGCGCTACCCCTGACATGGTTGCGCTAACCTTGACCTGTGTCCTGTTTACCCCGGCGGGAAGCGTGATATAGCACTGGCGTCGGGCACAAGGCTTGCCCGGCCGCGAATGGCCCGTTCGCGCACAGAATTTCGACATCCAGAGACGCTGTTGTTTGAGAGACGGCGAGGGAGTTTGCATATGACCACCGGACGCGTGAACCCGGATTTCACACTTGAAGCCCAAGGCATCACTGGGCTTGGGACCGTCTACTATAACCTTCTTGAGCCGGCGCTGATCGAGATCGCGCTCAAAAACGACGAAGGACATCTTGGTCAGGGCGGGACGTTCCTCGTGAGCACCGGCAAGCACACTGGCCGCTCCCCGAAAGACAAATTTGTTGTGCGCACCCCGGACGTGGAAGACACGATCTGGTGGGAAAACAACAAGCCGATGGACCCGGCGAAATTCGACGTGCTTTACGCAGACATGCTGGAGCACATGAAGGGCAAAGAGTATTACGTTCAGGATCTCTACGGCGGTGCCGATCCGGAGAACCGCCTCGACGTGCGCGTTGTCTCCGAGCTGGCGTGGCACAACCTGTTCATCCGCACCATGCTGCGTCGCCCGGAGATGTCCGAGCTTGACGACTTCACCGCGGATTTCACGATCATCAACTGCCCGTCGTTCAAAGCGGACCCGGAAAAGCATGGCTGCCGCTCCGAGACCGTTGTGGCGCTCAACTTCGAGAAAAAGCTGATCCTGATCGGCAACACCGAATATGCGGGTGAGAACAAGAAGGGCGTCTTTACCCTTTTGAACTACATCCTGCCGGGCAAAGGCATCATGGCGATGCACTGCTCCGCCAACCACGCGCCGGGCAACCCGGTCGACACGGCGATCTTCTTTGGTCTCTCCGGCACCGGCAAAACCACGCTCTCCGCTGACCCGGAACGCGTGCTGATCGGCGACGACGAGCATGGCTGGTCCGACAAGGGCACGTTCAACTTTGAGGGCGGCTGCTACGCGAAGACGATCAACCTCTCTGCCGAGGCAGAGCCGGAGATCTACGCGACCTGTTCGATGTTCGGCACCGTGATCGAGAACATGGTCTACGACGAGCACACCAAAGAGCTCGACTTCCAGGACAGCTCGCTGACCGAGAACATGCGCTGTGCCTACCCGCTGGAGTATATCTCCAACGCGTCGCCGACGGCGATGGGCGGTCACCCGAAAAACATCATCTTGCTGACCTGTGATGCGTACGGTGTTCTGCCGCCGATCGCGCGTCTGACCCCGGCGCAGGCCATGTATCACTTCCTCTCCGGCTTCACCTCGAAGACTCCGGGCACGGAAGTTGGCGTGACCGAGCCGATCCCGACCTTCTCCACCTGCTTTGGCGCGCCGTTCATGCCGCGTCGTCCGGAAGCCTATGGCAACCTGCTGCGTGAGAAGATCGCGAAACATGGCGCGACCTGCTGGCTCGTGAACACCGGCTGGACCGGTGGTGCGTTTGGCGTTGGTTCGCGGATGCCGATCAAAGCGACCCGCAACCTGTTGCACGCCGCCCTCGACGGTTCGCTCCACGATGTGGAATTCCGCGAAGACGAGAACTTTGGCTTTGAAGTGCCGGTCTCTGTGCCGGGCGTTGCCGACGTTCTTCTCGACCCGCGCCGCACCTGGGCCGACAAAGACGCGTTCGACGCCCAAGCCGAGAAACTCGTGGGCATGTTCAAAGACAACTTTGAGCAGTACCTGCCCTACATCGACGAAGACGTGAAAGCCGCCGCAATCGGCTAAGCGCCTTACGATCCGACTTCAAACGCCCCGGCCTCACCCGCCGGGGCGCTTTCGTTTGCGTCATGCGGATGTCATGTCCTGCGTCTATCGGGGAGACATGCGGCATGTGCTCCTCTCTCTTCTCTGCATGGCTCCTATCGCCGGTCTTGGGCAAGACACGGCGACGGTCTCTGGAGCCTCTCTCTACACGGACATGTGCGCCGCCTGTCATGGTGAGGAGGCCTTGGGCGCGACAGGGCCGGATATTCAGGGATCGACGCTCAAAGACGTCACGCAGGCCATCCGGGGCATCGACCAGATGCCGGAGGTTTTCATAGAGGAGGACGAGGCCGAGGCGATTGCCGCCTATCTGATGGCGCTCAATCCGGAGGTGGCGGAGACGAAACGCCGCCTAGAGGCCCTGCGCCAGAAGTGATCAGGCCAGCCCGCGCCGGATCAGGTTCGCGCCCGCGATCAACAGCACGACCAAGGTCGCGCGTTTGAACTTCTTTTGATCGAGACGGTCCTGCACCAAGTTGCCGAGCGCCATCCCCATCAAAGCCGGGAGCACCAGCCCGGCGGACAAAGGAATGGTCTGGGCGTTGAGCACGCCGGAGCGCAGATGCGCGATCAAAAGCGTCAGAGAGCCCATGCCGAAAATCACGCCGGTGATCTTGATCTGGAGCTTTTTCGGCGTATCGACCGCCGTCAGATAGGCCACGGTCAGAGGCCCCCAGATGCCCGCCACGCCGCCGATCATGCCGGAGACGGTCCCGAGGCCGACGTCATAATAAGCGCGGTGATGGTCCGGGATATGGAGGGCGCGACCGATCAACAGATAGCTTGCGAGCACGATGACGATGATGCCCAGCGTCAAAAACACGGTCGATTGCGGCAGGATCACCACGAGCTGCGCCGAGAGGAGAATCATGACGAGCAGCGCGGCGATATAGAGTTTGTAGAGCCGAAACGCCTCCACCGCCTCCGCCACGCCGCCCCGCAGCGATTGCCAGACATTCGACACCACGGTGGAAAAGATCAATCCAGCCAGCGCCATCTCCGGCGAGAGGAAGGATCCGAGGCCGGAAATCATGATCATCGGCATGGCAAAGCCTGTCGCGCCTTTGACGAAGCCCGCCACCAGCGCGATCATGATCGCCGCAAAAACCTGCGGAAGCGTGAGGAAATTCAGGATCATGTCGAAGCTCATGCGCCTCTCATAGGCGCGTGGCGGCGCAAAGCATAGACCAAAGCCCAACCCCTTTGAGACCAGAGCGGGTGTTTTCTCGGTCCAGCGCGCTATATAAGAGAGGTCGCGACATTTTAAATCCAAAGATAAGTCTTTGAGAAAATATTATTGCGCTGCGACTGCGAAATGATTAGATAGTCGACAGACCCGTGAGGAGGACAGATTCCATGGCCCTTGATCAACAGGAGATGACCATGAAGACCCCGATTTTGCCCGACCTGCTGAGCCTGACCGGCGCGGCTGTGGCCCCCGTCGAGGCGCTTTTTGACCGCGCCCGTGCGGCGCTGCGTGCCGAATTCCTTGATGGAGAGCGGATTTCCGGCAGCAAGCTTGAGGCCAACCAGACGGCGGCCCACGGGCTTGCGTGGCTGGCGACCTATGTCGAGGCGCTGCGCCAGATGCAGAAGTGGGCCGAGGCCCTGTCTGAGGCTGGCACCTTTGGTGAGATGGAGCAACTCATCCACCAGATCGCGTTCGGCGAATACCTGAACCAGATTTACGGCGGCATCCCGATGAACCAGGGCGAGGTCGTGCGCCTTTCCGATCTGGGTCTCGGGCTTGTGCAGCCGAGCCATGCGGAAGTCGTCAAGCTGATGCTTGAGGGCAATTCGCTTGCGGCCCGCAACCGTCTTGTCGAGCTGATGCGCGACAACCACGGGCATGCGACCTTTGGCGCCTCCGGCCTCGACGAAGAGCTGGAAATGGTCCGCGACCAGTTCCGCCGCTATGCCGACGACAAGGTGATCCCCTACGCCCACGAATGGCACCTCAAAGACGAGCTGATCCCGATGTCGGTGATCGAAGAGCTGGCCGAGATGGGTGTCTTCGGTCTCACGATCCCGGAAGAGTTCGGCGGCTTTGGTTTCCCGAAAGCGGCGATGGTCGTCGTGTCCGAGGAACTGTCTCGCGGCTATATCGGTGTCGGCTCTCTCGGCACCCGCTCTGAGATCGCGGCGGAACTCATCATCGCCGGTGGCACGGACGAGCAAAAGGCGCATTGGTTGCCGAAAATCTCCTCCGCTGAGGTGCTTCCGACCGCTGTGTTTACTGAGCCGAACACCGGCTCTGACCTCGGCTCGCTCCGCACCCGCGCGGTGAAGGACGCAGACGGTGAATTCTACACGGTGACGGGCAACAAGACCTGGATCACCCACGCCGCACGGACCAACATCATGACCCTTCTGGCCCGGACCGATCCGGCGACCGACAACTACAAGGGTCTGTCGATGTTCATCGCCGAGAAGACCCCCGGCACGGATGAAGAGCCTTTCCCGACCCCCGGCATGTCCGGCGGCGAGATCGAAGTGCTCGGCTATCGCGGCATGAAGGAATACGAGATCGGCTTTGACGGGTTCAAGGTGAAGGCTGAGAACCTGTTGGGCGGCGAAGAGGGCAAGGGCTTTAAACAGCTCATGGAGACCTTTGAGAGCGCCCGCATCCAGACCGCGGCCCGCGCCATCGGCGTGGCGCAGAACGCGCTTGAGATCGGGATGCAGTACGGTGAAGACCGCAAACAGTTCGGCAAATCGCTGATCGAATTCCCGCGTGTGTCCGGCAAGCTTGCGATGATGGCCGTGGAAATCATGGTCGCGCGTCAGCTCACCTATTTCTCCGCCTGGGAGAAGGATCACGGGCATCGCTGTGACCTTGAGGCCGGGATGGCGAAGCTTTTGGGCGCACGTGTGGCCTGGGCTGCGGCGGATAACGCGCTTCAGATCCACGGCGGCAACGGCTTTGCCCTTGAGTATCAGATCAGCCGCGTGCTCTGTGACGCGCGGATCCTCAACATCTTTGAGGGGGCTGGCGAAATTCAGGCGCAGGTGATTGCGCGTCGTCTGCTCAGCTAAGAGCCTCGACACATGAGATCAGAAAGGCGGCGCATCCTGTGCCGCCTTTTTCATGAGTCGGTCCAGAAACCGGTCGCGCGCGGCGGGGAGCGGTTTGTCCGCCAGCTCGGCGGCGATCTTGGCGAGGAAATGCCCGGTGGTGCGCAGGCCCTCGGAAACCTCGCGATAATCGAGAGACGACTGCCCCAAGAGACATTGCGGCAGGGGCAAGAGCCGGTCGGCCCACTCCCCCGCCCCTTGCCGGGACACGGCGCGGCCGGTTTTGGGCGAGACATAGATCAGATCATCGGGGGAGCCGGTGACGGCGCAGGCGGAGAGATCGAGGCCAAAGCCCAGTTCCTCCAACAGAGATACTTCCCAATGCAGGTAGCTCAGCGGCCAGAGGCGGTCCGTGCCGAGCCGATCAAAGAGGGCGTCGCTCTCGGCGTAGAGGTAATCATGCGGCTCGCGCTCGGGCAGGACGGCGGAGAGCATGGCGGTCATCGCGCCGAGACCCGCGAGCGCCAGAGGATCGTTGAGCGTCGCCGCGGCGCGGCTTTTGAGCGGTTCAAATGTAAAGCTTCCGAGGTGGTCCTCAAGCCGGGCTTTCCACGTCACGGTGAGCTGTGTGCCGGGTTGCAAATGGGGCGACATTTTGCGGGAGATGCCGCCACGCACGACACCGGCGTGACGTCCATGCGCCTCGGTGAACATCTCGACGATGACCGAGGTTTCGCCATGCTTGCGCACGGATAAGACTGTGCCCTGATCCCGCCATTCCATGCGGATACTGTGGCGATGGGGCGGGCGGAAGACAAGAGCATTGCCGCGCCTGCATGTCGCGCCTTAGAGTGCGGGCATGACGCATCGACCGTATCCCCGTTTGCCCGCCCGCGCCCGTCAGGCCGCCATTGTGATCGCCGTGATCGCGCTTATCTCGCATATCTGTCAGTTCCTCGCCTCGCAGGCGGAGCACCCGGAGGACACGGCGATCGAGACGCTTTGGGCGATGGGGCGGTATTTCACCGTTTTGACGAACGGGCTCATCCTCTTGCTCTTTACACATATGGCTCGGACGGGGCGGCATTTGTCGCCGTTTTGGATGTCCGGGATCGCGCTGTGGATCGCAATTGTGGCGGGGGTCTGGCACGGGTTGTTGGTCGACCGGGAGTTGGTGCGCACGGGCGCGGATTTCTGGGCCAACGCGCTCTATCACACGGTCAACCCGCTGGGCGTTCTGATGTTCTGGGCGCTTTGGGGCAAAAAGGCGCGGGAGCTGCGCACGGCGGTGATCTGGCTCGCCTACCCGCTCGGCTATTTCGTTTACGCGCTCTGGCGCGGCAGCCTTGACGGGGTTTACCCGTATTTCTTTGTCGATCTGCCGGTTTTGGGTGTGTCGGGGATCATGCGTTGGTTCGCGATCCTCTCAGTGGCTTTTGCAATCGCAGGGCTGGTGTTTATCTGGATCGGGCGGCGGTTTCACAAACCGACCCCGCATCCGGCACAGGCGCGCTAGTCGGAGAGCCCCGGCTCGTCCAACAGCGTGCGGCCCTGACGGTCCTCCACTTCGATAATCCAAAGATCGGGATCGAAACTCCGTTGTTTCGCGAGCGAAGCATCGACATCGCGCTCGTCGCCCGCACTCAGCACACCCCAATCGCGCCGGTCCTCAAGGATGTTGAATTCGCGCTGATAGGCCGTGGCCTGACCGTCGAGCGTGTTGAGCTTGACGATCACGGCCCCGGCGGTGGCGTCGCCTTTTTTGACGACGAACGCGGGAATATCGGCAAGGCGCAGCCGCGTCAGATAGGCCGAGACCCAGACATCCGCGGTCAGTCGCGCCATCAGTTGCCGTCTTTGAAATCGAGGCCCATCTCGCCGTAGCGTTCGGCCTCTTCGAGCCAGTTCGGGCGCACTTTGACCTGAAGGAAGAGGTGGATTTTGCGACCTGCGAACTCCGAGAGTTCCTCCCGCGCGGCGCGGGAAATGCGTTTGATCGTCTCGCCGCGTTTGCCGAGGATGATGCCCTTGTGGCCATCGCGAGAGACGTAAATAATTTGGTCCACCTTGGCGGAGCCGTCTTTGCGCTCTTCCCAGTTCTCGGTCTCGACCGTGAGCTGGTAGGGCAACTCTTGGTGCAGGTTGAGCGTGAGCTTTTCGCGGGTGATCTCAGCGGCGATCATGCGCATCGGCAGATCGGCGATCTGGTCCTCCGGGTAGAGCCACGGCCCCTCCGGCAACTCGCGGGCGAGCCATTTGCGCAGGTCGTCAACACCCCGGCCCTTTTCCGCGGAGATCATGAAGGTCTCCACAAAATTGCGGCGTTTGTTCATCTCTTCGGCCATGGCCAAGAGCTTGGACACGTCGACCATGTCGATCTTGTTGATCGCGAGGGCGATTTTCTGGTTCGGGTTGGAGTGCTCGTCGAGCGCGGTGAGGATGGCCTCGACGCCCTCGGTGATGCCTTTGTGCGCCTCGATCATCAGGACGACGATGTCGGCGTCTGCGGCCCCACCCCATGCGGCGGTGACCATGGCACGGTCGAGACGGCGGCGGGGTTTAAAGATGCCCGGCGTGTCGACAAAAACAATCTGACTGTCGCCTTCCAGGGCGACGCCCCGGATGCGCGCGCGGGTGGTTTGCACCTTATGGGTGACGATCGAGACCTTGGCCCCCACCATCGCATTCAACAATGTCGATTTCCCGGCGTTCGGTTCCCCGATCAAGGCGACAAATCCGGCTTTGGTCTCAGCCATGTTTGGCCTCCAGTTTTTTGAGCAGGGCCTTGGCCGCCGCTTGTTCGGCCTGACGTTTGGAACTGGCCTCTGAGCGTTCAGATTGGCCGCTTTCCAAGGTCACTTCAATGGTGAAGACCGGGGCGTGATCCGGGCCTTTGCGGGATACTTCGGTGTATTTCGGCGGCTGTTGGCCGCGTGCCTGCGCCCATTCCTGAAGCGAGGTCTTCGCATCGCGGGCGTCGTCCTCGACCTTGTCGATCCGTTTGCCCCAGAGTTTCAGAACGAGCGCTTTCGCGACGTCAAAGCCCGCATCTCGGTAGACGGCGGCAATAACGGCCTCCATCGCATCGGCGAGCAAGGCCTCTTTGCGGCGACCGCCGGACATCATCTCGGACCGGCCGAGTTTCAGGACGGCACCAAGATCGATCTGACGGGCCACATCGGCGCAGGTTTCCTTGCGCACCAAGGCGTTGAAACGGGGGGCAAGCTGACCTTCGGTGGCGGAGCGGTCTTTTTCAAACAGCGCCTCCGCCATGGTCAGGCCAAGCACACGGTCACCCAAAAATTCCAACCGCTGGTTGTCCGGGCGGGTGGCTGAGGAAATCGAGCTATGCGTCAGCGCCCGGACCAAAAGGTCGGGGTGGGCAAAGGTGTGCCCGAGGCGCTCTTGGAACGCCTGAATGTCGGCGGAAATCTTCACTGCAACGCCTTGAAGAAGCGATCAGAGCGCCAGGTCCAGACGTAGAGGAGGCGCTTGCCAGCGGCGGAGAACATCACGCGGTTCACTTTGCCAAGGAGATATTCCTCAGGAACAAAGCCCACACCACCGGCGGCCTGTGCCAGGCGGCTGTCGGCGGAGTTGTCACGGTTGTCGCCCATGAAGAAATAGTTGCCCTCAGGCACGGTATAAACCGGCGTATTGTCGAGCGCGATGTTGCGCACGTTCAGGATCGAATGCTGATGCCCGCCCGGCAGGGTTTCGATGTATTTTTCCTTGAGACAGTCGCCGCCCTCGCCCGGAGCCGGATTGGAACAGGCGGGATAGCGCGCCTGAGCGCCTTGTTTCTCGAAGGTTTCGACAAAGTCGTCGACGCGGGTCTGCACGGCCTCTTCGCCATTGATGAAGATCACGCCATCACGGACCTGAACGCGGTCGCCCGGAAGACCGATGAGGCGTTTGACAAAGGTACGGTGCTGGGTCGGGTGTTCGAACACCACGATGTCGCCCCGCTCCGGTTCAGAGCCGAGGATACGACCCGAGATCGGGCAGAGGAAATTCACGAGCTTGGGGCAGGACCATTGCGAGTAGCCGTAGCTCATCTTGTTCACAAAGAGGAAATCCCCGATCAGCAGCGTGTCTTTCATCGACGAGGACGGGATGAAGAACGGCTGGAAAAAGAAGGTGCGGAAGATGCCGGCGATCAGGAGGGCGTAGACCACCGTCTTGATGGTTTCGACCGTATTGTCTTTGGCACTGCTCATCCTGATGTCCTTTTGAGGCTCGGTTTCCCGTGGCGGTATGAAAGGCGATATGAAAGGCGCCGCGCGGGGAGTCAAGCCAAAGGCCCGTGACGGGCCATATTTGGGCGCTCAATCGGCGATTGGACGGGCTTCGATGACGACAAAGGCCTGTGCCCAGGGGTGATCATCGGTCAGGGTCACATGGATGATCGCCTCATGCCCCGGCGGCGTCATCTCATCGAGGCGCTCTTTGGCCCAGCCCGTGACCTCCATCACCGGCTGACCGGAGCGGAGATTTTTGACCGCCATATCTTTCCAAGAAATGCCCATGGCGAGGCCGGTGCCCAGCGCCTTGGAACAGGCTTCTTTCGCGGCCCAGCGTTTGGCATAGGTGCCCGCGACATCGCGGCGGCGCTCGGCCTTGGCCTGTTCGATCTCGGTGAAGACACGGTTTTTGAACCGCTCGCCAAAGCGCTCCAGCGTGCCGGAAATCCGGTCGATATTCGCGAGATCGGAGCCGATGCCGAGGATCATCTCAGGCTTCCGTGCGCACTTCATCCATCAAACGGCGCATTTCCTGAATGGCGGGGATGATGCCGCGGAAAATGGCTTCGCCGATGAGGAAATGGCCGATGTTGAGCTCTACGATTTCCGGCAGGGCCGCGATGGGTTGCACGGTGTCATAGGTGAGGCCATGCCCAGCGTGGACCTCAAGGCGGAGAGAATGCGCAAAAGCGGCCATGTCAGTCAGGCGTTTCAGCTCGTCGTCGCGCTCAGCGAATTTACCCTCGGCATGGAGGTCGCAATAGGCGCCGGTGTGCAGTTCGACCACGGCGGCACCGATGCGGTGGGCGGCCTCGATCTGGGGCTTGTCGGCGGCGATGAAGATCGAGACGCGGGAGCCAGCCTCACGCAGGGGGGCGATGAAATGGGCGAGGCGGTTTTCCTCGCGCGCCACTTCCAGCCCGCCCTCGGTGGTGCGCTCCTCACGCTTTTCGGGCACGATACAGACGGCGTGGGGTTTGTGGCGCAGCGCGATGGCCTGCATCTCATCGGTGGCGGCCATTTCGAAATTCAGCGGCACGGAGAGATTGGCCACGAGCGCCTCAATATCGGTATCCGTGATGTGACGGCGATCTTCGCGCAGGTGCGCGGTGATGCCGTCGGCCCCGGCCTCTTCGGCCAGTTTCGCGGCCCGCACCGGGTCCGGGTAGGCGGAGCCACGCGCGTTGCGCACGGTCGCGACGTGATCAATGTTCATCCCGAGACGAAGTGCGTTGCTCATGATCTTTGGCCTTTTTGAAATCAGGTGGTGGCGGGAAAATAACGCGCAAGCACAGAAAGCAAAGTCATAATCTGTGATCGGGGGCTTTGCGTCTGGTGATTAGCGCCCGTTGTTGGGGGTGTCCGGCGGGCTCTGTGTCGGGGGAGATGTCTTTGCAGGGTCGCTCTTTTTTGAACTCGATTTTTCCGCAGCTTTCCGGCGCATCTCTTCGATCTTGGCTTTGAGCTTGCCGCGACGGCGGTGCTGATAGGCGGCGATCATGGGCAAGATGAGGTAATAGGCCAACAGCCCCGCGAGGATGCCCGGCACAATGCCGCCCACGAGATAGGGCAAAAACACCTCATGGAAAAACCGCACAAGCCCGGTCCAATCCGCATCCCGGTCGGTGAAGAGCGCAAAGAAATTGCGTTGGAGATCGTCGAGCGCGTCATAGCTTTTGCCGACAAAGCTCCGGTCGCGCATGTGATCGAATTCGGTGCCGAGGATCAGGTGGCCGGTTTTGAGCGAGATCACAGCGATCGGCACATAGGTCAGAGGGTTGCCCACAAAGGTCGCGAGCAAAGCGGCGATCACATTGCCGCGCATGAGTTTGGCCAAGAGAAAGGCCAGTACGAAATGCAGACCGTAGAAGGGGGTGAAGACGCTAAAGACGCCCGCGAACACACCGCGCGCGATTTTCTGGGGCGTGTCGGGGAGACGGTGCAGGCGGTGTTTGAGGTACTGGGCACCCCGCGACCAGCCCCGTTTCGGCCAGAGCACATTCGCAAGCCATTGCCATGGCGTCAGCTTGTCCCGGCGTTTGAAAACCACATTTCCCTCTCAGACCCTCTTAGGGCTGTCTGTCTAGATCCCGATACCGCCGCACACGCGCCACGTCGCTTTCCGCTTCGAGGGCCAACATCACGGCATGGAGATGTTCGACATCTCGCAAATCCACATCAATGATCAAACGAAAGAAATCAGGTTTTCGATCCACAAAATTCAAGTCGGAAATATTGGCTTTCTGCTCCCCGATCAGGGTGCAAATACGCCCCAAGACGCCGGTGTCGTTGGAAATCGTCACGTCCAAAGACACAGTGTGTTCGGCGGCGTGCGGGCCAGCGTGCCATTGCAGGTCGACCCAGCGATCCGGTTCGCCTTCGAGCGCTTCGAGCGCCGGGCAGTCGATGGTGTGAATGACCACGCCCTTGCCGCGATAGGTGATGCCGACGATGCGTTCGCCGGGGACCGGCTGACAACAGTGGGCTTGATGATAGCTTTGGCCCTCGGAGAGACCCAGAACCGCGCGCTGGCTGTCGATCTCGCCGCTTTCGCGGACAAGCTCGGGATAGACGGTGCGCACCACTTTGGATGCGGTCAATTCGGCAGAGCCGAGACGGGACAGAAGCTCTTCGGTGCTCCCGAGCGAGAGTTGTTTCGTCGCCGTAGAGAGCGCTTTCTCGGTCGCTTTTTTGCCGACGTGTTCAAAGGCCACGCGGGCCAACTCGCGGCCCAGTTTCACAAACCGTTCGCGGTCCTCTTCGCGCAGGCTCTTGCGGATCGCGGCCTTGGCGCGGCCGGTGACGACGATGTCGAGCCAAGTGGCCTGCGGGCGCTGACCCTCGGCGGTGAGAATCTCGACGCTTTGACCGTTTTTGAGCCGGGTCCAGAGCGGCACGCGGATGCCGTCCACCTTGGCCCCCACGCAGCTGTCGCCGATGCGGGTGTGGATGGAATAGGCATAGTCGAGCGGTGTCGCGCCTTTCGGCAGAGAAATCACTTCGCCCTTGGGCGTAAAGGTGAACACCTTGTCGGTGTACATTTCGAGTTTGACGTGTTCGAGGAACTCGGAGTGATCCTCCGCCGCCTCAAACCGTTCCGTCAAAGAGGTGAGCCAGCGCGCCGGATCGACCGCAAAGGGGTTTTGCGCGGGCACACCGTCCCGGTAGGACCAGTGCGCAGCCACGCCCGATTCCGCGACCTCGTGCATCTGGCGGGTGCGGATTTGCACCTCGACCCGTTTACCATCCCGCCCCGACACCGTGGTGTGGATGGAACGGTAGCCGTTGGATTTCGGCTGGGAGATGTAATCTTTGAACCGGGTCGGCACCGCGCGCCAGCGTTGGTGAATCACCCCCAAGACGCGGTAACAGTCGATGTCCGAACGGGTGATGACGCGAAAGCCGTAGATGTCAGAGAGGCGCGAAAAGCTTTGTTGCTTTTCCTCCATCTTCCGCCAGATCGAATAGGGTTTCTTGGCGCGGCCAAAGACATCGGCCTCGATCCCCTCTTTTTCCAGCTCGGCACGGATGTCGTTGGTGATCTTGTGGATCACGTCACCCGTTTCGCGCTGAAGCGTGATAAAGCGGCGGATGATCGAGTTGCGCGCCTCCGGGTTGATCACGCGGAACGAGAGGTCTTCCAACTCTTCGCGCATCCATTGCATCCCCATACGACCCGCCAGGGGCGCAAAGATGTCCATGGTTTCCCGCGCTTTTTGGAGCTGTTTCTCCGGGCGCATGGATTTGATCGTCCGCATGTTATGCAGACGGTCTGCGAGTTTGACGAGGATCACACGCAGGTCTTTCGACATGGCCATGAACAGTTTGCGGAAGTTCTCCGCCTGTTTGGTCTCTGTCGAGGAGAGCTGAAGGTTGGTGAGTTTCGTGACCCCATCGACCAGCTCGGCGATCTCTTCGCCAAAGCGGCGCGAGACCTCCTGATAGGAGGCGCGGGTGTCTTCGATGGTGTCGTGCAAGAGCGCGGTGATGATCGTCGCATCGTCCAGAGACTGTTCGGTCAGGATGGCGGCGACAGCGACGGGATGGGTGAAATAGGGTTCACCGGAACGGCGGAACTGCCCCTCATGCATCTCGCGCCCGTAGGCATAGGCCTCACGGATCAAATCGGCATTTGTTTTGGGATTGTAGTTGCGAACCAGGGCGATCAGGTCTTCGACGTCGATCATTTTGGTTCGCACTCTCCAGATCTGGGGCCTTTGGGCGGCCCAAAAGTCGTGTTGGCGGCCCGGACCCCGGGCCGCGAAAGGCCGATTAGGATTGGCCTTGGGCTTCCATAAGGGCGCGAAGCAGTTTCTCTTCGGACATGTCGTCGTCCGCCGGCTTGTCGGCGGTTTCCTGACCCATGAGAAGTGCCATTTGATCGTCTTCCGGCTCATCGACCTCGATCTGGGTCTGATGGCTTTCGATCATGCGCTCACGCAGACCATCGGCGGATTGGGTTTCTTCCGCGATCTCGCGCAGAGCCACAACCGGGTTTTTGTCGTTGTCACGGTCGACGGTCAGCGAGGAGCCAGACGCAATCTCACGCGCACGGTGGGCGGCGAGCATCACAAGCTCGAAGCGGTTCGGAACCTTGTCGACGCAATCTTCAACGGTCACGCGGGCCATGGGAACTCCAATCGTTTGACGGGGGTGGCGATACAAAGGGTCTATTTAGGCCCTCACCTGAGGCTTGACAAGCGCCCTTTGGCCCTATTCCGGCAGGATTTCGACGCCTTCGAGGGCTTTCACCCCGATTTTCTCGGCCTCTGGACGCAGTGCACACATCTCCGTGACGGTTTTGCCGAAAACCGGATGACGCCAGTCCGGGGCCAGATCGCAGAAGGGAATCAGCATGAAGGCACGATCCTGAAGCCGGGGGTGCGGGAGAATCAGTTCAGCGGGCGGGCGGACGGATTGTTCGGACAAGGGCAGCTCGATCCACTCCAAAAGTACACCTTTGTTGGGCGCGACCTCCGTCTCCACCGCCAAAAGATCGAGATCGAGTGTTCGCCCCGCCCAACGCGTTTCGCGCACCCGGCCAAACATCCGCTCAACCGCATGAAGGCGTTGGAGGAAATCCGCCGATGCCTCAGAGATCACCACTTCCAATGTGGCGTTGAGATAATCGGGACCTGCTCCTGCCGGGAAACAGGGCGTCTCGAACACCCGGCTTGCGGCGCGAATGTCCACGCCTGCTTCGCTCAACGCCACCACGGCAGCGCGCAAAGTGTCCAGCGGCTCGCCCACCTCAGATGGGAGATTACCGCCCATTGCGACCCAGGCCCGTCGGGGCAATTTAGCGTGTGATCCCGCGGCCATCTGCGCCCCGCTTTCTGTACGTTTAGACAAGTTCTCTTCGTGTTGCTCTTCTATTATGGTAGCGCCCAGAAAGCCAAGAATGACCAGTCATAAATCGACTGGCCCAAGAAAAACACAAAAGGACCAACAGATGTTTTACAAAGATGAACGGCTTGCCTTGTTCATCGATGGATCGAATTTGTATGCGGCCGCCAAGTCGCTCGGTTTCGATATCGATTACAAACTTTTACGGCAGGAGTTCATGCGTCGCGGCAAGATGCTGCGCGCCTTCTATTACACCGCCCTGCTCGAAAACGACGACTATTCCCCGATCCGCCCGCTGGTCGACTGGTTGAACTACAACGGGTTCACCATGGTCACCAAACCGGCCAAGGAATTCACCGACTCGATGGGCCGCCGCAAGATCAAAGGCAATATGGACATCGAGTTGGCCGTGGATGCGATGGAGCTTGCCCCGCATCTCGATCATATCGTGCTGTTCTCCGGCGATGGCGATTTCCGTCCGCTGGTCGAAAGCCTGCAGCGCCAGGGTGTGCGCGTCTCGGTCGTCTCCACGATCAAGACCCAGCCGCCAATGATCGCCGATGAGCTGCGCCGTCAGGCCGACAACTTTATCGAGCTGAACGATCTCAAGGATGTCATCGGACGCCCGCCGCGCGAACCGCGCGAGGACGATCCCTATCAAAACTGACGATCTTTCACAGACCTGTTAGGACAGCCCCCGTTCTGCGGGGGCTTTTCTTTTGGGGTGATTGAACTCTGCGCCCTTCCCCGCTACCTGTGAATGGATCAGGAGCGCGCAGGACCGATACATTTCCCATGACCGACACGACCCCCAAGCCCCCCCTCACCCTCTACCTCGCCGCCCCCCGTGGGTTTTGTGCGGGGGTGGACCGCGCGATTAAGATTGTCGAAATGGCGATCGAGAAATGGGGGCCGCCGGTCTATGTGC
The DNA here is from genome assembly GCA_964220165.1 of Abyssibacter sp. Lineage (GTDB taxonomy): Bacteria > Pseudomonadota > Alphaproteobacteria > Rhodobacterales > Rhodobacteraceae > Celeribacter. The sequence goes on from CAXPTW010000074.1 coordinate 23,161, forward strand.
GCCATGAGATCGTGCACAATAAATTCGTGGTCGACGGGCTACGCGACAAAGGCGCGGTTTTTGTCGAGGAACTGGATGAGTGCCCCGACGACCGCCCGGTGATCTTTTCCGCCCATGGCGTGCCCAAGGCGGTGCCCGCAGAGGCCGCAAAGCGCGAAATGGTCTATGTCGATGCCACTTGCCCGCTGGTGTCCAAGGTCCATATCGAGGCGGAGCGCCATTTCGAGAACGGGCTACAGATGATCATGATCGGCCATGCCGGCCACCCGGAGACCATCGGCACGATGGGACAATTGCCCGAGGGCGAGGTGTTGCTGGTCGAGGAACCGGGCGATGTCGCGGGCCTTGAGGTGCGTGACCCGGAGAATTTGGCGTTCATCACGCAAACCACGCTCTCTGTCGATGACACGGTGGATGTGATCGCGGCCTTGCGCGCGCGCTTTCCGAACATTGTCGGCCCGCATAAAGAAGACATCTGTTACGCCACGACCAACCGTCAGGCGGCGGTTAAGGCGATCTCGTCCGACATTGACGCGCTTTTGGTGATCGGCGCGCCGAACAGTTCTAACAGCAAACGTCTCGTCGAAGTGGGCAAGGCGAACGGCTGCACCTACGCGCAACTCGTCCAACGCGCGCCGGAGATTGATTGGCGGGCGCTTGAGGAGATCACCTCCGTTGGCATCACCGCCGGGGCCTCTGCGCCCGAGGTCTTGGTCAACGAGGTGATCGACGCCTTCCGGGATCGTTTCGACGTAACTGTTGAGCTGGTCGAAACGGCGCAGGAGAACGTCGAGTTCAAAGTGCCCAGAGTGTTGAGAGAACCCGCATGAGTTTGGAATTCCTGCTGACCGCCTTCATCGTCTGCCTCGCCCCCGGCATTGGCGTGATTTTCACCCTCTCCACCACCTTGGGGCGTGGATTGCGGGCAGGACTTTGGGCGGTTTTGGGATGTACTCTCGCGACCGTCGTTCATCTCGGCGTCGCCCTTGCGGGACTGGCCGCCGTGCTGCACACCTCCGCGCTTTTGTTTTCCGCAATCAAATACGCCGGTGTTGCCTATCTTCTCCACATGGCCTGGGGCACGCTCAAGGGCACGGGCGCGCTGGAGGTCAAACCGGATCATAGCCCGCTCAGCGCCACCAGCCTGGTGCGTCGTGGGGTACTCTTGAATCTGCTAAATCCAAAATTGCCGATGTTCTTCGTCGCCTTCCTGCCGCAGTTCGTTCCGGCGGGAACGACCAATGCCAATGTCTTGCTCGTCGAACTTGGCCTCGGCTTTGTAGCCATGACCTTTGCCGTCTTCCTCCTTTACGCCCTCGCTGCCGGGTTCCTGCGCGCACGAGTGGTCGAAAGCGAACGCACCATGGCGTGGATGCGCCGTATCTTTGCCGCCTCTTTCGCCGGGCTGGGCGCAAAGCTTGCCTTTGAGCGCGCATGAGCGCGGCGGACGAGACCCTCGCCATCTATGATGCGCAAGCGGCGGCCTATGCTGCGCGCAATGCCAAGCTTTATGAATTGCCGCAGGCGGAGGCCTTTGTCGCCAAACTCCCGAAAGGTGGGCGCATCCTTGATTTCGGCTGTGGTCCCGGACAGTTCTCAGCCTGGTTTGCGGGTCAGGGCTTTGCCGTAGACGCTTGGGATGGATCGTCAGAGATGATCGCGCGGGCCGCGACGCACGAGGGTGTCACCACGCGGCTGGCCCGGTTTGAGGAGTTAGACGCAGACGAGGCCTATGATGGAGTTTGGGCCAATTTCAGCCTGCTCCATGCGGAGCGTGCCGCCCTTCCCGAGCTTTTGGCCCGCATCCACCGTGCGCTCAAACCCCATGGCCTGTTTCATATCGCGATGAAGCTCGGCACGGGCGCGGGGCCCGACCAACTTGGCCGCTATTACACATATTACGCGGAGAACGAACTGACCGCCTTGGTGAAGGCGGCGGGGTTCACGATCCTTGCGCAGCAGCTGTTTGACGGCGTGGGGCTTGACGGCACCGCCGGGCACTATATCACCCTGCTTTGTCATGGCTGAATTCTACGCATATACCGACGGAGCCTGCTCCGGAAATCCCGGCCCGGGCGGCTGGGGCGCTTTGCTTGTCGCCAAAGAGGGCGACGCAGTCGTCAAGGAACGCGAACTCAAAGGCGGCGAGGCGGAAACCACCAACAACCGGATGGAGTTGCTCGCGGCGATTTCGGCGCTTGAGACCCTCGGACGACCGACCGCGATCACCATCGTGACCGACAGCGCCTATGTGAAAAACGGGGTGACGGGCTGGATTCACGGCTGGAAGCGCAATGGCTGGAAGACCGCCGCGAAAAAACCGGTGAAGAATGTCGATCTCTGGCAACGCATTGATGAGGCGCAAAAGCGCCATGATGTGACCTGGGAATGGGTCAAGGGTCACGCAGGTCATCCGGAAAACGAGCGCGCCGACGAATTGGCGCGCGCGGGGATGGCCCCGTTTAAAAAGGCCGCGACATGACCCCCTTGGCGGCCCTCGATTATGCCGCTGTGATCGTGTTTGCGATCTCGGGCGCGCTGGCCGCCTCCCGCGCGCAGCTCGATCTCATTGGCTTTGCTTTTCTCGCCTGTCTCACGGCGGTGGGCGGCGGAACGCTTCGCGATGTGCTGCTCAATCGCGAGTCCGTGTTCTGGATCGAGGATCCGACCTATATCCTCATCGCCTGTCTCGTCTCAGCCGTGGTGTTTTTCACCGCGCATTTGTTTGAGAGCCGGCTCAAGGCCCTGCTCTGGGCCGATGCAGTGGCGCTCTCAGTTGCTGTGGTGGCGGGGGCCGGTGTGGCGCTCAAGCTCGGGCAACCGCCGATCATCGTGGCGCTCATGGGCGTTGCGACCGGGTGTTTCGGTGGGATGATGCGGGACGTGGTTTGCAACGAAGTGCCGCTGATCCTCAAGCATGGGGAGCTTTATGCCTCTGCCGCTTTGGCGGGGCCGCTTGCGCTTCTGGCGGCGTCTTATTTTGACCTTCCGAGCTTTATAAGCTTTCTGATCTGTGCGATTGTGACCTTCACGATGCGCGCCGGGAGCCTTGCCTGGGGCTGGTCGTTGCCGGTCTACAAGTCGCGTCCCCCGAAAAACTAAGTTCTCAGACTTTGATGTACCACGTCGCCGCAACGGCGAGGCAACATGCGACAAGCCAGCCGCCGGGCCGGAACATGAGCCAGAGCGCGAGGCCAAGCATCACGCGCACGATCATGCCGGGGATGGACAGAAACCACATCATTTAGCGGCGTCCTCGGACTTTCTGCCAGACCCAGATGAGCAGCACCGCCCCCAAGAACGCACCGACAACTCCGGCGGCCGCGCCCGTCAAGACCAAGAGAAAGCGCAGGATCAGCCCGCCGATCAACGCGCCCAGGATGCCGATAAGGATGGTGGTGATGACGTCGGCCTCAACTTTCATCACCCGTGTGGCGAGAAAGCCGACAGCGGCCCCAAGGATCAAGAGAAAGAGAACCGGCATACCCGCCTCCTAGCGTTTGCGCCAATGGGTCGGCACGATGATCAGAGAGCCGAGGGAGGCCACAACCGCGTTGATCCCCGGCGTGCGAAAGCCGATGCCGAACATGATTTTGAGGAAATAGGCGAGAAACGCACCACCGACGCAAATGATGATCGATTGCAGGATGCCGTTACGGGTAAATCCGGTTTTCTCGGAGATATAGCCCACGATCCCCGCGATCACGACCGTACCAATCAGAACTGGGAACATGCGCGTCCTCTCACTCGAACCGGGTGCCCTTTGGCAGGTCCAGCCCTTTCAAAATCTCTGACACAGGCATAGCACGTTTGCCCTCGCGCTGCGCGGTGAGAATTTCGACCGCGCCTTCCCCGCAGGCAATGGTGAAATCGCCGATCACCTCGCCGGGGGTGCCGGTGGCGTCCGTGACGCGGGACATGTGGAATTTGATCCGCTCGCCATTCAGCGTCGCCCATGCGCCGGGGAAAGGCGAGAGGCCGCGGATTTGTCGGTCGATTTCGTTAGCGGGACGGGTCCAGTCGATCCTGGCCTCGGCTTTGTCGATTTTCTTGGCGTAGGTGACGCCGTCCTCGGGCTGGGCCTCGGGCACAAGCTGGCCCAAGGTGTCGAGCGCGAGGGTGATCGCCTCTGCGCCCATCTCGGACAAGCGGTCATGGAGGATCGCCGTGGTGTCCTCCGCCGTGATCTCGGTCTCTTGGCGGAGCAGCACGGGGCCGGTGTCGAGGCCCGCCTCCATTTGCATGATGCAAACGCCGGTCTCCGTGTCGCCCTCAAGGATCGCGCGATGGATCGGCGCGGCCCCGCGCCAGCGTGGCAGGAGAGAGGCGTGGATGTTGAGGCAGCCGTGTTTCGGGGCGTCGAGAATGCTTTGGGGCAGCAAGAGGCCATAGGCCACGACCACGGCGATCTCGGCATTCAACGCCTCGAAGGCCGCGACATCCGCCGGGTCTTTGAAATTCACCGGATGGCGGACGGGGAGGCCAAGCTCCTCGGCGCGGGCCTGCACCGGCGTCGGGCGGTCTTTCTTGCCCCGTCCTGCCGGGCGCGGTGGCTGGCAATAGACGCGGGCGATTTCATGCCCCGCCTCGACCAGCGCGTCGAGCACAGGGACAGAAAACTCCGGGCTGCCCATGAAGATGACTTTCATTTCATGGCTCCCATCTTCTTGGCCTTTTTCAGGAACATCTGACGCTTCACCGGCTTCAGATTGTCGAAATACATCCTGCCGTTCAGGTGGTCGATCTGGTGCTGCACCGAGGTGGCCCAGAGACCGACGAAATCGCGCTCTTCCACCTCGCCCGCCTCATTGAGAAAGCGCACAGTCACGGCGCGCGGGCGGGAGATGACGGCGGACATACCGGGTAGGTTGGGCGAGGCTTCCTCATGCTCGCGCAGTTGCGCGGAGGCATGGAGCACCTCGGGATTGGCCAATTTGATCGCCTTGCCACGTTCCTCGGAACAGTCGACCACAGCGAGTTGCTGCATCACACCGATCTGCGGCCCGGCAAGGCCATAGCCCGGCATGGCGTCCATCGTCTCGACCATATCGGCCCAGATGTTGCGAATCTCCTCGGTGATCTCGGCGACCGGCGGCACGGCGGTTTTGAGCCGCTTGTCCGGGTAGGGCACAAAGGGACGCTGGGTCGGGCGGTGGGTCATGCGTAGGCGTCCTCCAGACGGGCGCGGGTTTTGGGATCAAGCCGGTCGAAATGCACGAGGCCATCGAGGTGGTCCAATTCGTGCTGGGCGATGCGGGCCTCTGCCCCGTCCATCTCCCGCGTGTGGCGCGCACCGTCGAGATCGGTCCAGACAAGCGTGATCCGCGTTGGACGCGTCACGGTCGCGGTGATACCGGGGATCGAGAGACAGCCCTCATCCATCTCGCACGTCTCGTCCATCTCGCACGTCTCGTCCGAGCGCGTGGTGATTTCGGGATTGATCGCGACCAGCGGGGATTTCTCCCCCTCTTTCCACGTCGCATCCATCACGAACAGCCGCAGCATCGCGCCGACCTGCGGCCCGGCGAGGCCCCGACCCGGCGCGGCATACATCGTGTCGAACATGTCGGAGACCAGCGTGCGGATGTCGTCGGTGATCTCATTTACGGGCGCGCAAATCTGGCTCAGCCGCGCGTCCGGCCAGAGCAGGATCTCGCGCAGGGCCATCAGAGACGGGCCTTCTCGCGTTTGAGCTTTTG
>CAXPTW010000075.1:0-4387 GCA_964220165.1 Abyssibacter sp.
CTGGCGCGATAGGAGAGCAGGATGTTCAAGACCGAAGAACAGACAATGGCCTGCGATATGCTGCGCCGCTTCCTCGAAATTGATACAAAGGACTAACCATGAATTCCTATGCCACGCCTATCGTCCCTGACACCTCCATCGACGATCTCAAGGCGCTTTTCACCTGCCAGAAAGCCGCCTCCAATGCCAACCCCTACCCGTCCTACGAAGAACGGTGCGGCAATGTCGAAAAGCTGCTGAAACTGACCGAGAAACACAAGCACGACATTTGTAATGTCATCGACAAGGATTTCGGCAACCGCTCGGTGCGCGAAACCACGCTGAGCGATTTGTTCCTTGTCATCCAGGGCGCCAAACATGCCCGCCGTCACCTGCGCAAATGGATGCGCCCGCGCCGGGTGGGCACAAGCCTGCATTCGCTGCCGGCCACATGCAAGGTGGTGCCGCAGCCCCTAGGAGTGATCGGCAATATCGCTCCCTGGAACTATCCCTATGCCATCGCGCTTCTTCCGGCGGTGCATGCGCTGGCCGCAGGCAACCGTATGATGATCAAGCCCAGCGAGGTCACGGTACATACAACCGAACTTCTGGGCAATCTCGTTTCCGACAATTTTGACGAGGACCTGTTGGCCGTCGTCACCGGCGGGGCCGAGCTGGGCAATGCCTTTGCCGAACTGCCTTTTGACCACCTGATCTTTACGGGGTCCACCGCCGTGGGGCGCAAGATCGCCCAGGCCGCGGCACCCAACCTGACGCCTGTCACGCTGGAACTGGGGGGCAAGAGCCCCGCGATCATCGACCATTCCTATAATCCGGCCAAGGCGGTCAGCTCGATCCTGCGCGGCAAGGTGCTGAACTGTGGCCAGACCTGTATCGGAGTGGACTACGTCTTTGTGCCCACCGAAAAGCTTGATGGGTTCGTCGGGGATATGAAGAAGGGCTTTACCAAGTTCTTTCCCAACCTCGATGGCAACGTAGACTACACCACGATCGTTTCGGACCGCCATTACGACCGGCTGCGCAATCTGGTCACCGATGCCCGTGACAAGGGGGCAAAGGTGGTGACGGTCAACCCCGATGGTGGCGAGGGCAATACCAACAACCGGATTCTGCCGCTGAATATAGTGATCAACCCCAGCGACGACATGGCAGTGATGCAGGAGGAAGTGTTCGGCCCGGTTCTGTCGATCAAGACCTATGACAGCCTGGATGAGGTCACGGGCTATATCAACAGCCATGACCGTCCGTTGGCGCTCTATTGGTTTGGCCATGACCGCGCCCGTGAAAAACACATGCTGCAAAACACCTGGGCCGGGGGGATGTGCGTCAACGAAACCCTGTTCCACGTGTTCCAGGAAAAGTTGCCCTTCGGCGGCATTGGGGCCAGCGGCATGGGCACCCATACCGGCAAGGCTGGGTTTGACAGTTTCAGCGCCCACAAGCCGGTCTTCCGGCAGGCGCGGCTGAACTCGGCCAACCTTCTGAATCCGCCCTACAGCAGGCTCACCGACACGCTCTTGGCGGTCATGAAGAAAATCGTCTGACACAGACACAAAAAATGGTAACAGGGAGAGTAACAATGGCAGATTATGTAGTCATTGGTGGAGGATCTTCGGGAGGAGTGGTTGCCGCGCGGCTATCCGAGGATCCGAACACTACCGTCACGCTTCTCGAGGCAGGGGGTCCGGGTAACTCGAAATTCGTTTCGATTCCCGGCATGTTCGCCGGGCTGATCCAGAACTACAAAATCAACAAGCTGAACTGGCGCTTCAACACCACGCCGCAGAAAAATCTTAACAACCGTGCGCTTTATAACCCGCGCGGCAAGATGCTGGGCGGTTCGTCCGGCATGAACGGCATGGTCTATATCCGTGGCGAATCCGGTGACTATGACCGCTGGTCCGAACTCGGCAACGAAGGCTGGAGCTATGACGAGGTGCTGCCCTATTTCCGAAAGGCCGAAAACAACGAACGCGGTGCGGATGACTATCACGGCGACAGCGGTCCCTTGCATGTCAGCAACGGCGATGCCTCGTTTGATTTCTACAACGCCTTCCTCTCCTCGGGCGAGAAGCTGGAATACCCCAAGACCCCGGATTTTAACGGCGCCAATCGCGAAGGGCTGGGCATCTACCAGTTCACCACCAAGAACGGCGAACGCGCCTCGGTCAAGTTCTGCTATCTCGACCCGATCACGGACCGCAAGAACTTGGATATCCAGGTTAAGGCCACGGTGCGCCGGATCGTCATGGAAGACGGGCGCGCGGTGGCCGTCGAATACGACCAGGGCGGCGAAACCAAGCGGGTCGGGGTGAACAAGGAGGTCATCGTCAGCGGCGGGGCCTTCGGCTCGCCGCAAGTCCTGATGCTCTCGGGCATCGGACCCCGGGCCGAGTTGGAGAAACATGGCATCAAGGTGCAGCATGAATTGCCCGGCGTGGGCGAAAACCTGCATGACCACCCGGACGTGATGTTCGTGTTCAAATCTAAGAAACGCACCGGAATTTCCCTTGGCCCACTGGGCACGCTCAAGAACCTTGGTGCCTTCTACCAGTATTTCACCAGGCGCAAAGGTTGGCTCGCCAATCCGCCCACAGCGGCGGGTGGCTTCCTGCGGTCCGAGCCGGGTAAGAACAACCCGGATTTCCAACTTCACATGGTGCCGTTGCCCTATCGCAACCATGCCCATGACTACATGTCGATGATCAAGTGGGGCTTTACCATGATTGTCAATATCGGTCACCCGCGCAGCCGGGGGCGTTTGACGCTCAAGAACGCCAACCCGGGGTCCGAGCCCAATATCGACCTGAACCTGCTGGATCACGCCGATGACCTGAAGGACATGCGCAATGCCTTCAAGGTGACGCAGGACATCCTGCACGGCTCACCGCTGAAGGATATGATCGCCAAGCCGCTTTACCCAAAGCGTTATCTCAATACCGATGCCGAGATCGACGACTACCTGCGCGCCGAGGTCAACCATGCGTATCACCCGGTCGGCACCTGCAAGATGGGCCGCGACGACATGGCCGTGGTCGATGCGCGGCTCAAGGTCAAGGGACTGGCCAATGTGCGTGTCGCCGATGCCTCAATCATGCCCGAGATCATCAACGGCAACACCAATGCCACCTGTATCATGATCGGTGAAAAATCCGCCGACATGATTAAGGAGGACGCAGCCGCAACCTGATCAATTCGCCCGCAAGGCCAAGGATGCCGAGCATCAGCAGAAGCTGAAGCGCTGGGTGTTGCTGGATACGGCCGCGCACGAGTTCACCACCAAGAGGTATTCGGAAACGTCAATTGGCAAATTGGCCGACCTGCTCGATGTTTCCAAGCCTGCCCTCTGTTACTATGTGAAGAACAAGGAAGACATCCTGCTGCAGTGCACAATCGAATCTCCTTCTCGAAGGTGCGCAATAAAGCAACCGAACTCGTCCGTCACGTCCTGCAAGCGGATTCCGTCATACCGCGAGGTCGCCATGTCAGCGACGCGCAACAGATTGGCAGCTTTTGAGAAAGTCCATTTGACAGCCTCGTATCCGGTTTGCATTTGTAGCAACATCGCGGCATGACAATCTCTGTCATGCTGGCACATTGAAATTAACCAGCACACCCGGGAATCGACTTTCAGTTTTCGAGAGTCCATATCCTGAAGCGCCCCTGCCCTGTCACCTCGCGGATCAAACCGCTTTCTTCCATCCACGCCAGATTGCGTTGAATGGCGGCGCGACTGGCTCCGGTCACGGATTCAGCCATTGGTGCAGAGACCAATGGCCACTGAGAGAAAGCTTTACGCAAGGCGACCGGCGTGCGACCCGACAAATGCGCCATGTCGGACTCCGCCCGCGCCGCCCACCTTTCAGTATCGTCAAGTACTCGCATCGCCGATAAAATCGCGCTGCTCATCCCATCCAGCCAGCGGGCCAAACGTTCGGGCGGCAAGCCCGAGGCACGCAGCCCCCCTGCCCCGCCCATAGCGAGCGGTGCGAAGATGGCGCCGGTGCCATCGCTTGCCGCGATCCTGGACGCGGTGACGGCGGCTTCGATCTGGTCTCCCTGTTGTCCGAGGCCCGCGAGGCTCCAGAGATGAAAGCCCATGCAAGCCCGCGTGATTGGATGTAAGTCGACCGCAGCCGCCATGACGTCCAGCCACCCACCCGAGCGATCTTCGAAACGCTCGGCGCTGTCCTCAATAATCTCGGGATCGCGGCGATCCAGAAAGGCGGCCAGGTCAACCATCGGTCCGGGACCACCTGTCAGGCGCCGAACAGCCCATCCAACGCGTGCCAAGGCATTTGGGTCATCCTGTGCGCCTGACAACCGCATTGATACCCAGAGCGCCAAACGATCAGAACTCACCCGATCCCCGGAAAACCAGCTGAGG
>CAXPTW010000076.1:0-17453 GCA_964220165.1 Abyssibacter sp.
GGTCCGGCTGCTGCCAAGAAACTGGCAGACGCAGGCATCACCACCTACGCTCAGCTCGCCGCTGTTGACGTCGACACCTTTGACGCCGTCAAAGTGAAGGCCGAGTGGGTTGCACAAGCCAAAGATCTGGCTCAGTAAGTTACGTTAAGGAGAGAACACCATGGCACATAAAAAAGCAGGCGGCTCATCCCGTAACGGTCGCGACTCCGCTGGTCGTCGTCTCGGCGTCAAGCTCTACGGTGGTCAGGAAGCGATCGCTGGCAACATCATCGTGCGTCAGCGCGGCACCAAATTCTGGCCGGGCGAAGGCGTTGGTCTTGGCAAAGATCACACCATCTTCGCAACCACGGATGGCAAAGTGAACTTCCGCAAAGGCCTCAAGAAGCGCACCTTCATCGACGTGCTTCCGGTGGCTGACGCTGCTGAATAAGCTGGTCTGAAGACCTGAAAATTGAGAGGGATCGGCGTTGCCGGTCCCTTTTTACATTTTGGGGTCACATTTCCGGGGGCCAGATTTCCGGGGGCAAGTGGTGGAGCGCTTGATAAATTTCACAAAATTTGCCTAAATGGGTCTCCGCGCTGCCATCGTGATCGTTGTAAATATCGCGTGCGACACCATATATTAACCGATCTGTCGCATGTTTGGTGTAGGACCGTCAGGATGCTGAACAGGTGGAGTCTTGTCGTCGGGGTGATCCGGTTGGAGGTCGGGTTGCGTATCTACTGAGCGACGAGACGAGGCTATCGGGAGGAAAGAAATGAAAATGGATTTGGTCCAGGATAATATTGAGACGGGCGCGCAGGCCGTGATCGAAACGGATCGCTTTGTGCTCCGTCCGCCGCGCATCTCCGACACCGGGCTTTTGTCGTTCTACGCCGCGGATGAGCGCGTGGCGCGCAATTCCCGCTCTTTGCCGCATCCGCTGCCGCCGGGGGCGACGGACGCGTTTATCGCCCGCGCGCTCAAAGCGGACTCACCCGAAAAGGTTTGGATCCTCGATGGCTCCGCCCATGGCCTGTCCGAGGTGCTCGGGGTGATTTCGCTCAAACCGCTGGACCGCGGCCAATCTGAGGTGGCCTTTTGGGTCGCGCCGTCCTTTTGGGGCACGGGGCTGGCCCGCACCGCGCTCAAAGCGATGGTGGAGGCCAACCCGACCCAGGCGAAAACCATGTTCGCGGAGATTTTTCAGGACAACCAGGCCTCGGCCCGTGTCGTGACCGCCGCCGGGTTCGAGTATATCGGGGACGCGGAAAGCTATTCGGTCGCCCGTGGCGCCCGCGTGCCGACCTGGACCTATCTGCGCAAGCTCTGAGCACAGATCACACCGGATTTTCCCACCCCGTCATCACGCAAACTTGCGGGTGGCGGGGTGTTTCATCGAAATCGGTGATTTCTCACAACAGATAAGCTGCATTGAGTTTGCCGCACGGGCGGGATACATCTGCGCAAACGCCCGTGTTTGCGGGCAGATAAAGGATGATGTTATGAAATTCCTCGATCTTGCCAAGGTCTACATCCGCTCCGGCTCTGGCGGCAACGGCTGTGTCTCTTTCCGGCGCGAGAAATTTATCGAATACGGCGGTCCCAACGGGGGCGACGGCGGTAAAGGCGGCTCTGTGATTATTGAGGCGGTCGAAGGCCTCAACACCCTGATTGATTTCCGCTACCAGCAACACTTTTTTGCCCAGAATGGCCAAGCTGGCATGGGCAACAACCGCACCGGCAAGGATGGCAACGACATCGTGCTGCGCGTCCCCGCAGGGACCGAAGTTCTCGACGAGGACGAAGAGACGGTGATCGCCGACCTGACCGAGGTCGGGGAGCGCGTTGTGCTTGCCAAGGGCGGCAATGGCGGCTGGGGCAACGTGCGCTTTAAGAGCGCGACGAACCAAGCACCGGGCAAAGCCAACCCCGGCCAACCCGGTCTCGACCGCACCATCTGGCTCCGCCTCAAACTGATCGCGGATGCGGGGCTTTTGGGTCTGCCGAATGCGGGCAAATCGACCTTCCTGTCGGTGACCTCCAACGCGCGGCCGAAAATCGCGGACTACCCGTTCACCACGCTTCACCCGAACCTCGGCGTTGTTGGCATCGACGGCGCGGAATTCGTTGTGGCCGATATTCCCGGTCTGATCGAGGGTGCGTCCGAGGGACGGGGTCTTGGCGATCTGTTCCTGGGGCACGTCGAACGCTGTGCCGTTCTGTTGCACCTCATTGATGGCACGTCTGAGGATGTGGTCGCGGATTACGAGACGATCATCACCGAGATCAACAACTACTCGCATATCCTCGGCGACAAGCCCCGGATCACCGTGTTGAACAAGATCGACAGCCTTCTCGACGAAGAGATCGAAGAGAAACTGGCCGCATTGCAAGAGGCCTCTGGCGGGCGTGTTTACACCATGTCCGGCGTCTCGAAAGAGGGTGTCGACACGGTGCTCCGCGCGCTCAAGGCCGAGATTTCCATGGACCGTCTTCGGATCAAACAAGCCGAAGAGGGCGATGACGGGGACGAGGACGGCACGTCGTGGCAACCCTGAGCGAGGCCAAGAGGGTCGTGATCAAGATCGGCTCGGCCTTGTTGGTCGAGGCCGGTCAACTGCGCGCGACGTGGCTTGAGGGGCTGGCCGAGGACGTCGCCATGCTCCGCAATCGCGGCACGCAGGTCATTTTGGTGTCCTCCGGTTCCATCGCGCTTGGGCGGGGCATTCTGGGCCTGCCTGCGGGCGAATTGCCCTTGGAACAATCCCAAGCCTGTGCCTCTGTCGGGCAAATCCGCCTCGCGCGGGCCTACCAAGAGGTGTTGGAACCCCACGGCATCACCACGGCGCAAATCCTTTTGACGCTGGAAGATAGCGCGGATCGCCGCCGCTATCTCAACAGCCGCGCCACCCTGGACGCGCTCCTAAAACTCGGCGTGGTGCCGATCGTCAATGAGAACGACACGGTGGCCACAGACGAAATCCGCTACGGCGACAACGACCGTCTGGCGGCCAATATCGCGGTGACGGTGGGGGCGGATCGACTCGTGCTCCTGTCCGATGTCGATGGGCTCTATACGGCGAACCCCTCCGTCGATCCGTCGGCGAAACACCTGCCGGTGATCGCAGAGATCACGCCGGAGATCGAGGCGATGGCGGGCGATCCGGTGTCCGGCGTCTCCAAAGGCGGGATGAAGACCAAGGTGATGGCCGCGACAACCGCCGTTGCGGGCGGCTGTGCCATGGCGATCACCGAAGGGTCGAAAATGCGTCCTATTAAGGCGCTGGAGCAGGGCGCGCGGGTGAGTTGGTTCACGGCCACCGAAAGTCCGGACCACGCGCGCAAACGCTGGATCGGCGCGATGAAGCCCAAGGGCGAAATTCAGGTCGACGCAGGGGCCGTGGCGGCGCTTGCGAAAGGCAAATCGCTGTTGCCCGTCGGCGTCGAGGAGGTCGTTGGCCATTTTGGCCGGGGCGAACCCGTCGTAGTGCTTGGCCCGAACGGGGCGCGCATCGGGCTTGGGCTGTCGCGCTACACCTCGGAGGAGGCAGAGGCGATCAAGGGCGCTCATAGCGAAGATATTGCGGCCATTCTCGGCTATCCGGGACGCGCCGCCCTTATTCACAGGGATGATTTGGTGACATGACCGATATGGATGTGAAACAGGTGATGGAAACGCTTGGTCAACAGGCGAAAGCGGCGGCACGTGTGCTCGCCACCGCCAGCGCCGAGGCAAAGACGACGGCACTTCTGGCGGCGGCGGACGCGCTTTGGGCCAACCGGGCGGAGATCATCGCCGCCAATGAGAAAGATCTGGAATTTGGTCGCGACAAGGGTCTGACGGACGCCATGATGGACCGTCTCATGCTCGATGAGGCACGGATTCAGGGCATGGTCGATGGGCTCAAGGCCATCGCCGGGCAAAAAGACCCCGTTGGCGATGTGATCGCCGAGTGGGACCGCCCGAACGGGCTTCACATCAAACGCGTGCGCACGCCTTTGGGGGTGATCGGCGTGATCTATGAGAGCCGTCCGAATGTGACAGCGGATGCTGGCGCGCTCTGTCTCAAGGCGGGCAATGCTGTGATCCTGCGCGGCGGCTCGGAGAGCTTCCATAGCTCCGGCGCGATCCATGCCTGTCTCGTTGAGGGCCTCAAGGCCGCCGGTCTGCCGGAGCATGCCATTCAGCGCGTGCCCACCCGTGACCGGGCCGCCGTCTCCGAGATGCTGCACATGACGGACTATATCGACGTGATCGTGCCGCGCGGTGGCAAAGGGCTCGTGGGCCTTGTCCAACGCGAAGCCCGCGTGCCGGTCTTTGCCCACCTCGAAGGCATCGTGCATATCTTTGTCGACGCCTCCGCCGATCCGGACAAGGCGATGAAAGTTGTGCTCAACGCCAAAACGCGGCGCACCGGGATTTGTGGCGCGGCGGAATGCCTGTTGATCCACAAGGACATCGCCGACACCCTCGGGCGCGATCTGATCGCGGCATTGGTGGACAAGGGCGTGGATGTGCGGGGCGACGCCGCCGTGCAGGCGCTGGTCGATCAGGTGACCCCCGCCACTGAGGAGGATTGGGGCCGCGAGTACCTCGACAGCATCATCGCGGCGAAAGTCGTCGCCGATGAAGACGAGGCCATTGCGCATATTCAGACCTATTCGTCGAGCCACACGGATTGCATTATCTCCGAGACGCCTGAAAACGTGACGAAGTTTTTCTCGCACCTCGACAGCGCCATTCTCATGCACAACTCCTCGACGCAATTCGCGGACGGGGGAGAGTTCGGCATGGGCGCGGAGATCGGGATCGCGACGGGTAAAATGCACGCCCGTGGCCCGGTGGGCGCGGAACAGCTGACGAGTTTCAAGTATCTCGTGAGTTCCGATGGGGCGACCCGCGCGTAACGCTCAGAAAGCGCAACAGATTTGAGGGCCGTCCCTGACCGCAGGGGCGGTCTTTTTTGTCGTGCCGCCGAGGCCCAAGTCTCTGGTGCGCCAGATCCTCAGGCGCTCAAGATCAGAGTGCCCTCAGAGGCGCGATGGATGATTTTGCGGCCCAAGGCCTCGGCCTGAAGCGGGGCGAGCAGGAATTGCACGTCCGAGGGTCGCAGGCCGTCTGTGTCCGTGATCTGTCCCAAACGGCTCCACAAGTCGGGCGAGGGGATGAGGCGCGGGCCCGTGGCGCGCACGTCCCAGCGGCCCTCCGTGACGCTGACCTTGATCTCGCCGCCCCGCGGCAGCGCGGTTTCCACACACATGATCATCAGGCAGGCCAGTTTGACCTCATCTCGTGGCATGTCCTGTTCGACATCCCAGAGATAGCGCAGGCGTTGCGAAGAGATCGCGCGCAGGATGCTCGCCATCTCGGAGCCAGAGACCTGTTGCCCTTCGGACGACAGACCAAAGGCAATGCGAAAGAATCTCACCCGTGCGTTTGCATTGTCCACGCTTTCGGAGATAAGGCTGATCTCAGGACCGGAGCCTGCGCCGGACATGGCCAAAAGTTCGATGCCATTCGAGATGGCGCCAACGGGGCTGATCAGATCGTGACAGATCCGCGACCCGATCATGGCCGCAATGTCGCGTGTCAGGCTTTGGGTCATGGTATCTCCTTTAGGAATGGAAAAGAGGGCCGATCATGGATGATCTCAACGCGATGCTGGAACCGGGCCAGGTGGTGCGGCACCCGACCGAGTCCGATTGGGGCCTGGGTCAGGTCCAATCCAATATCAACGGCAAGGTGACGGTGATGTTTCAGCATGAGGGCAAGGTCGTGATTGATAGCCAGCGCGTGGCGCTTGTGCCTGTGTTTGAATAAAGACGTGATCGTCTGTGTGATCTCTTATCGGTTGCCGAAGTTGCTGAGAAAATCAACCTAAACGTGCATTTTCCCCTGTGCTCCGCAGAGCATCATGTTGCACGGTGGTTAACAAATGCCTAAAACCTGCCCAGAACTTGAGAATATAGGCCCTAAATGAGCGCGCTCCCGTCGCCGTTGCAGTTGAAATTCGCGGACACTGAGGAGGATTTGCGCGCCGCGCAACGTCTCAGATACCGTGTGTTCGTCGAGGAGCTTGGCTCCGACGGGACGATGGTCGATCACGCCGCCGAGCTTGAGGCCGACAAATTCGATCCGTTTTATGACCATCTCATGTTGATCGACCCGACACGTTCGGACGATCCCCTGGAGACTTGTGTCGGCGTTTACCGGCTCTTGTCCGACGAGAAAGCCGCCAAAATCGGGCGGTTCTATTCCGAGGACGAATACGATCTCACGCCGCTCAAGACCTCTGGCAAGCGTCTCTTGGAACTTGGCCGCTCTTGTGTCGCGAAAGACTATCGGGGCGGCACAGCCCTGTTCGAGATGTGGGCGGGGCTTGCGAAATATGTGATCGATGAGGGGTTTGACGTGCTCTTTGGCACGGCGTCCTTCTTTGGTGTGGAGATGGAGCGCCATGCGGAGGCGCTGTCGCTCCTGCATCACCGTCACCTCGCGCTTCCGCAATATCGTGCCCGCGCACAGGAAGAGCATTTCCAGAGCATGGACCTCGTCCCGGAGGATCAGATCGACCGCAAGCGCGCGATGCTCGCCATCCCGCCGCTGATCAAGGCCTATCTGCGTCTCGGCGGCACTGTGGGTGAGGGGGCCTTTGTCGACCATGCGTTTAACACGGTGGATGTGCTGTTGATCCTCGACACGGACATGATCTCTCCGCGCCAACGCGCGCTCTACACGGGCACACGCGCATGACCCCGCTTTGGGAAAGCAAGGTGCCGCCGCCAGAGGCCAAGCCGGTGCGGTTCGGTGCGATCCGGGCAATCCTTCGCGGTGTGCCGATCATCCTGATGATCCTGATCTGCATGGTTCTGATGTATCTGACCCGCGCGGTCGAGGCGCTGATCGTTGGCAAACGTCGACCCTGGTCGTCCGTCTTTCCGCGCTTTGTGTCCCGCAATGCGCTCCGGTTTCTCGGGCTCACGCTCCGGGTCAAAGGCCGCCCGATGACCCATCACGGGGCGGTTGTGGCGAACCACTCAAGTTGGCTCGATATTTTCGTGCTGAACGCCGTGCAGCGGATTTTCTTTGTCTCGAAAGCCGAGGTCGCCAACTGGCCCGGCATCGGCACCATGGCCAAGGCCACCGGCACCGTGTTCATCAACCGCGACCGCAAAGAAGCCGCGCAGCAAAAGGCCCTCTTTGAAGAGCGCCTGCATATGGGGCACAAACTCCTGTTCTTCCCGGAAGGGACGTCCTCGGACAGCCTGCGGGTTTTGCCTTTTAAACCAACGCTTTTCGCGGCGTTCTTTACGCCTGAGTTGCGTGATGAGGTTTGGGTTCAGCCGGTCACCGTGCATTACATTTCACCGAAAGGTCAGGATGTCCGGTTCTATGGCTGGTGGGGCGACATGGAGTTCGGCCCATCTCTGGTCCAAGTCCTCAAAGCCAGCCCGCAAGGCGCGGTTGAAGTGACTTTCCATGACCCGATCGCGATCAAAGACGTGAAAGACCGCAAAGAGATGGCCGCACGGTGCGAGGCGGCGGTGCGGAGCGGGTTGCCGGATGTGCCGGAGGCTTATGTTGGGGCGTGACGGGCTTAGCCCATCGCCGCAATCAAATCGCCCAGTGCTTTGGCCGGGTCGTCCGCACCCCAGATCTCATCGCCAATGGCAAAGAAATCGGTCACCGGGGCAAAGGTTTTGATCGTTTCGATGTCGAGCGCGCCTTCGGCCACCACGGGCACTTCGATCATCAGGGACCACCACTCGAACAGTTCGCGCTCGGCCTTGGTGCCGTCGCCCAGATCGGTGTCGCCTACGGGGCCGAAAGCGATGTAATCCGCGCCGATTTCGCCCGCGGTCATGCCATCATGCTTGGACGCGCCACAGAAGCAGCCGACGATGGCGTCATCACCCAGCACCTTGCGCACTTTGCGGATGGAGCGCGCGCCATCGGTGAGGTGCACCCCGTCGAGGCCGTGCCGTTCGGCGAGCGCCACGTGGCTTTCGATCACGATGGCGACGTCGCGGGCGTGGCACACTTCGCGACAGGCGTCAGCGGCTTTGCCCAGCTCGTATTCGTCCTTGGTGGCCAGAGCGAGGCGCACGCAGGCGACCTCATGGGCGTCGAGCACAGCGGCCAGTTTCGGCGCGAACTCCTCCGGCGCGAAGGCGGTCGGCGTCAGGAGATAGATCTGCGGCAGTTCGGTTTGCGGCTCGGACATGGGACACCTCACTCTGAGTTTTGCCCGCTATAGCCCAAGGCGTGGCCGGTGGGAAGTGGGGGCAAGTCTTGCGAGCGCGGCCAAATGCCGATAATCGGCTGGGAACACCGAAAGGAAGCGCCCGAATGTCTGAGACACCCGCCATCATCACCCCCGCCATGATCCTCGTGCGTCCGCAGATGGGCGAAAATATCGGCGGCGCCGCGCGGGCGATGTGGAATTTCGGTCTCGACCGGATGCGCGTTGTCGCCCCGCGCGATGGCTGGCCGAACCCAAAGGCGGTGGCGATGGCTTCGGGCGCGGGGCGTCTCTTGGATGAGGCGGGACTGTTCGAGAACGTGCGCGACGCGGTGGCGGATTGCGATTACGTCTTTGCGACCACGGCCCGGATGCGCGGCATCACCAAACCCGTCATGACGCCGGAACGCGCGATGGAGCACGCCCGCGCGCTTGTGGCCGAGGGCAAAAAGGTCGGCGTGATGTTCGGGCCGGAGCGTGCGGGACTTGAGAACGAAGATGTGGTCGAGGCCAACGCCATCGTGACCGTCCCTGTGAACCCGGAATTCGCCTCGCTCAATCTCGCGCAGGCGGTGCTTTTGATGTCCTACGAATGGGGTCGTCAAACCACCGAGGTGCCGCCGGAGGTCATGGAAATGGCCAAGACGGACTGGGCGGGCCATATCGAGGTGGAAAAGCTCGGCGATCACTTTGAGGAAACTCTGGACGCTGCCGGGTTCTTTTTCCCGCCGGATAAAGCCGACGGAATGAAGATGGTGTTGCGCAATCTCTGGTCGCGGATGCCGCTCACCAAGGCGGATGTACAGGTGTTTCACGGCATGATGCGACAGATGAAGCGCTGGAAAGAGCGCGGGTAAGGCCCGCAACACCGGAGCGGGCAGGGACGGGATTGCCCCTGCCGCGCGATGTTACTGACGGATCACCAAGGGATAGTCGCCCGGAAAGGCCGGTTTGGTCGGTTCCGGCTTGGCCTCCGGGATGATTTTGATCGTATTTCCCGGCATGCCCGAAACAGGGTTCAGATAGCTGCCATAGACCCAAAGCGGGCCTTGTCCGGCGACAGAGACCTGCACCCAGCTCCCTTGATAGGACAGCGCGGTCACAGGTGTGCCGGGGGCCAGCGTGGTCACGGCATAATACTGTGTGCCCGGTCCGCTGCGGGCGTTGAGATAGCTGCTCCCAACCACGTAATTCGTTTGCGCCTGTGCGGCGACGGTCTGGGCCGTGGCGGTCACAGGCACGACGGCGGTCAGGCCAATGCCGAGCGCGGCGGCGATCAGGGTGCGTTTCAAAGTGGACATGGTGTTCCTCCTTCTCAGGTTTCACCCCATTAACGCATGGGCCTATGGGGTCCGTTCCCTGGCATAGTGCTTCGGCGCTTTGATGCGCGAAGATTGGCTCAAACGCGCTTGCCCTTCGGCGTTTGCCTGCCTAGGTTTCCCCCAAACTCAGATCAAGGGACGCAAATGGCGCAGAAACGCAGCATTTTCGAAGAGGTCGGCAGCGACGAGAAACCCAAAGAGGCCCCGAAAGGCGGCCTGATCGACAAGGGCGGCGCGGGCGCGCGCCGGGGCATTCGCCTTTGGCTGATCGTGATTTTCGCGCTGGTCATGGCGATGATCGCCGTGGGCGGGCTGACCCGTCTCACCGACAGCGGTCTCTCGATCACCGAATGGAAACCCGTCACCGGGGCGATCCCGCCGATGTCTGAGGCGGATTGGGCCTCTGAGTTCGAGAAATACAAGGAAATCCCGGAGTATCAGCTCCAAAACGAGGGGATGAGCCTCTCTGAGTTCAAATCCATCTATTGGTGGGAATGGGGCCATCGCTTCCTCGGTCGTTTCATCGGGCTCGTATGGGCCGTGGGCTATCTCGGCTTTGCGGTCGCACGCAAAGTGCCGACCGGCTGGCACAAGCGCCTGATCTTTATCGGCGCTTTGGGCGGGCTACAGGGCGCAATTGGCTGGTGGATGGTGTCCTCTGGCCTCGAAGGCGAGCGGCTCGATGTGGCCTCTTACCGTCTGGCGACTCATTTGGGTCTCGCGTTCATCATCCTCGGGTTCATCGCCTGGTATGTCTTCCTCTTGGGGCGGAGTGAGGGCGCCTTGATGCAGGCGCGGCGCGCCCGCGACGCCAAACTCTTTGGCATGTCCACCGGGATGCTCCATTTTGCCTTCCTGCAAATCCTGTTGGGTGCTTTGGTTGCCGGGATCGACGCGGGCCGGGGCTATACCGATTGGCCGCTCATGGGCGGGCAATTTTTGCCGCCCGACCCGTGGGAGTTGACGCCCGTCTGGCGCAACTTCTTTGAGAATGCCGCGACCGTGCAATTCATGCACCGGATGGCGGGGTATCTCCTGTTCATCTACGGCGTGGTTGTTTGGCTCAAAGGCCGCAAATCCGCGAACCGGGCCACGGTCGGCGCGTTTAACCTTATGATGGCGGTGCTCGCGCTTCAGGTCGTCCTTGGCATTGTCACACTCCTGCACGGCGCGCCTCTGGCGCTTGGCATCGCGCACCAGATCGGGGCAGTGGCGCTCTTTGTCGTGATCTCCCGCGCGCGCTTCCTGAGCCAATATCCGAAATCTCAATCGGTCCGGGAGGGCGCGTGATCATGGCGGCTTATGAAGAGTTGATGGCGTTCACTCGCGAAACCGAGGCGCTCAAGGCGATCTCTGGCCGCTTGGGGTGGGATCAGGAAACCGTCATGCCGAAAGGCGCGGCGGAACAGCGGGGCGAGGAATTGGCCGCGATCGAAGGCGTGCTCCATGCCCGTCGGACCGATCCGAAGATCGAAGGCTGGCTCTCCGAGATCAACGAGAGCGTGTTAGGCGAGGTCGGTCTGGCCAAGCTCCGCCACATCCGCCGGTCTTACGAACGCGCGACCAAAGTGCCCGCGCGGCTGGCCTCTGAACTCGCCAAAGTGACATCTGTCGCCCAAGGCGTCTGGGCCGAGGCCCGTGCGCGCGATGATTTCGCCCATTTCGCCCCGACCTTCAAAGAGGTGGTGCGCCTGCGCCGCGAAGAGGCCGCCGCGCTCCAACAGGGCACGGATTTCGACCTCTGGGACGCGTTGCATCAGGACTATGAACCCGGCTCTTCCGGCGCGGAGCTCGACGCCATGTTCGGCGCGCTGCGCCCGCGTCTCGTGGCGCTCCGGGACAAGGTGCTCGGGGCCGACACGCCCGAGGCACTCTCCGGCCTTTATGACGAAGACAAACAAATGGCCCTGACCGAGGGGCTGGCCGCCGCCTTTGGCTATGACTTCGCACATGGGCGCATCGACAAGGCGGTGCATCCGTTCTCAAGTGGCGGTGGTCTCGACGTGCGGATCACCACGCGCACGAACCCCGAAGACCCGTTCAACTCGATCTATTCGACGATCCACGAGGTCGGGCATGCCTGTTACGAACAAAACATTTCCCGCGACTACCTCCTGACGCCTCTGGGCGAAGGAGTGTCCATGGGCGTGCACGAAAGCCAGTCCCGGATTTATGAGAACCAGTTGGGTCGCTCGCGCGCCTTTACCGAATACCTTTACGGCCAGATGCGCGACACCTTTGGCGACATCGGCGTCGATAGCCCCGAAGCCTTCTTTGCCGCTGTGAACCGCGTCACGCCAGGCTATATCCGGACGGAAAGCGATGAGGTGCAGTATAACCTCCACGTGCTTTTGCGGTTCGATCTGGAGCGTCAGATCATCTCCGGCGCGCTGGAGGTTGATGACCTGCCGGAGGCCTGGGACACGCGGTTCGAGGCCGATTTTGGCCGGAAGGTCGACAGGATTTCCAACGGCTGTTTGCAGGATGTGCATTGGCCTGTGGGCTTGTTCGGATATTTCCCGACCTACACGCTGGGCAATGTCTACGCCGGCTGTCTGCATCAGGCGCTGCGCGCCGATGTGCCGAACCTCGATGCGGCTTTGGCGCGGGGCGAGACCGCCCCAGCGACCGATTGGCTCCGCGAGAACCTGCAACAACACGGTGGCTTGCGCGAACCGCGTGACACCATTATCCACGCCTGTGGCTTTGAGCCGACGGAAGCGCCCCTGCTGATTTACCTAGAGGAGAAATTCTCCTCCATTTACGGAATTTGAGAATGTTGCCAGAAAATATAATGGATAAGCCCGCGCTCGAGACCTTTATCTCAGAGCGTTTCCCCGAAGTCATTGACTACCTCTTTGTCGAGACCGTCGCCGAGAACAGTGTAACCCTGCGCCTTGAACCATTGGCCTCGCAACTGCGTCCCGGGGGCACCGTCTCCGGGCCGACAATGTTCCTTTTGGCCGATGTGGCCGTCTATTTTGCCATTCTGGCCAAGGTCGGCCCCGTCGAACTCGCGGTCACCACAAATGCCCATATCGATTTCATGCGCAAACCCGCGTCGGGTTTGCCGCTTTTGGGCGAGGCAACTCTGATGAAACTTGGACGGACGTTGGCCGTGGGGCAGGTAATGGTGCGCAATCCCGGGTCCGACGATATTCTGGCGCATGGGTCTATGACCTATTCGATCCCGCCGAAACGCTAAGTCGTCAGAGACTTGCGTCGGTCTGACAGCAAAGGAGACGGGGCGTTTCCTTTGCTGGACAAATACTTTCAGAGCGCGTTCCTGGCTTCGAACCACGGCGTGCATTTGGCACGGATGTAGGGCCAGAGCGCGGGGCAACCGCGGCTGATCTTACTGCCGACACGGGCGTCAAGTTGGTGAAGCTTCACGTCATAGGTGCGCCATGAGCCACCATCGTCCGCAAGATTGTGCAAGACGGGCTGACAACGGTCGATGGATTTGGCGTAAATCGCGGTGGGCGTCTCGGCGGCTTCGAACTCCTCCCAGATCGCACGGAATTCGGTGGCTTGATCCGTGGGCAACAGGCCAAAAAGCCGGTCGGCGGCGCGGAGTTCCGCCTCTTCCTGCGCTTTGAGGGCCTCTTGGCTGACCGCGCCGTGGATCGGCGTGTCGCCCGCGTCCACTTCGACAATGTCGTGAAGCAGGAGCATTTTGAGCGCGAGCGCGATGTCGACGCCGGGGGCTGCATGATCGGAGAGCGTCAGGGCGTAGAGCATGATGTGCCAGCTGTGTTCCCCGGTGTTTTCCTTGCGCGTGCCATCGGCGATCGGCGTGGCGCGTAGGACGGATTTGAGGCGATCCGCCTCGCACCAAAAGGCAAAGCGTTGCGCGAGGATCGGATCGGTGTCCTCACCAAAAAAGGCGGCGCGGGTGAACTCGAACAGCTCCGGCAGGATGTCTTTGGTTTTGACGGCCCGTCCACGTTTGAGGTTGCCGCCGACGATCTCGATCTCGTCTTCGAGCTTTTGCGGCGCGCCGATGCTTTGGAGGGCGGGGGCGAGGAAATCCACGGATTTGGCGAAGCGGGCCGTGGGGCTTTGCATCGCCTCGAACTCTTCCCATGTGGCGCGGAAGCGGTGGGACAGATCGTTGGGCAAGAGTCCGTAAATCCGGTCGGCGGCGGCCAGTTCCCGGGCTTTGATGTCGTCGGTGTCGTAGAGGATGTGGATCGGGTGATCGCCTGCGTCGACTTCGACGATGTCATGAAGGATCAGCATCTCGATCGCGCGGTCGATGTCCACGTCAGGACCGGCAAGAGGGGCGCAGAGCAGGGCCAAAAGACAAGCGTGCCAGCTATGTTCCGCGGAGTTTTCGAACCGCGAGCGGTCCATGAGCTGATTGGCGCGCTCGACCGTCTTGAGCCTGTCGGCCTCCATCAGAAAGGCATATTGGGCGTCGAGGCGGGGGGAGGCGCTGTCTTTGGGCATGTGGTCCTAGTATTCGATGTCGTCCTCGGCCCCGGGAGGAGGGGCGGAGGGTGCGAGGCCTTTTTGAGCCTCGGCAATCCGTTTTTTGAGATAATCGCGGGCGCGTTTTTCCGACAGGCGCACACGCGCGGCGGTCATAAAGGCCTCTTGGGTGGTGATGGAAGACGCGCCGATGACGCGGGCCACGTCCTGAATGAGCTGTTCATCCTGAATGATGTCCATCGCGTCGATCGTATCTTTGGCAAGACCGTCGGCGAGATCTTCCATAATCCCCATGAGTGTCTCCGTTTAGCGCGTGTTCTCGGTCAGGCGACGGCGGACATATTCGTCCACGGTGCCGATCATCTGTTCCATATGCGGGTCTTCAAAGAAGTGGCCCGCCCCCTCGACTTCCTCGTGGGTGATGGTGATGCCCTTTTGCTCATGCAGTTTGTTGACGAGCGTATGAGTGTCTTTCGGCGGCGCGACGCGGTCGGCTGTGCCGTTGATGATGAGACCGGACGAGGGGCAGGGCGCGAGGAACGAAAAGTCGTACATATTCGCGGGCGGCGCGACCGAGACGAACCCGGTGATTTCCGGGCGACGCATCAAAAGCTGCATCCCGATCCAGGCACCAAAGGAGAAGCCCGCGACCCAGCAATGTTTCGCGTTCGGGTTCATCGACTGGAGATAGTCGAGTGCGGACGCCGCGTCTGAGAGCTCGCCGACACCTTGGTCATATTCGCCCTGCGACCGGCCCACGCCCCGGAAATTGAACCGAAGCACGGTAAAGCCCATGTTGTGGAAGGCATAATGCAGGTTGTAGACCACGCGATTGTTCATCGTGCCGCCAAATTGCGGGTGCGGATGAAGAATGATGGCGATGGGGGCGTCTTTTTGCGGCTGGGGGTGGTAACGGCCTTCGAGCCGGCCCTCGGGGCCGGGAAAAATCACTTCGGGCATCTTGGTCCCTGTCTCCTCATGTCGCCTTGGATCGGAACCGCGACATCTCGTGAGAGCGGCCTGTCCGGGCGTCTTTTTAACTCGTGTCGCGCCACTTTCCGGCCTATAGGTACAGATTGAGGTCTGTAGCTTTGCGTCAATACTTGACGAAATTTCTCGGACTATTTAGAAGCATTCTAAATTGACCAAAAGCAAAGCGGCTGCGGGTGGTATGGAGGTAAGGCTCTCTCACGCGCGCGTCAATGCATTTGCGCATGTTTCTGGCGGTTTCGCCGTGGAAAAGGCTCTGAAAGGGTTCGGATTTCCGCGTGAGGCCCTCAAAGATGCTGAGAAAGGGGAAGCGGGATGAAGCTTTCGACAAAAGGACGGTACGCCATGGTGGCGCTTGCGGACCTGGCTTTGCAGCCGGAGGGGCATCTGTTGTCGCTGGCCGAAATCTCCAAACGTCAGGATATTTCTCTGCCCTATCTCGAACAGCTTTTCGTGAAGCTGCGGCGCTCGGAGTTGGTCGTGTCCGTGCGCGGGCCGGGAGGCGGCTACAAGCTTGCCAAACCGGCGTCAGAAATTCGCGTGTCTGACATTCTGGAAGCGGTCGATGAGACCGTGTCCGCGCTGCACACCGGGGCCGGGGCCTCGGGCGGGATTTCCGGGTCGCGCGCGCAGTCGATGACCAACCGTCTGTGGGAAGGCCTTTCGGCACATGTCTATGTGTTCTTGCACCAGACGCGTCTCTCGGATGTCGTGCGCAATGAGCTGCGGCCCTGTCCGGCGGTGCCGACCCTGTTTGCCGTCGTGGATGAAGAGTAACCGCGCGTGAAGAGTAACCGCGCGTCGTGAGTATTTGGACCAAGAAGAAGAGTTGATGACCAGACACCGCACATATCTCGACTGGAACGCGACCGCGCCTTTGGCGCAGGCGGCGCGTGAGGCGATGGTGGCGGCGATGGATGTGGTCGGCAACCCGTCCTCTGTTCACGCCGAAGGGCGCGCGGCCAAGGGCCTGATGGAGCGCGCACGGGCGCAGGTTGCCGAGGCCTTTGGGGCGCAGGGGGCGGACATCGTCTTTACCTCTGGCGCGACGGAGGCGGCGGCTTTGGCGTTGAGTGGGCGTAAGATGCACTGTGCCGAGGTCGAGCATGAGGCGGTGTCCTCATGGTGTGAAACCGATTTGGCCGTGGAACGCGATGGCCGTGTGACGGTCACGGAGCCTCAGTCGAGCGCGCTACAGGTGGCGAATTCCGAGACCGGGATCGTGCAAAAGCTCCCTGAGGGGCTCGCCCTGTGCGATGCGACGCAGGGTTTTGGCAAAATGCCGGTGGCGTTCAACTGGCTGGGCTGCGATATGGCGCTTGTCTCTGCGCATAAGCTCGGCGGGCCGAAGGGCGTCGGCGCTCTGGTCCTCAAACAGGGTCTAGACGTCGAGGCGACAATCAAAGGCGGGGGGCAGGAAATGGGACGCCGGAGCGGCACCGAGAACCTGATCGGCATCGCGGGATTTGGCGCAGCGGCAGAAGCCGCAAGCAAGGCTTTGGCAGAGGGCGTTTGGGACGAGGTCGCGTCCAAGCGCGATCATCTTGAGGCGCTCATTGCCAATGAGATTGAAGACCCCATCTTTGTGGGGAAGGGCGCGCATCGCCTCCCGAATACGATGTGCCTCGTGAGCCCCGGTTGGAAGGGCGAGACACAGGTGATGCAGATGGATTTGGCGGGCTTCGCGGTCTCTGCGGGGTCGGCGTGCTCGTCGGGCAAGGTCAAGGCGTCCAAGGTCTTGACCGCCATGGGATATGCGGAGGACGAAGCCGCAAGTGCGCTTCGGGTCTCGATCGGTCCCGAGGTGACGACAGACGACTTGGAGCGGTTCGCCACAGCCTGGCTGGCCGCGCACAGCCGCTGGCGCAAACGCGCGGCGTAAGAATGACAGACGAGAGGGTCGGCAACAGACCCCGTAACGCACAATGAGAGGCGCAAGCCTCCTAGACTACGGTAAGGAGTGATCCCATGGTGGATGACGTACAGTTGAAGGATCAGGTCAAAGAGGGCGTCGAGGAAGAAACCGTCGCCGCTGTTCAGGCACTGGCCGGAAAGTATAAATACGGCTGGGACACGGAAATCGAGATGGAGTACGCCCCGAAAGGCCTCTCCGAGGATATCGTGCGCCTGATTTCTGCCAAGAACGAAGAGCCGGAATGGATGACCGAGTGGCGTCTTGAGGCCTACCGCCGTTGGGTCACCCTCGAAGAGCCGGATTGGGCGATGGTGGACTATCCTGAGATCGATTTTCAGGATCAGTACTACTACGCGCGCCCGAAAAGCATGGAAGAAAAGCCGAAGTCTTTGGACGACGTCGATCCCAAGCTTTTGGCGACCTACGAGAAACTTGGCATCTCGTTGAAAGAACAGATGATCCTCGCTGGCGTTGAAGGCGCGGGTGATGTGCCTGCGGATGGCAACAATTCCGAGCGCAAGGTTGCTGTGGACGCGGTGTTCGACTCCGTCTCCGTGGGCACGACC
>CAXPTW010000077.1:0-51218 GCA_964220165.1 Abyssibacter sp.
TCTTTTGATTTTCACGGCGGATCACGGCAATGACCCGACCTGGGCTGGCACGGATCACACCCGCGAGCAGGTGCCGATTCTCGGCTATGGTCTTGGCCTCAAACCCATTGGCCCTGTGGCCTTTTCCGACGTGGCGGCCTCGATCGCCGACTACCTCGGGATTAAGGCCGAAGGGCCCGGACGGAGTTTCCTATGACAGTATCTGACATTCCGAAAGTCGAGCTGCACATGCACCTCGAAGGCGCGGCGCCGCCCGCCTTCATTCGTGGTTTGGCCGCCGAGAAAAAAGTCGACCTCACGGGCGTTTTCGATGAGCGCGGTGCGTATAAATACAAGGACTTCTGGGATTTTCTCAAGGTCTACGAGGCCGCGACCTCGGTTCTCAAAACACCGCAAGATTACTACCGCCTGACCCTCGCCGTGTTAGAGGAAAGCGTGGCCTCGAATGTCATCTACACCGAGAGCTTCCTTGCCCCCGATTTCTGTGGCGGCGGCGATGTGGTGGCGTGGAAAGATTACCTCGCCGCGATCAAACAAGCCGCCGATGAGATGGAGCAGGAGGCGGGCATCGTAATGCGCGCGATCCCGACCTGTGTGCGCCATTTCGGACCGGATCAGGCAAAGAAAACCGCCGCCTGCGCGCAGGACACAGTGGGGGATTTTGTCACCGGCTTTGGCATGGGCGGCGATGAGGCCATGGGCACGCAGGGCGATTTTAAATACGCTTTTGACATGGCGCGGGAGGCGGGGCTGCGGCTCACGTCGCATGCGGGCGAATGGGGCGGGCCGGAAAGTGTCCGCGACGCCATTCGCGACCTCAAGGTCGAGCGCATCGGCCACGGTGTGCGGGCCATCGAAGACCTCGCCTTGGTCGATGAAATTGCGGAGGCGGGGATCGTGTTGGAGGTCTGTCCTGGCTCGAACATCGCGTTGGGCGTCTATCCGAAATGGTCCGCTCATCCGATTGCCGAGCTGCGCAAACGCGGGGTGAAAGTCACAGTATCGACGGACGATCCGCCGTTTTTCCACTCGACCATGCGTTATGAATTCGACCGCCTTGCCGAGACCTTCGGCTGGGAAGAGGACGACTTTCGAGACTTGAACACAGCCGCGCTTGATGCGGCCTTCTGCGATGAGGCGACCCGAGGGAAGGTCGCCAAGAAACTGGAGTCCACCGATGCTTGATCACCTGACCGTCGTCAAACACCCGCTTGTCCAACACAAACTGACCATCATGCGCGACAAGGACACCTCGACCGCGGGGTTCCGCCAACTCCTGCGCGAGATTTCCTTGCTCCTCGCTTATGAGGTCACGCGCGAGCTGGATATGACGGAGAAAACCATCGAGACGCCGATGCAAACCATGCAAGCGCCGACACTCGATGGGAAAAAGCTTGCGCTGATTTCGATCCTGCGGGCGGGCAACGGCTTGATGGATGGTATTCTCGAACTCATTCCCTCCGCGCGGGTCGGGTTCGTTGGGTTGTACCGGGACGAAGAGACGCTTGAGCCGGTCGAATATTATTTCAAGGTGCCTGAAGACCTCGGTGATCGGCTCGTGATTGCCGTCGATCCGATGCTTGCGACGGGCAATTCCTCTGTCGCGGCTATTGACAAACTGAAGGAAGCGGGCGCAACGAACATCCGCTTTCTCTGCCTTCTGGCTGCGCCCGAGGGGATCAAGCGGATGGAAGAGGCGCACCCGGACGTGCCGATTGTCACAGCTTCGGTAGACGAATGCCTCAACGAGCATGGATATATTGTCCCCGGGCTAGGGGATGCGGGTGATCGCATGTTTGGTACGAAATAAGCGATTTCCCTCTTAACAGCGAATCAGTTCTGCGTTAGGCTCGATACAATATCTTGTGTGGGGCCACATAATGCAGGCATTGAGAACGATCTCCGTCACTGTTGCTTTGGCAACCATGGGCGTTTCGATCATCGGTTTGAACCAAGCCGGGGCGCGAGGCCTCTATGACACCGAGAGCCCGGCGGAATTTCCGCCGAGAAGCTACACAGGCGCTCAATATGTCGACAGCCGCGGCTGTGTGTTCGTGCGTGCGGGCACCGAGGCTCTGATGAACTGGGTGCCGCGCGTGTCGCGGGATCGTCGCGTGCTCTGCGGGTTCAAGCCGACCTTTGCCTCTGTCGAAGAGGTGCTGCCTGTGATCCCGGATCCGGTGACTGCGCCGAGTGAAACGGTTGTGGC
Organism: Abyssibacter sp.; assembly: GCA_964220165.1. GTDB lineage: Bacteria > Pseudomonadota > Alphaproteobacteria > Rhodobacterales > Rhodobacteraceae > Celeribacter. Next base: position 2,210 of record CAXPTW010000077.1, read on the forward strand.
GGAGACACCTGCGCCCGCACCGACCCCGTTCCAAGGTCTCTTCACCCGTCAGACCACAATTGCCGCCGTTGAGGCCCCAAAACCGACACCCGCGCCTCAGCCCGTCGCGGCCAAACCCGCGCCTTTGCCGACCACGCCGAAGCTTGATCCCTTGACCGCTCTCGCCGGTCAAACGGTCGGTGAGCGCGGTTGTGTCGCCAATGAGGTGAACGGGCGCATGATCTGTTCGACTGGGGATGTGGACTATATTTTGAAACGCCTGCCTGCCGGTGTGACGGTGCGCACCGCCGACGGTGGGCGCATGACGACGACCGAGCCGACGCTGGTCCGTGTTCCTGTCAAATCGGCCCCGGCCGCGCCCGCGCCGGTCATGATGGCGGCGGTTCCCGCGCCAGCGCCTGTCCAGCCGCAGACCACGACACTCGCCGCCACTGCCGCCGCGCAATGCGCTGGTCTGACCGGCAGTTCCGCGCAATATATGACCAGCGGGCGCTACAAAATCCGCTGCGGTCCGCAGGCCGTGCACCCGTCGGATTACATCCAGCAACGCATGGCCGCCGGCGTCTCCACCCGGAATGCCACCCAGACCGAAGTCGCCCGCAATGCCGGGATTCCGATCTATGCGTTGCCTGCACCGACCGGCGCGCAGGCGCCGAAGGGATATAAGCAGGCCTGGACCGATGGGCGTCTGAACCCGAACCGTGGGCCTCTTACAGCGCGCGGCGATCTGCAGATGGCGCAACTCTGGAGCGGCACCACGCCGCGCTATGACCATTACCAGCCGCGCAAAAAGACCTTTTGGGAATGGCTCTTTGGTACGAATGTCCACAAGAAACGCACCGTGACCGTCGCCTCCGCGCCGATGCCGTCTGACCCCGGTGCCATCCAACTTTCGACCCGCAGCGTTGCGCCCGCGCAAACGCCGTCGGTGTCCTCTGCCGCAACCCGTCAGGTGCAACCCGCGCCCGCTGGTCTGCGATACGTCCAGGTCGGCACCTTTGGTGTTCCGGCCAATGCCGAGCGCTCTATCGCGCGCCTATCGGCAATGGGGTACCCCGTCTCCTCGCAAACCACGACGCGTGGTGGGAAGACCCTTAAGATTGTTTTGGCCGGTCCTTTCGCCCGGCCTGAACAGACCATGTCCGCGTTGGGGGCCGTTCGAGGCGCCGGCTACGGGGATGCATTCGCACGCAAGTAAGCGTTGAGTTACCGAGGCAGAACAATAACAAAAAGAAACCCCCGCATGTGGCGGGGGTTTTCTTTTGTGAACGGGGGAGGGGGAACTTAGCCGCCACAGACACCCTGCAATGCCACCCAATCGCCATCTGAAAGCACGGGTGTCGCCGCCTCGATCTGGACGTCATCCGCCTCGATGAGGGGCAGGACGGTTTCCCCTGTGATGTCGAGCGCATAGGCATAGGGAGAGCCGGGCACCCCGGCGGCGGCAAACGTCCCGATCAGTACCTCCGGATCAACCGGGTCCACAGGCGCGGTGAGCAGGCTTTCGGCATAGTCATCGAGCACGTCCGAGGGGATATGCCCTGTCGTCAAAAACCGGATCGTGGTCATGAGACCGGTGGTCTTCAACAGCCGCTCCAGAGGATCGTGCTCTTTGATCCGCTGCAATTCCGCGAGGACATAGCCCGCCACAACGGCCGGATCTTCATGGTCCTCGACCAGCGACTTGTTCAAAAGGATGATCTTTCCCGGAAGCGCTTGGGACTGCGCGACGCCACTGGCGAGCACGATGATCTCACCGCCGCCTTTGGGAAAGAGCCGCGTTTTGAGCGTCTCCAATGCCCGCGCGCCATGCACCGTATCGCAGGGACGCCCGGACAGGCGGCGAATGCGACCGAGCAACTCCTCCCCGATGTCGGCACGGGTCACAGTCGGAACAATATGGACGGCTTGCCGGGTCAGCGCATCGGGGAGCCAGAAAACACCCAGCCCGAGCGCCGCCAAAGCCCCAATCCCATAAATCGCACTCCGGAGCCGTCCGGGACGGGGGCGCCCCCGGTCAATGGCGCGGCGGATTTTCGAGATCGCCTCGATCATCAATTCGTCGTCGAGTTCAAGCTCCTCGCGACTGTCGGTTCCGGGTTTATACCGCGCGGGGCGTTCGTCTTCTGCGGTGATGCGTTCGATCGCGGGGAGAGACCAATGCGTGAGCGCCTGCCCGCCATCGCGAATTTCCGACAGGGTGAGCGTCGCCTCGCCCACCGACACCAACACAGAACGGCGCTGGCTTTCCCCCTCGGGGAGCCAGAGGCCTGTGGCTTCCAGTCGGTCGAAATTCGTGAGCGCGATCATGCGCGGGCTGCTCGTCTTTTGGTGTCTTTCGGCCAACCTACTCTGAAACTGCGGGGGCGACAATCGGTGTGACAGGGGGTATTCTCGCGCGCATGATCATTTCGCCCGGACGCCACTATATCTTTGTTCATATTCCCAAAACCGGGGGCACGGCTTTGAGCCTCGCTCTAGAGGCGCGGGCTATGGCGGATGACATTTTGATTGGCGACACGCCCAAGGCGGAGAAACGGCGCAAACGGGTGAAACAGCTCACGGCAGCCGGGCGGCTTTGGAAGCATTCGATGCTGCGCGACATTGAGGGCGTGGTTGAGCGTGAGGCCTTCGATGAGTATTTCGTCATGACGTTGGTCCGCAATCCGTGGGACCGGGCCGTGTCCTATTACCATTGGCTCCAAGTCCAGACATGGGACCATGCCGCCGTGCGTTTGGCCAAATCCCTGAGCTTTTCCGAGTTTCTCAATCATGACGAGACGGCCCGCGCACTTTCCGTGCCCTATGGGCGCTATGTCGAAGACAGCGCCGGGCAGGAGCGGGGGGCATTGTTCGCGCGATTGGAGCACTTGGACGCGGACCTTGCCCCGCTTTGGACGCATCTCGGGTTTGATCTCTCTCCGGTCGCGCCGCACAACGTGTCCGATAGGGCCCGCGACTACCGGTCCTACTACTCGGATCGGAATGCAGATCACATGGCCCAGATCGCGGCACAGGACATTGCACGGTTCGGCTATCAGTTCGAATGATGCGGGCGCAAAATATGTCGCCTTTGCGGTGAAAGCGCGAGCGGGCCGCGGGGCAGAGGTCAGTGAGGCTCCGAAACCGCCGGCGAATCCCCTGTCAGGCACCCATGAGGTTTTTGCCTGAAGCCTTCAAAAGACTGGATTTTTAGGCGCTGTGGGTGAGACTGCACCCTGCATTGCGGCGCATTCGTGAACAATTGGCTGAAATTCGCCCTATTTGCGCGCGTGGCGGGATTATGCCCCAATTGTGTCCCAATCGGGCCGAATTGTGACCCCATCGCCTTAGTTTCCTGATCCTGACACGCAAGACACCTTTAAGATCCAGTGCCAACATCGGGATGGTCGAGATGAGCAAATTGGGACGTATCTTTCAAAAGCCCCTCCTCAGAGAAGCCTCCGGTCGGAGTGCGGCTTGGGACGGCGCACGGAACAGCGCATGGGACCGCACATGCCCGGATGCGTCGGCGGTGCTGGCGCATGGGATCGTGTCGGGCACACAGGTGGCAACGGCGACCGGGTGGCGCGGTGTTGAGGCGATCCAAGAGGGGGACCGAGTTCTGACCTTTGACGCGGGGCTGCAAACCGTCCGAAAGGTCACGCGGAACTGGACCTTTCTTGAGCCGCACTCTGTTGAGGCCGCGCATTGGCCGCTCACAGTCTCTGTCGGTGTTTTGGGAAACAAAGCCGCTCTGACGCTTTTGCCGGAGCAGGCGGTGATGATCGAGAGCGATCTGGGCGAGGAAATGTTTGGCGATCCGTTCACCTTACTCCCGGCGCATACGCTCGACGGGCTTGAGGGGATCACGCGAGAGATGCCGGAGGGCCCGTGCGAGGTGATCCAGCTGCAGTTCGAGGATGACCAGGTGATTTTCGCCAACATCGGCGCGCTGTTTCATTGTCCCGCAAATACCGTCGCGCGCATGTCCGATCTGATGGTGGCCTCAGAGGCTTCGGGCTATGACGTTCTGCCCTTGGCGCAGGCCCGCGAGTTCGTCGGTGCGGTTGCTGACGAGGCGAAGTTCGCCTGCGGCTGACGGGGCCGACATGGGCGCTCCTGTGGGGCCAAGAAAACATCTATTGAACATCTCTCCGGCAGGATGGGGGGAGACCGGCGGGCACGGAGATCGTGCTCGCCGCTTTATTTTGAGTCACATTTTTGCGCAGCACGTGGGCAGACGGTGAATGAATGGGCATTCCTGCGCCGCCAAATTGCTGCATCGCAGCATTCTTGAAAATATATACAGCAAATGCAGCTATTCTGGACCGGCATCTCGTGGGGGAGGTTTTGGCAGGACGGTCTGTCAGGACACGAGGACGACCAAGAATGGAGCCAAACCTATGTGTATCTCTGCCGAGGCGCTTGCGCTTTTCCTCAATATCATCCTCGCCCCCGTCACGACGGAGCCGGGTCGGATCATCGTTCACGCGGACGCGATGGACACCCATTGGGTGCAGGTCAGCGACAGGTGGTGCACCATGGCCCCGCAGCTTCAGGGCCGCGACATGTTCGCCTCCCTGAGCGACGAAGACGCATAAGAAAGCCCTCCCCGATATGGGAAGGGCTGAGTGTCATGTGAGGCGCGCTCAGGCGGCTTTGCTGTCCACACCCGCGCCGAAACGGCCGTAGAAGGTCTCGCCGCTCTCCGCTATCTCGCGCAGAAGTTTCGGCGTCTCAAAGCGCGGCCCGTGCGTGGCGGTGAGATTGTCGCAAATCTCGACGGCTTTCGCGGCACCGATGATGTCGAGCCAGCTAAACGGACCACCGGACCACGGCGCAAAGCCCCAACCGAGGATCGCGCCGACGTCGCCCTCACGGATGTCTTCCAACACGCCTTCTTCAAGCGCGCGGACGGCCTCCAACACCTGTGCCATCATCAGGCGGTGCTGGACTGCGTCGAGATCGGGTTGCGCATCGGCCACCGGGAACTCTTGGTTGAAGCCGTCCCAGAGGAACCCGCGCTTGCCCTTCTCGTCGTAGTCATAGAAGCCCGCGTTGGCTTTCTTGCCCAGACGCCCCTGATCGAACATCCAGAACACCACCTCGTCCACGGCCTCGTCCGGATAGGCGTCGCCCATCGCGGCTTTGGTGGCTTTGGCGATTTTCACGCCGAGATCAATCGAGGTCTCGTCGATGAGTTGAAGCGGCCCCAGCGGGAAGCCCAAGAGCTTCGCAGCATTCTCGATGAGCGGCAGGTCCACGCCCTCAGCCGCCATGCGCACGCCCTCGTTGATGTAGGGAATGATACAACGGTTGGCGTAGAAGAAGCGCGCGTCATTCACCACGATCGGCGTCTTGCGGATCTGGCGCACATAGTCGAGCGCTTTTGCCACGGCCACGTCGCCGGTCTCTTTGCCCTTGATGATCTCCACGAGGAGCATCTTGTCCACCGGGCTAAAGAAGTGAATGCCGATGAACTGCTCCGGGCGCACCGACGCCTTGGCCAGTTCCGTGATCGGTAGGGTGGAGGTGTTCGACGCGAAGATGCAGTCCTCGCCGACGATGGCCTCGACCTTTTTCGTCATCTCCGCCTTGACACCGATGTCTTCGAACACGGCTTCGACAATCAGGTCACAGCCTTTCAGAGCGTCCAAATCAGTGGTCGCTGTGATGCGCGAGAGCACTTGCTCTTTCTTCTCCGGCGTCACCTTTTTGCGGGAAATGCCTTTGTCGAGGATGGCTTCGGAATAGGCTTTGCCCTTGTCCACCGCCTCCTGCTTCATGTCGATCAGCACGACCTCGATGCCCGCGTTGGCCGAGACATAGGCAATGCCCGCGCCCATCATGCCCGCGCCAAGTACGCCGACTTTTTTGACGGTTTGATCGGCCACGTCGGGACGGTTTGCGCCCTTCTCCAACGCCTCCTTGTTGATGAACAAGGACCGGATCATCGCAGACGATGATGGGTTCATCAGCACATGGGTGAACCAGCGGGCCTCAATCTTGAGCGCGGTGTCAAACGGCACCATTGCGCCCTCATAGACCGCCGACAGAAGCGCTTTCGCCGCCGGATACACGCCCATCGTGTTGCCGTTGACCATCGCGGAGGCGCCGACGAAAGTCATGAAACCCGCCGGGTGATAGGGCGCGCCGCCGGGCATTTTCCAACCCTTCGCGTCCCATGGTTTCACGATGTCCGCGTCTTTCGCGTTGAGCACCCAGTCTTTCGCTTTCGCCAGCAATTCGCCGGGCTCTACGACCTCGTGAATGATACCTGCGCCCTTGGCCTTTTTCGGGTCGAGCATCTTGCCCTCAAGCAGGATCGGCGCTGCCGCCATCGCGCCGACCATACGCGAGACGCGCGTGGTGCCGCCCATGCCGGGGAAGATGCCGACTTTGATCTCTGGCAGACCGATCTTGGCCTTCGGATTGTCGGCGGCAAAGATGCGGTGACAGGACAGCGGAAGCTCCAAGCCAATGCCAAGCGCCGTGCCGGGCAGGGCCGCGGCGACAGGCTTGCCGCCTTTGTTGGTCTTCGGGTCCATGCCTGCGCGTTCCAATTTGCGCAGGATCGCGTGCATGTTCATCAGCCCCTCAAAGAGGCCCTTCGCCGGATCGTCGCCCGCAGCGTCTTTCATCTTGGCGATGATGTTGAGATCCATCCCACCGGCGAAGGTGTCCTTGCCGGAGGTGATCACGATGCCTTTGACGGCCTCGTCGCCCAATGCCTTGTCGATACAGGCGTCGAGTTCGGAAATGCCCTCCATCGACAGCACGTTCATGCTTTTGTTCGGGATGTCCCAAGTGATGATCGCGACGCCATCCGCGTCGACGGAATAGTGAAAATCGGTCATGGTTCTCGTCTCCCTTACACGCGCTCGATGATGGTGGCCGCACCCATGCCGGATGCGATACAAAGCGTGGCAAGCCCCACGCCTTTGCCGCTCCGCTCCAACTCGTCCAACAGCGTGCCGATGATGATCGCGCCGGTCGCGCCGAGCGGGTGGCCCATGGCAATGGAGCCGCCGTTGACGTTGACCTTGGAGCTATCGACATCAAAGGCCTGCATGAAGCGCATGACGACGGAGGCAAACGCCTCATTCACCTCAAAGAGGTCGATGTCAGAAATCGACATGCCGCTGTCTTTCAGGATTTTTTCTGTCACAGGCACAGGCCCGGTAAGCATGATCGTCGGATCGGTGCCAATTTTGGCAGTTGCCCGGATGCGGGCACGGGGTTTGAGACCGTATTTCTCACCAAATTCCTTGTTGCCGATCAGAACGGCGGCGGAGCCATCGACGATGCCCGAGGAGTTGCCCGCATGGTGGATGTGGTTGATCTTCTCAAGATGCGGATATTTCATCAGCGCGATCTTGTCGAACCCCGGCATGACCTCGCCCATGTCCTTGAACGAGGCCTTGAGCGCGCCCAACGCCTCGACGGATGTCCCTGGCCGCATGTATTCGTCGTGGTCGAGAATGGTCAGGCCATTGATGTCCTTGACCGGCACGATGGATTTCGCGAACCGGTTGTCCTTCCACGCGGCTTCGGCGCGGTTTTGGGACTCGACGGCCAGCGCGTCGGCCTCTTCGCGGGTAAAGCCGTATTCGGTGGCGATTATGTCCGCCGAGATGCCCTGCGGCACAAAGTACGTCTTCATCGCAATCGCCGGGTCCACGGCAATCGCTGCCCCGTCAGAGCCCATGGCAACCCGGCCCATCATTTCGACGCCGCCAGCGATATAGGCCATGCCCGCCCCGCCTTTGACCTGGTTCGCGGCGAGGTTCACGGCTTCCATGCCTGACGCACAAAACCGGTTGATCGCGAGGCCGGGGATGCTCTGATCCAACTCGGACGCCAGCACGGCGGTGCGCGCAAGGCAGCCGCCTTGTTCGCCGACCTGAGTCACGTTGCCCCAGATCACGTCCTCGACGGCATGGCCCTCAAGCCCGTTGCGGTCTTTGACGGCATTCAGCATCTGCGCGGAGAGCGCGGCCGAGGTCACCTCGTGTAGGCTCCCGTCCTTGCGCCCTTTCCCGCGCGGGCTGCGCAAGGCGTCGTAAATATAGGCTTCGGTCATAGTCTCCTCCAAAGTCGTCTTCTAGGCCCGGATCTCAAAGTCGGTCTGACGGGTTTCCGGGCATCATGTCGTAAGGGTGTTTCCAGCCGGGCAGGGCGCTGATGCGGTCAAGCCAGGCGTCGATGTGGGGCCAGTCTGAACGGTCAAAACCAAACGGCTCCGGGTAAAAAAGATAAGAGCAACAGGACAGATCGGCGGCGCTGATCTCACGGGTGCCTGCCAGCCAGGTGCGGTCCGCGAGCGCGTCGTTTAGCACCGTCAAAGCGGCTTTGAGGCGGCCCTGCATAAAGGCGATGACCTCCTGCGGGCGTTTCTTCTCCGGCAGGAAGTTCGTCAGGAACCGCGTCATGCCGACTTGCGAGGACATCTTGTGATTGTCCCACAAGACCCAGCGCAACACCTCGCGCCGCTCGTCCTCGCTCTGGCCCTCAATTTTGCCGGTCTGTCGCGCGATGTGGTCGAGGATCACGCCAGATTGTGTCAGGACCAGATCGCCCTCGACATAGACCGGGCACTCGCCCATCGGATTGAGCGCGCGAAACGTCTCAGATCGCGCCTCTCCGTTGAAAAAGTCCACATAGACCGGCGACCAGTCCAGCCCCGCGAAGGTCAGGCCAAGCGCGGCCTTGTAGGAATGGCCGCTTTCGCCGAAGCAGTAGAGTTGAATGGTCATGCTGCGCCTCCTGTCAGGACACAGTTAGCGCGATCAGCGTTGGATTTGAGTATTTGTGTCACGAAAAAAACGGGCAGGGATGTGCGATCTTCTTCTTGGACAAAATACGCATGTCGGAGGGCATGTTCAGGGCGCATCACATGCCCTTTGTGGGCCTGTTGGGTTTGATGCGCTGAACGGGTCATCTCTTTCGTGTCTCCAAATCCGAATTGAACAGACGCAGCCTATGCGTCAGCTTTTCCTCATCCGTGACGGAGTTGAAATTCTCGAAGAGGAAAGACAGTGCCTCGCCCTCATCGAGTCCCGCCTCCCTCGCGAAACTTCTGAGACGACGATACCCGTCTTCGGTCATCGAAACAGGAAAACGCCGCGTCATTCTGAATCGTTTGGGCATGGTTACGCTCCGTCATTTTCGTTGGGGGCGGTTTCCGCCGATTGGTTGCTTTGCACATTCGCCTCAAAGGTCTCTGCGCCGGGCAGGGTAGCGATGTCCTCGACCCACGCGTGGCGCGATTCAAGGCCCCATTGCTTGACAGGCACATAGGGGAAGGCAGGATGCAGCGATCCGGCGGTGACCTCAATCACATCGCGGTCGTGGAAATCGTAGAATAGCGGCGTGCCGCAGTCCGGGCAAAATCCGCGATCCGCCTTGGCGGAGGAGGCAAAGCGTTTCGCCGTGCCCTGCCAGGTGAGGCGGTCGCGGGGGATTTCCAAAAGGGCGGCAAACGGCCCACCGACCGCGCGTTGACACATGCGGCAATGGCAAATCGTGGCCTTGGTCGGCCCTCGGGTGAAGCTGTAGCGCACCGCACCGCATTGGCATTGTCCGCCGCCGGGGGGCGTCTCCCGGTACAGCGTATCTTTTGGTGGGTCTGTCGTCACTTAGGGCCTCTCAAACGAAAACGCCCCGCCGGAGCGGGGCGCTGTCGAGAGTTTAGAACGCCTCGGCGGGGAGAGTCATCACCGGATCGGCACCGGATTCGATCCGTTTCAAAAGCGTGCCGGTCATCGGCAGTTGCCGCGCCATGTAATAGCGCGCGGTGGTGAGCTTGTTCTTATGGAACTCCGCGTCCTCCGTGCCGTTTTCGAGCGCCGCCAGAGAGACTTTCGCCATCCGTGCCCACATCAGGCCGAGGCAGACGTAGCCGAAGAGATGCATGAAATCGTAGGAGCCAGACAGAGCCGCGTTCGGGTTTTTCATGCCATTCTGCATGAAGAACATGCCCGCGCCCTGAAGGTCTTTCGATGCGACTTTCAGCGGGTCCACGAATTCGGCCATATCGCCTTCGCCGTTCTCTTTGCAGAACCCTTTGACCATCTCGAAGAAGGCCATGACGTGTTTGCCGCCATCGCTCGCCAGTTTGCGGCCCACGAGATCGAGGGCTTGCACACCGTTGGCACCCTCATAGATCATCGCGATGCGGGCATCGCGTGTGAACTGCGACATACCCCATTCTTCGATATAGCCGTGGCCGCCGTAGACCTGTTGCGCGTTCACCGTCGCCTCATAGCCTTTGTCGGTCAGGAAGCCTTTGAGCACCGGGGTCATCAGAGAGATGAGGCCGTCAGCGTCTTTGTCTTTGGTGCGGTGGGCTTGGTCGATGAGCTGAGCGCCCCAGAGCATGAAGGCGCGGGCGCCTTCGATAAAACTCTTTTGATCCATCAGGTTGCGGCGAATGTCCGGGTGCACGATCAGCGGATCGGCGGGGCCGTCCGGGTTCTCGGCGCCGGTCACGGCCCGGCCCTGAAGGCGATCCTTGGCGTAGATCACCGCGTTCTGGTAGGCGGCTTCGGCCTGGGCGAGGCCCTGCATGCCGACGCCCAGACGCGCTTCGTTCATCATGGTGAACATCGCGCGCATGCCCTTGTGCTCGGTGCCCAAGAGGTAGCCGGTGGCCTCGTCATAGTTCATCACACAGGTCGAGTTGCCGTGGATGCCCATTTTCTCTTCGATGGAGCCGACCGATACGCCATTGCGCGCGCCGACATTGCCGTCTTCATCGACGAGGAATTTCGGCACGATAAAGAGTGACACGCCCTTGATCCCCTCAGGACCGCCGGTGATTTTCGCCAACACGAGGTGGATGACGTTCTCGGACATGTCGTGATCGCCCGCCGAGATGAAAATCTTCTGGCCGGTGATCTTGTAGCTGCCGTCCGCTTGCGGTTCGGCCTTGGTGCGCATGAGACCCAGGTCGGTGCCGCAGTGAGGTTCCGTCAAGTTCATCGTCCCGGTCCAGTCGCAGGACGTCATTTTCGGCAGATAGGTTGCCTTTTGCTGATCCGTGCCATGGACGAGGATCGCGGAGGCTGCGCCGTGAGTCAGGCCCTGATACATGGTAAAGGCCTGGTTCGCGGCGGAGAACATTTCGCCCACGGCGGTGTTGATCACATAGGGCATGCCCTGACCGCCGAACTCCTCCGGCATGTCGAGACCGGGCCAGCCGCCCTCTTTCACCTGCTCAAAGGCCTCTTTGAACCCTGTGGGCGTGGTCACAACGCCGTTCTCCAGCGTACAGCCTTCTTGGTCGCCCACCACGTTCAAGGGCGCGATCACCTCGGAGGCCAGTTGTCCCGCAGCGTCGAGAATGGCTTCGGTAAACTCGGGTTCAAGCTCCGCGTACCCCGGAATGTCAGAGCCGGAAATGTTCAGCACATCGTGCAGAACATATTGAATGTCTTTCGTCGGAGCGGTGTAGCTCGGCATGGCGTCTCTCCCTTTCGCTCGGCGCGCGGGCGAGACCTTTTGTGTCACCCGTCGCCGTTCAGTCCTTCGATCTGTCCTTCGACAAATGCGATTTCTTTCTCCAGATCGGTCATGACCGCGATCAGCGCCTGTTTCTGGGCCTCCATCCCCGCGAGTTTCTCGCGGTAAGCCACAAGCGTTTCACGCAGCTGTTCCGCGGCGCCGTCTTCCTCGGAATAGAGATCGAGCAATTGCCGGATCTCTTCGAGCGCAAAGCCAAATTTTTTGCCCCGCAGGATAAGCGTCAACCGGGCTCGGTCGCGGTGCGTGAACAGTCGTTTCTGGCCCTCCCGGATCGGAAACAACAGTTCTTTGGCCTCGTAAAAGCGCAGCGTGCGGGGCGTTACATCGAACGCATCGCACATTTCGCGGATCGTCATCACCTCTTTGGTCGTCACGTTGACACCCCTTGTCTTCCTCGGCTTTCCGATCCCGCACAGAGGTGTGAGAGCGGATGCAATCCCATGAAGCGAAGAAGTGCCTTCGCCATCACCCTAATCCGAACCGCCGCACGAGTTTAATCGAAACGTGGCGTCATTTCCTTGTGCCGAAATGCGGGAGGTTCGGATCGTTTCACCTGAAATTATTCATAGCAAAACGCGAATGCAAACGCTTTGAGGATGCGATCTGCAACAGTCGAAAAATCAAGGAAAAATTGGGTCAAAGCGGTTAAATCGCGTCCGGGTTGAGCCGATGCCCCGGCGCGTCCCGGTGCAGGGGATGCAGCGCGTGCCAAGGGCAGGCTATCAATGTGACGTTACGGCGCGGATCAGGAGGTGAGCTCGGTTTTGGCCGTGTTCTCGCGTACTTCTTTGAGTTCCGCGATGGCCTGTTCCAAATCTCGTTTTTGCTCTTCGAGGGCGACGAGCTGACGATCCGCCAGTTCGACAAAGGCCTGTGCCTGTGCCTTGGTGCCTTTTTCTTCGTAGATCAAAAGCCACTGGCGGATTTCTTCCAGCGAGAACCCATAGCGCCGTCCGCGCAGGATCAAGGTCATCCGCGCCACTTCGCGCGGGGTGTAAAAGCGGGAGCGGCCTTCCTTTTCGGGTGCCAAGAGCTCGATATACTCGTAATAGCGAAGGGTGCGCGGCGTCACATCGAACTGGGCGCACATTTCCTTAAACGTGAGACGTTGGTCAGACATAAGTAGGATCCTCCTCGCGCCGCACCTAAACCGAATAGTTTACTTTTGCAACCGCTCTGCTGTCTTGCCGAGAGCTTAGTCAACCCGGTGAGGCGGGATCAAGGCCGCAAACTCGCGAGATGCCGTTGCGTCAAATTTTGATGCACATGGGGGTGCACACGGGGATGGCTCGTTTTTCACCTTGCCGCGCTTTCCCGCTCCGGCGCAATATGGGCGGCGCAGAGAGACAGGACGTTGTGACCATGCCGCCGAATACGCCAAACGACATCGCCAGTGACCCCGACGAACGCATCGCCATCGCGCGGGCCTTTATCGAGAGCCTGCCGCATTGCATGGCACTGGGTATGGCACTCAACAGCATTGGCGAAGGGGAGGCGGAGTTTGCCATGCCCTATGCCGAGGCCCTGATCGGCGACCCGGACACCGGGGTGATTCATGGTGGGGCGGTCTCCGCCTTGATGGACACCTGCGCGGGCGCGGCGGTGATGAGCCACCCGCGGGCGGGCTACGCGACGGCCACGCTTGATCTGCGCATCGACTATATGCGGGCGGCCAAACCCGGCGCGACCGTCACGGCCCATGCGATCTGTTACCATATGACCAAGGCGGTCGCTTTCGTGCGGGTCTCGGCGCAGGACGGCACCTCGGATGTGCCCGTGGCCGCCGCAACCGGGGCTTTTGCCGTCCAGAGGGAGAACGCATGACACATCGTACCCCGGAACCGCTCCAAGTGGTCAAAGAACGCCGCGATACGGCCCTCTCCGAGTTGGTCGCACGCGTGCCTTATATTTCCTTTATGGGCTTTCAGTTCGAGCGGCGCGGCGATGAGCTGACCGCCGTGATGCCCTATCGTCCGGACCTGATCGGCAACCCGGCGCTACCGGCCTTGCATGGGGGGGCGCTGGCGGCGTTTCTCGAAGTCACGGCCCTGATCTCCCTGTCCTGGTCGATGATCTGGCCGAAATTCGAGGCCGGGGAAACCATGGATATGCTCCCGAAATTCCCGAAAACCATCGACCTGACCGTCGACTACCTGCGCTCCGGCCTGCCGCGCGATGCCTATGCGCGCGCCGAGATCACGCGCGCCGGGCGGCGCTATGCCTCTGTTCAGGTCGAGGCCTGGCAGGACAATCGCACTCGCCCGATTGTGCAGGCGACCGGACATTTCCTGATGCCCTCCACCTCTGAGACCCTCTGACATGACAGAGGCTGCGGTCCCTTTGAGCCACGCCCGCGTCCTCAAGATCGCCATCCCTGTCGTCCTGTCCAATGCTACGGTGCCGATCCTCGGCGCGGTGGACACGGGCGTGGTTGGCCAGATGGGAAGCGCCGCGCCCATCGGAGCCGTTGGGATCGGCGCGATCATCCTCGCCTCGCTCTATTGGATCTTTGGGTTTCTGCGCATGGGCACCACGGGCCTTGTGTCTCAAGCGCGGGGCCGGGGAGATACGGGGGAGGTCTCCGCCCTTTTGTCGCGCGCGCTGATGATCGGAATCGCGGGGGGCGTGTTGCTCATTCTGTTACAACTCCCTTTGCTTTGGGCTGCGTTCTCCCTCTCTCCCGCCTCTGAGGAGGTGGAAAGCCTTGCGCGGAATTACATCGGCATCCGCATCTGGTCCGCGCCCTTTGCGATCGCGATTTATGGCCTCACCGGCTGGCTCATTGCCCAAGAACGCACGCGGGGCGTCTTAGTCCTTCAGCTCTGGATGAACGGGCTGAACGTCCTTTTGGACCTGTGGTTCGTTCTAAGCCTCGGCTGGGGCGTTGAAGGCGTGGCCTTTGCGACGGTTTTGGCCGAGGTTTCCGGTGCTGCGCTCGGGCTCTGGCTCTGTCGCGATGCGTTCCAGACCCCGGATTGGCGCAATTGGACACGGGTCTTTGATCGGGCGCGGCTGATCTACATGGCGCGGGTCAACACGGATATTCTCATTCGTTCCGTGCTGCTCTTGGGGATTATGGTGTCCTTCACCTTCCTCGGAGCGGGCTTTGGCGACCGCACACTCGCGGCCAATCAAATCCTCATGCAGTTCATCGAGATCACTGCCTATGCGCTCGACGGCTTTGCCTTTGCCGCTGAGGCCATTGTCGGCCACGCCCTGGGCGCGCGGTCGCGGGCGGGCCTCAGGCGCGGCGCGCTTTTGGCGGCCTTTTGGGGGCTGATCGCGGCGGTTTTGATGATGCTGGGCTTTGCCGTCTTTGGGCGGTGGGGGATCGATGTCATGACCACCGCGCCGGAGGTGCGGGCCGAGGCGCGTGACTATTTGCCGTGGATGATCCTCACGCCATTTTTGGCCTTTGGGGCCTACATGCTCGACGGGATTTTTATCGGGGCCACGCGGACGCATGACATGCGCAACATGATGATCCTCACAGTGCTGATCTATGTCGCCGCTGCGGCTGTGCTCATCCCGGCGTTTGGCAATCACGGCCTCTGGGGGGCGCTGATGGTGAGCTACGTGGCGCGCACCCTGTCTTTGCTCTGGAAATATCCGGGGCTTGAGGCCTCCGCCGCCCCGGCGTGAGCCGGGGAGGGCGGTTTAGAGCCAGTCGCCGCGTTTTGTGCCAACGGCCTCAGAGACGTTCTCAAACCCGTCTTTCGCCAACAGATCATCGAGACCGCGCGCGATGCGCGGGGCCAGAGACAGGCCTTGGTAGACCATGGCAGAATAAATCTGGACGGCAGACGCGCCAGCGCAGATTTTCGCGTAGGCATCGAGCGCAGAGGATATGCCGCCCACACCGATCAGGGGCACGTCGGAGCCGAGGTGCCGCGACAGCTGCGCCAGAATGCGCGTGGACTTTTCGAACAATGGCCGGCCGGAAAGCCCGCCCAGTTCGGATTTATGTGCAGATTTCAAACCATCGCGCGTGATCGTCGTGTTCGTGGCGATCACCCCGTCAATGCCGGATTTGCGCGCCACTTCGGCGATCTCAGCAATCTCGGTCTCTGAGAGGTCCGGCGCGATTTTCAGGAGCACAGGCACGTTATGCGTCAACCCTTTTCGGGCATCGAGCACGCCAGCCAAGAGCGCTTCGAGCGCCTCTGCCCCTTGCAGATCACGGAGCTTTTCGGTGTTCGGGCTGGACACGTTCACCGTCGCGAAGTCGATGAAATTGCCGCAGGTGGCGAGCACCTTGGCGAAATCGCCCGCGCGGTCTTCGCTATCCTTGTTAGCCCCGAGGTTGAGGCCCACCGGAACCGCCGTTTCATGTGTCGAATGACGGACGCGGGCGAGGCGGTTACAGGCCTCTTCCATCCCGTCATTGTTGAACCCGAACCGGTTGATCACGGCGCGGTCCTCGGTCAGGCGGAACAGGCGGGGTTTCGGATTGCCCGGCTGCGGGCGCGGGGTGACCGCACCGACCTCGAGAAAACCAAAGCCCGCGCGCGCGAGTTGCGGCACGGCCTCGGCGTTTTTGTCGAACCCGGCGGCAAGGCCGACAGGGTTTGGCATGTCGAGGCCCGCAAAGCGCGTCTCAAGGCGTGGCGAGGTCACCGGTCCCGGAAGGTTGGCCAACCCGGCCTTGAGCGCGGTGAGGGCCAATTGGTGAGATTTTTCAGGATCAAAACGGCGCAGGACAACCATGCCGATCTGTTCAAAGAGAGACATCAGAGAACCTTCGGAAAGATATGGCCCTCCGGGCCGAGGGGAAGGGGTTTGACCCAAAGAAGGTCGTCCATGCGCAGGGGGCGGTAGAGATGCGGGAAAAGCTGCCCGCCTCGGGACGGCTCCCATTCCAGCTTGGGCCCCAAATTGTCGCTCTCGAACGCGAGAAGCCACAGGTCGTCTTCACCGGCAAACCATTTGCCTGCGGTTTCCGCGACCTGTGCGCCGTTGGAAAAATGGATATAGCCATCGGCCAGATCGACAGGCGCACCGGCGGTCTCGCCGGAGGCCTGGAATTCAGCCCACTCGGGGGCACGGAAGATTTTGTAAATCAGCATGGGGTTCAGATGCCAGTGACGGGGGCTTTGGTCAATGCGACTTTGCGTGCCGGTTGGGACAATGTCGATGGCTCAGGTGCCGTGATCGCGGATGTTTGGCATCGGCTCTTAAACTGTGCCTGTGATCTGCCTGTCATTTCAGCGCTGCAAATTCTTTACGTAGCGGCGTTACGAGCAAGGGTTCCAGAAGCTTTGACTCTTTGATCAAGAAAGGTCAGGCTCGATGGAGTAACGTTTAACAGGGGGCACTTCATGCTCAAAAAAGTTCTTTCCACGACAGCCGCAATGGCGCTCATGGCCGGTGCGGCACATGCGGAGTACACGCTTCACGTCATTCACATCAACGACCTGCACAGCCGGATCGAGCCGATTAGCAAATACGACTCGACCTGTGGCGAAGAGGACAATGCCGCCGGGGAATGCTTTGGCGGTGTCGCGCGCGTCGCAACGATGATCAACCAGCTGCGTGGGGAACTTGATGGCGAAAACGTCATCGTGCTCGACGCGGGGGACCAGTATCAGGGCTCACTGATGTACACGACCTATAAAGGCGACGTGGAAATCGAGTTCATGAACAAGATCGGTTTTGACGCCATGGCCGTGGGCAACCACGAGTTCGATGATGGCGACGAAGGTCTGCTGAAGCTGCTCGACGGGGCCGAGTTCCCGGTCCTCTCCGGCAACCTCGATGTGTCTCAGTCCAACATTTTGGCAGGTAAGCTTCAGGATCACGTCATCCTCGAAGTGGGCGGCGAGAAAATCGGCATCGTCTCCGCGCTCGCGACCGACACCGTCGAGACCTCTAGCCCCTCGGATGCGGTGATCTTCTCTGACGAGATCGAAAACCTGCAACACGATGTGGACATGCTGACGGAAGAAGGCGTGACCAAGATCATCGCGCTCAACCATGTCGGCGTGACGAAAGATATGGACATCGCAGAACAGGTCTCCGGCCTTGATGCGGTTGTGGGCGGCCACTCCCATACCAAATTCTCCAACACCGAAGAGGGCGCCTATGCCTATCCGACCATGGTCGGCGATGTGCCCGTGGTTCAGGCCTATGCCTATTCCAAATATGTCGGCCATCTCGTTCTGACCTTTGACGACGAGGGCAATGTGACCGCCGCCACCGGCGATACGATCCTGCTGGATGCCTCTGTTGAGGAAGACGCCGAGATCAAAGCCCGCGTCGCCGAGCTTGCAGGCCCGATTGCAGAGATGAAGGCGAAGGTCGTCGCCGAGTCTGCCGCCGATATCGACGGCTCCCGTGACACTTGCCGTGCCATGGAATGTCAGATGGGCACCCTCGTGGCCGATGCGATGCTCGACCGTGTCAAAGATCAGGGCGTCCAGATCGCCATCCAGAACGGTGGCGGTGTGCGGGCCTCCATCCCGGCGGGCATGGTGACCATGGGCGATGTGCTCACGGTGCTGCCGTTCCAGAACACGCTGGCGACCTTTGAGGTGACCGGTGAGACCATGGTGGCCGCGCTCGAAAACGGTGTGTCCCAGATGGAAGAGGGCGCAGGCCGCTTCCCGCAGGTGGCTGGCATGTCCTTTACCGTTGATCCGTCCGCAGAGGCTGGCTCGCGCATTTCCGATGTGATGGTCGGCGGTGCGCCGATCGAGATGGACAAGGTCTACGGCGTTGTGTCCAACAACTACGTCCGCAACGGTGGCGACGGCTACAAAATGTTCGTCGACGCGATGAACGTCTATGACTTCGGTCCGGACCTCGCCGATGTTCTGGCCGAGTACATGATCGAAAACGCGCCCTATGAGCCCTACACAGACGGTCGCATCACCGTCAAATAAGCGGCCCAAATAAACGGTCAACGACTAGACAAACGGAAAAGCCCCCGCGATCATGCAGGGGCTTTTTTTTGATGTGGGAGATTGCGATGCGCGGGCAGTGTACTTGTGGCGAAGTGGCGTTTGAGATGACGGCGTCCCCGATGATCGTGCATTGTTGTCACTGCACATGGTGCCAGCGCGAGACAGGCTCGGCCTTTGCGCTCAACGCCTATATCGAGACATCAGAGGTCAAACTCACGTCAGGCGCGCCGGAGATGGTGATGACGCCCTCGAACTCTGGCCATGGTCAAACCGTTGCCCGCTGTCCGAGCTGTAAAGTGGCGCTCTGGTCGCATTACGCGGGGTCGGGCGATGCCTTTGCCTTTGTCCGCTGTGGCACGTTGGAGGAGCGGGCGGAGATCGTTCCGGATGTGCATATCTTTACCACGACCAAGCTCCCGTGGGTTGTGTTGCCCGAGGGCGCGCAGGTGTTCGAGGCCTTCTACAAACCGAAAGAGGTCTGGTCGGCTGAGAGCCTCGCCAGGTTCAAAGCCGCGACAGAGGCGTAAATGGATCATCCGCTCATCGATCTGATCAACCAAAAGATCGCCGAAGCCGAGCGCGACGGAGCGTTCGAGAACTTGCCGGGGGCGGGCAAGCCCCTGCCGGAGGAGGACGACCCGCAAAACGCGCTCCTCAATCGGTTGATCAAGGAAAACGGCGGGGTGCCGGAATTCGTGTCGCTGTCGCGTGAGTTGGAAAAGCTTCGCGCGGAACTGCGCGAGACCTCCGACCGGACCCGGCGCACGGAAATCATGAAAGAGATGTCGATGATGGACGCGAAGATCGAGATCGCGCGCAAGGCCCATCGGTGAGAGGCTGTTGCGTGGGAATTCAGAGCCCGACAGGCTCAGACAGCAGCAGGACTGTTCCATCCCCGCACCACTTTCTTCGGCGTTAAGGTTGATCAGATTAACCTTAACGCGGGGTGAACGAGCGCAAGAGGGAAGGGCGCTGGTGCAAAGAGGAGTCAGCCTTGGTCTCCAGCGACCATGCTCGGCGTAGGTCCAAATCGGCGTAGGTCCAAATATTTTCCAACACGCATGATCTGCTCTGGTCCCTGCCATTCGAGCCGGTAAACTGCGCCCATGTGTGGACGTTTCGCCTTTACCCTGCCCAGTGACGCCATGGCGCAGCTTTTCGCGGCGGCGCCCGCAAATAATCTCCCGCCGGTCCCCAATTATAACGTCTGTCCGACGACCCAAATCCATGTGGTCTACCGCGAGGCCGATCAGCGCCGCCTCGTGCCGATGCGCTGGGGCTTTGTCCCGCATTGGTACAAAACGCCCACGGACGGCCCGCTCCTGATCAATGCCCGCGCGGAGACAATCGCGGAGAAACCCGCCTTTCGCGAGGCCTGCCGCACGCGTCGCTGTCTCATCCCGATGGATGGGTTTTATGAATGGCACCGTCCCGAGAGTGGCGAAAAAATCCCTTGGTACATTCGCCCCGCCTCAGAGGGGCCTCTTGTCCTCGCTGGCATTTGGCAGGACTGGGGGCCGCCAGAGGCGCGTCTGGTGAGCTGCGCCATTGTGACGACCGAGGCGACGGGCAAAATGGCAGAGATCCACCACCGCATTCCGGTCGTTTTACAGTCTGAGCATTGGGCCAAATGGCTGGGCGAAGAGGGCCACGGCGCGGCGACGTTGATGCGCGCCTGCCCGGATGAGGTGCTGAGCTTTCGCCGTGTCAGCCCCGCCGTGAATTCCAATCGGGCGACAGGCCCGGAGTTGATTGAGGAGATCGAGACGTGACGCAGGATAGGATGGCCCACGAGTGGGAAGAGATGTCCGGAGCCGCTGCCCACATGGGTTTGCAGTTTGTTCACTGGGGGCCTGATGAGACGCGGTTCGAACTGGATCTTCAGCCCCATCACACGAACCGGCACGGTTTACCTCATGGCGGTGTCTACGCCTTTATGCTGGATACTGCGATGGGCTATTGTGGCGCTTATACGGGCGATCCCGAGGTTCAACAAAACACGCTCACATTATCCATGACCGTGAACTTCCTGTCCCGTCCGAAAGGCAAGCGTTTGATCGCCGAGGGCAAACGCGTGGGCGGCGGGGCCAAGACCTATTTCGCGGATGGCCGGATCACCGATGAAACAGGAGAAGTAATCGCGACCGGCTCCGGTGCGTTCAAACTGCGGTCACGGTGACAGACCTAGATCATGCGTGGCAAATACATTCACCATATTGAATAAGTTTGTCGGACGTGGTAAAAAGCGCCCAAGTTTCATCTTTGGAGTCGCCCATGTCTATCGACCGCGCAATGTTCGCCTTTGCTGGCGTTATGGTTCTCTTGAGCGTCCTGCTCACGCAATTCGTACATCCGGGCTTTGTCTGGTTCACTGTCTTCATCGGCGCGAACCTGCTGCAATCCTCGTTCACCGGCTTCTGTCCCGCGGCGAAAGTCTTCGCCAAATTGGGCCTGCCGGTCGGCTGCGCCTTTGAGAAATAAGCTGCTCTGACAGCAAAACATCTTGACGGGGTCCGACTGCGGGCCCCGTTTTCTTTTGGGAGGGACGGTCTTGAACGCACACGAACACCCTCCGCAAGACGCGTTACGAAGCGCGAAAGTCCAAATGTCTGGGAAGGTTTTTGGAGCGGGCGGCGGGAATCGAACCCGCGTCATTAGCTTGGAAGGCTAAGGTCTTACCACTACACAACGCCCGCGTGAGACCCGTATTTAGGCGAAGCGCCAAAGGACGTCAAGGCACTCGGGCGGCCAAGAGTGGCGGAATTGTCCCGGCTTTTTAGAGGTGGTCCCCGAAGGCGTCATAGGACTTGCGCTTTTGCGGTCTCCGGGCGAGTCTAGGCCCCAAGAAAAGACAGGGCCGAGCAGGTCCAAAGCCCACGCCCAGAGGGGCGAAAGACAGGTAAGGGGACGCGCCCGTGAGCGAGCCTGAGCAGACAGCCGACATTCTCGCCGTCGATCTCGACGGCACGCTTTTGAAATCCGACATGCTCTATGAGAGCTTTTGGAGCGCGGCCGCGCGCGATTGGCGTTCGGCTCTACGCGCGATTGGAGCGCTGGCGGGCGGCAAGGCCGCGCTCAAACGCGCGATGTCGGACGCCTCCGAGGTGGTTGTCGAGACCTTGCCCTATAACGAGGACGTTCTGGCCTATATCCACGCGCACAAAGCGGCGGGCGGACAGGTGGTCCTCGTCACCGCGACGGATCAGGCACTTGCCGACCGCGTCGCCGCGCATCTCGGTCTGTTCGATGCGGTCTATGGCTCAGACGGTCAGCGCAATCTCAAGGGCGAGAACAAGGCCAAGTTCCTCGTCGAAACCTATGGCGAGCGCGGCTTTGCCTATATGGGCGATCATGAGGCCGACCTCGCAGTGTGGAAACATGCGGCCAAGGCGGTGACGGTCAACGCGCCCGTCGAGTTGCGCAACAAGGCGGCTGGCGTTTGTCAGGACGTCACCCATCTGGGCCAAAGCGCGCTGGATAAGACACCCTATGTCAAAGCGCTCCGTCCGCATCAGTGGCTCAAGAACATTCTCGTGTTCCTGCCGATGCTCTTGGCGCATGAGCTGACCTTTGGTGCTTTTGCGTCCTCTTTGCTTGCTTTCGTGGCCTTCTCTCTCGTCGCCTCCTCGGTCTATGTCCTGAACGATCTCCTGGATCTCGCCGCCGACCGGGCGCACCCGCGCAAATGCAAACGGCCCTTCGCCTCCGGGAGCCTGCCGATTGCCCATGGCACAGGGCTGGCCGCCGGGTTGTTTGGGGCGGGGTTTATCCTGTCGCTCTTGGCGGGGCCGCTCTTTCTCTTTGTCATGGTCTGTTACTACGCCATGACCACGGGCTATTCGCTCTATTTTAAACGCCGGATGGTGATCGACATCTGTGTCCTCGCCGGGCTCTACACCATGCGGATCATTGCGGGCGGTGTGGCGGCGGCGATCCCCTTGTCCGTCTGGCTTTTGGCCTTCTCCATCTTCCTGTTCTTCGCGCTGGCGGCGGTCAAACGTCAGGCGGAGCTGGTTGACACGATGAAGGCCGGCAAACTCGGCGCGACGGGCCGTGGCTATCATGTCGACGATCTCGCGATCATTTCCCAGATGGCCTTGGCGTCGGGATATATCTCCGTGCTGGTTTTGGCGCTTTACATGAACTCTGCGCAGGTGGTCTTGCTCTACCCGAACCCGCAAATCCTCTGGGGGATTTGCCTCGTGCTCTTGTTCTGGGTGAGCTGGATCGTGATGACGACCCATCGCGGCGATATGCACGACGATCCCATCGTCTTTGCGGTCAAGGACCGGATTTCCCGGATTTGTGGCCTCTTGGTCGTGGGCTTTACCGTCGGTGGTGCGCTTTTTTGAGCCTAGGTGCAGTGCGGCGATCACGTTTTTCGCGCATCGCTTGACATGCATCAAATAGTCGAGTGAAAAGCTCGGATAAATGTCGCGCCACATCTGATCTCATAAGAGCGTCTGCCCATGCCCCTCGTCACACCGCCCCGTATCCTCGCCCTCGCCAGCGCGCTGATGCTCTCAGCCGCCCACGCGCAGGAGCTGACAACGCTCGAAGATTTGGGCGAGGCGCTGTTTTTCGACACGAACCTCTCGATGAACCGGACGCAGTCTTGCGCGACCTGCCACGATCCGGAGCGGGCCTTCACCGACTCGCGCGGCGGTTGGGCGTCGATCGGGGATGATGGTGCGTCCGTGGGCGACCGTAATGCACCGACGGCAATGTACGCGAAGTTTTCGCCCGAATTCGCGGAGATCGCGGAAGGCGTCTTTGCCGGGGGGCAATTTCACGACGGCCGTGCCGCCACGCTTGAGGACCAAGCGGGGGGACCGCCCCTCAACCCGATTGAGATGGGCATGCCGGACGCCGCCTCTGTCGTTGCGCGGATCGAGGAAAACCCGGACTACGTGGCCGCGATGGAGGCCCTGTTCGGCGGGGAGGTGTTTGATGAGGCGGATGCCGCCTATGCGGCCATGACCAAAGCCATCGCCGCCTATGAACGGACAGAGGAATTCGCGCCGTTCGATAGCAAATATGACCGCTACCTGCGGGGGGAGGCGACGCTGACGAAGCAAGAGCTTCTCGGTGAAACGCTGTTCTTTTCGCAGCAATTCACCAATTGCAACATCTGCCACGAGCTGAACCCGCGCCCGGCCTCCGAGGGGGAGGTGTTTACCAATTACGAATTCCACAACATCGGCGTGCCGGAAAATACTGAGCTGCGCGAGGTGAACGGCGTTCTAGACAAGGACCGGGGCTTGGCATCGTTCAAAGACATGCCGCATCTCGAAGGCCGCTACAAAGTGCCAACCCTGCGCAACATCGCGGTGACCGGCCCCTATATGCACAACGGCGTGTTCGAAGACCTGCGCACGGTGGTTTTGTTCTACAACACGTACAACACCAAATCCGAAACGCGGTTGATCAACCCCGAAACCGGCGAGCGGTTCCGTGCGCCGGAGATTGCGGCGAACCTGTCGCTTGAAGAGTTGGAAACCGGTCCGGCGTTGGAAGATCGGGAGATCGACGCGCTTGTGGCCTTTATGAAGACCCTCACAGACGCGCGCTACGAGCATTTGCTCGACGAGTGACACCCCGGCCCGGACCGGGCAGGGGAAAAAAGGTTAGCGCAGGCGCTCGGGGAGGTCTTTGAGACGTCCACCATTGCCGAGATCAAGCGCCCCTTGCCAGATGCCTTTCGCTCGGATCATAGGGAGCGCACGGGGCGTGGTCAGGGTGCCGTCGGCCAATGTGAGCGGCATGTCCCACTGATCCTCGGTCAGGTCCCGCCAACAGACGTTCAGATGCACCTCGGAATGTTGGAACAGATGCCGAAGCGCGCGGGCAGGCAACGTCGCGGCGAGATCGAAAGACGGCAGTTCCTCAGGCAGGTCGAGCACGTCGCCCTTGACCATCGCCTCTAACGCAAGCGCCTGATACCGGGCCTCATAGCTCACCCGCACCACCACATGCGCGCGGGTCAGGCCGGATATTGCGGCAGGCTCAAAGAGCGCCTCGTCGGAGAGTTCCATCAGCTTGCGCGCGAAATAAGCCGTGCCGCGCCGGGCGAGCAACAAATCCTCGGCGGGCGCGTTGGGGGCGTCGAACCGCGCCCCCTTGCCCAGACGGGCTTTGAGCGCCTCGCGGGCGGCAGTGTCTGTCTCAGTCAGAGACATCACTGACCCTCGATCATCGTGCGCATAAAGCCCAGACGTTCCATGATCGGCGCATCCGAGAAGCGGAAGAGATCGAACTGTGTCTCCGCCTGCAAGGACCACGGCACCCAACTCGGCACAACGAACATGTCGCCTTTCTCAAGCTTGTGCTCGACGCCGTTCATGACGACCGCGCCTTTGCCCTCAAAGACCTGGAACACGGTGGAGCCGACCTCATTGCGCGTCGCCGTCTCAACGCCCGCGCGCAGGCGGTGGAACTCACAGCGGATTGTCGGCATCACGTCGCCGCCGGTGGTCGGGTTGACGTAGCGGATCGCGGCATGACCCTGTTCGACGGTGGCGGGCTGGCCTTCGTCTTCGAGCAAAAGCTGCTCTGTGAGTGCCCGGTCGGTGAATTCCCAACGGTAGGCCCCGATGGGCGAGGACACGGTGTTCTGAAGCTGCGACAGCGGGCGCAGACCCGGATGACACCAGAGGCGCTCACCCTGCGAGAAATCCGGGGTGGCGTTGTCGGTCACGCGATCAGAGCCAAACTCGAAAAAGCCCACATCCATCTGTTGGCTGAACGGGATGTCCAACCCGTCGATCCAAGCCATCGGCTCGGTCGCGACGTTGTGGTGACCGTGGAAGTTCCAGCCGGGCGTCAGCAACAAGTCGCCCCGCGACATGCGCACCGGATCGCCATTGACCACGGTCCAGACACCTTCGCCCTCGACCACAAACCGAAACGCGTTCTGCGAGTGGCGGTGTTCTGGCGCGTTCTCGCCCGGGCAGAGATACTGGATCGCGGCCCAAAGCGTCGGAGAGACATAGGCATTTCCGCCGAGACCGGGGTTCGCGAGGCCAATCGCACGGCGTTCGCCGCCCCGGCCCACCGGCACCAGTTCCCCGGATTTTTCCGCCAGCGGCAGAAGATCGGCCCACCGCCAGACGTGAGGCACAGCTTTGGATTTCGGCGTCATCGGCATCAGGTCGCCAAGCTGGGTCCAGAGCGGCAAAAGGTTGTTTTCCTCGAACCCTTTGTAGAGTGCGCGCAGTTCCGGAGTGTCCTCCGGCTGCATGCCGTGGTCGATGGTGTCGTGGCTGCGATCTTCGGTCAGCATGGTGAAATTCCTCCGGGATAGGGGCCGCCTCAGGCGGCGTCGGGTTGGTTGGGCGGGGCCGCTTTCGTAAAGGCCGGGAGCTTGTCGAGTTCCGCGTAGATGCGCGAAATCACTGGCCAGTTTTCCAGTGGCACGCCAAAGCGTTTGTTGTTCCAGACCTGCGCATAAAGGCAGCAATCGGCCATCGTTGGCGTGTCGCCGTGGCAATACAGCCCCGTGTCTTTCGAGGCGGAAAGCTCAGCCTCCAAAGCGTCAAAGGTGATCGTGACCCAATGGGTGAACCACTCTTTTTGGGCTTCCTCATCCGCGCCAAACTGATCGCGCAGACGGAACAGCACGCGCAGGTTGTTGAGCGGGTGGATCTCCAGCGCGATCATGTAAGAGAGCGCGCGAACTCGGGCACGACCATCGGCGTCGGCGGGCAAAAGCGCCGGTTCCGGGTGGGTCTCCTCCAGCCATTCCATGATGGCGAGAGATTGCGTCAGATAGCTGCCGTCCTCGCGCTCAAGGGTGGGGACCAGACCCTGCGGGTTCTTCGCCAGATACTCGGGCGTCCGCGTCTCCCCGGTGCGCAGCACATAGGGGATATAGTCATAGTCCAGCCCCTTGAGGTTCAACGCGGCACGGAGCCGCGTTGAAGTCGAGGACCGGAAGAAGTTGTGCAACTTCAGGGTCATAGATCAGGCCTCTTTCGGGCCGATGGGTGTCTCGATGGAGCCAAGCCCTTCGATCGACACCACACAGACATCGCCCGGTACCATGGCGCCGACACCCGCGGGCGTGCCGGTCATGATCAGGTCACCCGGCTCAAGCGCGATGGAATGCGACAGGATGGAAATGATTTCCGGCACGGACCAGATCAGCTCCGCGAGATCGGCGTCCTGTTTGACGTCGCCATTCACGGTGAGCTTGATGGAGCCTTTGTCCGGGTGGCCGACTTTCTCGACCGGGAACACCGGACCGATCACGGCAGAGCGGTCAAACGCTTTGCCCCAGTCCCAAGGACGGCCCTGCTCGCGGGCTTTGAGTTGCAGGTCACGACGGGTGAGGTCGTTGCCGACGGCATAGCCCCAAACGTGCGACAGGCTGTCTTCTTCGGCGATGTTCTTGCCCGCTTTGCCGATCACAGCGACGAGTTCAGCCTCGTAGTGAAAGTTCTCGGTCTCAGGCGGGTAGGCGACGGTTTCACCGGTGTCGACGACAGCGTCGGCCGGTTTGGTAAAGAAGAAGGGCGGATCACGATCTGGGTCTTTGCCCATCTCACGGGCGTGGGCGGCGTAGTTGCGACCGACGCAGAAGATGCGGCGGACCGGCAGACGGTCGTCAGATCCGTCAACGGCCACAGTGGCCGGTTCAGCAGGGGGGAAGACATAAGCCATAGGATTTGTCCTTTTGCGTTTCTTTAGGAGGAGTTATTCGGCGGCGGTTTTCAGCGCGGCGTTCACAGTCGTGTCGTCGAGGCCGGTGGAGCCATAGAGCCAGGAGAGCTGGTCGTACCATTCATCCGGCGACATGCCCGACATGACATGGTTGCGCACGGCGGCTTTCGCATCGTCCGGGTGGTAGATGTATTCGCCGATGAGGCGCGAGTTCATCTGGACGCGCGCGGTGCGGACCTTGCGCATTTCCTGATAGATCTGCAGGGCGCGTTCGACGTTCTCGCCGTAATGCTCGATGCAATGTGACATGGCGACGGCGTCTTCCATGGCCATACAGGCGCCTTGGGCAAAGTATTGCAGCATCGGGTGGGCGGCATCGCCCAAGAGTGCCACACGGTCCTCGACCCAGTTGGAAATCGGATCGCGGTCGCAGAGCACCCAGAGCTTCCAATCAGAGCCATGCTCGATAACCTGACGGGCTTTCGGGTGGATGTGCTCGAAGCCCTGCGCGACCTCTTCTTTGGAGACCGGACGGCCTGCAATCGCTTCTTGGACGTCGCGGTGATAGGTCACCACGAGGTTGAACACCTTCCAGCCCTTGAGCGGGTAGTGCACGATGTGACATTTCGGACCGGCCCAAAGCGTGGCCGCATTCCAGCGCAGGTCTTCGGGCATCTGCTCGGTCGGGATGACGGAGCGATAGGTGGTGTGGCCGGAGATGCGCGGCTCGCCGTCGCCGATCATCTGGTTGCGAATGGGCGAGCGCAGCCCCTCGGCGCCAATCAGGAAGGAGCCTTTGATCGGATCGCGGTCTTTCACCTTGAGCGTCACGGAGGTGCCGTCTTGTTCGTAGCCTTCTACGACGTGGGAGGTGCGGATGTCGACGAGTGGGCTGTCTTCGCAATACTTCAGCAAAACACCATGCAGGTCGGCGCGGTGCACCACAGCGTAGGGGTTCTTAAACCGTTCGCGGAACGGCTCATCAAGAGGGATCGAGGTGATGTCCTCTGCGGTTTGCGCATCCATCAGACGCAGCTTGTCGATATAGACCGCTTTCTCGCGGGCCTCGTCGCCGACGCCCAGATAGTCGAAACAGTGAAAGGCGTTCGGGCCGATCTGGATGCCTGCGCCGATCTCGCCAAGCGCAGGCGCCTGTTCGACGACGATGGAGCGATGGCCTTTGCGGGCCAGACCACAGGCGGCCGCCAAGCCCCCGATGCCGCCACCGGCAATGATAATGGGAAGATCAGACATGGTAGTGTCTCCTTATGTCAGCCGCCGATGAGGCGTGGAATGGTGAGAGTGAGGGCGGGGATCATCAGGATGAGGCCCACACGAATGACCTCGGAACCAAGGAAGGGCATGACACCGCGGAAGACGGTGGACATGGGCGTGTCCTTGGCGAGCGAGGAGATGATGAAGACGTTGAGGCCGACGGGCGGTGTGATCAGCCCAAGCTCGACCACAATGAGGGCAAGGATGCCGAACCAGATTTTGAGGCTCTCGGTGTCCATGCCGTAGGCGGCGGTCTCCGCGGTGACATATTCGCCGCCGTTGAGCGCAATGAGCGTCGGCCAGAAGAACGGCACCACGACGAGGATCATCGCGAGGCTTTCCATGAAACAGCCCAAGACGACGAAGGCGATGAGCATGATCACAAGGACCAGCATCGGGTCCATGCCGGAATTCGCCGCCCATTCAGACAGAGCCTGCGGCAGGCCGGAGCGGGTGAAGAAGCCCTTGAGCACTTCGGCCCCGAACAGGATCAGGTAGATCATGCCGGAGGTGATCGCGGTGGCTTGCAACGCGCGGCGCAGACCCGCCATGTTCAACCCTTCGCCGGTCAGAGCGCGGAGCGCAAAGCCGTATGCGCCGA
Organism: Abyssibacter sp.; assembly: GCA_964220165.1. Lineage (GTDB taxonomy): Bacteria > Pseudomonadota > Alphaproteobacteria > Rhodobacterales > Rhodobacteraceae > Celeribacter. The sequence continues at coordinate 31,157 of CAXPTW010000077.1, forward strand.
TCAGGAACACGCCGATGGAGGCGGCGGGGGTTGGGGTGAAGAGACCAAACCCCAGACCCAGAATGATCGCCCCAAAGATCAGGATCACCGGGAACAGACGCTTGAGCGCAATATTGCGTTCTTCGCGCGGCATCGGGCGCGGTTCGGGCGCCAGAGACGGGTTCACGCGGACCAGAATGGCAATCACGCCGATAAACGACAGCACGGCCAGAAGACCGGGGATCACGGCAGCTTGGAACATCTTGAGGATCGAGCCTTCAACGATGATCGCATAGATCACCAGCGCCACTGACGGCGGGATCAGGATGCCGAGCGTGCCGCCTGCGGCCAGGGCCCCCGCAGAGAGACGGTCCTTGTAGCCAAGCGCCTTGAGTTCCGGCAGGGCGACTTTGCCCATGGTCGCAGCCGTCGCCAGGGACGAGCCACAAACCGCGCCGAAACCGCCACAGGCCGCGATCGCGGCCATCGCCACACCACCGCGCAAACGGGACAGCAGGGCCTCCAAGCCTTTGAACAGGTCCGAGGAGAGACGCGCCTCAGCCGCGATATAGCCCATGAGGACAAAGAGCGGCACGACCGAGAGGTCATAGTTCGCGACGTTCTCCCAGAGGAGCGATTTGAACTGACGGATGTAGGGCACAAAGCGGACATAGGGCAGCGCCAGAGAGAGCGCATATGTGCCGCCGATGCCGACGAGGATCATCGCGATGCCGACGGGCATGCGCAGCATCAACAGGACAAAGAGAACGACGAGGCCAACAACCCCGATGGTGATGGGATCAAGCATAGCGCGCGTCTCCGAAAATCTGGCTCACGGAGACCACGGCCCAAAGGACCATGGAGGCGATGCCGGGGAGGTAAAAGGGCCAGATGGGCCAGCCGAGCACACCGGCTTCGGCGGCGTCAGAGCGGGATTCGAGCATGCCGTGAACCATCCAGTAGGCCAGAAACAGGGCGATTGCGGCGGTGAGCGTCAACCACATGTGGTCCAATACGCGTTTGACCGGCATCGGCGCATTGGCGACGAAAAGATCGACGGCGACATGACCGCGCGAAGCCTGCGTGTAGGGGAAAAACATCAATGCGGCGCCGGAAATGGCGAGCTGGACGAAATCCTCGTAGCCCGGAAGGCCGGGAACGTCCTGGCCAAAGAGGCCCATGAACCGATCAAGAATAAAGGCGCCGGTGTTGGTGGTGGTGACCATCACGATGAGAAAGAGGATCACGCCTCCAAGCATCGCAAAAATGTCTGCCAGACGCGTCACATGAGCGTGCATAGCATGCCTCCCGGTTGGGTGCGTTTCGTTTGGGGGGGGAGTGGCGAGGCGACCCGCCACTCTGGTTCTGGTTTGAAGTATTCGCCGAACTTATTCGCCGTGTGCGGCGGCGACGGCAGCACGGGCCTGATCTACGAGCGCGGCACCGTCGATGCCTTTCTCGGTCACTTCGGCGACCCAGCGGGCCACGACTTCTTCGCTCACGGCGTTGAATTTCGCGGCGTCCTCGTCGGAGAAGACATGGCGGCTGACGCCTGCACCATCGAGCGCGCTGATGCCGCCCTCTTCGAAGCCTTCCCACATCGCGCCGATCTCGGCGGCAACGTTTTCACGGGAGTTGGCGTCGATCACGGCTTTCAGATCGTCGGGCAGGTCTTCGTAGACGTCCTTGTTCATCGCCACCATGAAGACGGCGGTGCCGAAGCGGTCGCCACCCGGAAGCTCGGCGGTATATTTGTCGAGTTCCTGAAGCTTGAGGGCCGGGACGATCTCATAGGTAGTCATCGCGCCGTCGATCACGCCTTTGGCCATGGCTTCGGGCACGGCCGGAACCGGCAGGCTCACAGGCTCAGCGCCCAGACCTTCGATCAGCCACGCACCGGTGCGGGACGGGGTGCGAAGCTTCATGCCCGCGACGTCCTCAAAGCTCGTGACCTCTTTGTTGCCGGAATGGATCAGGTTGCCGTCATTGGCGTGCAGGAAGAGCACATGAATGTCCTCGAAATCCTCGGCCAGCATGTCGAGCGAGGCATTGAGCGCAATGGTGGTGTCGGTGGCGGAGCCTTTGTGGACAGACGGCAGTTCGAACACTTCGGTGCGCGGGAAGACGCCCGGCGTGTAGCCAAGAAGGGTCCAGACGATGTCGGCGGTGCCATCGCGTGCCTGGTTATAGAGCTCGCCCGGTTTGCCGCCCATCGACATGGCGGGATAGATTTGAACCTCGATGCGACCGTCGCTGTCGTCCATGACCTTCTGTGCCCAAGGCTCCAACATCACCTTATGGGCGTTGGCCACCGGCGGCAGGAAGTGGTGCATGATCAGGGTGACGTCCTGTGCGAAAGCGGACGTGGATGTGGTGATGGCGGCTGCGGCAAGGGTGCCGAGCAGCTTGGCGCGTGAAAGCTTCGCCTGAAAAAACATATGAGCTCCTCCGTATATGATTGGGCGCACCTCCAATGCGCCGTCTGTAATAAGTGCACTTACTAATTGATCTGTGTCAATAAGGTAAGCATACTTATTATTGACGCTCTGCGTCAAAAAGGCCCATTGATGGAAGGGTGGCGGACGTGTGCGAACGGGTCGCCAGAGGAGAAAAATGGCGCAACTTGAAATACATAATATGGCGGGTCATCTGATCCGCCGGCTCAATCAAATCTCTTTGTCTGTCTTTCAAGAGAGAATGAAAGCGGCGGGTCATTCCATGACGTCGGTGCAATTCGCGGCCATGAATGCGATTCGAGCCAACCCTGGAATCGACCAGGCACGGCTTGCCGGAATGATCGCTTATGACCGCGCGACGATCGGCGGCGTTGTCGACCGGCTTGAGGGCAAAGGTCTCGTGACGCGTCAGGTCAGCAAGGTGGACCGCCGGGCTAAAACCGTGACGTTGACAGAGGAAGGCGACGCGCTGTTGAGCGAATTGGTGCCGATCGTGCGTGGGTTTCAGAAAGAGATTCTCACGGGGCTGGATGACGAGGAGCGGGCGATCTTTCTCAGGCTCGCGGCCAAGGCGGCGGAGGCCGGGAACGCCCTGTCGCGCGCGCCGCTTATTTTGCGAGACATCGACGCGTCTGACGCCCCCACCGACGAAACCGGCACCGACTCTTAACGAATTCCCAAATGTGGCCGGTTTTCACTGGCAGCAATCCGTCATGTGCGTATTGTGAGGACTGTTCTCAATGCGATGCGGAGGGAAGCATGACGCGCAAATCCTCGGATGTGATGTCTTCGATGGTGAAAGGTCTTCGGGTGCTCGAAGTCTTCGGCGCGGATCGTCCCAAGGTGACCATCACAGAGGCGGCGGCTGCCACGGATCTCGACCGGGCGACGGCGCGGCGGTGTCTTTTGACGCTGCATCACGCGGGCTATGCGGATTACGATGGCAAGTTTTTTACCCTGACGCCGCGTGCGATGCGGCTCGGGCTTGGGGCCATTGCCTCGCTGCCCCTGCCGCAACTCGTTCAGCCCTGGCTCGATCAATTGACCGAACAAATCGGGCAAAGCTGTTCCGTGTCGATCCTTGATGGCACCGAAATCGTCTATCTCGCCCGCGCCGCGCAAAAGCGGGTGATGTCCATCGGGTTGATGCCCGGCTCGCGTCTCCCGGCGCATTGTACCTCCATGGGGCGGGTGCTTTTGGCCGAGTTGCCCCGCGAGGAGGCGAAGGCGATTGTCGAGCGCTCCGATCTCACACCGCGCACCCGCAATAGCGTCACGGACCCAGAAGAGATCATGAAACGCGTCGATGAGGCCCGCAACAATGGCTATGCCTTGATCGACCAAGAGGTAGAGATCGGGTTGCGCTCCATCGCGGTGCCGCTGGTGGACGGGCGGGGCAAGGCCGTCGCCGCGCTCAACACCGGCATGGCCGCGACACAGGACAAGGCACAGGCGTTGATCCCGACTTACCTGCCGCGCTTGCTCAAGGTGCAATCTGGCTTGAAACGGGTGCTCTAGGCGTCCGGATTGTCATCGAGGGAGCGCGCATCAATCGCCTCCGCCACCTCATCCGCCGTTTTCAAAATGCGCACGATCAGCGGGATCAGGAGCGCGACCATGTTGCGGTCGAGGCCCCGAGCGCGCTGCGCCTCACGCACTTCTTCGAACTGCCCCCGGATCATCGGGATAAACCGCCACACGAGAGAGAGGGCGAGTGCGATTTTCTCGCGTGGCACCCAAGAGGGCGCGCGGGACAAAAGGCTCAAAAGCCCCTCTGTGAATTGGCTCGCCGATGTCGTGTAGGTGACAAGCCCCGCCGCGGCCAAGAGCACAACAAAGCGAAGCGTCACATAGGTCGCGGTCGCGAGATCGTCGAGCCAAAGCTGCGCCGCGAAGATGATCGCCAAAACGAACAGCGCGGGACGCACGGCGGCAAAGGCGTGGGAGGCGGACAGACCCGCGCGGATGTACCCCAGAGCCATCACGACAAACGCAAGCGCAAGGACGACCGGCGTCGAGAGCACGAAGACCAGCGTACAGAACAGGAAAAGTCCGATGAGTTTCCACGCGGGCCGTGCCCGATGAAGCGGGCTGTCGCCGGGGATGTAGAGATCGGTCAGCATCGCCTAAAGCCGCGCGGCACGATAGGCGGGGATCACGGTCTCCGGCGCGCCATCGGCGGCGATCTGGCCGTCGTCGATATAGAGAATGCGCTCAAATCCCATGAGAAGGTCGAGATCGTGCGAGACCACCACGGCGGGCTGGGCCAAGTCCACCAACACCTGCATGAACCGCATTTTGTTGCGCAGGTCCAAAAGCGTTGTGGGTTCGTCAAACACGATGAGCTCAGGTTGGGTGACAAGCACACCGGCCAGCGCGACGAGCTGTTTCTCTCCACCGGACAGTTCATGGGTGAGACGGCTGCGCAGATGCGAGATCGACAGGGTGTCGAGGGTCTCCGCGATCCGCGTCTCTGTCTCGGCCTTCGAGAGTTTGCGGGCTTTGAGACCAAAGGCGAGGTCTTCCTCCACCATCGGATAGACGATCTGATTGTCCGGGTTTTGAAAGACAAAGCCGACATGGCGGCGCAGGTCGTTCGTGGTCTCACCGAACCGGACCGTGCCGGTGTCGGGTTTTTGCAGCCCATTAAAGAGCCGCAAAAACGTGCTTTTGCCAGAGCCATTGTCGCCAATGACGCCGATCCTGCGTTCCGACAGGGTGAGGGTGATGTCGCGGAGCACGTCTCGCCCCCCGCGCGTCACGGACACCCTGTCGAACGTCATGGTCATGATCAGGCGGCCTGACCGATGATCGGATAGGTGCGTTTGACGGTCACCATGACGGCGGCGGCGATCATGGCCTTGATGATGTCACCCGGCACGAAGGGGACAGAACCGGTGAAGGCTTTGCCAATCGGGACGCCCGCGGAGAAGGTGATCCACGGAATGCCGATGGCGTACATGATCACGATGCCGCCTGCGACGCAGATGAGCGTGGCGGAGACAAAGGACAGGCCGTCCCAAAGCTTTTCCGTCATCCAGCCGATAGCGAAAGCGGCGACAACCCAACCGATGAGGAAGCCCGCCGTCGGGCCGAAGAACACGGAGAGACCGCCGCGACCGCCGGACAAAAGCGGCAGGCCAATGGCGACCAGCACCAAAAGAAGGATGATCGAAAGCGCGCCGCGTTTGGCGCCGAGGATGCCACCGGCCAACATGATGCCCAGCGATTGCGCCGTGATCGGAACGGGCACGATCGGCAAGCTGATCGGGGGGAAGATTGCAAGAACGGCAGTAAGCGCCGCGAACAGGGCAATGAGAACGATGTCGCGCGTGGTCATGGGGGGATCCCTCTTTTGATGAGCCAGTTTTGATGAGCCAGTCATCCGGCTTTTGTATGGCGGGTTTGATAGACACGGGTTCTGCCTTGGGTAAACCCTTTTTTTGCCCTGAGCCCGAGACTTTCGTCCAAGGTTTCACTGAGGGGAGCGAAAAAGTTTTCAAACCGGCCTGCCAAGCCCGGGGGATTGCAAAGAAATTTGCGAAAACCCTTTATTTATAGACCTTTCGGTCAGGTTTTTAGCCGTTGCATCGACAGATAGCTCAGCCCGGCCATGACCCCGGCGGTCGCAAGGCAGAGGGGCAGTCCACCGATCTGATAGGACAGCCCGGAGAGAAGTGTCCCCAACAACCGTCCCGCCGCATTGGCCATGTAGTAGAAGCCCACATCCATCGTCACCCGTTCCGCGCCCGAGAAGGCGAGGATCAGGTAGGAGTGCACAGAGGAATTCACGGCAAAGACAAAACCAAAGAGCAACAGCCCCGCGACCAACGTGAGGGTGAGCCAGAGGGTGGGGCTTCCTGCGATCAGTGCGGCGAGGGCGAGGACAAAGGGGATCGGCGTCAAAAGTCCGACCCAGATACGGGCCATACGGGCCGCAGTGTAATCGTCCTGCGCCGCGCCTTTCAGGAGCTTTGGCGCGATCCCTTGGACAAAGCCATAGCCAATGATCCAGAGCGCCATGAAGCCGCCGACGATGAAGAACGCCTCCCGCGCGCCTTCGGGTGTGCCATCGGAAAAGATCGCTTTGAAATAGATCGGGATGCCGACGACGAACCACACATCGCGCGCGCCAAAGAGGAACATGCGCGCAAGGCTCAGTTGGTTGATCCGTGCGTCAGTCGACCAGATCGCGGAAATCTTGGTGCCCTTTTTGCCCTTGGGGAGGCCAGAGGGCATGAACAGCGCGACGGCCACAAGGATCACGGCAAGAATGACCGCCATGCCCCAGACAGCGGCCTTGAACCCCGCCACGGCCAACAAAGCCGCACCGAGGAAAAAGCCGAAACCCTTGACCGCATTCTTGGACCCGGTGAGGACGGCCACCCATTTGAACAGGCTGCCATCGCTCTTCGGGGCCAAGGATTTGACGGCGGACTTGGAGGACATCTTGGCCAGATCCTTGGCCACGCCAGACGCGCCCTGAACCGCCATCACGTAAAGCACAGAGGCTCCCACCGACCACGCAGGATCAAGCCCCGCAAGCGCGATCAGCGCGCCGATCTGAAGGGCGAGACCGGCATAGAGTGTGGTGCTTAGGCCAAACCTAGCCGCCAACCAGCCCGCCGAGAGGTTCGTCACGATGCCTGCGATCTCGTAGAACAGAAACAGATAGGCGAGCTGGATCGGCGAAAACCCCAGCCCGTTGAAATGCAACAGCACCAGCATCCGCAACGCTCCGTCCGAGAGCATAAACGCCCAATAGGCGGCGGTAACGGCCATATAGGCGCGCATGGGCTGCGCGGGGCGGGGGGCTGCGGAGCTGGCGGGCATGTTACATAGACCCTGCGACCATGCGGGCGATGTCGGCCAGACGGCAGGCATAGCCCCATTCGTTGTCGTACCAGGCGTAGATTTTGACCTGCGTGCCGTTGATCACCATGGTCGATTGCGCGTCAACGATGGAGCTGCGCGGGTCGTTCACGTAGTCGGTAGAGACGAGCGGCCGGGTCTCATAGCCGAGGATACCCGAAAGCGCGCCCTCAGCGGCGGCTTTGAACAGGGCGTTGACCTCTTCTGCGGTCGTCTCACGCTCCACCTCAAACACGCAATCGGTGATCGACGCATTGAGCAAAGGCACCCGAACAGCGTGGCCGTTCAACCGGCCTTTGAGTTCCGGGTAGATCAACGTGATCGCAGTCGCCGAGCCGGTGGTGGTCGGAATGAGGTTCATCGAGGCGGCACGGGCACGGCGCATGTCTTTGGCCGGACGGTCGACGATGGTTTGCGTATTGGTGATGTCGTGGATCGTGGTGATCGACCCGTGTTTGATCCCGAGGTTTTCGTGGATCACTTTGACCACCGGCGCGAGGCAGTTGGTTGTGCAGGACGCGGCGGTCACCAGATCATGCGCGGAGGCATCATACAGATCGCTGTTCACCCCATAGACGAGATTGAGCGCGCCGCCATCTTTCACGGGCGCGGAGACCACGACTTTTTTGACGCCCGCCTCATAATAGGGCGCGATTTTCTCAGCCGTCTTAAAGACACCGGTGCAGTCGATCACCAAATCCACGCCCAACTCCTTGAGCGGCAGGTCTTCGATCCGGGAATGGCGCGTGAGCATCATATGCGTGCCATTCACCGTGAGACTGTCGGCGTCATGGGAGATGTCGCCGGTCCAACGTCCATGAACGGAGTCGAATTCGAGCAGCAGCGCATGCTGTTCCGCATCCCCCGCCAGATCGTTGAGGAGGACGATGTCCTCGCCCAATCCCCGGTCGAACAGGTCGCGCAGCGCAAGTTTTCCGATACGGCCAAGGCCATTGAGCGCAATTTTCGGCATGAGAGGTATCCTTTAGATCGTCGACAACGTGTCGAGTTCGGTCTGAAGCGTCAGTCGATCCAGTTGATCGACGCGCAGGGCGGCAAAGGTTTCGATCCGGCGACGCAGCGCGTCATAGGTCTGGGCAAATGCTACAGTTTTCTCGGTGTCGTTGCCCGTCACGGCAACCGGGTCCGGGAGGCCCCAATGCGCGGAAAACGCGGGGCCAGCCCATGCGGCGCAATCTTCGCGGGCCGCGTTGTCGCAGACGGTAAAGACGAAATCGAACCCGTCGGGATGGAGCGATTTGACCTGATCGATGTCTTTCGACCAGAGGCCCAGCGTGTCATGCCCTTCGCGTTCCAACAACGCCCGCGCCCGTGGGTTGATCTCGCCGAGCGGAGTGGTCCCCGCGGACGCCACGATAAATTTGTCGTGGCCCAGATCTCGAAGAAGCGCCTCTGCCATGATCGAACGGGCCGAATTGCCGGAGCAGAGGAACAAGACGCGGTAGGGGCGCGCCGGGCCGGAGGTGCCGGAGAGGGGCAAGCACACCTCCGGGCGGCCACGGCAACAGTCGTTGACCAGATAGCCAACCAAGCCTTCGCAGCGGCTCATATTCACCGTGTAGAACAAAGACCGCCCGTCGCGAGACGACGAGATGAGCCCCGCCGCGTTCAGGTCGGACAGGTAGCCGGAGAGCGTGTTGGCCTTAAGCCCAAGCGCATCCGCGATCTCCGTCGGTCTGACCGGGCGCGGCGCAAAGCGCATCAACAGCCGAAAGACGGAGAGACGTCCGGCGTGGCCGAGCGCCGCGAAAGCCGTCGTAGCGTGATCTGAGGTGAAGCTATACTGTTCCATAATTCGCGAATAATCGAAATAAGTGAGTCTGCCAATTATAAATTTCAGGTTCCGCCAATTTTTTCCGGCCCTACCGGCGATGTCGACCGAGTCCGCTGCGCTGCGCCCGCCATGTTCGAGAGGCCCAACCTGAGACACCCCGCCGCAGGAAGGCAGTCTGACACCTTCGGGCAATTGAACTTCTGGTCCGGACATGCCAGCTAAGAGCACACCACGTGTTTCAACACGGTCGGATAACGCGCATATGACAAAAAAGACGAAAAAGACGCCCTCCGCGGACAAGCGGATGCTTGCGGTGCTCTTGTCTCGTGAGGGACGGGCGATCCGGCGGGCGTCTTGGCTGTCTGCGCTCTCCGCCGTGCTCTGGCTCCCTCAGGCGGCCTTGGTCGCGGCGGGCTTCTCCCAATTGCTGATCGGCTCTGGCGGTGTGTCGATCACCGCCGCCGCGCTGGGTTTTCTCGGCTTTGCGATTGTGCGACTGGCCCTGACCACGCTGTCCGAGGGGATGCTGTTTCACGCGGGCCAATCCATCGTGACCCAGACGCGCCACGACATTCTCCAACGGGAGGCGGTGTCTCTTGGGCCTTCAGGCGTCGGGGGGCCGGGTGCTCTGGCGGCCTTGGTGGGCGAAAAGCTTGACGCGCTTTTGCCCTATCTGACGCGCTACGCCCCCGCCATGATGCGGGTGAAGACCGTGCCCCTGATTATCCTTGCGCTCGCCTTTTGGCAAAGCTGGGCCGTGGGCGTCGTCTTTCTGGTCGCCGGTCCCGTGATCCCGCTCTTCATGGCGCTGGTGGGGTATGCCGCGAAAGAGGCCTCTGAGCGACAGATGAAAGAGATCGGCTCTCTGGGCGATTTGCTCGTCGACCGTCTCGCCGCCCTGTCCGACATTCGCCTCCTCGGCGCGGCTCCGCGCCTGATCGACCAGTTTGAAACCGCAGCCGATGATTTGCGCGGCCGCACCATGTCGGTCCTGCGCATCGCCTTTCTGTCCTCGACCGTTCTGGAACTCTTTGCCGCGCTTGGTGTGGCGATGGTTGCGGTCTGGGTTGGCTTCTCCCTGTTGGGGGAGCTGAGCTGGGGCAGCTACGGCAGTCCCATTTCCCCATGGGGCGGGATTTTCCTGTTGCTCCTCGCGCCTGAGTATTTCCAACCGCTCCGCGACATCTCCGCCGCTTGGCACGACAAAGCTGCCGCCTTGGCCGTTGCCGGGGAACTGGCCGAGTGGGAGGCGCAGGAGGCGGACACGATGGTTGGGACGGGTGCTGACGCCGCGCCTTTGCCCGGTCCCGCGACGCTCGCGTGGCAAGGCCTTGTGGCACAACGCGGCGCGCGGCGGATTTCCTATCCGGATGCCTCGATTGAACCGGGGGCGAAGATCGCGCTGACCGGCCCCTCAGGCGCGGGCAAAACGACGCTTCTGCGCCTGCTTGCCGGGTTAGAGCGCCCTGCGTCCGGCACCATTCTCGTGGCAGGGCAGCCCCTGAGCGACGCCTCCGCCGACCCGTGGCGTGCGCACCTCGGCTGGATGCCGCAAGCCCCGATGTTCTTGGCTCGCTCCCTGCGCCACAATGTCGGCTTCGGGGCCGATCTGACGCCTGCGCTTCTCAAAGACGCCGCGCTGACCGAGGTTGTCGCGGCGCTCCCGAAAGGCGATCTGACGCTTTTGGGGGAAACCGGCGGCGGCCTCTCGGGCGGCGAAGCGCGGCGCGTGATGTTGGCGCGCGCCATGGCGGCGCAGCCTGATGTGATCCTCGCCGATGAACCGACCGCCGATCTCGACCGGGCGACGGCGGATTTGGTCACGGAAGGCCTGTTCAACCTCGCGGACCAAGGCGCGACGCTCATTCTGGCAACGCATGACCCGGCGCTGATCGCGCGGATGGATCATGTGATCGAGGTGACGCCATGACCCGGCTTTGGCGCATCTTCAAACTCATGATGGCCGGGGAGCGCACCGCACTCCTTCGCGGGCTGGCACTCGCTACACTGGTCCTGATCATGGGCGGCGCGCTTTTGGGCCTCTCTGGGTGGTTCATCGTCGCGGCCTCTGCGGCAGGTCTCGCCGGTGTCGGGGCCGTGTTCGACGTGTTCCGCCCCTCTGCGATGGTGCGGTTTTTGGCGATTGGGCGTACGGCGACGCGCTATGGCGAACGGCTTTTGACCCATGACGCGACCCTGCGGGCGCTGACCAAGCTACGCGTCGCGCTGTTGTCCGGCCTCGCGGCGCGGTCCTATGATCGTTTGATCCGGTTACGGGGCGCTCAGGCGCTCAATCGGATTGTCGCCGACGTGGATGCGCTCGACGGCGTGCCGCTTCGTTTGTTTATCCCTCTGATCGCGGGCGCGGTGACTCAGGTCTTGGCGCTTATCATGCTCTCGTGGTTGGTGACGCCCGCCGTCGGGATCACTGTCTTTCTCATCTACGTGCTCGGCGGGGCAGGGGCGCTGTTCTGGGGCATCACGCGCGCCCGTGTGCCATCAAGACAAGCGGAAAGCGCGGCGCAGGCGTTTCGCACGCGGTTCATCGACCTGGTGACCGGGCGACAGGATTTGGCCGTCTACGGTCAGCTCGGGCTTGAGAAAGCGCGTGTCTCTGACGCGGAGGTGCGTCGGCAAGAGGCGGCGACTCGCACGGACCGGATCGAACGACAGGCGGGCGTTGTGCTCATGATCGTGAGTGCGCTGGCGGCGACTGCTGCGCTCTGGATTGGCGGGACATTGGCCGAGACCGGGGACATCACGCCCGCGCGCGCGGCCATTGGGTTTTTCACGGCGCTCGCCCTGATGGAAACGCTGGCGCCCCTGCGCCGCGCGATTGCCGAGATTGGCCGGATGCTTGGCGCCGCGCGCCGGGTCGAAGAGGTGATGGGCACGGAAAATACGCCGGTTGCGGGGCAGGCCGAAAAGTTGTCCGGCCCCGTGGCGCTCACCTTCCGCGATGTGTCCTTTGCCCGAGAGGCGCGGGCCCGTCCTATTCTTGAGGCCTTTGATCTTTCGGTCGCGTCGGGCGATTGGATTGCTTTGACAGGACCCTCCGGCGTCGGCAAAAGCACGGTGTTGCTCCTCGCAGCAGGGGCGATTGCGCCAAGCGCGGGGGCGGTGACGCTCAACGATGAGCCGGTTCAGAGCGGGCGTGTCATTCTTGCGGGGCAACGGGCCGCGCTCATTCAGGGGACGGTTGCCGAAAACCTGCGCCTTGCTGCGCCCGAGGCCGAGGACGCCGACCTTTGGGCTGCGCTTGAGGCCGCCTGTCTCAAAGAGGTCGTGACAGCCAAAGGCGGGCTTGAGGCCATGCTCGGTCCGCGAGGGGCGGGCCTGTCGGGCGGGGAAGCGCGGCGACTTGTGCTGGCGCGGGCCATTTTGGCCGAGCCGGATGTGCTTTTGCTCGACGAGCCGACCGAAGGTTTGGACCACGCGACGGCGAGCAAGGTGCTCGCCGGGATTCGCGCTGCACTTCCCGACTCAGCCGTTCTGATGGCCGCACACCGTGCCGAAGAACAGGGCGCGGCGGACCGGATTGTGGCGCTCAGCCCGAGAAAGCCCGCGAAAAGTCACGGGTAAGTGATTGAAAACGGGCGCACCGCGCCGGGATGTCGCAATCCATTTAAGGCGTATCTGTAATATGACTTTTATTGATTTGGGTCAAAGTGCGCAGCAGCACGCCCGCGTATTGAGCTCATAAAGATATATTTGCGAAACATGTTTTCGCGTAACAGGAGCAAAGAGAAATGGAATTCGGATTGATCGAGTTGTCTCGTCTGCAATTCGCCATGACAGCCATGTACCATTTCCTCTTCGTGCCGCTCACCTTGGGTCTGTCGATCCTCGTGGCGATCATGGAGACGGTTTATGTGATGACTGGCCGGCCGATTTGGCGGCAGATGACGAAATTCTGGGCCACGCTGTTCGGTATCAACTTTGTGCTGGGGGTGGCGACAGGGATCACCATGGAGTTCCAGTTCGGGATGAACTGGTCTTACTATTCGCACTACGTCGGCGACATTTTCGGCGCGCCGCTCGCCATTGAGGGGCTGATGGCCTTTTTCATGGAAGCGACCTTTGTCGGGCTGATGTTCTTTGGCTGGGACAAGATGTCCAAAGTCGCCCATATGATCGTGACCTGGCTGGTTGCCATCGGCTCGAACTTTTCCGCGCTATGGATCCTGATCGCCAACGGTTGGATGCAGAACCCCGTCGGGGCCGAGTTCAATCCGGACACGATGCGGATGGAAATGACCAACTTTTTTGAGGTCGTATTCAACGAGGTGGCGCAGGCCAAATTCGTGCACACGGTGTCCGCCGGTTACGTGACCGCCTCTGTCTTCGTATTGGGTGTGTCGTCCTGGTATCTGCTCAAGAACCGTCACATCGAACTCGCGCGGCGCTCGATTGCCGTGGCTGCGGCCTTTGGCCTGATGTCCGCTGTGTCCGTTGTGATCCTCGGCGATGAGAGCGGCTATTCCGCCTCGCACACGCAGCGCATGAAACTGGCTGCGATTGAGAGCATGTGGGAAACCGAAGAGGCACCGGCCTCCTTCACGCTGGTTGGCATTCCGGACCGAGAGGCGCGCGAAACGCACTATGCCATTCACATTCCCTATGTGATGGGTCTGATCGGGACGCGGTCGCTCACCGAGGAAATCCCCGGCATTGAACAGCTGGTCGATGAAGCCGAGAACAAAATCCGCTCCGGGATCATCGCCTATGATGCGCTCATGACCATTCGGACCGAGCGCGATGCGACCCCTGCGGAGGTCCGCGCCACCTTTGAGGACCATTCCGCCGATCTCGGCTTTGCCATGTTGCTCAAACGCTATGTGGATGATCCGCGCGAGGCGACCGAAGAACAGATCGCCATGGCCGCCGATGATACTGTGCCGGGTGTTGGGCCGCTGTTCTGGGCCTTCCGCATCATGGTCGCGCTTGGCTTTAGCTTCATCGCGGTGATGATCTACTTCTTCTACCGGGCGTCGTTCAAAGGTATGCAGTTCCCGCGTTGGGCCCTTCGGTCTGCCGTGATCATCATCCCGGCACCGTGGATTGCGGCTGAGCTTGGCTGGTTTGTCGCGGAATTCGGGCGGCAGCCCTGGACCGTGGACGGTGTGTTGCCGACGGCTCTGTCCGCCTCTCACCTGTCGATCACGGACCTTTTGCTGACGCTGACGGGCTTTGTGATCTTCTACACCGTGCTCTTCATCATCGAGATGAGCCTCATGGTGAAATACATCAAAAAAGGCCCCTACATGGATGTCGAAGAGACGAACACCTGGATGGAACGCCATTCCCACCGTCTGCGCACCCATGATGGCAAAGGACCGTTCGCGGTCGAACCTGCGGAGTAACTGCTATGATTTTGCATGAATTCATGACGTTCGAAGTCCTTCGCGTGATCTGGTGGCTGCTCCTTGGGGTCTTGCTCATCGGGTTTGCGCTGACTGACGGCTTTGACATGGGGGTGGGCGCGCTCCTCCCCTTTGTCGGGCACAATGACACGGAACGCCGCATCGTAATCAACACGATTGGCCCGGTCTGGGAAGGCAACCAAGTGTGGTTCATCTTGGGCGGCGGCGCGATCTTTGCCGCTTGGCCGCCGCTCTACGCGGTGTCCTTCTCGGGCTTCTACCTTGCCATGTTCCTGATCCTCGCATCGCTGATCCTGCGGCCGGTCGGTTTCAAGTATCGCTCCAAACGCGAGGGCGCCAAATGGCGGCGGAACTGGGACTGGGCGCTCTTTGTGGGCGGTGCGGTTCCAGCGCTGATCTTCGGTGTGGCTGTCGGCAATGTGCTCCAAGGCGTGCCGTTCTATCTGACGCCTGACATGCTCATGCCGATGTATGAGGGCAACGCGATCATGAAGCTGTTGCGCCTTTTGAACCCCTTCGCCCTGTTGGCCGGTGTGGTGTCCCTGTCCATGCTCCTGATGCACGGCGCGGCTTGGCTGGGTCTCAAGACCGAAGGCCCGGTGCAACAGCGCGCCCGCAAAATCGGCACCGTGGCCGGGATTGTGGCCGCGAGCGCCTATGCGCTTGCCGGTCTGTGGCTTGCTGTCGGGATCGACGGGTATCAGATCGTGGGCGAGGTCGTGAAAGACGGACCCTCCAACCCGCTCTATTCCGAGGTCGCAAATGGTGGCTCGTGGATGGCGGCCTACTCTGAGCGTCCGTGGATCGTGATCGCCCCTGTGATGGCCTTTATCGGGATCGCCATGGCGGTCATGGGCCTGCGCAAGGGCAAAGAGGTTTCCACGCTTCTCTGGTCGAAACTCGGCATTACGGGGATCATTTCCTCGGTCGGTCTGACGATGTTCCCCTTTATCCTGCCGTCCACGGTGGATCCGAACAGCTCGCTGACCGTTTGGGATAGCTCCAGCTCGCACCTGACGCTCTTTGTCATGCTGGTCTGTGCCGTGATCTTTATGCCGATCATTCTCGCTTATACCTCCTGGGTCTACAAAGTGCTCTGGGGCAAGGTGACCGAGGATGACGTCTCTAAAAACGCCAACAGCTATTAAGGAAAGGAGTGTCTCATGTGGTATTTTGCTTGGCTTCTCGGCCTTCCGCTCGCAGCCCTTTTCGCGGTGTTGAACGCGATGTGGTTGGAGCTGCGTGAAGATGCGCGTCTGACCGACGAGCACGAAGAATCCGCCTGACAGTTCGTCCCTTCAGGTGGCCCCGCTCCGGAGGTGGACATAGTTCCCCCGCCTCCGGAGCGCCCAAATCCCTGATCCGCCAGGTGATGTTGGCGGATTTTTCCGCACCAAAAATATGCGTATATTCGCATAAGTATAGGAGAGAGATATGAACTCCCCCAACATCCCATCCGTCAACCGCCGTGGGTTCCTCGGTCTGGCCGCCGGGGCCACGGCCCTCGCCGCAACCTCTGGCGAGGTCCAGGCCGCCCCGATCCAAACCAACGCCAAGATCGTCATCATCGGCGCGGGGGCGGGCGGCACGGCCCTGTCTAACCGTCTTATGGAGCGTCTCGACGGAGCACAGATCACACTCATCGACCCACGCAAAGACCACCTGTATCAGCCGGGCCTGACCTTGGTCGCCGCCGGGTTGAAGCCCTCCGACTATGTGGTCTCCAAGACCACGGACTGGCTCCCCAAGGGCGTGACCCTCATCCCGGAAAAAGCCGCCGCCATTGACCCCGTCGCGAAAACCGTCTCCACGGATGGCGGTCAGACGCTCTCCTACGATTTCCTCGTCGTGGCCCCGGGCCTGATCCTTGACCACGACGCCATCGAAGGCTTCTCGCTCGATATGGTGGGGGAAAACGGCATCGGCGCGCTTTACGCCGGGCCGCAATATGCCGCCGCCACATGGAAAGCCGCGTCGAAATTTATCGAAGAAGGGGGTCACGGCATCTTCACCCGTCCGAGCACCGAGATGAAATGTGCCGGTGCACCTTTGAAACACACCTTCCTCATCGATGACCGCCTGCGCCGTGCGGGCAATCGCGGCAAGGCGGAGATCACCTATGGCGCCCATGACGGTGCGCTCTTTGGTGTGCCGATTGTGTCTGAGAAAGTCCGCATGCTGTTTTTGGACCGCGACATCGCGCCGGTCTATCAGCATACGGTGAAATCCATCGACGCAGGCGCGAAACGCGTGACCTTTAACACGGCTGAGGGGACCGAGGAGATGGAGTACGATTACATCCACCTCATCCCGCCGCAACGTGCGCCCGAGGTGATCCGGCAATCCGGTCTCTCTTGGGCCGACAAGTGGACGGACCAAGGTTGGGTCGAATGCGATATGGCGACGCTTCAACACCTGCGTTACCCGGAAATCTGGGCGCTTGGTGATGTGGCCGGGGTGCCAAAGGGCAAAACTGCAGCCTCAGTCAAATGGCAGGTGCCAGTGGTCGAGGATCAGATCGTCTCCGCCATTTCCGGCGGGCAGGCGACCGAGACCTACGGTGGCTACACCTCCTGCCCGATGATCACCAAGATCGGCCGCGCCATGCTGGTCGAGTTTGACTACAACAACAACCTCACGCCCTCCTTCCCGGGGATCATCCCGCCGCTCGAAGAGCTCTGGATTTCCTGGTTGATGAAAGAGGTCGCCCTCAAAGCCACTTACAACGCCATGCTGCGTGGCAAAGCCTAAGGAGACCGCGATATGAAAGACCTGACTTTTCAAACCCTGATCGCCGTGTTCGAGGAAATCTTCGGCCGAGGTCTCTTTTGGGCCATGGTCGCCGCCGCTGTCGTGGTGACGCTGGCCTATCTCTACGTGCTGATCCGAGATCGCGCAGTGAGTTGGCGGAAATTCCTTTGGGCGCAACTTTCCATGCCGGTGGGCGCGATTTTGGCCGTGTGGTTCGTCATGGCGATGACCCACTCGGCACCTTCCGACATCGGGGGAGCAGTGGACCTCATCGTCTTCTTGGGCGTGGCCGTGATGGGCGCGATCGGCATGGCGATCCTCGTCTATACCGTCGAATCCCTGGTGAAGTCCCCGAAAGCCAAGACAGAATCCTGAAGGCGTCGCCCCGTTCCGTGCGACCCTAAAGGAGAACGCCCCCGGTGTGCGGACCGGGGGCGTTTCTATGTTCTGGCCACAAAAAGGATGGTCATGAAAAAAGGAGCCCTCAGGCCCCTTTCGATCAGATATGTCGATTTTGGATCAGTGCCCGTTCGGCTTGATCACAACCATGACTGTTTTCAAAATCATGGAGAGGTCGGTGCGCAGACCCATATCGCGATAGTAGGCGGTGTCAAAATTTACCCGCTCGACAAAGCTGGTTTCTCCGCGACCGGACACCTGCCACGGACCGGTGAGACCCGGACGCATGTCGAAATAGGCTTTGCCATGTGCCGTTTCGTAGAGCATTTGCTGGCTCGGCATAAAGGGACGCGGGCCGACGATGCTCATGTCGCCTTTGAACACGTTCAGGAGCTGCGGAAGTTCATCAATCGACGTTTTGCGGATGAAATTGCCGATCTTCGTGATCCGCGGATCATGGCGCAGCTTTTGGTAGGTGTTCCACTCATGGGCGATCTCGGCGTCTTCCTGGCAGAGTTTGATCAGGATCGCATCGGCATTCACATGCATGGAGCGCAGCTTGTAGAATTCAAAGGTTTTTCCGTCTTTGCCAACCCGCCGCTGCGAATAGAAGGCCGGACCCCCGTCAAGCTTGATCAAACATGCGATGATGAGGATGACCGGCAAGATCACCGGAAGCGACGCCACAACGAGCAGGATGTCGAGCGCGCGTTTCCCGAAGGAGCGATAGAGAGAAAATCCCGATGTCTGAGACTCGCGCCGAACAGTCACGTCCTCAGATGTTTTCGAAATGTAAGTCATCGATCCGAACTCCTAAATGTATCAGTACTTTGAACCGAAGCAGTCTTTCTCCGGCCGAGGCACTTTACTCGTCACACAAACATCTAGCGGAGGGCCCCCACCACCGATGTGCACCTGCAGCAAGTTAACCTGAAATTAGCCAACTTCTATGTGAAGTTTTTTAGACGCGCGGGCATTCGCCTATTCCCTGCGCCTATTTTGACCTGTTTTCAGCGTCTTTCGCCTAATTTTTACAGTTAATATGATGCTGCGTTGGCAGTATGTCTGAATGCTCGCGCTCGGGTTGTAAAGCGTGATTCTAAAAAACATCTGGATTGACGTGGGGAAACGCAGACGATGCGAGAGAATCTGTGACGCCGATGCCCCATGCCCTCGTCATCGAAAGTCGGCCGGGCTCTCTCCGAAACCCGTTAAAACGGTGTAAAAACAGTTGCGTGTCCGGGCGCACTGGTGTTGGAGCATGAGTATGAAGACCCCAATTGTTTCTTTTCAGTCTTGGCGCACCCGTCTCACATGGGGTTTGGCCCTATGCCTCACTCTGATCAGCACGGCTGAAGCCGCGACCGCCGAGGCGCGCGGCCCTGTGATCTTTGCCGCGGCGAGCCTAAAGACCGCTTTGGACGAGATCGCGACACTCTATGAAGACGCGACCTCCCAAAGCCTGCGCATCAGCTATGCCGGGTCGTCCGCCCTCGCGCGCCAGATCGAACAGGGGGCGCCCGCTGATCTCTTTATCTCCGCAAATCAGGCCTGGATGGATCACCTGGAGGCCAAAGGTCTCTTGGTCGAGGATTTGCGGACCGACCTTTTGGGCAATCGTTTGGTCGTGATCGGCCCCGTACAGGAAGCCGCCGCGCCGACCAGCGATTTTGAGACGCTTCTTTCCGAGGGAAAGATCGCCATGGCGCTCGTCGAGGCCGTTCCCGCCGGGATTTACGGAAAAGAGGCGCTCACAACGCTTGGCCTTTGGGATCGCGTCGCCCCCCGTGTCGTGCAGGCGGACAATGTGCGCGCGGCCCTCGCGCTTGTCGCCCTACAGGCGGTGCCGCTCGGGATCACCTATGAGAGCGATGCGGTGGCGGAGCCACGGGTGTCGATCCTTGCCCGCTTTTCCGAGGACACCCACGCGCCCATCATTTACCCAGCCGCCCCTGTGGCGGCCGGGCAAATCGACCTCGCCACACCGTTCCTTGACTATCTCTCCGGCCCAGAGGCCACGGCTGTCTTTGAAGCGAACGGTTTCACTGTTATGGGTGTCGGGGACACGGAGTGAGGCAAAGAGGCCATGATCGGCCAAGACGTTTTACAGGCAATTGCGCACTGGGCCGGTTTGGGGCCGGATGAGATGGAGGCTGTCAGCCTCTCTCTCACAGTCGCCTTTTGGGCGGCTCTTACGAGTTTGCCCTTTGCCATCCTGACCGCCTATGCCCTTGCGCGGTGGCGATTTGCCGGGCGTGGGTTGCTCAACGGGCTGGTTCACTTGCCTCTGATCCTGCCGCCTGTTGTGACGGGCTATCTCCTGTTGATCTTGCTCGGCCCTCAGGCGCCCGTCGGGGCAGCACTGGGCAAATTTGGAATTGTCTTCGCTTTTCGCTGGACCGGTGCGGCTTTGGCGGCGGGGATCA
>CAXPTW010000078.1:0-2518 GCA_964220165.1 Abyssibacter sp.
CTTTCTTCCCGAAGTCGCACGGCAAGCCTCGGGTTGATGACAGGCGCGTCTTGAGCGGCATTATCTTCATCAATCGCAATGGTTTGCGTTGGCGGGATGCACCACGAGAGTATGGTCCGCATAAAACATGGTGTGATTGCGGCGGTCGCTCTCCGTGGGCGAACGAGGTCCGGTATGTTGGCCTCATGGATATAAGCCGTGAGGAGAACGACCTATGGAATACTATGTCGGTTTGGATGTGTCGCTGAAAGAGATTTCGATCTGCGTTGTAGACAGGGATGGCAAGACTGTAGCGCGTGGCGTCTGTCCCGCTGATCCCGAGGGCGTCGCGGGATGGTTTCGCAACCGCGAACTTACGCCCCGACGGATAGTGCATGAAAGCGGAATGCTATCGATCTGGTTGCAGCGCGGCCTCGCCGGTCTCGGCCTGCCTGCGACCTGCATTGATGCCCGAAAGGCACACAAGAGCTTGTCGGCGCGGCTCAACAAGTCGGATGTCGCCGACGCCGAAGGTCTGGCACAGCTTGCGCGCACCGGCTGGTTCACACCTGTTCACATCCGTAGCGAGGAGGCGGACCGGCTTCGCAGCTTGGTAGGCGCGCGGGAACGGTTGATCCGGTTGCGCAAGGACCTCGAAGGTCACATTCGTGGCGTCCTCAAAACCTTCGGCATCCGTATGATCGGCATTGGCCAGGGACAGCAGAGGCAAGCGTTCCGCGATCAGCTGGCGGCAGCGGGCGAGATTGACCCGGTTTTGCGGGTCATAGCTGATGCCTTCATCGCTACCCATGCGAAGTTGTGCCAAGTGGCGGACGACTTGGACAAGGCGGTGAGGAAAACGGCCAAGGCCCATCCAGTCGCGCGCCGCCTGATGACAATCCCCGGTGTTGGTCCGGTCAACGCGCTCAGCTTCATAGCACTGGTTGATGATCCGGGTCGGTTCAACCGGACGTCCGATGTGGGCGCTTTTCTTGGGTTAACGCCAAAGCGACATCAGTCCGGCGAGATGGATTGGTCGGGGCGCGTTTCGAAATGCGGTGACAGTGCGGTGCGCGGACTACTGTTCGAGGCGGCGTCATCCGTGATCCATCAGGTGAAACGTTTCTCGCGGCTGAAAAGCTGGGCTGTGCGACTGGCGGGACGGCGTGGCTTCCGCAAGGCGGCCGTCGCGACGGCTCGCAAAATCGCAGTGCTTATGCTGACGCTCTGGAAAAATGGATCTGACTATCAATGGACAAAGGAGGCCACCGCCTGATCTGAGTTCTCGCGTCTGACGCGGGGAGCGCAGTCCCTACGGGACGGAGGTTGATCGATCTCGCTGTAGAGCATGGGGTGGCCAGGGCCACACCCCGCATAAGACATTGGAGACGATCCGCCGCCGAAAACCATCATGAGGCGCTCAATGCGACCTCGGAGAGAACCATGACCCCGGACGGACATCAACTTCCCACGCTTGACAAGACCGCAATCAGAGAACGCTTTACAGCCGATGGAGGCGTTGGAGCGAGAAAGGCATCTTCGCGCGGATGATGGCCGGGCTGGCGGCGGAACACGGTGAGAAGACGGCCGTGATGATCGACGCGACTTACCTGAAGGCACACCGGACGGCGACCAGCATGGCCGTCAAAAAGGGGGGCGTGGTCGCCTGATTGGTCGAACCAAAGGTGGCATGAACACCAAGCTGCACGCGATCTGTGACAGTCAGGGGCGACCAATCGACTTGTTCGTCACCGCCGGACAGGTAAGCGATTACATCGGCGCACGGGCCCTGCTGAGCGGCCTGCCTAAGGTCAAATGGCTGCTCGGGGATCGCGGCTATGATGCTGACTGGTTCAGAGAAGCGTTGCAAGACAAAGGGATACGCGCCTGCATCCCAGGCCGAAAGAAACGCAAGACGCCGGTCAGATATGACAAGCGAAGATACAAGCGGCGTAATCGCATCGAGATCATGTTCGGCAGGCTCAAGGACTGGAGGCGTGTGGCCACCCGATATGACCGGTGCCCGAAGGTTTTCCTTTCGGCCATCGCCCTCGCCGCCCTCGTCATCTACTGGTTATGAATCCTGATCCTACATCCCCGACGAGACCCAGATGAAAATATGGTAAGTCCGGCAGGGACGCACAGACCGCGTCCAAACTGGCTTCCAATGCGGCGACGGTGGCTGGTACGGGTGCCACGCCAATCCCACGCGGGCGGCCGAGAGTTGTCCGCACATGGCTAGGCTTGTACAGCGGATATCATAGGACCGACCCGCGCCCTGAAGCGCGGTGAGTGAAGCCGCCCGCCAACGGCATCCTTCGTCCGAGACCGCAATCGGAAGATCTCCGCCCTCGTCCCGCCATCCGGCAGCGGCGATCCAGACCAAGGGCACAGAGCTCAGCGGTATCGCATCGGAGGGCAGTTCAAATCTGCCGTCGGACAGAGTGGTTGAAGGCCGAATTCGACGGTGAGATCCGCTGACACAGGGCAGTTCTCTTCACTCTGCTGATGTTGGACGGGTATATTCTAGTAGCGGGCA
>CAXPTW010000079.1:0-36271 GCA_964220165.1 Abyssibacter sp.
TGAGTTTACGGATATTTTTGACCCTGGTCAATTTGGGCTAAATTTAAGAATTGACCACGGTCAGTATTTGCGATTATGAAAATGACCGAGGTCAATTTTTAAAAGAGTCCCACCCATGCCACGCAAGCGCATCACCATCCTGAACGGACACCCCGCCGAGACATCCCTGTCGAAATCGCTCTCGGACACCTATGCCGCGGCGGCTCAGGCCGCAGGACATGAGGTGCGGCTCACGCATCTGAGCGCGCTGGCATTCGACGTGGATTTCGAGCGGGCAGGCTACAAAAACGTCAAGCCGCTGGAACCCGATCTCAAACAGGTCATGGCCGATCTCACCTGGGCGGAGCATGTGGTGATCGTCGCGCCGATGTGGTGGGGGAGCCTGCCCGCAAAGCTCAAGGGGCTGTTTGATCGGGCGTTTTTGCCGGGCAACAGTTTCGATCCGCGCAATCCCAAGCGGTTCGGCATGCCCGCGCCGCTGCTCTCAGGCCGCAGCGCGCGGGTCGTGCTCACGTCTGATACGCCGACATGGTTTCTCTGGCTGGCCTATCGCAATCCGGTCGCTGCGACGTTCAAAGGCCATATCCTCGGCTTTGTCGGGATCAAACCAGTGCGGGTGACGCAGTTTGCGGGCGCGTCAGAGGCCACGCCCAAAACCGTGTCACGCTGGCTCAAAAGGGTCGAAGCACTGGGCGCGAAGGCCGCATGAAAAAGGGGCCACGCGGCCCCTCTTTGAACTCTGATTGCGGGGCTTAGTCCCGCCCGCGGTACGGTTTGACGTATTGCATCGCCATATCCCACGGAAAGAAAATCCACGTATCTTGAGACACTTCGGTGATGTAGCTGTCGACCTGCGGGCGGCCTTTCGGCTTGGCGTAGACGGTGGCGAAATGTGCGTTCGGGTACATCGCGCGCACCAGTTCAAGCGTCTTGCCGCTGTCCACCAGATCGTCAATCACCAGAATGCCGGTGCCATCGCCCATCAACTCTGCGTCGGGCGAGTTGAGCACCACCGCCTCGGACTGGCTCTGGTGGTCGTAGGATTTCACAGAGATCGTATCGACGGTGCGGATGTCCAGCTCGCGCGCGATGATCATTGCGGGGGCCATGCCGCCACGGGTGATCGCCACGATCGCACGCCATGCGCCATCGTCTGGGCCTTTGCCATCGAGACGCCACGCCAAAGCGCGGCTGTCGCGGTGAATCTGGTCCCAGCTGATGTGAAAGCCTTTTTCATGGGGCAGGCGGTCGGACATCTTTCTTGATCCTTTCATCGAATGGCGGGCCGGAATGGGGCCAGAAAATGGGGTGGGTCAGCTGGTCGCGATCCGCGCGCCAAAGAGGGCGATCATGCCGCCAAGGGCGCGGTCGGTCCAGAGCTTGGCCCGGCCATAGGCTTGTCGTGCTTTTTGCCGCGAAAAAAGCCGCGCGACAATCACATACCACAAGGTTTCGTCCAAAAAGACAAAAAACACCAGCAGGAGCTTGATCAAAATGGAGCTGTCCGGCGGCACCAGCCCGGCAAAGACCGCACCGAAAAAGATCGCGGGCTTGGGGTTGGAGAATTGCGTCAACAGCCCGAGCCGGAGCGCATTGCCGAGGCTCCGGGGCTGTGCGGTCGTGAGGCTGGGGTCCGGGAGCGGATCACGCGCGTGGCGGATTGTCTTGTATCCGATCCAAAGGAGAAACAGCCCACCCGCCAGCTTGAACGCCAGATAGGCGCCGGGGAACAGCTCAAACAGAACCGACAGCCCGGAGATCGCCGCCAGCGCCCAAGTCGCCGCGCCGAGGCCGAACCCGACGGCGAGGCCGAAGGCCGGGCGAAATCCCTCGGAGGCGGCGGTGCGCACGGAGACCACGAAAGACGGGCCGGGCGACATGGCGGCGATGAAATGCAGGCTCAAAATAGACAGGAAAATCGCGAGGGTCATGCCGCCTCCCAAAGGCATCAAAACGAAAAACGGGAGCCGAAGCCCCCGTTTTGAACCAGCTGTCGCCGAGGGCCTTAGCCTTTGGAGATGTCCGGGGCATCGACCGCCTTCATGCCGACGACATGATAGCCCGCGTCCACATGGTGGGTCTCGCCGGACACGCCCGCCGAAAGATCGGAGAGCAGGTAGAGCGCAGAGCCGCCCACATCGTCGATGGTCACGTTGCGACGCAGCGGCGAGTTGTATTCGTTCCACTTCATGATGTAGCGGAAATCGCCAATCCCGGAGGCGGCGAGCGTCTTGATCGGGCCTGCGGAAATGGAGTTCACGCGGATGCCGTCCTTGCCGAGGTCTTCGGCGAGGTAGCGCACGGAGGCCTCCAGAGCGGCCTTGGCCACGCCCATCACGTTGTAATGCGGCATGACGCGCTCGGCGCCGTAATAGGTCATGGTGAGCATGGAGCCGCCTTCTGTCATCAGCTTTGCCGCGCGTTGCGCGACAGCGGTGAAGGAGTAGACGGAAATATCCATGGTCAGGTTGAAGTTCGCGCGGGTGGTGTCGACGTAACGGCCCCGCAGCTCGGCTTTGTCGGAGAAACCGATGGCGTGCACGATAAAGTCGATCTTGCCCCATTTTTCCTCGATGGCCGCAAAGAGCGCATCCATGGAGGCCTCGTCAGAGACGTCGCATTCCACCACGAAATCGGAGCCGAGGCGCTCGGCCAGCGGATCAACGCGTTTCTTGAGCTGCTCGCCCTGATAGGAGAAACACAGCTCTGCGCCGTGCTCGGAGAGGGCTTTGGCAATGCCCCAGGCGATTGACTTGTCATTGGCGAGGCCCATGATCAGCCCGCGTTTGCCATCCATCAATTTGGTCATGGTCGGTCCTCAACCCATATTTTGTGTCGTGTGACTGGCTTTAGGAGGTTTGCCCCCGGCGATCAAGCCTGTGTCGGGGCAATTCGTGACGCCGCGTCACAGCAAAGGGACAGACGAAAGACACAAGAGACACACAAGAGGCGCACAGCCCGCTTTGCACGACGAACGCCCCCTTGCTGTGTGCATGTTGGGGCGGTATCGAGGACACAGAGTGAAAAAGGAGTCCGGGTGATGGTCCCACGCAAAGGCATTTTCGCAGGAGACGATCCGTTCGAGATTTCGCGGCGCTGGTTGAAAGAGGCCGAGGCCAAGGAGATCAACGATCCCAACGCCATGGCCATCGCCACGGTCGACCCCGACGGTCTGCCGAACGTGCGGATGGTCCTGCTCAAGGAGATCGCCGACGACGCCTTTGTGTTCTTTACCAACTACGAGAGCGCCAAGGGCGAAGAGATCGAGGCCTCCGGCAAGGCCGCCTTTGTCCTGCATTGGAAAAGCTTGCGCCGTCAGGTGCGGGTGCGTGGTCTCGTCACCCGCGAAACGGACGAGGCCTCTGACGCCTATTATAAATCTCGCGCTCTTGGGTCTCGCATCGGGGCCTGGGCCTCGAAACAATCGCGCCCACTAGCGTCCAAGACCGAACTTATGGAGGCGGTGGCCAAAGAGGGCCTGAAACACGGGCCAAATCCGAAACGTCCGCCGTTCTGGGGCGGCTACCGGATCACCCCTCTGGAGATCGAATTCTGGGCCGATGGCGAGTTCCGTCTGCACGATCGGTTCCGCTGGCGGCGCGCCTCCGTAGAGGCTCCGTGGGATATTCTTCGGCTGAACCCGTAAGTCGTGCTAAGATAAACCTGTAAGAAAGAGAACATTCAGACGGAAATCGGGCCTATTGTTCAAAAAGACAGGCCATGGGGGGCTTGCACCTCGGGGCCGATTGTCACAGGTTTACAGGTGGGATGAGGGGCGAAGGCCCCAAGGTATTGGCTCCGGGCGTCTGTCTCGGTGTCAAATGAGAATGAGAGAATGACTGTGACTGACTTGGGGAATGTCGTTTCGGGCCATGTGAAATGGTTCGATCCGACCCGTGGATTTGGATTCGTCGTCGCGGACGACGGGGGTCCGGATATTTTGCTTCACGCAAATGTCCTCAGAAATTTTGGACAAAGTTCCGTGGCCGATGCTGCGGAAATCCGTCTGGTTGTGCAGCGCACCGATCGCGGAGTCCAGGCGGTCGAAGTTCTTGAAATCGCGCCGCCGGTGCAAAGCACGGGGCCGATCCTCGAAGATCTCGAAGAGGTGGACGAAGAAAGCCTGAACCTGCCGCTGGAACCGGCGCGGGTGAAATGGTTCGACAAGGGCAAGGGCTTTGGCTTTGCCAACGTCTTTGGCCGTCCAGAAGATGTGTTCATCCATATCGAAGTGCTTCGTCGCTCCGGTCTTGCCGATCTGATGCCGGGGGAGGCCGTCGGCCTTCGCGTCATCGACGGCCGTCGCGGGCGTATGGCGGCGCATGTCACCGCCTGGGATGTCGCTCTGCGTGAACCGGTGGCCTCGGACGCCGCCGACACTGAGGATGCCTGACCTGCGGGCCTTGTCTGGGGTGTTCGGGGGGGCGGTCTTGGCCGCCCTGGTCGCCACCTCAGCCGCGGCCCAAGACACCTGTCGTGCGGATGAAGTGATTATCACCGGCGATGGCCCAGATGTGCGCTTTTCCGTTGAAATCGCCGATGACGCGGGCGAACGCGCGCTTGGCCTCATGCACCGCGACAGCATGGCGAAAAGCCATGGTATGCTGTTCCTGTACGAACGCCCGCAACCCGTGGCCTTCTGGATGGAAAACACCCGCATTCCTTTGGACATGATCTTTGTCGACGCGCGCGGCGTCATTCAGCATGTGCACGAGAACGCCGTGCCCTTTGATCGCACCCCCATTCCGGGCGGCGATGCGATTTTCGCGGTGCTCGAAATCAACGGCGGGCTGGCGAGCCCGCTCGGCATCGCCCCCGGTGATGTGCTCCGTCATCCGGGCTTTGGGCCGGAGGCGGCCGCGCCCTGTCTTTCTGTCAGCGAATAGATGATTAGGGGCTTTTCAACCCGATCCTGACAGGGTAGGGAAGGCGTCACGGTCGGGGCGTGGCGCAGTCTGGTAGCGCACCTGTTTTGGGTACAGGGGGTCGTGAGTTCGAATCTCGCCGCCCCGACCACTTTCAAGCGGCCACTTACCAAACGGCCATTTTCCTGACATCGCCAAATCGCAAGACAACGCCGCTCTGGCGTTGGGCACCTGTGTCTGCAGTCGTGGTCCATCGACACGAGGCACCAACGCCATGATCTCCGAAATCATGATCCTCCATATGATGTGTCCGCAGCCCTCACTCCCGCGCGCGTGAGCCACGTATGGCCCCTAACTCGCGGCCTGTGATTCGAGAAACACTGTGTGGAGCGCCCGGCCCGGATATGCGCCTGCAGCATCTTCGTCGCCCGCCTGTCGCGCCTCAAAACCCGGCTGAATTCTCCGGATTCTTGAGAAAATCGCCGAATTTCGCCCCAAACTCCTACGCAATAGGCTACTAGATGTAGTGTGCTCTAGTTTTGGGCAAACAAGTCACACTGCGGCGCAGAAACCGCATTTTTGATCTTGTCCACATATCCACAGATGCTCGTGCATATCGTTAACCTTTGAGCTGAAACGCATGGAAAACAAAGAAAAAATCGTTAACGCGGGCGGGGTCGAATCGTGGCGGTCTGTGGGCAAATTCCGTCAATGCTATTTTGGTGAATAAAACGCTAAATTTTGCGTTGACCACAGTGGGCAAGACGCTGCACATTGTGTGGGCCGGATGAGTGATCCACTACATTTAGTGTCGCTGGGACGGTGAGGGACTAAGGTTCCGGGAGACATATCCAACCAGAGACCTGTTGGGCGCCACGATGAAACATCGTGAAAGCCGAAGAAAACGGGCGATTGAGAGACAGGATGTGCCACCGGTAATCAGACCGAAGGAACACGACATTGCATGACCACCGATTCTGCATCCACGCGGGATCGGTCCGGGTGGTGTACGTCTGTGTCCTGTGCTCCTCACCCGACAGAAGACACAAGATGTAGAACACCCGCCGGCGGTGCTCGGAACGCGTTGGCGTGTCCCTGCACGGGTCGAGATGGCCAGTCACGCGGGGGACCGCAGAGACGGGTTTTACGGAGGTCAGGGGCCGCGGGACACGCATCCGCAGGTTCGAGAGAGTAGAAATGGTCGGGGCACAATGAAGATTGAACGCAAATTCACCACAGCTGGACAAGACGCCTACGCGGAGCTGGAGTTTTCCACCACCTCCTCTGAAATTCGCAACCCGGACGGGACCATCGTGTTCCAGCTGGAAAACTGCGAAGTCCCGAGCAAGTGGTCGCAAGTGGCGTCTGACGTCATCGCCCAGAAATACTTCCGCAAAGCGGGTGTCCCGGCGGCGCTGAAGAAAGTCCGCGAAAAGGGTGTGCCCTCCTTCCTCTGGCGCTCTGTGCCCGACGAAGACAAACTGGCGCAACTGCCGGAAGACGCGCGTTTCGTCGGCGAAACCTCCGCCAAACAAGTGTTCGACCGTCTCGCTGGCGCTTGGGCCTATTGGGGCTGGAAAGGTGGCTATTTCTCCTCGGAGGAGGACGCCAAAGCCTATTACGACGAAATGCGCTTTACGCTGGCCTCCCAGATGGGTGCACCGAATAGCCCGCAGTGGTTCAACACCGGTCTGCACTGGGCCTACGGCATCGACGGTCCGGGCCAGGGTCACCACTATGTCGATTACAAAACCGGCGAGCTGACGCTCTCGTCCTCTGCTTACGAGCACCCGCAGCCGCACGCCTGTTTCATTCAGTCCGTCGCTGACGATCTCGTCTCTGACGGCGGCATCATGGACCTCTGGGTCCGCGAAGCGCGCCTGTTCAAATACGGCTCCGGCACCGGCACTAACTTCTCGTCCCTGCGCGCCGCGAACGAAGCGCTCTCCGGCGGTGGCAAGTCCTCCGGCCTCATGGGGTTCTTGAAAATCGGCGACCGTGCCGCTGGCGCGATCAAATCCGGCGGCACCACGCGCCGCGCGGCCAAGATGGTGATCTGTGACATGGATCACCCGGACATCGAAGAATTCATCAACTGGAAAGTCATCGAAGAGCAGAAAGTGGCGTCCATCGTCGCGGGCTCCAAGATGCACGAGCGTCAGCTCAACGCGATCTTTGCCGCGATCCGTGAATTCGACGGCTCGGAAGAGGGCGCGTTTGATCCGAAATCCAACCCGGCCCTCAAAGAGGCGATCCGTGGCGCGAAACAGGTCGCCATCCCGGAGACCTATGTCAAACGCGTGCTCGACTACGCGAAACAGGGCTATTCCTCGATCGAATTCCCGACCTACGATACCGATTGGGACTCCGAGGCCTACGCCTCTGTCTCCGGTCAGAACTCCAACAACTCCGTGCGTGTGACCGATGCCTTCCTCAAGGCCGTCAAGGAAAACGCCGACTGGGAGCTTCTGCGCCGCACCGATGGCAAGGTCGCCAAGACCGTCAACGCCCGTGAGCTTTGGGATCAGGTCGGCCACGCCGCTTGGGCCTGTGCCGATCCGGGCATCCAGTTCCACGACACGATCAACTCCTGGCACACCTGCCCGGAAGACGGCGAAATCCGTGGGTCCAACCCGTGCTCCGAGTACATGTTCCTCGATGACACGGCCTGTAACCTCGCGTCGATGAACCTCCTGACCTTCCTCAAAGCGGACGGCAGCTTTGACGCGGAAAGCTACATGCATGCGACCCGCATCTGGACGCTGACCCTCGAAATCTCCGTGATGATGGCACAGTTCCCGTCGAAAGAGATCGCGCAGCGCTCCTACGACTTCCGCACCCTGGGTCTCGGCTACGCGAACATCGGCGGCCTCTTGATGAACATGGGTCTGGGGTACGACTCGGATGAGGGCCGTGCTCTTGCTGGCGCTCTGACTGCGATCATGCCCGGTGTGTCTTAGGCGACCTCCGCCGAGAGCGCCGGTGAGCGCGGCGCTTTCGCCAAGTTCGAGAAAAACCGCGAGCACATGCTCCGCGTGATCCGCAACCACCGCACCGCCGCTTACGGCAAATCCACCGGCTACGAAGGCCTCGAAGTCAAACCCGTTGCCCTCGACCACGCCAACTGCCCGGATGCGCATCTCGTCGAACTGGCGAAAACCGCATGGGATGAGGCGCTCGCGCTGGGTGAAAAGCATGGCTACCGCAACGCGCAGGTGTCCGTGATTGCCCCGACCGGCACCATCGGCCTCGTCATGGACTGTGACACGACGGGCATCGAGCCGGACTTTGCCCTCGTGAAGTTCAAAAAGCTCGCGGGCGGCGGTTACTTCAAGATCATCAACCGTTCTGTACCCGCTGCGCTCGAAAAACTGGGCTATTCCTCCAGCCAGATCGAGGAAATCGTGTCCTACGCCGTGGGTCACGGCACCATCGGCAACGCGCCGGGCATCAACCACACCGCGCTCATCGGCCACGGCTTCGGTCAGGCTCAGATCGACAAGATCGAAGCCGCACTGCCCTCCGCCTTTGACATCCGCTTTGTGTTCAACCAGTGGACCCTGGGCGAAGAGTTTTGCACCGGCACGCTCGGCATTCCGAAAGAAAAGCTGAACGACCCAAGCTTCGATCTCCTGCGCTCCTTGGGCTTTACCAAGAAAGACATCGAGGCGGCCAACGACCACGTTTGCGGCACCATGACCCTCGAAGGCGCGCCCTTCCTCAAGGAAGAGCATTACAACGTCTTCGATTGTGCGAACGCCTGCGGCAAAAAAGGCAAACGGTATCTGTCGGTTGAGAGCCACATCACCATGATGGCGGCGGCGCAGTCCTTTATCTCCGGTGCGATCTCCAAGACGATCAACATGCCGAACGATGCGACCATCGAGGACTGTCTCGCCTCTTACGAGCTGTCCTGGTCCCTGGGCGTCAAAGCCAACGCGCTTTACCGTGACGGCTCCAAACTGTCCCAGCCGCTCGCCACCGCCCTCATCGAGGACGACGAGGAGGCCGAGGAAATCCTCGCCACCGGCTCCGCACAGGAAAAAGCCGCCGTTCTGGCCGAAAAGATCATCGAGAAAGTCGTGATCAAAGAGGTCGCGCGCGGCCGCGAAAAAATGCCCGACCGCCGCAAAGGCTACACCCAAAAGTCCATCGTGGGCGGGCACAAGGTCTACCTGCGCACCGGTGAATATCAGGACGGCTCCCTCGGTGAAATCTTCATCGACATGCACAAAGAGGGCGCGGGTTTCCGGGCGATGATGAACAACTTCGCCATCGCCGTCTCCGTCGGTCTCCAATACGGCGTGCCGCTCGAAGAATTCGTGGATGCGTTTACCTTCACCAAGTTTGAGCCGGCGGGCATGGTCCAGGGCAACGACTCGATCAAGAACGCCACCTCGATCCTCGACTACATCTTCCGCGAACTCGCTGTGTCCTATCTGGACCGCACCGATCTCGCCCACGTCAAACCGCAAGGCGCGGCCTTCGATGATCTGGACAAAGATGCGGCTGAGGGCGTGTCGAATGTGAAAGCCCCGTCTGAGGCGGCCTCTGCCAAATCCATCGAGGTTCTGAAACAGATCTCGTCCTCCGGCTACCTGCGCAAGCGTCTGCCGCAAGAGTTGGTGGTGCTTCAGGGCGGTATGGCCGGGGCGATTGCGCTCGACGGCTCCATCGACCCGGAGGTCGCGCTTCAGACCCTCGTGCCGGAGACCAAGGCCACGGTGGCAACCCCCACGGAGACGGCGCTCTCCACCGGCACGGTGTCGATGGACGCGCGGACCAAGGCGAAAATGCAGGGCTACGAGGGCGATCCTTGCGGCGAGTGCGGCAACTACACGCTGGTGCGCAACGGCACCTGTATGAAATGCAACACCTGCGGCGGCACCTCGGGCTGTAGCTGATCAAAAAAAGGACGAAGTGACGATCATGGAACTCGCATTCAAGATCAAAGGTCAAAACTGTGTTGCCGAACGCGTGTCGATGCGCGGCAATACGATCGAGGCCGACTTTGGCTCCGACATGACGGACGTACTCAAGGACGCCTTCTACGGCGCCGAAGTGATCGGTGTTCCGGGCACCTCCGTGACCTATTCCGTGCAGCATCTGCGCACCGGACTGGCGCGCGGCTGCACGGCCACCTTCTCGGTGAATTCCAGCACGGGTCGCGTGCTGCACTGAGCTAAGAGATTTGTCCCGCCCCTTTGATGTGTGGCGGGGCAGGGAGGCGCTCCCTTCGACCCGGAGCGCCTTGTGAGGGTTCGAGAGAACACCTTTTTCTGGAGCGGATGCGTTCGCTCCCGACGCGGATCGGGCCGCAGGCATAAAATCTACCGGGCGGTATCAATAGGAGCCCGATCAGCGAAACTCAGGGGGGTCTTTGGACCTCCCTTTTTTCTTGTTGAACATGTGGGGAGTGGGCCGAATTTGGCCCGCGAGGTCGCTCTTACGCTGCCGTTTGCGCGGCCTCATCGCGCAGGGCCTCGGCGATTTCCGGCGCGGCGAAATGATCAAGCACGACTAGGCGCACACAGGTCCGCGTTGTGTCCCGCATCTCGGTCAGACAGTGCACCAGCGTCCCTTCGCCGGGCATCTCAGAGAGGCCGACAAGACAGTCCGTCCCGTTGGCAAAGGCCAGATCGCCGTGATCTTCGCACCAGATCACCGCCTTATGTGCCTCGGGGTCCGACCAAATAATAATTCCAAGCATGTCTCGTTACTTTCACACACATTCTCCCCAAGGGGATATATTTTTTAACACGCGTAAAATTTTAGCTATAGGCGTTATTATGTGACTGCCGTAAGGTGAACTTGACGCTCTTTAGCGTCAGATTTTGTAGAACACGAAAAAGATGGTACCGTCTTTGTGTCAATGCCGTGACACACGCACCACGCGTGATTTTCGGCGGCATGTGAATTTTCGGCATGAGGGGAGGGCGCTCTCTGATGCCTCCGAGTATTGGTCAAATGTGTTTTGGGGGAAACGCGATGGCAGGGAGTTGGCATGAACCGTCAGATCGCTCTCCGGATGCTCTGCGTCGCGTGTTTGGACGCAACCTGCGTGAACTGTCACGCCGCTGTGTCTCGATCTCTCAACTCTGCCGCGATCTCGGCATCAACCGCACCCAGTTCAATCGCTATCTGAACGGCGAGGCCTTTCCCCGCCCCGACATACTCAACAAAATCTGCACCTATTTCGAGGTGGACGCCCGCATCCTCTTGGAACCGCTAGAGGCTCTGTCGCACCCGCCGGAATTGCCGAGCTGGGCCTCCATCGGTGCGGTGCTCAAAGCGACGGCGGTGCGGCCCGTGGACCGCGACATCCTCCCCGACGGCCTCTATCTCCACTATCGCCGGTCCTATTTCGTCGGCGATGCGCTCAGCTCTTCCATGGTCAAAATCAATCGCGATGCGGGCGGGAATGTCCGGGTGCGCGGCTTTATCTCGCGCGGTGTGGCCGACGGGCTTGGCGTGGGCACCAGTGCACGGATGCGCCGCCTGCACGGGGTCATTTTTGCCCAGAATGTCGGCTTTGCCTATATCACAACGCTCGACCACCTCCCGGTGATGGCACTCGGTGGCATGGAGCCGCGCTATCTCGGGCACGAGCGGTTTTATTTCGGAAGCACGATATCGACGCAGGATGTGATGACGCCCTCTCCGGTGTTGATGGAACGGGTCGAGGCCACACCACGGGCCACGTTGGCCGCACGTCACAAGATCGGCACCTTTCCCCTGACCTATTAGCTCACCACGCGAGGACGCAGAGCGCCAGTCGACGGACAGATCAGAACACGAAAAAGGCCCCGCTGGGGGGCCTTGATCTCATCGTCTGTCGGGCTGTCCGGTGCCCGTCAGTCCTGCGCTTACGCCTGACCGCGCGCCAGAGCGGCCACGCCGGTCCGCGCGGTTTCCTTGAGGCCCAAGGGGCGCATCAGGTCGGCAAAGGCGTCGATCTTCTCGGACGGGCCGGTCATCTCGAAGACAAAGCTTTCCAAGGTCGAATCCACCACATTGGCGCGGAAAATCTCGGCAAGGCGGAGCGCCTCGATCCGGTTGTTGCCGGTGCCTTCCACCTTGAACAGCGCCAGCTCGCGCTCGATCGAAGGGCCTTCGACGGTCAGGTCGTGAACCTCGTGCACCGGCACGATCCGTCCCACCTGTGCCTTGATCTGCTCAATGACGTCGCGGGTGCCGGTGGTCACGATGGTGATGCGCGACAGATGCGTGTCGTGGTTCACCTCGGCGACCGTCAGGCTTTCGATGTTGTAGCCGCGACCAGAGAACAACCCGATCACACGGGCCAAAACCCCCGCTTCGTTGTCGACCAGAACGGCAAGCGTGTGTTTCTCGACCACATCGGCATGGTAATCCCGAAGGTCGTAGGCGGAGTGGCTCGTGGAGCCTTTTTCGATACGTAGAGCAGACATGTGTAAGCCTCTCAGTTGGCCGTCAAAGCGGCGAAATCTATGGTCTCAGGGGCCGGATCAGCCGGCCAGCCCCCATGTGGCGATCAGGGCGGCGCAGACCGCGCGCAGTGTCTCGGTCAGGCGTTTCATCACACCAGAACCGCGCCGTCGGATTTGATCGCCCCATCCGTGGAGGCGTCGCCCAACAGCATTTCGTTATGCGGCTTGCCAGACGGGATCATCGGGAAACAGTTTTCGTGCTTCTCGACGAGACAGTCAAAGATCACCGGACCATCGTAGTTGATCATCTCCATGATCGCGTCATCGAGATCTTTCGGATCGTCGCATTTGATGCCCTTGGCGCCAAAAGCTTCGGCCAGTTTCACAAAGTCGGGCAGGGCCTCAGACCAGGACGAGCTATAGCGCTCGCCGTGCAGGAGCTGTTGCCACTGACGGACCATGCCGAGGCGTTCGTTGTTCAGGATGAACTGTTTCACCGGCAGGCGGTATTGGATCGCCGTGCCCATTTCCTGCATGTTCATCAACCACGAGGCTTCGCCCGCGATGTTCACAACGAGGCTTTTCGGGTGCGCCAATTGCACACCGATGGAGGCCGGGAAGCCATAGCCCATCGTGCCCAGACCGCCAGAGGTCATCCACCGGTTCGGCTCGTCAAAGCCCAGGAACTGTGCCGCCCACATCTGGTGCTGGCCGACCTCGGTGGTGATGTAGCGATCCATCCCCTTGGTCAGTTCCTCAAAGCGTTGCAGCGCGTATTGCGGTTTGATCACCGTCTCGGAATTCTTGTAGGTCAGGCAGCGCACGTCACGCCACTCGGCAATCTGCGCCTTCCATGCGCCGATATTGCCGGTCTTGCGCCCACGCGATTTCCAGACTTTCAGCACGTCTTCGAGAACATGCCCCACATCGCCAATGATCGGCAGATCGACGCGGATCACCTTGTTGATGGAGGACGGGTCGATGTCGATATGCACCTTGGTGGAGTTCGGCGAGAAATCCTGAATCCGGCCGGTGATCCGGTCGTCAAAGCGCGCGCCGATGTTGATCATCAGGTCACAGCCGTGCATCGCCATGTTGGCCTCATAGAGACCGTGCATCCCCAACATGCCGAGCCAGTTCTCCCCCGACGCCGGATAAGAGCCCAGACCCATCAGGGTCGAAGTGATCGGAATGCCGGTCGCGTCGACCAACTCACGCAGGAGCTGGCTCGCCGCCGGGCCGGAGTTGATCACGCCACCGCCGGTGTAGAACACCGGACGCTCGGCCTTTTCGATCAGTTTGACCAGATCGGTGATCTCCTCGATGGAGGCTTTCACTTTGGGTTGGTAATGGCTCACCTTGGCCTTGGCCGGCGGGGTGTAGGTGCCATCCGCGAACTGCACGTCTTTCGGCAGGTCGATGAGAACCGGGCCGGGACGGCCAGAGCGGGCCACATGGACCGCCTGATGGATCGTGCCGGACAGCTCGTCGGTGTCTTTCACCAGCCAGTTGTGTTTCGTACAGGGGCGGGTGATGCCAACCGTGTCGGCCTCCTGGAAGCCGTCTGTGCCGATCATAAAGGTCGGCACCTGGCCGGAGAAGACCACCAGCGGGATCGAGTCCAACAGCGCGTCGGTCAGACCGGTCACGGCATTGGTCGCGCCGGGACCAGAGGTCACAAGCGCCACACCAACCTTGCCGGTCGAGCGGGCATATCCCTCGGCGGCGTGGATCGCGGCCTGCTCGTGGCGCACCAGAATGTGCTGGATGTCGTTCTGCTGGAAAATCTCGTCGTAAATCGGAAGGACAGCGCCTCCCGGATACCCGAATACCGTGTCCACACCCTGATCCTTCAGGGCCTGAACCACCATTTTCGCTCCGGTCATCTGACGTGTCATCTTACTCTCCGTCTCACGCGTCATCATCTGTTGTGCCCCTGATCTGGGGCGCGGGTCTGTCAGCCCCTACAAGTGGGCTATTTGCGTCGGACCTCTCGGTCGCTTCGGTCATCTTGTCTTGTGGGATTTGGCTACAAAAAAGCCCCCGGAGTGAACTCGGGGGCGCATGGGATCCATTATGGTTAACCGTCACCGGCCCATGCGCGTCGTCCCTACTACAAGTACAAGAATGCCCATCATGGCGTTCGATCCTTCGCTGTGTGAGCCGGACATTATGTGCACCCGCAGAAGGCGTCAACCGCAAAAGGCATGGCCTTGTGAATAAAATGTCGCGGATAGGGGGTGTGCGTGAAATAATGTTAAAATAGCTGACCTATTTCGCCCCGCGCCACTGTCGGCAAAACGCCGGGACATCGCTGCCCCGGCGTCGTTTTAGTCCGTCTTTGGGTCGGATTGAAATCAGGCGGTGAGGATGATTTTCATCGCCTTTTCCCGTGCGGCGTTGCCGAAGATCTCATAGGCTTCCATGATCTCGTCCAACTTGAGACGGTGGGTCACAAGCTTGCCCGGATTGACCTTGCCCGAGTTCAGGGTTTTCAACAGCATCGGCGTGGTATTGGTGCTGACCAGACCCATGGAAATGTTGATGTTCTTGATCCAAAGCTCTTCAATGTGAAGTTCGACGGATTTGCCGTGCACGCCGACGTTGGCGATGGAGCCGCCTGCGGAGACGATTTTCTGACAAGTGTCAAAGGTGGCAGGCACGCCCACCGCTTCGATGGCGACATCGACGCCGAGACCGTTGGTCATTTTCATGATCTCTTCGACCACGTCGTCCTTGCCGACCTGAAGCGTATCGGTCGCGCCGAATTGCTTGGCAAGCTCAAGACGCGCCGGGTCAACGTCGATCATGATGATGCGTCCCGGGGAATAGAATTGCGCGGTCAAAAGCACGGACATGCCCACAGGCCCCGCGCCAACGATGGCCACCGTATCGCCGGGTTTCACGCGACCGTATTGCACGCCGATCTCAAGCCCCGTCGGCATGATGTCGGAGAGCATCACCAGCGCCTCTTCGTCGGCACCTTCCGGGATCGGGTAGAGCGAGTTGTCGCCATGCGGGATGCGGACATATTCGGCCTGGGTGCCGTCGATCAGGTGGCCGAGAATCCAGCCGCCGTCATCGCAATGGGCGTAAAGCTGACGTTTGCAGTTCGGACATTTGCCGCAGGATGTGACGCAGGAAATCAGCACCGGATCGCCCGGTTTGAAATTGGCGACAGCATCGCCCACCGCCTCGACAATGCCGACGCCTTCATGGCCCAGCGTGCGGCCCGGCGTTACGGCGGGCACATCGCCCTTGAGAATGTGAAGATCGGTGCCGCAGATCGTGGTCTTGGTCACTTTGACGATCACATCGGTGGGTTTTTCGATTTCGGGTTTGTCTTTTTCGATCCAGTTTTTTTCACCGGGTCCTTGGTAAACGAGCGCTTTCATTGCGGGTCTCCTCCTGAAGTGTTGCGTGAGGCGAGGGCGGGCCTCGCGTCAGGAGGGAGCCTAATCTTCTGGGATGCGGTGGGTAGACCGTTGCATACCGCGACCCGATCCAGATCGGAAATCTCTACTCTAAAACGGAATCAAACCTCGCCGCGCTGCCGCAAACGGGGTTGAGAATAGTGTAATGTTATATCATTTTGTGCGCTTGCGTGAAGACGGAAAGCGATAGGCGTGTGTCGCACGTTGTTGATCCAAATCTGGAGTGAAGTGCGTGACGTTTATTGCGGCGGGACAAAGCGGGCTTTCGCTGCAACGTTCTCAAAGTCGGCTATGCCTATGTTCGGCTCTTCCGATATAGCTCGTCAAGGAATGCCGCTTTGCCCATTAGATATTCTGCGATGCCCGTTTGGTTCTCTCTTTCGAGGCGCAGTTTGAGCTCTGCGTAAGCCCGGCGATCAGCTGCATTACGACGCAAGTGGTCGCGTATTCCCAGCATTCTGCTGATTTGAGAGTGATCCGAAACGCAGACATGAATCTTATGGGTTCTGACCTTTCCTACATCCCGTTTGAAAAAATGATGACCTGTCATCAAGTCTCCACCACGCCTGTAACCCAGGCCAGCTAGGTTAGCCTGCCAATCATTTAGATTGTTGGCATGGGAAACAACCACGAGAATGTCAATTTCAGGTTTCGCGGCCAGACCCTCAACCGCTGTGCTACCGACATGATGGATGTCGATGCATGCATCGCCGAATATCAACCGCAGTCGTTCTGCCTCGTCCGAAAAGAGACGCGGCCAAATCTGGTTATAGTCGGTGATCGAACTCGTCAGTGTCATGCTGCCATCTTAAGATCGTACCCTCCGCAGCGAAAGTCGTCCTTCGCCGCGTTGCAAAAAGAATTAGATTTGGGCTCAGGCCGGACGTTCGCTGCAAACAGCACGCGCGACGACTGTCACTTTATGACGCCTTCTCTCTCAGCCGCGCCCACGCCGCAACGTCTGGGCCGGGGTCTCGCCAAAGCGATCGCGGTAGCGTTTTGTCATCGCTCCGAGGTTCACATAGCCGCGCGTCCGTGCAATCGAGGTGACGGTTTCTCCGGGATGGGCGGACCTGAGGGCCTCGTGCAGGGCATCGAGCCGGGCCGCATTCAGGAACTCGTAGGGGGTGAGGCCGCGGAACCGCCGAAATCCCTCTGACAGGCTGCGCGTGGTGATGCCGAGCCGTGCGGCGATCTCGGTGATTGTGGGGGCCTCCTCGGCCCCTTGGCGCATCAGGCGCTCGGCCTCGCGCACGTAATGCGGCGCGGCGGCCCGCGCGCCGGTTTCGAGGTTGAGCCCGGATCCCTTGGCCCAGTGGCGCAACAGGTCGAGGCAAATCATTTCTTCGATCCGGCGCTCCGTCAGCGGGTCGCCGATGCCGTCGTGTCGCGCATCAAGCGAGCGGGTGGCGTAATCCAAAAGCGACAACCACGACGACTGCCCCTCGCCAAAGATCAGCCGCTGTTTCCAGAGATCGTCCTCGGGGACAAACCCGTACCACCGCGCTGCCGTCTCCTCCATCAGCTTGTGCGGAATGGTCAGGTTCAATTGCAGGTCATGCCCATCCGCGAGGTTCCAGTAATCCGTGCGGCTGCAATCGACCACATAGCTGTCGCCGGGACGCGTATCTATGGCGTCATTGCCGTTCAGCGGGTGGCGCACAGAGCCGCGCAGCGTGTTCACCACGATGATGTTCCCGCTGTCGGGGTCGAAATCATCGGCGCGGGTCGGGGTGCCAAAACAAAACCGGCTAAAGGTGATCTGGCCGACATTCACCATGCGAATGGTCGCATTCGGATCCATCCCCCGCGTCAGCGGGCGGGTGGACAATGGCATGTAGGCGCGGTGACAGAAATCGTTCACCACGGACCACTCGCGCGTGTCGTTGAGCTTATCACGTAAAAGCGGTGCGCCATTGGCGTCCTGCAAAAGAGCCGTTTCCAACATCTCGGATCCTCCCAGTCCGGTGCCCAGATGGGCTGATATTGTGAAGGGTCGTGCGCGCAACTCTGCCGAAGGAGCGGCCTCAGGGCAAGGGGTCTGTTGGAGAGCATGCGCTTTGGACGGGGGGACCGGCGTGACCACAGGCCGGGATTCGGGCCGGGATCCGGGCCTTTTGGCGGTCTCCCGCACGCGGGTCTGAGATCGCCATATCCAGTTTCATGTATGTGTTACGGAGCTGTCACAAAGCTGTCGCGCGCAGTTGGCACATGTCGCGGCGAAAGACTTCCTCTCCGTTCGCGGAAAGTCTTCAACCTTTTAGCAACGCACACAGTGATGGAGCTCATCATGAAAGATCAGGATATTGTCGACCTGTCTTGGGACGACTTTGACGAAATGCGCGACCCGCGCCCCCAGACCAATGATTTCGACGCCGTTGTCGAACGCGCGATCTCGCGCCGTGGTTTCCTTGGCGGCGCACTTGCCTTTGGCTCCGGCGCGCTCGCTATGGGCACCGCAGGCCTAATGTCCTCCACCACCGCCGCCCGTGCCGACAACCACATGGGCTTTGCGTTCAAGCCGATCGACATCGCGACCGACCACGACATCCACGTGCCGGAAGGCTACCAGTGGAAAGTGCTCGTGCGCTGGGGCGACGCTCTGTTCTCCGACGCTGCGTCCGCTTACTCCCCGGTTGGCGGCGTGGACGTTTCCATGTCCGACCGCGTCTTCGGTGAAAACACCGACGGGATGGAGCTTTTCACCGATGGCGACAAAGAAGTCATCGCGGTGAACTCCGAATACGTGAACCCGAAAATCAACCTGCCGGAAGCCTCCGCAGGTGTGCCGCAAAACGCCGACGAAGTGAAACTCCTGAAAAACCTTCAGGGCGTCACCGTCATGGAAGTCGCGGATATGGGCAACGGCTACGAGGTTGTCGTCGACAGCCCCTACAACCGCCGCATCACCCATGAGACCCAGATGACCATGGACGGCCCGGCCGCTGGCTCTGATCTCGTCAAAACCAACGCCGACCCGGAAGGCATGAGCCCGAAAGGCACCATGAACAACTGTGGTTCCGGTAAGACGCTTTGGGGCACCTATCTGACCTGCGAAGAGAACTTCAACGGCTACTTCGGTGCGACCGGCGACTACGAGCAGCGCGACGATTTCAAACGCTACGGCATCGGTGGCGAAGGCCGCTACGCCTACGAGAAATTCGACACCCGCTACGATCTCTCCAAAGAGCCGAACGAGCCCTACCGTCACGGCTGGATCACCGAGATCAACCCGCTCGACCCGACCTCGACCCCGGTGAAACACACCGCTCTGGGCCGCTTCAAGCACGAGAACGCCGAGATGGTGCAGGCCGCTGACGGTCGTGTGGTTGTCTACATGGGCGACGACGAGCGCGGCGAATTCATGTACAAATTCGTCTCCAACGGCGTGTACACCGAGGGTGGCTCCACCGAGGGTCTCCTTTCTGAGGGCACGCTCTATGTCGCAAAGTTCAACGACGACATGACCGGCGAATGGCTCGCTCTGACGCCGGAAACCACCGGCATGTCCATGGAAGAGATCCTCGTGTTCTCCCGTATGGCTGGC
Organism: Abyssibacter sp.; assembly: GCA_964220165.1. GTDB lineage: Bacteria > Pseudomonadota > Alphaproteobacteria > Rhodobacterales > Rhodobacteraceae > Celeribacter. The sequence goes on from CAXPTW010000079.1 coordinate 19,256, forward strand.
TCCAAAGTCGGTGCGACCACCATGGACCGTCCGGAATGGATCGCGGCGAACCCGCTCAAGGCCGAGGCCTACTGCGCGCTCACCAACAATAAAAACCGTGGCGTGAAACCGAACGCTGGCGGCGACGACACCGCTGTGAACGGCCCGAACCCGCGTGAGACCAACAACTTCGGTCAGATCGTGCGTTGGGTGCCTGCAGGCGAAGACCACGGCGCGGACGCCTTTTCCTGGGATCTCTACGTCATGGCCGGCAATCCGAACGTCTACGACAACGTCTACGGCGGCTCGGACAACGTCAACGCGGGCAACATGTTCAACTCGCCCGATGGCATGGCCTTCTCCTCGGATGGCTACCTCTGGATCCAAACCGACGGCGACGACAGCAACGAAGGCGAGTTCGAAGGCCAGGGCAACAACCAGATGCTCGTGGGTAACACGGAAACCGGCGAAATCGCCCGCTTCCTCACCGCCCCGAACGGCGCAGAAGTCACGGGCCTGTGCTGGTCCGCCGACAAGAAAGTGGCCTTTGTGGGCATCCAACACCCGGGCGGCTCCTGGCCCGACGGCGCCGGCAAACCGCGCTCGTCCGTGATCGCCGTGTGGCGTGAAGACGGTGCGATGATCGGCTAAGCCGATTAGACCCTGGGATTTTATCAGGCTCGAACACAGGGGGCGCGGCAAAAGCCGCGCCCTTTATTTTTAGGGAAGATAACAAGGCGTTATCTTGCAATGATATTTCAAACAGAACATACTGATCGTCCGTCGCGCTGCTCTATTTGAGTAAGATCCTTTGGATCGAGAACCAATCAATTTACCTGCACAATTCGCGAGTGCTGGAGGGAAAATGAGCTATAAAACACCTTTTGACCGATACCATGCCTTGGCGAAAAAGCGGCCATGGACGATCCTCCCAATCTCATTCGTTTTGATGTTGATAGCCTTCGGTGTCGCTACTCGAATGCTGAACTCTGCGAATGAGATCGTTGCAGGGGCTGGACACGTTCTGGTTGTGACAGCTCTCTTGTCTTGGCTGTTTATCGGAGGTGCTTTTTTGAAGATTTTGAGAGAGAGCATGGGAAAGTGATTGGTGCATTTCGTCAGAATTTAGCTGACGTGTTGAAGTGGTAAGTTTGAAAGAGATTTCTTTTCGCAGTTGGTGGAAACAAGTCTCATAAGACTGTTGAATTTAATGCGGCCACTTCAATGAACACGGCGCAGGTTTTAAATTCGATCTCCATCAATTGGTGTTTCGAGCACAGGACGAGCGGAAAAGACGAAATGGCCATGTCACGAACAAAGAGCCTCACCCTTCAGTAGAGCGCCCCTCATCCTCCTCCGTTCCCCCATGCTCCGCAGACCACACGCCAGCGGCTTCGACGGCGACGGTGGAGCTGGAAGGGAGCACGTTGAGGTAGCTTTCGGTGTCCTCTTGCGGCGCGGGGGCGCGGCGAAAGCCGCGCCTCTTATTTTGTTGGAAGGGAGTTGTCGGGTTGGAGACACTCAATCTCAGCACGACGTGAAGGCGGTTTTGGTCTGGGTGGTTTGAAAGCGGACGTCATACCGTTTGCGCCTTGATGACAGGTATGCCGGACTTTCTTGCCGTCCGCCGCTGCGCAGTGCTCGCCGCGTCTGCGAAGATTTTGCAAGGCCGGGCGGGAAACCGGTCATTGGCTGCAGACGCACTCCACTAAAGCCTCGGCATTTGGGAGCACGCGCTCGGATATCAAATTACCATTCCAAATTTTGGACAGATTTTGTTTTGAACGTCACACGTATAAAGCGTGCGCGGGACTTTTCTTAGTGGCAAGGTGGCGTTGAAACTTGTGCGCGCGGTGCTGGATTGGGCAAAATCGCAGGACGCGCATCTGGTGTTGTTCTATGTCAGTTCCGGGGAGCATATCGCAAAGACAGATCGGTTCTTTCGTAAGCTGGGAGCTGTCGGATTGGGAGGAAATTATGGCGTTAAGCTCTGAAAGAGGTTTGATTTTATGCGGAAAATAATGAAGCATTTCCGGCAATTGGTTAGGTGGTATATTCGGCAATATGACAGGCTGCCACTCATAGCTTCTCCAGTCGGCTTATTCCTAACGGTTTACGTTCTGGCTATGGAAATTCTGCTCTTAGAGGAGGTGAGCCAGTACTTGGGGTGGAACATGAACTTTGTGCTCCTCCTGTCCTTTCCTGTTTGGGGATTATCGACGGCAGCTTTGTGTATAACCTTTGCTCTAACGCATGAGTGGTTGATTACGAGTTTGCGCTTGGGGCGAATTTTAGGAGTAGAACATCGACCCGCGCGCACGTTCATCATTAAATTTTTCAAATTGGACTTAACCAGAGATGGGGAGTAGCTCATCGCAACAGATGAGACGAAAGATTATGTTTAGATATACGATGTCGAGAGTATCTCTTTGTGTTGCCCTTACATTTTTCTTTTTTATGCCGTGGGGATGGGCAAACGCCGACAGTAATTTCGCTCAAGACGAGCATCCGGCAGGTCGGTATCGTCGAGAAAACCTTAACAACCCGGCAATAGCGCATTGGGGTGAAAGCCCGGTCGTTCAATTTGTCGGGCTAGAAGATGACGCAACGAAACAGCATGCACTTTCTACGCTTCTGCCCTTAGCGAAGGCTGCCCGAGAAGATATTCAGATCGTGGGTTTTCCCAATGACATGTTTCCAAAGAAGGCCAAAATCTCCGCTCAGACAAACATTTTGCTGATCGAAACTCCAAATTCAATTTCATCAGATATCTATTTCGTACCGAAAGCACACATTTCTGGCGCATCCTCAGTCATAAAGGAAATTGCTGAATTGGGCGTCATAAAGCAGGGGCCAGGGTGTTATGGACGTTGGAGCGTAACGGAAAGGAACGAGATAAAGGGTGTCATGGCCGTAATCGATGGCTCCATTCCGGAAGAACATAAGCGCATGTGTTTGTCGGTCACAAGCCTTTTGGCGTTCGGTATTTCAAACACAATGACGGGGTATAAGTTTACTTTACGCCCTGATGGCTCAGCCGTGCCCAAAACGGCTCGGTACGCGGACGACACAGAATTCCTTCTCGCATTATCGATGGCAGCCATATGTCGCAAAGAATTTTCTGATGACGGCAACGAATGTCCGTTCGAATTAATGCAAGCGATTTTCAGGCAACATGCTGACTGGGTTGAACGCGCAAAATAGGAACGCTGCGTTTTTATTGCGGCGCTGTTTCAGTCTATATGAAGCGTTAACATGCAATTTGAGAGACCAATGAAAAAGACAAAACTTCAGAGCATATTCGACTACACACGATGCGTTGCGCTCTCCGTTTTGTGTATCTTTTGCCAGACTGCGTCTTCTCGGGCGGATGTCACACTGCATCCGCTGGCTTATGAAATGGCCTATGCGTTCACAGACACATCGCACCCATCCGGCCTGATACCCTATTGGGCTCAAGGCATTCATTTTCAAATGCTTGCTCCGGATACCGATCAAGACGTCTCATACACGGCCGCTTTGGTGTCCTCGACTGTGTTCCAGTACTCCCAGCTCGCGCTCACAAGGTTAGGAAACAACAATAGCGAGTTCAGCATTCTGGATCGCAACGACGACATGCAGACCACCACGAATTTTCTTGTGGTTTTCTATGATGGCGCAGACAGCGTGATTGAAGACAATTCAGACTACCAGCGTCTCAGAGACAATCCCGCTTTCGTTGCTTTTACTGAGCATATGCACAACCGCTATCAACGCATTCAAGATGGATGTTTCGCTGGGCTTAACGCCGATACGGAGGGCCGACTGGGTCGTTTTTTGCTCATGATTAACGCCGAATACGCGCTAGAAGATCAGGTCAAATGTGCGAAAATTGCCCTACCAGCGGTGTTTGGTGTCGCTGCGACACGTATTCCGATGAAGCGGCCCGGAGATGCGGAAAGCGATGCGTTTACCGCATTTGACGAGATCAATATCCAAATGAAAATTAAAGCCGCAGCGGCTTGTCGCATCTATGACAAAGACCGGACGCCAGCCTGTGCCCGTAAGGCTTTGCGCTACGACTATGAGCAAATCGGAGCCCTTTCAAAAAGCCCGCAATAGAGACGCTGCCAAGCTGTCCTGAAAACTGGGACCACTTCAATGAACACGGCGCAGGTTTTAAATTCGACCTCCATCAATTGGTGTTTCGCACACTCGATGAGCGGAAAAGACGAAATGGCGATGTCACGAACAAAGAGCCTCACCCTTCAGTAGAGCGCCCCTCATCCTCCTCCGTCCCCCCATGCTCCGCCGACCACACGCCAGCGGCTTCGACGGCGACGGTGGAGCTGGACGGGAGCACGTTGAGGTAGCTTTCGGTGTCCTCTTGCGGCACGGGGGCGCGTTTGATGATGCGGTAAGCGGCGTAGAGCGCGATTGCCACGAAGGTCACCCCGGTCACGAGCCAGAACCCGTAGGGGCCGAGCGCTTCCATCACAGCGCCCGTCACGAGCGGCCCCGCGATGGCGCCGATGCCAAAGGTAAAGACCAATCCCCCGGAGGCGGCGGGCATGTCTTCGGGTGACAGAGTGTCATTGGCATAGGCGAGGAAGAGCGCGTAGAGCGGCGTCGTGACCCCGCCCGCGACAAAGGCCGTCGCCATCAAGAGCCAGATATTGTTGGCCATGACCCAGCCAAAGCCGCTTGCCGCGGTGCCGATCACGGCCGCGCCGAAGATGACCTTGCGCCGGTCGATTTTGTCCGAAAGCCAGCCCATCGGGTATTGGAATGCCAAGACCCCGGCAAAGAGCATCGCCACGAACAACGCGATTTGCGAGGCGCCGAGCCCGATCTGCGTCCCGAACACCGCGCCCATCCCGGATTGCGTGGCGTAGATGCTGCCCAAAAGGAAAATCCCGACGGTACCCAGAGGTGAGCTTTTGAACAGTTTGCGCAGGGGCATGGGCGGCGCGACTTCGACGGCGGGCACGGGAGTCACCGACAAGAGAATGGGTGCGAAAGAGACCGACACAAGGATCGACGCCCCGATGAAGAGCACGGAGGTTCCCGCATCGCCCAAGGTCAAAAGCGCCTGCGCCCCGATGATGCCGATGGTTTGCGCCAGCATATAGGCCGAGAGCACCTTGCCCCGCGTCTCATTCGTCGCCGCATCATTGAGCCAGCTTTCCGCCGTCACATAGATGCCGGACATGCAGAACCCGATCAGGATGCGCAGGAGCGTCCAAGCCCAGGGCTCTGTCAAGAGGGGCAGGGCGATCAGCCCCGCCGACATAAAACTCCCGAGCGCCGCAAACACACGGACATGCCCGACCCGGCGGATCATCTTTGGCGTGATCCGCGCACCCGACAGGAACCCGACAAAATAGCCGGATGTGACCACGGCCAGCTCGGTTGCCGAAAACCCCTCAATCGCGCCGCGCAGACCGATGAGGGTAAACTGCATGCCGTTGCCCAGCATGACCAACACAATGCCGAGGAGCAGCGCCCAGATGCTTGAGAGAACGGAAATCATGAGACGGGCCTTCTGTCTGGGGCGCGTCCCGATGATCTGCGCCAGTCGTTCCTCCTAGCACAGGGGCCTCTCGCCGCTAGGATAAGAGCGACGTTAGCGCAGGACATTCCTTCGGTCACGCACGGATTTTACGCTGTCAGGGGCCTCAATTTGCGCAGTGCCGCGCCTCTCACAAATACCACGCCACCACATAGGCCAACGCGCCGCCCCGATAGATCGGGAGCGCGATCATGGACGAATACCCTTTCGGCAGGCCCGCACTGTCGCCTTGGACATGCGGGAGGCCAGTGCCGATGACTTGCCCGATGGGACCGTGCCAGGCCTTGACCCGGACCGCATCCGTCGGCGGGTTGTCTTTCGGCCAAAGCGCGCCCTCATTGGCGCAGATGCCGTCCATCCGCAGGGCGCTTTTCTCCGACCCGACCACATCCTCGCGCGCGTCCCAAATCTCGAACCGGCGGGCAATCGGCGTCACATCTCCCGACAAAAGCGTCAGAATATAGCTGGTATCGCCCGGCACAGGGATCGGCAGGCCGATCCCCTGTTGAAGCCCCGCCGCCCCGGCACTTTCCGAGCGCAGGAACCCGTAGGTCGACCCGAGCGCCCGCATCAGGACCGGCGCATTTGCGGCCCATGCGCCGCCGGGCAGGCCGCTGCCCCGCGCGAATGTCACGCCTTGGGACACCGCCTCAAAGCTGGCCGCCGTGCCGTAATAGCCGTCATCGAGCGAAAGCACATCGCCGTCTTGCCCCCAAACCTCAATCGCGCCCGCGTGCGCCTCATCGTCCCCACACAACAGCACAAGCACGGCCTTGAGCGTGTCTTTGGCAAAGACCGGGATCGCGACGGCGCTCGTGAGACCGGCCTCTTTCGCGGCCTCTGTGCGTTTGAAATACGACCCGTCGAATTCCTTGAGCACCACCGGGCGCTTTTCGGCCCAGGCCATACCCGGCAATCCTTCGCCCTCTTTGAAACTCTCATGAACGGAAGCCTCGGCAAACCCCGGCTTGCTGCTGTAGATCCCGGATTTATGGCGCAAAACGCCGTCCTTCGGCTCCCAGATTTCGGCGACCTGGATAAAGGTTCTGACGGGGGTGTCGGTGACTGCGTTCATGCGGTACTCCATAATCCCAAGAGCGTGGTCCCGCGTGACGCCGAGCCTCGGCAAACGCAGGTGATCCTCCGGTGTGTTCCGAGGCTGTTCCCGCCCCAGTTGCATCGAGCCTAGGCGTGCTCAGAGGCTCTGTCACCTGATTTCATCTCACCACGCAGTACAGGCTCCCGCCAAGAGAGCACCATAGTCTGCCACGCCGTCGCGATCACGCGGCCACCGTCCGAGGCGTGCCGTCCCCTTGATCCCCATGCCACGGGCTGGTAAATGCCCTCCATCCCGGTCGCAGCCTACCCGGGCAACAAAACAAGGACTGATACCATGAAAACGATTGTCATCTGCTCCGGCGGATTGGATTCCGTGTCGCTCGCCCACCTCGTGGCGGCGGAACACGAACTGACGCGTCTGGTCTCGTTTGACTACGGCCAGCGTCACCGCAAAGAACTCGACTATGCGGCTCTGGCGGCCAAACGGCTCGGCGTGCCCCACGATGTGATCGACATGCGCGCCATTGGCGCGGCGCTTACCGGCTCGGCCCTGACCGATGATATTGATGTGCCCGACGGCCACTATGCCGAAGAGACCATGCGCATCACCGTGGTGCCCAACCGCAACGCCATCATGCTGACGATTGCCTTTGGCGTGGCTGCGGCCAATGGCGATGAGGCGGTGGCCACGGCGGTGCACGGCGGGGATCACTTTATCTATCCCGACTGCCGTCCGGCCTTTACCGAGGCGTTTGACGCGATGCAAAAGGCCGCGCTCGATGGCTATGCGGATGTGCGCCTCTACACCCCCTTCGTGCACCGCTCAAAGGCCGACATTGTCACCGAAGGCGCGCGCGTGAACACGCCCTTTGCCGAGACCTGGTCCTGTTACAAAGGCGGCACGCATCATTGCGGGCGCTGCGGCACCTGTGTCGAGCGACGCGAAGCATTTGACCTCGCGGGGATTGAGGATCCGACCCTCTACGAGGATCCCGATTTCTGGCGTCAGGCAGTTGCGGATCAGGAGGGGGCCTGATGTTTCGCATCACCAAAGAGTTCCACTTTTCCGCCTCGCACCAGTTGACCCACCTGCCGGACGATCACCAATGCGCGCGCCTCCATGGTCACAACTATATCGTGGTGGTGGAACTCGCTGCCGCCACGCTCTCTGACGACGGGTTTGTCCGCGATTATCACGATCTCAAACCGCTCAAGACCTATATCGACGACCAGTTCGATCACCGGCATCTCAACGATCTCCTCGATATGCCGACCTCTGAGGTCATGGCCAAGCATTTCTACGACTGGTGCAAGGCCCGCTGGCCGGAGACCTCCGCCGTCAAAGTGTCGGAGACGCCGAAAACCTGGGCGGAGTATCGTCCATGAGCGGCGCATCCCCGCTTCGCATCGCTGAGATTTTTGGCCCGACCATTCAGGGCGAAGGCGCGCTGATCGGTGAGGCGACCGTTTTCGTGCGGGCAGGGGGCTGTGATTATCGCTGTGTCTGGTGTGACAGCCTGCATGCCGTCGATAGCGCCTATCGCCACAGCTGGGCCCCGATGACATCCGAGGCCGTCTGGGACGAGATCCTGCGCCTCTCAAACGGCCAGCCGCTCACCGTGTCGATCTCGGGCGGCAACCCGGCCATTCAGGATTTCGGCCCGCTCATCGCGCGGGGACGTGAGGCCGGATACCGTTTTGCCTGCGAAACCCAAGGCTCCGTCGCGCGGCCCTGGTTTTCTGACCTCGACACGCTGGTGCTCTCTCCCAAACCGCCGTCGAGCGGCGAGCGCGTCGATTGGGACAATTTCGCCGCCTGTGTCGCGGCGGGCGCGAGCGCGCGGGCGAGGGTGATGAAGATCGTGATTTTCGACGATGCGGACTATGCCTGGGCCAAAGAAGCGCATGCCCGTTTCCCCGACCTGCCGCTCTATCTGCAACCGGGCAACCCGGAAGTCGACCCCGAGGTGCCCGTGGCCCCCGAAGCCATCGCCGAGCGGATGCTGTGGCTCGTGGACAAGACCATGACAGACGGCTGGTTCACCCCACGTCTCCTACCGCAACTCCACGTGCTGATCTGGGGCAACAAACGCGGCGTGTGAGCCGCTCCGTCTCAAGACCCGTGCGGCAGTACCGCCCGTTGCCGCGGGCGCGCTTCGTGCTTCCCCTCATGGCCTCCTTGCCTCAAAATCAGGGAGGAAGGCGTCGACGATGCACGGGGCTATTCATCAGCCTTGTTGGGGCAACAGCTATATTTCTGTTAAACTTTTTCATACTCCCCAAGTGGATGCATTTCTTCGAAGATCAGCAGACAACAAAACGTGGCTTACATCAGTGTCCGGATTTTCGGGGTAGCTGATGCCATTCGGCGTCATTGTCTCGGGCGGCCGTCCGCCCGCTCCAGAAACCACCGTCCCGATAGACGTGGGGCAGATCATGCAATACCACTCTAAGCGGACCACTTCGGTGGGGCTGACCAGAAACAATCCTGACTTAATTGAGTGAGATAGGGATGGAGAGCTAGATGAATGAACTGATTGATTTGCTCGGGCGATCAGAGAGTCAGGTGCTCAAATCAAGCCATTTCGAAAAATGGGCATATGTGAAAACCGTGGATGAAGATTTGCCGGAACACATGGTTCGTACACATTATACTTTCGCTTCAAACGGGATTGCGCTTAGCTTCGATGTGCATGGATGTCTAATTTCATTGTTCATATATTCTGAAAAGTATGGAGGGTTCAAAGATTTTGCGGGAGGTGTTGATTTTGAACTGACACGGACTGACGTATTACGGCTATATGGGGCAGCAACTAAGCAAGGCGAACGGAGCTACAGCCCCTACTTGGGTAAAGCTGGAGCCTATGTTCGTTTCGACTATGCTTCTCATGTCATTCATTTTCAGTTTTTCTATGATCAAGATCGTATTGAAATGATCACCTTGATGTCGAGAGATGTTGCTCCGTAGCGAATGTCTGCTTCTCACTCCTGCACCGAACTTCCTGCTTCAGCCTTTTCCATGGGCCTTCGTGCTCGTTTGTAGAGCGAGCGGTGGAGCCATGTTGTGAGAGCCTTCAAAATCGACCGCATCCTTCGCCAGCTTGCCACATGTTCCCAATAACCAGCCCAACCTGCGCCATAGGGCAGAGACTGCCAATTCCCGTTTAAGTCCCCATCCCGCTCCCCTGCGCAACTCTGCAGCCCCCCTCTGCATCTGCGCGCACTTTTAGGCCGAAATGTCGCGGCTCGGGCTCTTCAATCTCTTGAAGCGCCTTTATAGGGTGCGCGCGATTTGGCGCGGGGCTCCCCCTCGCGCGCCACTTGGAGACCAAGCCTATGGACCGTCGTTCTTTTCTGAAAACTTCTGCTTTGGGTGGCTCTGCCGCCGCCGCCTCGACCCTCGCCGCGCCGATCTATGCGCAGGGCACCCGCACGCTCACCATGGTGTGCTCGTGGCCGCGCGGTCTCGCGGGCGTCTGGGACGCGGTCGAGCGGTTTGTCGATGCCGTGAACACCATGTCCGACGGTCAGCTCACCATCGAGGCCCGTGCAGCGGGCGAATTGGTCGGCGGCCTTGAGGTTTTTGATGCCGTGACCTCCGGTCAGGCCGACATCTACCACTCCGCCGAATATTATTTCACCGGCCAGCACCCGGCGATGGCGTTTTTCACCACCTCGCCCTTCGGTATGACCGCGCCGGAACTGATGGTCTGGTATTACGGCATGGGCGGACAGCAATTGCACCGCAATCTGGGCGAAATTTTCGGCCTGCACACCAACATCGGCGGCCAGACCGGCGCGCAGGGTGGCGGCTGGTATCGCAAGGAAATCACCTCGGTCGCCGACTTCCAGGGCCTCAAACTGCGCATGCCGGGTCTCGGCGGTGAAGTGGTCGGCAAACTGGGCGCGTCTGTTCAGGTCATGCCCGCGGGCGACATCTATCAGGCGCTCTCCTCCGGCGCGCTCGACGGCACCGAATGGGTCGGCCCGTGGTCGGACGAACGTCTCGGCCTGCAAGAGGTCTGTGACTATTTCTACCCGGCGGGCTTCCACGAACCCGGCTCCGCGCTCTCCGTGAACACCAACCTTGAGGTGTTCCAATCGCTCACCCCGGGCCAACAGCGGATCATCGACACCGCCGCCGCCGAGTGCAATCAGTTCGACTACTCCCTCTTCCTCGCCAACAACGGCCCGGCGCTCCAACGCCTGATCGCTGGCGGCACGCAGATCAAACAATTCCCGGATGACGTCTGGGAGGCCTTCGGTCGCGCGTCCAAAGAGGTGCTCGACCAATATATGGACGACGATCTCTTTGTCGAAATCCGCAAATCTGTCGAAGACTCGATGAAGGCCACCTCCGGCTGGATGGGCCAATCCGATAGCTTCTACACCGAACAGCGCAACCGCGTTCTGTCCATGATTTCGGAATGATTTCAGAGCGGTAACGCTCAGAGGCCCGACATACGAAACCGCGCGAGGGGCGTCCTTCGCGCGGTTTTTTGTCAGAGGCGAAGTGACTCAGGCGGCCAAAGCCATCCCCAAGGAGTGAGACATGACACCTGCCACATTGCAATAGACCGCCACCTCATGCGCCCGCAACGACGGGAGCCTCGTCGTGCTCTTGGACAGATGCGCTGTGGCGAGGTCCGAGAACCGCGCCCGGATCGCCAAACGATCCTCGGGCGACAGCGTCTCCAGCGTCATATCCCCCAAAAACAGGCTCTCCACCGGCTGGCCATTGGCCACGATCACCGCATGATCGTCGAGCAGGATATTGAACCACTCGATCCGCTCTCCCTCCGCCACGCCGCCCGTGGTGTCGCTCAGAAACTTCGCCACGGCGAACACCTCTTCCGCCTCGAAATAAAGTTCCACCATCGGCCCTGACAATGTCACCCGATGATTGCGCGACAGATAGAGATCGCGATAGGGCAGGTCGGGCCCAAAGAAATCCTTGCGGATGCAGTGCGGCAGGATCCCGTGCACATCCTCCGCCCCCGGATGGGCAAAGCTTTGATAGGTGATATAGCGGATCGGCCGCACCTCTCCCGTGGCTGTGACGACCAAATCCCCCTCGCGCAGCGTCTCGATCGGGCGGTCTCCCGTCGGCGTGCGGATCAACGTCCCGCGCAACAGACATATCGTGACCGGGGCTGGCGTCTCGTTCACGCCCTGGACCGCAATCGCGCCATTGCCAAAGGCATCCATATCCGCAAGCGTCGCCGTCTCCTCCGGCATAAAGGCAAACCGCGTGGTGTCGCCCGCTGTGGGATAATCGTAGACCGTGATCACCATGAGGTTCGCCCCCTCATATGGATCGGGCACCTGACCCGCCCCGGTGCTCTTGGTCGTCGGCAAAGTTCCGGTAAACTCCACCGAGAATTCATAGGTCACGCCATCAATCGCGACGACCGTGTCACTGTCCGGGCTTCCGTCCAGGTTCTGTTCCAACAGAATATCCCCGCCACCTGCGGCAGGCTGAAAGGTGATCTCCACGGCGTTATCCCCGGTGAGGTTCAAAGCCGCGTTATTGGCCGAATTGCTGTCTGTGCGTGCAGAGTAGGTAACGGTCATTTTGTTTTCCTAGCGGAAATGGATTGTTCTCAAAATATTGGTTAATTGGGGCGCAATCTTGGCCGGACTGCGGGTACTCTGCGGCGGGAGATTATTTTTAAGTCAATGAAAATAAATAATAAATTTTTAAATTGGGGCGAATTGACCTGCCTCATGGCGCGCCTGCCCAAATCGGCCTAGGCAAGGAGACGCATACAGGAGGGTGCGTCAGATGCGCTTAAACCTCTTCGCTCCGATCCGGACCACAGGTCACGAGACAGGCCACGATAGGGGCTCAAACGATCCGCGTCCCGACGCGTTCTGGCACGCGGGCGTCGCCGTCTTTCTCGTGCTTTGGTGGCTGATCTATCACCGCCTCCAACCCGCCGCCGATTGGCTCACCGCCCAGCTCCCCGTTGATCCCCATAGTCATTCCGGTGAGGCCATCGCCTTTTTCCTCTATGACGTGCCAAAGGTCATGATGCTCCTGACCTTGATTGTCTTTGCCATGGGTGTCGTGCGCTCGTTCTTCTCGCCCGAGAAAACCCGCGCGCTCCTCTCTGGCAAACGCGAGGGCGTCGGCAATCTCCTCTCCGCCGGTCTCGGGGTTTTGACGCCGTTTTGTTCCTGCTCCGCCGTGCCGCTTTTCATCGGATTTGTCTCGGCGGGCGTACCTTTGGGCGTGACCTTCTCCTTCCTGATCGCGGCCCCCATGGTCAATGAGGTGGCGCTGGTGCTCCTGTTCGGTCTGGTCGGCTGGCAAGTCGCCGCAACTTATCTCGCCTTTGGCCTCGGCCTCGCCGTCATTGCGGGGTTCGTCATCGGCAAGCTGCACTTGGAGGCTTGGCTCCAAGACTGGGTGCGCGAGATCAACACCGGGGCAGGGGGCCTCACTGTTGAGGACGCGTCCCTCACGATGGTCGACCGCTATCGTCTCGGCCTCACCGCTGTGAAAGACATCTTTGCCAAGGTCTGGCTCTGGATTCTCCTCGGCATCGGCATGGGCGCGTTGATCCACGGCTATGTGCCCGAGGATCTCATGGTCTCCATCATGGGCGCAGACGCGTGGTGGTCCGTCCCCGCCGCCGTCGTCTTGGGCATCCCCATGTACACCAACGCCGCCGGGGTGATCCCCATCGTCGAGGCGCTTTTGGGCAAGGGCGCGGCGCTCGGCACGGTGCTGGCCTTCATGATGAGCGTCATCGCCCTGTCGCTGCCCGAAATGATCATTCTCAAACAGGTGCTCACCTACCGCCTCATCGCCGTGTTCATCGGCGTCGTCGGAAGCGGTATTCTCACTGTGGGTATCCTGTTCAACCTGATCTTCTGAAAGGAGACCGTCATGACATCTGTCAAAGTCTATGGCCCCGGGTGCAAACGCTGTGACACCACCGTCGAGATGGTGCGCGCCGCCGCAGAGAAACTCGGCCTCACCGTCGAGGTCGAAAAGATCACGGACCCGAGGTCCATCGCCATGGCGGGTGTGATGTCGACGCCGGGGATCGCGGTCGATGGCAAGCTCGTGCATGCGGGCGGCCTGCCGGACTCAGCCAAGCTTGAGAGCTGGCTCTCCGCCTGACGCGCTGTCTTCTTCGTGGTGAAAATACTCCCGCCGGAGGCGTCCCGCGATGAGACCCTGGCGCGGCGGGGGCGTTTTTCGTGCCCGGCTAAAGTCCGACAAAAGTCCGACACTTTGCCGACAGCGAAAATATCCCAAAATGAGGGGCTTAAAACCGTCCGGTGCCCTGAAGGACGCCGTGCTCCATCGCATAGCGCGTGAGCCCCGCGGTCGAGGAAATCCCGAGCTTGCGCTTGATATTCTTGCGGTGCGTTTCCACCGTGCGCACCGAAATATCGAGCGCCGCCGCCACGTCTTTGTTGGACTTGCCCTGCGCAAGCTCCAAGAGGATCGTCTGCTCCCGCTCGGTCAAAGGCTCCCGCCCATCGCGGATTTTCGGCCCGATCGCGGCCTGCGCCCCGTTACACAGGAATTGCTCCCCGCGCATCACCGCCTCGATCGCCTCTTTCACGTCCTCGGTCGGCACGTCCTTGAGGACGTAGCCCATCGCGCCGTGGCTCAGAGCCGCGCCGATATACTCCGGGCTGTCATGCATCGAGAGGATCAGAATGCGCGTCTCCGGGCGGCGTTCCAAAAGCAATTCGGTCGCCGTCAGTCCGCCCATTTGGGGCATGTTCAGATCGAGCAACACCACATCTGGGGCCATTTCCTCGATCTGATCCACCGCCTCACGCCCGTTACAGAGCGTGCCCACGACCTCCAGATCGTCAAAGCTTTCCAACAGCGCTCGGATGCCCTCGGCCACCATCGGGTGGTCATCGACGATCAGAACGCGGGTCTTTGCGAGGTCTTTCACGATCTCAGTCATCGGGCATTTCCTATCTCGGAACGGGGACGGTTGGAGCCTGCAGGCGGGAGGATATGCTTCAACGGAACGGTGGCGTCAATGGAGGTGCCGGGCGCGCGCGGCGTGATCGTCAGCGTCCCGTCGAGCTGTTCCATCCGCTCCGCCATGTTACGCAGCCCGATCCCCCGACCGTTTGTGCCACGCTCCGAGGGATCAAATCCGCGCCCGTTGTCGCAGATCAAAAGCGTCGCCCCGGTGCGGTGCCCGGCAAGCTTGATCGACACCTCGGTCGCCCCCGCATGGCGCTCGATATTCGTCAAAGCCTCCTGCGCAATCCGGAACAACGCAATCCGCGCCTCCTCATCCAAGCGGTTCCGAAACACCACGGTTTCCAGTTCCGTCTTGATTCCAGTCCGTTTTTCGAACTCCTCCGCGAGCGCCTGAAGCGCGGGGCCGAGGCCGAGATCGTCCAGAACGCCGGGACGCAGATCGCGCGAGATGCGCCGCACTTCGTTGAGCGCGCCGCCCAACATGTCGAAACTCCGGTCGAGACTGGCCGGGGCTTTCGGGTCGCCCGCTTTGAGTTGCCGCCGCGCCAATTCCATCGCATAGCGCACACCGACCAAAATCTGGCTGATCCCGTCATGAAGCTCGCGTGCCACGCGCCCACGCTCTTCTTCTTGAGTGTCGAAAATCCGCTGGGTGAGTTTCTTGAGCTTGCCATCCGCCAGCCGGCGTTCGCGGATGGTGATGGAGACTCCGGACATGAACACCAACAACACGGCCGCCACGGTGATTGCCCCGATATAGGCAAAGGTGCGGCGCACGCGGGTTTGTACCTCGGCGCGGGCGGCGGCCACAGAGGTCAGAACATCGTCGATGAACACCCCGGTGCCAATGGCCCATTGCCAGTCCTGAAGGCCGATCACATAGCTGATCATCTGCGCCTCTTCGCCGGTCGAGGGCTTGGGCCAGAGGAATTCATGATAGCCGCCGCCTTGGCGCGCCAGCCGGATCAACTCATCAACGACGGGCGTGCCCGCGCTATCGGTGAGACCTGCCCAATTGCGGGTGATGAGATCGGTCTGGCGCGGCGCGACGAGATTGGTGCCGTCATAGTCATAGACAAAGAAATAGCCTTCTGTGCCATAGGTCATAGCTGCGAGGGTCTGGGTGACCTTGAGCTTCGCCGCCGAGTCATCGGGCGGGGCGGGGGCGTAATCGGCGGTGATCGAATTGCGCGCGAGCTGGAGGTAATTCTTGAGCTCCTGCCGCTTGGCCTCAAGGATCTGGACCTCAAGTTCCGCGATCTCGCGCTCTGACATCGCCTGAGACTGATGCGCGACAACGCCCGCGATGGCCACCACCGACATGATCAGCGGCAGGGTGGCGAGCAGGTAGAGTTTGCGCGCATAGGTCAGCTCAGGCAGCAGCCGCTTCATCGTTATGCCAGTCCTTGGGTGTCTTTGGGGGGCGGTCATTGCGGGAGAAATCGAACTCGCAGGATAGCGGCGCGCAGCGAGGCGTCAATCGCCGCTTTTGCCGAGGATTTCGACGTGCAGCCGCAGCAAAGTTGCGTATCGCGTGGCGTCAACCTCAGAAAAAGTCGGCAACTGCGTAGTGTTGGGTATTTCCTCACGCAGGTGTGAGCGATAACTTGCCCAAACGTTCCGGTTCGTGTGACCGGTTGACCGACCTCTATGAGGCTCATGTGCGGGCAAACATCATTGGGAAAGATGCCATATGCATCTCGATTCCCCAGGATAGCCCGGAACCACATGAGAGAGGAAAGTCGGCGGGAACCACCGGGTCGCGGAGATTAAAATCGCCATAGACCATCTTGGGAGGAATTTATCTATGGATCGTCGTTCTTTTTTGAAAACGTCCGCTCTGGGCGGTGCGTCCGCTGCTGCTGCATCTACGCTGGCTGCGCCGATGTACGCACAGGGCAAACGCACGCTCACCATGGTCACCACATGGCCGCGCGGTCTCGCCGGTGTGTGGGACTCTGTTGAGCGTTCTGTGAACTCCATCAACGAATTGTCCGATGGTACGCTCACCATCGAAGCCAAGGCAGCTGGCGAGCTCGTCGGCGGCCTCGAAGTGTTCGACGCCGTGACCGCAGGTCAGGCCGACATGTATCACGGCGCTGACTACTACTTCACCGGTCAGCACCCGGCCTGGGCCTATTTCACCACCGTGCCCTTCGGCATGACCGCACCGGAGATGATGGTGTGGTACTACGGCATGGGCGGCATGGAGCTTCACAGCAACCTTGGCGAAATCTTTGGTCTCAAGCCGTTTATCGCGGGTCAGACCGGCGCGCAGGGTGGCGGTTGGTTCCGCAAGGAAATCAAGTCGGCTGCCGACTTCCAGGGCCTCTAGTTCCGTATGCCGGGTCTTGGTGGCGACGCGCTGTCCAAACTCGGCGCTTCCGTTCAGACCATCGCAGGTGGCGAGATTTACCAAGCGCTGTCCTCCGGCGCGCTCGACGGCACCGAGTGGATC
>CAXPTW010000080.1:0-5654 GCA_964220165.1 Abyssibacter sp.
CTTTGGGAAGCGATTTGAGCCGCACAACAAATTGAAAAAACGCCCGCGATGGGTCGCGGGCGTTTTTGTTTGTGGTGTCGATGTTATTCCGCAGCCGGATTAATCAGTGTCCGGGTCGGGAAGGGGATGTCCACTCCGGCCTCATCGAGGGCTTCTTTGACCTGACGTTTCATGTCGGCCTGGAACTGGAAAAAGTCAGAGGAGGCACACCACACGCGCACGAGGAAATCGACAGAGAAGTCGCCGAGATTGTTGACCTGAATAAAGGGGGCAGGATCTTGGAGCGCGCGCGGATCGGAGAGGATCGTTTTGCGGATCACCTCTTCTGCGGTTTTCAGGTTGGCGCCGTAGCCCACGCCAAAGGTCCATTCGGCGCGACGGGTCTGGTTCGTTGAGTAGTTGGTGATGATATTGCCCCAAACCTCGGAGTTCGGCACGATCACCTGCACATTCGAGAGATCGGCCAGTTCGGTGAAGTTGAGGGAGATGTCTTTGACGGTGCCCATTTTGCCCGCCACCTCGACAAAATCGCCGTTCTTGAAGGGACGGAAGAAAATGATCATCACACCGGCGGCGACGTTGGACAGCGTGCCTTGCAGCGCCAAGCCGATGGCGAGACCGGCGGCACCGATGACGGCGACGATGGAGGTCGTCTGGATACCAAAGGTGTTAAGGACGATCAGGAAGGTGAAGGCGATAATCGCATAGCGCACGATATTGGCGAGGAAATTGAACAGCGTGTTGTCGAGCTGTTCGTATTTGTCGCTGATCGCGCGAATACGACGGCTCACAAACCCCGCCAGTGTCAGGCCGATAATGATGAGAACAAGTGCGCCAAGGATCGATCCCGCGATCCCGGCCAGGAATTCGAGCGACAGGTAATCTCCCACCTTATTCCCGTTATAAATCTCGTAGTTCAGCACCTGATCAAGCATCGCCTGCAACCTCGTCCATATAGTCAGCCAGTTTAATATCTCGTGTCGTCACCCCGCCCGCGTCATGGGTCGAGAGGGTGACCTCGACCGTCTTATAGACATTCGTCCATTCGGGGTGATGATTGAGTTTCTCGGCACATAGCGCCACCTGGGTCATAAAGGCAAACGCTTCGCGGAAATCGCCAAAGGTAAAGGTCTTGGCAATCGCGGCCCCGTCGCGGGCCTCATGCCAGCCGCGCTGAGTCATCTTGGAAAGGGCTTCGTCGCGGTCTTCGCGGGAGAGAATATCAATCATGGTCTGTGTCTTTCTCGGTCGATTTGAAGGGGCCGTAGGAGGTCAGGATCTCGATCTCCTCATCGACGGCGGCGCGCTCTGCGTCGAGATAGTCGGCGATGGCGCGGGAAAATCCGGGATCGGCGGCCCAATGAAGGGAGTGCGTGGTGTTCGGGAGATAGCCGCGCGCGAGTTTGTGTTCGCCCTGTGCGCCCGCCTCGACGCGCGACAGGCCATGCGCGATGGCAAAGTCGATGGCCTGATAGTAGCAGAGCTCGAAATGCAATCCGGGGTGATATTCGGTACAGCCCCAGTAGCGTCCGAACAGGCGGTCCCGGCCAATGAAATTGAGCGCCCCGGCGATGGGACGCCCGTCTGAGAGGGCCAGAACCATGAGAACATCGGCGCGCATCGTCTCGTGAACATGATCAAAGAACGCGCGGTTGAGGTAAGGGGTTCCCCATTTTCTCGCACCGGTGTCCTGATAAAAGGTCCAAAAGGCGTCCCAATGCGCGGGCGTGAGGTCATCTCCGGTCAGTTGGACGATCTCCCCGCCAAAGCTCTGCGCCTCGTGACGTTCCTTGCGGATGTTCTTGCGCTTGCGGGACGAGAGGTCATTGAGGAAGGCGTCGAAACTCTCATAGCCGCGATTGTCCCAGTGAAACTGTTGCCCGGTGCGATGGAGCAAGCCCATGGCGGTGCCGGAGGATACCTCGTCCTCCGTGCAAAAGGTGACGTGGAGAGACGACAGCCCATTTCGGCTGGCCACTTCGACCGCGCCTTGGACCAACGCGCTTTGTCCCATGACTTCAAATCCCGGACGGGTCAAAAGCCGTCGCCCGGTGACGGGGGTAAACGGTACGGCGATCTGGAGCGTGGGGTAATCGCGTCCGCCCGCCCGTTCATAGGCCTGCGCCCAGCTGTGGTCGAAGACATACTCGCCTTGGCTGTGGCTTTTGAGATAGGCGGGGGCGACGGCGATCACCTCACCATTCTGGCGCGCGACGAGATGATGCGAGGCCCAGCCCGTGCCCGGCCCGACAGATCCACTGTCTTCGAGGGCTTTGAGAAACCTATGCGTGACAAAGGGATCCTCTGCGCGCATATCCGTCTCGTCCGGATTTGCGCAAGCGTCCCATTCGCGCGCCGACAGGGCCGCGATCTGATTGATCAGGCTGATCTCAATATCCTGCGTCACGCGCCGTCTCCCAACACCATGAAGTAACTGGTGTTCTGCCCG
The DNA here is from genome assembly GCA_964220165.1 of Abyssibacter sp. GTDB lineage: Bacteria > Pseudomonadota > Alphaproteobacteria > Rhodobacterales > Rhodobacteraceae > Celeribacter. The sequence continues at coordinate 2,450 of CAXPTW010000080.1, forward strand.
GTTAGGTCAAGCGAGATAGCCCTCAAAGGTGATGTTTTCTGCGACACGCCGGGCTTTTGCCTCAGCCTCCAGCGAGCGAACCGTCCAACAGAGGATATGTGCGCCCTTGGTTTTCAGCTCTTGCACCCTTGGCCGCTCCAAATCGCTCCATTGATGAGAGATGAACGTGGCTCCGACCGCGTCATAGTCGCCAATCGCCACCAGTTCCGCACGGCGTGCGGCGGGGACGAGCTTGTCCTCATCGCTCTCCCAGCTCCCGGTCGTCAATCCGCGTGGGATGTCGGGGCAGAGCGTCGCGAGTTTGGCGACGGAATGCGGATTAAAGGACATCACGGCGACCGGGCCGTCGTAGCCAGACAGCGCCTCCGCCACGGCCTCTTCCAATGGGCCCACATTGGGGCCCATGGCGCCATCCTGATCTTTGATCTCGATAAGAAGCGCGACACGCCCCGCGACCAGATCAAGCACCTCGCGCAGGGTCGGCACGCCAATCTCGCCAGTCTTGAACGCAGTCTCGGCCAGTTGCGCCACGGTGGCCTGTGCAATCGCCCCCTTGGCCGTGGTCAAACGGTCGAGCGCGTAGTCGTGAAACACCATCGCAACGCCGTCCTTGGACAGCTGTACGTCGATTTCAATGCCATAGCCCCCCGCAATCGCGGCCTCGATCGCCGCGCGGTTGTTCTCCGCGCGGGCGATGTTGCCATCATGCAGGGCGCGATGCGCGATCGGTGCCGTGAGAAAGGCCTCAGGCAGCGTGGGCATTAGGCCAGCTCGAAAATCGCTTCGATTTCGACAGCCACGCCAAGGGGCAGGCTGGGCGCGGAGACCGCAGAGCGCGCATGGCGGCCCGCCTCGCCCAACAGCGCGACCATGAGATCAGAGGCGCCGTTGATGACTTTCGGCTGTTCCGTGAATTCTGCGGTGGAGTTCACAAAGCCAACGAGTTTGACGAGGCGTTTGATCTTGGAAAAATCGCCCCCGACGGCGGCTTCGGCCTGCGCCAAAAGGGCCAGCGCACAGGTTTCGGCGGCTTTCGCGCCCTCTTCGGTGGTCATGTCGGCCCCGAGCGTGCCACAGATGAACCCGTCCGGGCCGTTGGAGATTTGGCCGGAGATAAAGAGCTGTTGGCCGCTGATCACGTATGGCACGTAATTGGCGGCGGGGGCCGGTGCTTCAGGCAGGCTCAGGCCCAGATCGGTCAGCTTTTGGTCGATGGAATGCCCCATGAGATCCTCTTTTGTCGGTAAGGTGCGTTATTCGCGGAAAGCGCGGGTGAAGTAATCGGTCAGCGGTTTGGTGAGATAGGCCAGAGGCGACCGCTCCCCGGTGGTCATATAGGCCTCAACGGGCATGCCGGGAATAAGAACCGTGTCATCCGGCAGACGCGCCCGTTCCTCTTCGGGGAGATGGATTTCCGCACGGTAGAAATTCGCGCCTGTGGCCTCGTCGGTAAAGGCATCGGGAGAGACCCGCGTCAGCGTCCCGTTGAGTTCCGGCGTGGAACGGCGATCAAAGCTTGTGAATCTTAGGCGCACAGGCTGGCCGGGGTAGACCTGATCCACATGGGTCGGCGTGACCCGCGCGGTGATGATGAGCGGGCGGTCTTGCGGCACGATGTAGAGCATGGGCGTCGCGGGCGGGACCACGGCGCCGGGGCCAAAGACCGATAGCCCATAGACGATTCCGGACACCGGCGCGTGGATGTCGAGCCGGGCCAGACGGTCGTCCAATGTGGCAATCTGGTCCCGGAGCTTGGCGATCTGTGCCTGCATGTCGCGAAGTTCCGTGATGGCGGCCTCGCGCCGGTCGCTGCCGATCTTGAGGATGCGAAGCTCGATCTCGGAGAGTTTGACCTGTGCTTGCGCCTCTGTCGTGTCGAGGCGGGCAATCTCCGCGATCAATTCCACGCTGTCCCGGCGAAGGGCAATGACCCGGCTCTGCTGCGTCAGACCACGATCTAAAAGGGCGCTTTGCGAAGTCAGTTCCTCTTCGACCAGGGCGAGCTGTTCCGTCAGAGAGGCCTTCTGATCCTGAAGACCGCGGATTTGCACTTCGATCTGGTTGAATTGCTTTTCGAGCTGTTGCTGTTCTGCCTCTGCAGTGCGCTGGCGGGCGGTGAAGAGGTCGATCTGACCCGCGACAGAGCGCGCGACGCGCGGGTCGTCTGCCATGCGGGTCTCTAACTCCGGGCTGAGGATGATCTCATCCGCCTCGTCGCGTTCGGCCTCAAGGCGCGCGGAGCGGGCGAGCGCTTCAGACAGTTGCGTGATCAATACGGCGCGGGCGTTGATCGTGTCCTCGGTCGACAGCTCGATCAGCAGCTCGCCTTTGGTGACAACACTGCCCTCGGCCACATGCACGGCGGCGATCTCTCCCCCGTCGCGATGCGCGATGGCTTGGCGGTTTTGATCGACTTGGACCTGCCCCATGGCGACCACCGCGCCGTCGATCCGGGCAAACATGGCCCAGCCGCCAAAGCCCATGACGAGAAGCGCCACGCAGAGCACGCCAAAGATGAGGGTGCCGCGCACGGGCCAAGACGACGCGGTGCTCATTGTACACCTCCCGGACCGGCGTCCTGTTTGAGAATGTCTTTCGAATTTTTCACCATCTCGGAGAGCACCTCATCGCGCGGCCCAAACGCGCGGGCGATGCCTTTGTCGAGGACGAGAAGTTTTTCGCATTCCTGAATGGCCGAGGGGCGGTGCGCCATGATCATGACCGCGCCACCTTCGGCCTTGTGCCGGCGGATGGCGGCGTTGAGCGCGAGGGAGCCGGCGTTGTCGAGGTTGGAGTTCGGTTCATCGAGGATCACCAGCACAGGCGCGCCGTAAAACGCGCGGGCAAGGCCGATGCGTTGCAACTGACCGCCGGATAATAGCCCCCCGGCAGAGGAGACCACCGTGTCGTAGCCGTCGGGCAGGGCGAGGATCATCTCATGCGCATCCGCTTTTTTTGCCGCCGCGATGACGGCCTCACTGTCGGGGGTGAGCGCGAGTTTGGCGATGTTCTCGGCAATCGTGCCGTCGAACAATTGCACCTGTTGCGGCAGGTAGCCGATGTGTTTGCCGAGAGCGTCCACGCCGTATTGGTCGAGCTTGGCATGATCGAGACGCACGGTGCCACGGGCCGGGATCCAAACTCCGGTGAGGGTCCGGGCCAGTGTGGTTTTCCGGGCCCCCGAAGGGCCGATCACGCCGAGGGC
>CAXPTW010000081.1:0-87749 GCA_964220165.1 Abyssibacter sp.
TCGCCGGCATGAAGGACTCGAAAGTCATCGTCGCCATCAACAAGGACGAAGAAGCCCCGATCTTCCAGGTCGCAGACTTCGGCCTCGTCGCGGATTTGTTCGACGCCGTCCCGGAATTGACCGAGAAATTGTAACACAGAGGATTTAAAACAATGACTTATGTTGCACCAACAGACGACATGATGTTCGTTCTCGAAGAACTGTGTGGGTTGGACGAAATTTCACAATTGCCCGGACTTGAGGACGCCACGCCCGACATGGTGACGGCGATCCTCGAAGAGGCCGGGAAATTCGCAGGCGACGTGCTCGGGCCGCTCAACGCCGTGGGCGATCAGGCCGGGCTTGGCTTTGCCGAGGGGGAGGTGACGACACCTGAGGGATGGCGCGCGGCCTACGAGACGCTGGTCGAGATGGGATGGAACGCCCCCACGGCCTCTCCGGATCACGGCGGCATGGGCTTGCCCGAGGTGGTGAATGCCGCGATCCTTGAGATGTTCAACGGCGCGAACACCGCGTTTCAGCTGTGTCCGCTTTTGACCCAGGGCGCAATCGAGGCGATCAACGGCTATGCCTCGGACGACCTCAAGGCGCTCTACCTGCCGAAACTGGTGACCGGCGAATGGACCGGCACGATGAACCTGACCGAGCCTCAGGCTGGGTCCGATCTGGCGGCGATCCGGTCCAAGGCCGTGCCCGAGGGCGATCACTACCGGATCAGCGGGCAGAAGATTTTCATCACCTACGGCGAGCACGACATGGCGGAAAACATCGTGCATCTGGTGCTCGCGCGCTTGCCCGATGCCCCCGCAGGGGTCAAAGGCATCTCGCTGTTCATTGTGCCGAAGTTCATCCCGGACGCAGAGGGTGCGCCGGGCGCGCGCAACGATCTGCGCTGTGTGTCGATCGAGCATAAGCTCGGCATTCACGCCAGCCCGACCTGCACCATGTCCTATGGCGACGACGGCGGGGCGATCGGCTATCTGGTGGGCGAGCCCAACAAGGGCCTGCAGTACATGTTCACCATGATGAACAACGCGCGTCTGGGTGTGGGTCTGCAAGGTGTCGGTATTTCCGAGGCCGCCACGCAACATGCGGTGCGCTATGCCATGGACCGGACGCAGGGCGGCACGCCCGAAGGCGCCGAGGCGACGATCATGGGACACCCGGATATTCGGCGGATGCTCGGCCTGATGAAGGCACGGACCGAAGCGGCACGGGCGCTGGCGTTTCTGGCGGCGCGGTCGCTAGATTTTGCGCATCGCGCAGAGGACGACGACACCCGCGCCCTGCACCAACGGCGCGTGGACCTTTTGATCCCGGTGGCGAAAGCCTGGTCGACGGAACTGTCGATACACGCTGCCTCTCTCGGGGTGCAGATCCACGGCGGCATGGGCTATATCGAGGAAACCGGGGCGGCGCAGCATCTGCGCGATGCGCGGATCACCACGATCTACGAGGGCACAACCGGTATTCAGGCCCTCGATCTCGTCGGACGCAAGATCAAGCGCGACAACGGCACCGCTGCACGCGAGTTGATCACGGAGATGCGCGCGACCGCCGAGGCGCTCAAGGCACAGAGCGGTGGGGAGGCCGATTGGGCCGGGCTGAGCGCGATGGTCGAAGAGGCGGCAGGCATTGTCAGCGATCTGACCGAGTGGCTTGTCGCCCAAAACAGCTCGGAGCCGCTGTCGGCGGCGGTGAATATCCTGGAGACCTTCGGGATTTGCCTCGGAGCCTGGGTGATGGGCGATGCGGCGATGGCCGCATCCAAACGCCTCGCGGACGGCCGCAAAACGACCCACGCCACCGCCAAGCTGAGCATGGTGCGGTTCTATGCCAGCAACGTGTTCCCGATGGCGGCGGCGCTGCATGCGATTTCCAAGGCTGGCAATAGCGCCACGCTTGCCCTGACGGCGGCGGATTTCGATCTCGCGGTCTGAGCCTCCCGGCACGGGCGGCCTCGCCCGTGCCAAATCACACAGCATTCTGGAACTCTCATGAACACCATCAAGACGGCCTGGGCGGTCGAGGACCTGGGCTGTGCCCGGGTTGCAGTTATTGGCGCGGGCAATATGGGCGGCGGCATCGCTGCGCAATTTGCCAACGCGGGGATTTCGGTCGACCTGCTGGACCGGGCTGGCCCCGACGAGGCCCGCAATCAACCGGCGGAGCAGGGGCTGGCGCAACAGATCGCGCGGCAGGCTTTCATGGGCGACGCCCCGGTCGCATTGGTGCGGACCGGCAATACGGACGACCACCTTGAGCGCGTGGCTGAGGCGGATTGGATCATCGAGGTTATTCTGGAGGATCTCGACCTCAAGACCGACCTCTACGCCCGGATCGAGCCGCTGATGAAGCCCGACGCGCTGGTGTCGTCGAACACCTCGACCATCCTGCGCGAACGCTTGATCGCGGGGCGGGGCGGGGCGTTTCAGGATCAGTTTCTGATCAGCCATTTCTTCAACCCGCCGCGCCGGATGGAACTTTTGGAGTTGATCGGGGGCGAGAACCGCACCGCCTTTGACCGCGCGGCAAAGATTGGGCGCACGGCGCTTGGTAAGACCGTTGTCGAATGTCGCGACACGCCGGGGTTCATTGCCAACCGTCTGGGCTGTACCTGGCTGTCGATTGCCGTGGTCGAGGCGATCCGACAAGGCATCAGCATCGAAGAGGCCGACGCGGTCCATATGGCCTTTGGCGTGCCGCGCACGGGCGCATTTGGGCTTCTCGATCTCATCGGCATCGACCTCGTCGCCCCGATCTGGGGATCGCTGATGTCGACGCTCCCGGCCACGGATGCGATCAATGCGTTTGATCTTCCGGGGCAGGGGGTGATCACCGATCTGGTTGCCGCCGGGCGGTTCGGGCGTAAGAGCCGCGCCGGATTTTACCGCAAATCCGAGACCGGCGAGATGGAAGTGCTCGATCTGACCAGCGGCGACTATCGCCCGGTGAGCGGGTTTGCGCAAAAGGACCTGCCCGGCGCAGGGCGCGATCTCGACCTTTTGCTGAACGACCCTTCATCGCTTGGTGGCTATGCCCGGGCGGTGATGTCGCAGGTGGTCGGCTATGCGCTGACCCATGCGGCGGAGATCGCGCCCTCGCTGAGGGAAGTCGATCTTGGACTGGAACTTGGCTATGCGTGGCGGGCCGGACCCGTGACGCTGTGGCGCGGTTTGCGCGCGGACACCCAAGCGGCGCTCCGCGCGCAGATGCCGACGGATGTGTCTTTTGGAGAACTCGCGGCCCCGACGCTTCAGTCCGCTGAGATGGACCGGCTTAGCGCCGCACAGGCCACGGGCAAGCCACTCGTCGAAAACGACTCCGCCGCCCTGTGGGATTTGGGCGATGATCTCATCTGTCTCGATATCCGAAGCAAAATGCACGCGCTCGGCCCAGGTGTCTTTGACATCCTCGAAGAGGGGGTGACCCGCCTGAACGGCGCCGTGCGCGGTATGGTCATCGGCAATCACAATCCGCGTGTGTTCTCTGCGGGGGCCGATCTCACGCAGATGGCCGCCTGGATCGAGGCCGGGAACTGGCACGCGATCGAGGGTTTCATCAAACGCGGACAAACCCTGTTGGACGCCTTGCAAAAATCCGACGCGCCCAGTGTCGCGGCGATGCGCGGGCTGGCCCTCGGGGGCGGCTGCGAATTGGCGATGCATTGCACCGCGACCGTGACCCATGCCGAAACCCGGATCGGCCTGCCGGAACATCTCGTCGGGTTGGTGCCGGGCTGGGGCGGGTGTCGCCGCCTTTTGGATCGTGCCCGTGCGGGTGCACCCAGCGAGGCGGAGGTGTTGGAGCGCCTCACGACAGCCTTTCACGCGGCCACGTTGGAGGCGCCGGCGGGATCGGCGCGGGAGGCGGGAGCGTTGGGGCTTTTGGAGCCGTCGCAGCCGGTGGTCATGTATGCGGGCGATGTCTTCGCAGCGGCGATAGCGCATCTCGACACGGTGACGCGGGGGCACGCGGGCTCTGGGGCCGTGACGTTGCGTCTCGACCCGCATGTGGTTCTGGACCGCCTTCTGTCTGAGCGCGAAACTGACCGCGACGAGGGGCGGATCACGCCGAATGCCTTCGCGCTTCAGTCCCGTATTGCCGAAATTTTCGCGAAAGGCGGCGAAGGCATGTCGGATCAGGAGTTGGCGCAGTTCGAATGCGACGCATTCATCGCATTGGCCCGGACGCCGGAGACGCTCGCACGGATCAAACACATGCTCCGGACCGGGAAACCGCTCCGCACATAAGATCGCGCCCGGCTGGGGACCGGATGCGAACAAATTGATAGTTTAGGAGGAGGAAACAGATGACCGATACGATCTACGATATGGGTTTGGGCCAGACAGAGGCGAATTACATTCCCATGACCCCTGTGAGTTTCATGGCGCGCACCGCCCAAGTCTACCCGGATCGCACCGCCATAGTGTACGGCAATGTGCGCCGCAGCTGGGCGGAGACCTATGACCGCTGCCGCCGCTTTGCGAGCGCGCTGGTGAAGCGCGGTTATGGGCGCGGCGATACGGTGTCCATCTTTGCGACCAACATCCCCGAGATGTACGAGGCGCATTTTGCCGTACCGATGTCCGGCGCGGTCTTGAATGCGATCAACACGCGCCTCGATGCCGAAGCCGTCGCCTTTATCCTCAACCATGCGGAAACCAAGGTGTTGATCGTGGACCCTGAGCTGTCGGAGGTGGCCGCACAGGCCGTCAAGATGACGGGCCGCGACGACATTCTCGTGCTCGATATCCTCGACCCTCAATTCGAAGGCGGCGCACGGATCGGCACACTGAGCTATGACGATGTTCTGGCCGAGGGCGACGCGGATTTCATGTGGGTGCCGCCGCGCTCGGAATGGGATGCGATTTCGCTCAACTATACCTCGGGCACCACCGGCAACCCGAAGGGGGTGGTCTATCATTATCGCGGCGCGCATCTCAACGCGCTCTCAAACATCGTGATGTGGGAGATGGGCAATGCCCCGGTCTATCTCTGGACCCTGCCGATGTTCCATTGCAACGGCTGGTGTTTCCCCTGGACCATCGCGGCGGCGGCGGGTACGGCCGTTTGCCTGCGTGCTGTGCGCGAAGAGCCGATTTTCGAATTGATGAAGACAGAGAAAGTCACAAATTTCTGCGGCGCGAGTGTGGTTCTGGCGATGCTGGTTCATGCCCCCGAAGACTTGAAAAAAGGTCTTCAGGCAGGGATCAAGGTGCTGACGGGGGGCGCGCCGCCTCCGGCGATCATCATCGAGAGAATGGAAGCCCTCGGCTTTGAGGTGACGCATGGCTACGGGTTGACGGAGACCTATGGCGCCGCCGTGATCTGTGCGTGGCATGACGAATGGGACGTGCGGTCGGCCTCGGAGCGCGCCGAATTGAAGGCCCGTCAAGGCGTGCGCAACCTGGCAGCCGAAGGGTTGATGGTGGCGGATCCTGAGACGCTGGCGCCGGTGCCATGGGACGGCGAGACCATGGGCGAGATCTTCATGCGCGGCAACAATATTATGAAGGGCTATCTCAAGAACCCATCCGCAACAGAAAAGGCATTCCGGGGCGGATGGTTCGCCAGTGGCGACATCGGGGTGATGCACCCGGATGGCTATGTCCAGCTCAAGGACCGCTCGAAGGACATCATCATCTCGGGCGGCGAAAACATCAGCTCGGTCGAGGTCGAGGACGTGTTGTTCAAACACCCCGAGATCATGGAAGCGGCGGTGGTCGCGCGTCCACACGAGAAATGGGGTGAGACGCCCTGTGCCTTTGTCACGCTCAAGGCCGGAGCGACGGTCACGGAGGCGGAGGTCATCGCCTATTGCCGCCAGAACATGGCGCATTTCAAAGCCCCGAAAACGGTGATCTTCGGTCCGCTGCCGAAAACCTCGACGGGCAAGGTGCAGAAATTCGTGCTGCGTGAACAGGCACGGGCGCTGGACTTGCAAGGCTGACGGAGTGTCGGCGCATATGAGACGAGCGGGCCGGAGATGGCCCGCCCCTGACCTGCGCAACAGGCGCAATCAATGGAGAAGACAATGACAGATATTGTGGTGCTGGACGGGGCGCGGACAGCGATCGGAACCTTTGGCGGATCGCTTGCGGGCACGTCGCCGATCGAGATGGGAACCATCGTCGCAAAAGAGGCGCTGGCACGCTCCGGTGTCGAGGGCGGCCAGATCGAAACCGTGGTCTTTGGCCATGTCATCAACACCGAACCGCGCGACATGTACGTCAGCCGGGCGGCGTCTGTCGGCGCGGGTGTCCCGAACGAGGCCTCCGCCATGAACGTCAACCGGCTCTGCGGCTCCGGGCTTCAGGCCATCGTCTCGGCGACGCAATCGCTGATGTTGGGGGACGCCTCTTTCGCGCTCGCAGGCGGCAGCGAAAACATGAGCCGCGCGCCCTATATCTTGCCTGCCCTGCGTTGGGGGCAGAAGATGGGTGACACCGGCGCAACCGATATGATGGTCGGCGCGCTGACCTGTCCGTTCGGCACCGGTCACATGGGGATCACGGCGGAGAACGTCGCCGCCGAATATGGCATCACCCGCGAGGCGCAGGACGCGTTCGCGCAGCTAAGCCAGGAACGCGCCCGCAAGGCCATCGAGGCCGGGTATTTCAAATCCCAGATCGTGCCCGTCGAGGTCCGCGTGAAACGGGACATGGTGGCCTTTGAGACCGACGAACACCCCAAGGCCAGCACACTTGAGAACCTCGCCAAACTGCGCCCGGCGTTCCAAAAAGACGGCTCGGTGACGGCAGGCAATGCCTCCGGCCTCAACGACGGGGCGGCGGCGGTCGTTTTGGCAACAGTAGATGCCGCGACCAAAGCGGGACTGAAACCGCGCGCCCGCATCCTCGGCTACCACGTCGCAGGGGTCCGCCCCGAGGTGATGGGCACCGGCCCGATCCCGGCGGTCGAGGGGCTTTTGGCCCGCACCGGGCTGTCGCTCGCCGATTTCGATGTGATCGAGTCGAACGAAGCCTTTGCCGCGCAGGCGCTGGCCGTGAGCAACACGCTCGGCATGGACCCGGCCAAGGTGAACCCGAACGGCGGCGCGATTGCGCTGGGTCATCCGATCGGGGCCTCTGGCACGATCCTGTTCATCAAGGCGCTCTATGAGTTGGAGCGCACCGGCCAGAAGCGCGCGCTGATCACCATGTGCATCGGCGGCGGGCAGGGGATTGCCGTGGCCATCGAAGCGCTGTGACGGCGCTATGAGACAAAACGGGGCGCGCCCGGCGGGCCCCGTTCGCCACATCTGCGGGAGTGGCCAAACTCAGAGGAAAATTTCATGCACACCATCGACACCAGCCGTCTGGCACCCATCCCGATCGACGAGCTCAGAACCCTGTCCGGGGTCGAGCTGTTCACACGCGTTATCGCGGGGGACTTGCCCGCACCGCAGGTCTGTGGTGTCGCCAACGAATGGATGTTGGAAATCGAAGCGGGTCGCGCGCTCTGGGAGGCGAGCCCGCCGGAGAATTTCGTCAATCCGATGGGCGGCGTGCATGGCGGTTGGGCGATGACGGTGCTCGATACGGCCTTGGGCTGTGCGGTGCATTCGATGCTCCCGGCGGGCACCGGGTACACCACGATGGAGGTCAAAACCAACCTGACGCGCGCGCCCAAAATCGGCGAGCGCTACCTCTGCGAGGGCAAAATCCTGACCGCCGGACGCCGCACGGCCACTGCGGAAGCAAAACTGTTTGACTCGCAGAACCGGGTCGTCGCCTTCGGCACGACCACCTGTCTGATCCTCGATTTCTGACGCACGGGCGGCCGCGGGCCGCGCGCCAGTCGATCATGACATGCAGATAAAACGGGAGAGGCGGCGCACCCAGCGTGTGACCGCCCGAAAACCGTCGGTCCGTTCGGTGCCTAAAGCGTTTCTACTTAAACCGGACACAAGGTTCGAGCAGAAACGCTGTACGACGTTCAAGCGGAGCGCGCGTTTCGACTCTATCTGGTGAACTAGGTTAAACTCGAAACGCTTTAGGCGCATGCCACAGCGACCAGGCCCCGTTCAGACCCCAGTCAGCCCCCCCGACCAGCCAGCTTACTGCGGACGCGAACGTCCGAATTTTGGACATGTGCGCCTCGCCGGGCGCGATGCCAATACGGCCCCAAAAATAAAAACCCTTTATATTTCAATACAAAGCACCTTTTCCCCTGCACAGGCTCCGGGTTTGGAAGTGTTTCTGCTTCACCGGTTGGCAGGCGTATTTCAGCGGTTCGGCGACAGAGGAGAGTGTCGACCCGCCGTGATCCGCCGGGCGCAAATCCTGCGCCCGCAGGGGCCGATTTGCCCCAGGCATCAAAAACGGGAGGAGAAATGCACAATGGCATTTCAGATCAATATCGATAACGGCGGGACGCTGACCGATGTTTGCATCATGTCCGACGAGGGCGTGAAAAAAACCAAGGTTCTGACCACGCCCTACGATCTATCGAAATGTTTTTTCGAAGGTCTGCAAAAGGCATCCGAGACCCTTTACGGGGCTGAAGATGTCAAACGCCTGCTCGAAGAGGTGGAACTGATCCGCTATTCGACGACACAGGGCACCAACGCGATTTGCGAGCGCAAAGGGCCAAAACTTGGTCTCATTCTTGACAGTACGGCGACGGAACTGGCCGAGGCGCTTCGGGCGCATGACCCGGAGGTCTACGACGCCTTGGTCGGGGACCGTGTGGCCTATATCGACGCTGCCATTCTCGACACGTCGGAAGCCGAAGTGGAGATTGTGAAGACGATCAACGAGCTCACCGCCAAAGGCGCGAACCGTCTGGTCGTGTCGTTCGGTGGCACCGGCTTCCACGCCAATGAGGACAAGGTCAAGAAGGTCGTCCTGCGCAAATATCCGCGCCATCTTCTGGGGGCGGTTCCGGTGCTCTATGCTTCCGATCTGACGGTGGACCGCGCGCCCGAACGCCGGGCCTGGTCCGCGCTGATCAACGCTTTTCTGCACACCTCGATGGAGGCATTTCTGTTTCAGGCGGAAAACCGGCTGCGCGACTATCGCACCAAAAACCCGCTGTTGATCTTCCGCAACGATGGCGACGCCTCGCGGGTGGCCAAGACCGTGGCGATCAAGACCTATTCCTCCGGTCCGCGCGGCGGCATGGAAGGGATGCGGGTGTTTGCCGGGATGTACGGGTTCCGCGATGCGGTTTCGGTTGACGTCGGCGGCACCACCACGGACATCGGTCAATGCACGGATGGCAAAGTCGCCGAAATCCGGCGCGGCCATGTCGAGGGGATCTCCGTGTCCTTCCCGCTGTGCGAGATTTCCAGCGCCGGGGCCGGGGGCAGTTCTGTGTTCAAGGCGAAGGACGGTGCGATTGCGATCGGTCCGGAAAGTGTTGGCGCCCTGCCGGGGCCAGCGTGTTTCGGTCGTGGTGGCAAAGAGGCGACGATCACCGACGCCAGCCTGCTCTCCGGTCTGCTCGATCCGGGATCGTATTTCGGCGGCGGCATGGGTCTCGATGCGGCACGGGCCGAAACGGCCGTCATGGCGAATGTCGGCACGCCTCTGGGGCTCGATCTCGACGCCGCCATTCAGGCGATGTCGGATGCGTTCGAGGCCAAGATCGCGGCTGAGTTGCACAGGTTCACGACCATTTCCGAAGACACCGTGCTGATGGCCTTCGGCGGCGCAGGTCCGCTCAATGCCTGTGGCGTGGCCGAAAAGGCCGGGATCACGCGGGTCGCCATCCCGGCGATGGCGGCGGTCTTCTCAGCCTATGGCATCGGCGCGTGCAACGTCTCGCAAAACTATGCGGTCGATCTGCCCGAACACACCAGCGAAGCCCTCAAATCCACGCTCGACAGCCTCGAACAGAAAGCCGCCCGCGACATGTTCGCCGAAGGGTTCGAGCAAGGCAGCTACACGGTCACGGCGCGCCTGGTGGCCCAGTCCGGCGACACGGAAACCGTCCATGAGCTGAACGGCTCCGAAGAGTTCCCGGCGGAGTTGGCCGGCGCAGATGCCGTCGAGCTGGAGCTTTCCGCCGTCAAATCGCTGCGCAAGTCCGAGGCCAAACAGGTCGCCGTGGCGCGCAAATCCGCCGCCAAGGCCGATGGCACGCGCAACGTGTTGGTGCCGGAGCAGGGGCGGATCGACTTGCCAGTCTATCGCCTGAACACGATGCAGCCGGGCGATTTCGCCGCCGGGCCTGCGATCCTCGAAGAGGATTATTTCACTGCCCGCATTCCTGCGGGTTGGACCTTCACCGTCTCCGACGCCGGTGATGTAATTCTGGATCGGGAGGAGTAAGGCCGATGAAAATTCCTATGACTGAGTATCTGCGGATCGACCTTGAAACGGAGAAATGGGAGTGCCGCGTCTGCGATCATGTGATCGCGCCAGCGGAGGGCAATTACAAGGAAGGTCTGTTGGTGCACAACCGCGACCCGCGGGAAATCCACCCGCCGGTGATTGACCCGGACAAGTACCGCTTCACCTTTAGCCCTGACCCGGACTGGGTGCGCATTCTCGAATTCTGCTGCCCGAGCTGCGGCACGCAGGTCGAGACAGAATACGCAATCCCGGGTCACCCGCCCCTGTGGGACATGCAGGTCGATGTGGCCGCGCTGAAAGCCCAATGGGCGGCGCGCGGTCCGGAGATGCTGCCGGACGCCGGGCCTGTCGTGGCCCCGAGCCGGGCGCATAGCCACTAAGCCAGATCATCTGTCGCCCGCAGCAAAGCTTTGGGCGACCTATCCGACATCTCAAGAGAAAAGTGCCGGGAAGGCCCGTCAAGGAGGACGGCGTCCCAGGCACGATAGGGAGAGAGAATGAAACGTGTATCCGTTGATATCGGTGGGACCTTTACCGACTGTTTCGTCGTTTGGGGCGATCAGTATATCGAGACCAAGGCGCTCACCACGCACCACAACCTCGCCATGGGGTTCAACGAAGCGCTCGGCAAGGCCTGTAGCGTATTGGACGTCGATCTTGAACAGGTTCTGACCGAAGTGGACAGCGTGCGCTACGCCACCACGCTCGGCACCAATGCGCTGATCGAACACAAGGGGCCGAAGATCGGCATGCTGGTCACCGCCGGTTATGAGGCCACCGTGCCGCTCAGCCGTGCGCGCGGTTATGGCGAGGGGCTCGACAATCTCGGGCAGCAGGACATGCCCAACGCCGAACGTCCGGCTCCGCTGGTCGAGGCACATATGATCCGCGGGGTGCGCGAGCGCCTCGATTTCCAAGGCAGGGAAGTGATGGGGCTGGATGAGGCCGATGTGCGTCACCAGCTGCGTGAACTCGTTGACCGCGGCGCTCAGATCATCGTCGTCGCGCTGGTCAACGCGGTGGTGAATCCGGTCCACGAACAGCGCATCGAAGAAATCCTGCTTGAGGAATACCCGTCGCATCTTTTGGGCGCGATCCCGGTGATCCTGTCGCATCAGGTGGCGGGCCGGAAAGGCGAATATGTCCGCTCGACCTCGGCCATCGTCGACGGCTACCTGCACTCGACCATGTACCACGCGCTGTCGCAGCTCGAACAGAACCTGCGGGCGCATAGCTATGAAAAACCGATGCTGGTGATCCACAACTCCGGCGGCATGGCGCAGCTCAACTCGACCGACGCCTTGCAGACGATCCACTCCGGCCCGGTCTCCGGGATCGGCGCTTCCGAGCATCTGTCGCTTCAGACCGAGCTTGGAAATGTCGTGGCGACCGACATGGGCGGCACCTCCTACGACATCGGTATCGTCGTGGAGGGGGGGATCAAACACTATGATTTCAACCCGGTGATCGACCGTTGGCTCGTCTCCGTGCCGATGGTGCACCTGGTGACGCTGGGTGCGGGGGGTGGCTCTGTGGCCTCCTACGACCGGATGTACAAAACCGTGCAATGCGGGCCGGAAAGTGCGGGCTCCGATCCGGGACCGGCCTGTTACGACCGTGGCGGCATGAAAGCCACCGTCACCGATGCCGATCTTCTGCTCGGTTATCTCGACGCGGAAAACTACGCCGGCGGGTCCATTCCGCTCAACCCGCGCCGGGCCAAGGCCGTCATTGAAGACACGATTTGCGACGAGCTCGATTGCGAGGTGATCGAAGCGGCCAAGCTGATCCGTGAAAAAGTCGATGACAACATGGCCAACGGGTTGTTCACCGAACTGCGGGCACGCGGGTATGATCCCAAGGATTTCACCATGCTGGCCTATGGCGGCAACGGCCCGTTGCATTGCTGTGGCATCGCCCAGAACCTGTCGATCGACAAGATCCTGGCACCGCCGCTCTCGTCCGTGTTCTCGGCCGTCGGCGCGGGCAACATGCACCAGCTCCACATCCACGAGCAGTCGCTCTATCTGGTGCTCTACGACAGCAACACCCGGCATATTTTCGACGATTATACCCGGTTCAACGGCATCGTCGCGGAGCTCAAGGAAAAGGGCCGTCAGGACCTTTTGCGTCAGGGTGTCGCCGCCGAGGACATCTATCACGATCTGGAACTGGACATGCGCTATGGCAACCAGTTGGTGCAGACCACGGCGGTCATTCCGCAGCATGAGCTGCGCGGTCCGGCCGATGTTCTGGCGATGATCTCGCAATTCTCGACCGACTACGGCAAGCGCTTTGGCGAAGGCTCGCAAGCGCCCGAGGCGGGCATTCGGATCAACACCATCCGCGTCGCCACCTATGCCAAGCACGAGACGGTAAAGTTCCAGGACATCAAGCCGGTCGAAAAAGCCGCGCGCCTGGCACCGCCAGCACCGGAAGAGACCCGCACCTGTCACTTCGTCGGTCAGAACGGGCCGGTCGAGACCCCGGTCTGGGCCCGCAAGGACCTCGAACCGGGGGTCGAGATCGAAGGGCCGGCGATTGTCGCGTCCGAGGTCACGACCTTCCTCGTCAATCCGGGGTGGACGCTTGTCGCGGCGAAACAAGGCGCAACCTGGTTCCTGCGCAACGAGACCCCCGCAATCACGCACTAATGCACGGTCATCCCGGAACACGGAGGAGTGCCGGGATGACCCCTCAATCCGACAGGAGGAGAGACTATGAAAGATCTGGAAACCTCGGCCCCGACGCCGAATGAAATGGAACTGATCAAGAAGTTCCTCGACGACACCACGCTGTTTCTCGGCCCCGACCCCGAGATTATGCAAAACCACGATCTCATGCCGCGCACCGCGGATGAGGACGACGCCATTCAAAAGTTCTCGGACAGCCACATGATCGCGAAGATCCGCGACCGGATTCAATCCGGCTGTGACGAAGGCTATGAGATGGTCGAACAGATGGGCGCAGCGCCCGGCGCGAAATGGGGCGACGTGATCACCGGCGTCTATTCCGCCTCCGGCGATCTGGCGATTGCCTCGGCGGGCGGCGTGCTGATCTTTTCGGCGCTGGTGCACCACCCGATCAAGTTCATCATCAAGAACTGGCTGAACGACCCGACGGTTGGGGTGCGCGAAGGCGACGGGTTCATCCACAATGACTCGCGCTACGGCAATGTGCACAACACCGACCAGTCGATGATCCTGCCGATCTTCCACGACGGCAAGCTGATCTGCTGGGTCGCTTCGACCGTGCACGAGGGCGAAAACGGTGCGATCGAGCCGGGCGGCATGCCCTCGATGGCGGAAAGCCCGTCGGACGAGGGCCTCAAGATGTCGCCGTTCAAAGTGGTGGAAAACTACCAGATCAAGCGCGACGTGCTGACCTTCCTGCAAAACTCGGTGCGCGAGCCGAAGCTGCAATACGAAGACATGAAGGTGAAACTCTTTGCCTGTCTGCGGATCAAGCAGCGTCTGGAAGAGACCCTGAATTCGGACGGACCCGAGGCGCTGACCTCGACCCTGCGTCTGACCATGGAGAACGTGCGTGCCGAGGTGAAACGGCGGATCTCGGAGTGGCCGGACATGACCGTGCGCAGCTATATCATCCAGGACTCGACCCTGCGTGAAAACTGCGTGGTCAAGATCAACTGTAAACTCACCAAGACCGGCGATCGTCTGATCTTCGATTTCCGCGGCTCTTCGCCGGAGTTCACCAACCGGGCGACGAACACCATCGTCGCCGGTCTCAAGGGGATGCTGGCGCAGGTCTTCCTGTGCTATGTCTGGCCCGATCTTCCGCGCGGGCAGGCGGCCTTTGCACCCATCGAGGTGATCACCGACCCGCATTCGATCGTGAACTGTTCCTATGACGCGCCGAACTCGCAATCGCTGATGTCGATCTTCACCGGCTTCACCGCGGGGCAACATGCGGTAGCGAAGTTCCTCTACTCCTGCCCGGAAAAGTTCACCAAGGTGCACGCGCCGACCTTCAACATGATCAACACCTTCATCTGGGGTGGGGTCAGCCAGCACGGCGAGACGCTTGGCAACCTCTGCGCTGACCTGAACGGCATGGGGGCGGGCGCAACGGCGAACCGCGACGGTGAGCACGCGCTGGCGCCGATCTTTGCCACCATGGCCGACATCGGCGAACAGGAGTTGAACGAAGAAGAAGTTCCGTTCCTGCAACTCGTGTCGAAGAAGATGACCCGCGATGCCATCGCCCCGGGCAAATACCGTGGCGGGCAGGGCTATACGATGATGGTCGCCACCAAGGACTCGGATCAGTGGGGCTTTATGACCACAGCTCAGGGCGCGAAAATCCCGCCGATCCAGGGCCTGTTCGGCGGCTATGCCTGCGGCACCTACCCGCTGTCCAAGGTCAAGGATGTGGATGTCTACGAGATCCTGCAGAATACGCCGGAGAAATTCCGCCATTCGATTGAGGAGATCATGAACGAACAGCCGTTCGAGGAGGCAAGCTACACCACCCACCACATGGGCATGGGCTTTGAGATCTCGAAACGCGGCGAGCTGTTCATGATCAGCCAAGGGGCCGGCGCCGGGTATGGCGACCTGCTCGAACGCGACCCGGTGAATGTGGTGAAGGACATCGAAGAGGGGCTGATTTCGCCGGAAGTGGCGGCACGTCTCTACAAGGTGGTCTTCGATCACACCACGCTGGCGATTGACTTCGAGGCCACCGAGGCGGCCCGCGAAGAAGAACGTCAGGCGCGGATCGCCCGCTCGACCCCCTATGCCGAGTTCATCAAGGGCTGGAACCAGCCCCAACCGCCCAAGTATCTGAAATATTTCGGCTGCTGGGGAGATGATGTCGGCACGCTCTATATGGGATCCCCGGACATGACGCGGTCCGGCGACGAGCCAAAGCCGAACTACATGCCGCATCCGAAAGACGTGCGCATTGCCGAGCTCGAAGCCCGTCTCGCCGCCGCTGGCATCGGGGGAGGTGAAAAGAAATGAGCAAATCTCTCGCAGATGATCTGCCCGATGCGTCGGGTACGAAGGCGCTGCGGGTCTGGTTGGAGTCGTCGGGCTATGCCCGGCGGCTGCTGCTGGGCCAGGACGGAGATCCCTGGGCCGACGGTGCGGCGAAATACCTGTCCTTCTTCACACAGGCCCGGGGATTGCTCCGTTCGGACGTCGCGGTGGTGAACCTCGGCGATCTGTTCCGCTCATGGATCGCGCGTCACCCAAATCTCGCCACCGAGATGGGATCGAAGAAACGCGCGACCTATCCGCTGCGGCGGATGCTCGAAGAGGCCGGTCCGCGCGCACTTCTCGATGAGGTGGTCGAAGCCGTCGCCGCCCATCTTCAGGGGCAAATCCCGCTGGTGCTTGCCATGCCCGCCCCCGGAGCGTGGCTGGCAGAGGCGCAGATGTGCGCAGGACGCCCCGTCGACGTGGATGCCGACACGACCGAAGACGCCGCCATGTACATCGCGGATTTCATCCGCTGTGTCGCGCAACGCCCGGTGGGTGGGCTGTTGCTCGAAGAAAGTGAGACACCCGGCGCGGTGTCCGCCTATACGCCATTGTTCAATGCCGCCAAACATTACCGTTGGGCCGTGGTCGGACGTGGCGTTTCTGCCGGTCAGGAGGGGTCGTTCGATGCGGTGATCGGAACGGACGACAAGGTGCAAGGCTACGATGTAAGTACAGCCCTCTTCGGTGGGATGGACCTCCCCAAGACGGCCCCCGCGCAATTCCTCTATGCGCAGGTGCCCCTGGATCATCCCCCGGAGGCCGTGCTTGACGCGGTTGCACGGTTGCAAGGTCTGCCTGCCTGATTGCCATGGCTCGTGACGGCACCCCCTGACGGCAACGGCCCTCCGGATTTCCGGGGGGCCGTTTTTGATTTCCGGGGCAGGGCGGACCGCCACTATTGCCGCAACCGCTCCAGCGCGTCCTTCAGCCCAAGTTTGTCAAGACGAAGATAGAGCGTGCTCTTGGCAATGCCGAGATCGCGCGCCACGGAGGTTAGATTGCCACGATGACGTTCAATCGCGGTGACAATCGCCGTGCGCTCGGCCTGTTGCAGCGGGGTCAGCCCCTCCGTATCGGAGGCACCGTCGCGGGTCATGACCGACCATTCCATCGGCAAGTGTTCCACCCCCAACGCCGCACCGCCACTTTCCAGAACCATCCCCTCCAGCACATTGCGGAGCTCTCGGATATTGCCTGGCCAGTCATGATCGGCAAACCGGTCATAGAGCCCCGGCTCAATCACCGGGGTCGCCATGTCGTAGCGTTTCGCGATTTGGGTCAACAGATGCTCCGAGAGGCCCGGCAAATCCGTCAGGCGTTCCCTGAGCGCGGGCAGGCGAAGGGAGGTGACCGCAATCCGGTAAAACAGATCCATACGGAAGCGACCCTCTGCCGAATCCGCTTTCAGGTCGCGGTTGGTGGCCGAGATCAGGCGCAGCTTGACCTTGCGCGGGGTGTTTTCCCCGAGCCGGTAGACCTCGCCGCTTTCCAGAACCCGCAACAGATGCGGTTGCAGATCGAGCGGCATTTCCCCGATCTCGTCGAGAAACAACGTGCCGCCATCGGCCGCTTCGATCTTGCCCTTCATGCCGCCACGCCGCGCGCCGGTAAAGGCCCCCTCGGCATAGCCGAACAATTCGCTGGTCAAAAGTTCGCGCGAGAAACCGCCGCAATTGACCGCCACAAAGGGCCCCTGAGCCTGCGGTCCGCTTTCGTGCAGTGCCTGAGCAAAGGCATCCTTGCCGACCCCCGTTTCGCCGAGCAGCAACACCGGGGCGGGGCTTTTGGCCAGAAGAGAGGCCCGCCGCAGGGCTTCGAGATAGGCCGGGGCCGATCCGCTCAACCGGGCAAAGGCATCGGTCGTGCCCGCCACCCCGACCGGGCCGGTTTCCCGTTTCGGCGTGCGTCGCACCACCGCCGAGCGATCCGGCAGCACCAAAACCGAGCCCAGCCGCTCGCCGTCGATCTCGATGGGTTCGATCCAGTCGCGATCCACCCATTTCGGCAGGTTTTCGGGAGAAATCCGTCCGTTGCGCCAGGGCAAGGTAACATCGCGCAGCACAAGATCGCGCAGACCGCGGCTCTTGGCCCATTCCGCCATCACCGCCGCGGCGCGTTCATTGGTCTTGATCGGTAGGCCCGAGCGGTCGAACACGATGATCCCGTCGCGGTCGGCTTTTTGCATCCGGTCGAGACAATGATCGAGCAGCCGGTAGCGCAGGTTCATTTCGCGTTGCGCCAGACGGTTCTCGATCCGCCCCGCCGCGGTGATCGCCAGAGACAGGCTGTGGCGGCTGTAGCTGCCGCTCAGTCCGGAAATATCGAGCGCGCCGATGATGCCGCCGCTCGCCGGATCGCGGATCACACTGGCCGAACAGGACCAGCGCTGAATGCCGGAACAATAATGTTCGGAAGAATGGATCTGAATCGGCTGGCCGATCTCGATCGCCGTGCCGATGGCATTGGTGCCACAGGTGTCCTCGCTCCAATTGGCGCCGGGCATCAGATGGATCGCCTCTGTGCCGTCGCGCAGGGCGCTGTCGCCCTCGACGCTGAGCACCACACCGGAGGCATCCGTCAGCACCATCACCGTGCCAGTCTCGAACAGGAAATCCCGGGCCGAGGCGATGATCGAACTGCTGGCGCGCACCAGATCCTCGCTGTCGGTCAGAAGATCGTAGAGCGCATCGCCCTGCGCCGGGGGCGGCGCACCGTCGCGCCCGGGATCAACGGCGCCATGGCAGCGTCGCCAGGAATCGTCGATCAGCCGGCGCACGGCATCCGAGCCACTGTCCTGTCCGGACAGGAATTTTTCCCAGGTGGACTGAACCTGGTGATCGTTTTCCGGATGCGAAAATCTTTGCCGCAAAACCGTTGCAGGCATTCGGTGTGTCCTCCCTTACTCCGTCGGCGGTTTCCGAACCGCACCCGCGCGGCGGCTCCCTCCCCGGAGCCGGTGCCACGTTTGCTGCCCATCAGGTGGGCACGACATGATTAGGCGGAAAGCCTAGCATTATTTTGCCGTTGGCAAAACGTTTTGCCAGAATGCCCACCCCTTCCGCTGCCTACCGGGCAGGCCTCGGACGCCGACGCGCAGCCCCATCCATGGGCAAATCCTCTCGCGCGACAGCGCGGCTCGCCACGGCGACCGGTCGCGCCTTTGCCCACCTGCGCGCGCCCGGGCCCGCCTGCATCGGGCGACCGAATTTCGGACGGCTGCGTCTGGCTGGCGGAGGATGCGGCGCGGCACCCGGCGCTAAGCCCTTGAGCGAGGAGACAACAGGGCGCACGGTAAGAAACCTGCTTCTCCTTGGGCAGGAAGAGGGAGGACATGATGGAACATGGCACCGCAACAGCGCCGCATGCTCTGAGCAGCGCGGCCAACGGGCGCATCCCGGTCACGATTCTGACCGGGTTTTTGGGCGCTGGAAAAACCACAATGCTGAACCGGCTAGTGACCCGGTCGGACATGGCCGGTGTGGCGGTGTTCATCAACGAATTGGGCGATATCGGCATCGATCACCATCTTGTGGAGCGAATCGATGATGCCCTGGTGATTCTCGACAGTGGCTGCCTGTGCTGCACCGTTCAGGGCGATCTGATTGCGGCCTTGATGCGCCTGCACCAGCAAATGGCCCGACGCGAGATCGCCCCTGTACAGCGCGTGGTGATTGAGACCACGGGACTTGCCGATCCCAGTCCGGTGGTCCGGGCCCTGATGGAGGACCGGCAGGTTTCGGCCCGGTTCCGCTGTGACGGGGTGCTGACCGTGGTCGATGCCACCCGCATTCGCGATCAGCTTGCCCGTCATCGCGAAGCCATGGCGCAGATTTCGATGGCCGACCGCCTGTTGCTGTCGAAATGCGATCAGGCAGGACGGGTCGAACAGGACGCCGTGATCCGGACCCTGAACGAGCTGAACCCGACAGCGCCGCATGTGCTGCTCGATCACGGGGCCTGCGACCCGAAAGATTTGTTCTCCGGCGGTCTCTATGCCGAGGAGGACGCGCCCCTGAGCCTCGACGATTGGTTGGGACCGGCGTTGCAAACGGGCAATGGCAAAGCGGTATCGGGAGGGTCTCTCCCGACGCTGAGCGCACAGGACCCTGCGCCGGTCGGCCTGCATTCCGGCCAGGTGCGCAGTTTTGTCGTCTCTTTTGACAAGGCGCCGGGATGGCGCGGCCTCACGGTGACCTTGGGTGAAATCCTGTCGGATTATGCCGGCAAACTGCTCCGGGTGAAGGGGTTGGTGGCGCTGCCGGGGCTCGATGTGCCAATGGCGCTGCAATGCGTCGAGGATGTCGCCTATGCACCGGTCAAGCTCAACGCCTGGCCCCGCACTGGCCCGCTGGCCGATGGCGTCGGGCGTCTGGTCTTCATCGGAGAGGGTCTCACGCAAGAGGACGAGCGCGCCCTTCGCGACCGGCTGGCGCATCTGCCGGGGGACCGCGAAGCGCTGCGGCGCTCGGCCGCGAGGCCCGGGCTGCCAACCCGCAACTGGCTGTTGGAACGGGCGCCTTTTACCCCGCACGAGAGCCTGATTTCGGAGGCCTTTCTTATTCAGCCGCGTTTCCTGCGCGAGGCAGGGCACCATGGGTGAGACCCGTTTGAACGACAGGACAGGAGGCAGGAGATGACCGGTCTTCATCTGCAACAGGGCACCTCTCAGCGCCTCACCCAAGTGATGCAACGCGCCATCGGGCTGTTGCAGATGGATCATGCTGATCTGGCCGGTTTCCTGATCGAAGAGGCCGCGGAGAACCCGTGCCTGACGCTCACCCTGCCGCAGCCCGGTCCGCAAGATGATGCCGCCGAGAGCACCGAGACGGAGCGCCGGACCGTGCCCGGAGCGTGGCGGCCGGCCTTTCTCGGCAGCGGCGATGAGATCGACACGCTGCCTGCGCAGGCCGACGGGTTGCAGGCGCATGTGGCCCGACAAATCGGTCTGATCTTTCGTGACATGCGGGAACGCGAGATCGCCATGGTCTTTCTCGAACATCTGGAGCCCAGCGGCTGGCTCGGCGCGCCGCTCGAAGATATCGCGCGGCAGAGCGGGTGTGCGCTGGCCGAAGCCGAGGCGGTGCTCACCCGCCTGCATGAGGTCGAACCTGCGGGCCTGTTTGCCCGCTCGCTCGCGGAATGTCTGCGTTTGCAGCTCAAAGAGGCGGGCGATCTGACCCTGCCGATGGCCCGTCTGATCGACGCTCTGCCGCTGTTGGCGGAGGGTGATACAGCCGCGCTCCTGTCCCACTGCGAGGTCGATGCAAAGGGTTTGGCCGCACTCGTGACACGGTTACGGCGGCTCGATCCCAAACCCGGGTCGCATTTCGACGCCACGCCGGAGCTGCGTCGGGCACCGGATCTGATCGCCACGCGCGATGAGCTCGGACAATGGCATGTCGAGCTGAACAGTGCCAGCGCGCCTCGCATCGCGGTGACGTCGCTTGCCGGGGCCGAACATCGCGCGGCGCTGAAGGAAGCCCGCTGGCTGGAACGGACGGTGTCGCGGCGCAATGCTCTGGTGCTGGATGTGGCGGCCCATGTTCTGGGTGTCCAGCGAGCGTTTCTCGAACAGGGGCCGGTGCATCTCAAACCGCTGAGCTGTGCGGATGTGGCCGAGAAACTCGGGGTGCATGAAACCACGATCAACCGGGTGCGCAACGGGCTCTTGATCCAGACCCCGCGGGGCATGATGTCGATGCGGGCCTTTTTCGCCCGCGGCGGGGCAGGGCACAGAGATGGCTCCCGTGTCCCGGCGGAAGCGATCTCCGCGCGCATTGCAGAATTGATCGCGGCGGAGCGCCCGGACAGGCCGCTGACCGATAAACAGCTCGCCACCCGTATGGCGGAGGGGGGCCTGCGCGTATCACGCCGTACGGTGTCGAACAGGCGCCGCATGGCCGGCTTTCCCGGCGCGGCCCAGAGGCGGCAAAAAGACTGACTTCAAAAGGGAGAGAAGAGTGAACAAGATTTATGCAAGTGCGAGGGACGCCCTCGACGGGCTGTTGACGGACGGCATGTTGATCGCGGCGGGGGGCTTTGGGCTTTGCGGCATCCCCGAGCTGTTGATCGATGCGCTCGTGGAGAGCGGCGTGAAAGACATCACCATCGCGTCCAACAATTGTGGCGTTGACGGTTTTGGTCTCGGCAAGTTGTTGGAAACCCGCCAGATCAAGAAAATGATGTCCTCCTATGTGGGCGAGAACGCAGAATTCATGCGGCAGTACCTCTCGGGCGAGCTGGAGCTCGAATTCAACCCGCAGGGCACGCTGGCAGAACGCATGCGCGCCGGTGGCACCGGCATTCCGGGCTTCTACACCAAGACGGGTGTCGGAACGGTGATCGCCGAGGGCAAGGACCATCGCGACTTCAATGGCGAAACCTACATCTTGGAAGAAGGCATCTTTGCCGATCTCTCCATCGTGAAGGCGTGGAAAGCCGACGAGAGCGGCAACGCGATCTTCCGTAAGACTGCGCGCAATTTCAACCCGCCCGCCGCCATGTGCGGCAAGGTCTGCATCATGGAGGTCGAGGAGATTGTGCCGACTGGCTCGCTCGACCCCGACTGCATCCACCTGCCGGGCGTCTATGTCCACCGCGTCATCCAGGGCACGCACGAGAAACGCATCGAGCAGCGGACCACGCGCCCGCGTCAAACAGAGGAGGCGTGATCATGTGGGATCGCAATCAGATGGCGGCGCGTGCCGCGCAGGAGCTTCAGGACGGCACTTATGTGAATCTCGGGATCGGCATCCCGACCTTGGTGCCGAATTTCATCCCGGAGGGCGTCACTGTGACACTGCAGTCCGAGAACGGCATGCTGGGCATGGGCCCCTTTCCCTATGAGGGCGAAGAGGACCCGGATCTGATCAACGCCGGCAAGCAAACCATCACCGAGCTGCCAAACACGGCCTATTTCGATAGTTCCTTCAGCTTCGGCATGATCCGCGGCGGCAAGATCGCCATGGCGATCCTCGGCGCGATGGAGGTCGACGAGAAGGGCGATCTGGCCAACTGGATGATCCCCGGCAAGCTGATCAAGGGCATGGGCGGCGCAATGGATCTGGTGGCGGGCGTGGGCCGCGTGGTGGTGGTCATGGATCACACCAACAAACATGGCGACAGCAAGCTTATGAAGACCTGCACCCTGCCGTTGACCGGACGTGGCGTCGTCGATCGGGTGATCACCAACCTGGGCGTTCTGGATGTCGTCGAAGGCGGGTTGAAAATCGTGGAATGCGCCGAAGGCGTCACGGAAGAGGACCTCCGTGCCGCAACCGAGGCGACCATCGTCGGATAGATCCGACAAAAGACTGAAAAATGGAGATAAATATGACAACTGATGCCTATATCATCGGCAGCGGACACACGAAGTTTGGCCGCTTGAGCGATACGCTCGAAGATTTGATCGTGATGGCCGGGCGCGAAGCGCTGGCCGAAGCGGCGCTTGACCCAAGCGAGATCGACGCAGTCTTTCTCGGTCATTTCAATGCCGGGATGGTCGCGGACGGGTTTCCCTCTTCGTTGATCCTGCAAATCGATCCGGCGCTGCGGTTCAAACCGGCGGCCCGCTGCGAAAACGCCTGTGCCTCCGGTTCTGCGGCGATCCATGCCGGGCTCAATGCCATGGCCGCTGGCAAGGCGCGCAATGTGCTGGTGATCGGGGTCGAGAAAATGACCCATCGCTCGACCCCGGAGATGACGGAAGCACTCGCATCGGCGGGCTATCATTATGATCCGGCGGAGAAGGGGCTGAGCTTCCCACAATTGTTTGCCCTGGCGGCAGATCAATATATGGCACGTTTCGGCGACCAGATGGACGTCTTGGCAAAGATTGCCGCCAAGAACCATGCCAATGCGATGAAAAACCCGCTGGCGCAGATGCATAAGGAGATGCCCTATGAGTTCTGTCGCGAGGTCAGCGAGAAGAACCCGCTCATTGCACCGCCGCTGCGGCTGAGCGATTGCTCGTTGGTCTCCGACGGCGCTGCGGCCGTGGTCCTGAGCACAGCGGACGGGGCGGCCGGCTCGGCGGCCAAGCGGGTGCGGTTCGGCGCCGCCGAACATGTCTCCGATTTTCTGCCGCTGAGCCGCCGCAGGATCTCGGACTTCGAAGGGCCCGAACGGGCGATCCGCACCGCCTATGACCGTGCCGGGATCACCGTCGACGATCTCGATTTCGCCGAGGTGCACGATTGTTTCACTCCGGCGGAATTGATGATCTACGAGGCGATGGGGCTCGCCGAAAAAGGCGAAGGGGCGCGGGCGATTGAGACCGGGCGGGTGCTGGCGGACGGGCAAACGCCAGTCAACCTGTCCGGAGGGTTGAAGGCCAAAGGTCATCCGGTCGGCGCCACGGGCGTGTCGATGCATGCGCTGTCCTATCGCCAGCTGACCGGGCAGGCCGGGGACATGCAACGCGCCGGAGCGCAATGCGGCCTCGTCTTCAACATGGGCGGTGCGGCGGTGGCCAATTACGCCTCGGTGCTTTTGGCCGACCGGGCGTAACACCTCCGGTTTGCCTGCCTGTTCCAACTGACTCTCTCGGGCCGCGTCTTGACCAAAGGCGCGGCCTGCCGGGCCATGCCCTCCGTCTCCTGAGCGTTTTCCGCCGATTTCCTGTCATTTAGCCCCCCGGGCGTGGGACAGGTACGGGGGCGGTCATCATGCGCCCCGATCAGGCGCACATGGTCGGGCCCTCGACGTCGAACTTGAGCAGCATGGAGAATTCCATCGCGGCGGCATGGTTGCGCAGCCGGAGAGTTTCGACACCCAGTTGGGATGCTCGCCGACTTCGGGCTGGCCGTCGACTACATGCACGGTTTCATATTTGCGTTTGCCAAGGGCATTGCCCGCGTTCCCGCCTGAAACCCGCGCTGAGCGTGCCGCTTAAGCGGCTGAAACGACGCCGGGCACCACACAAAAACGGGCCGTGCGATCTCTCGCCCGGCCCGTCTTGTCGTCCGTTGAGACGCCTTAATGCGCGATCATGACGTGGCGCACGGTGGAATAGTCTTCGAGCGCGTAGGACGACATGTCCTTGCCGTAGCCCGATTGCTTCATCCCCCCGTGCGGCATTTCGTTGGTGAGCATGAAGTGGGTGTTCACCCAGGTGCAGCCGTATTGCAGCTTGGCTGCGACCTGCATGCCTTTGGAGACATCCTTGGTCCAGACCGAAGACGCGAGGCCATAGTCGCTGTCATTTGCCCATTTGATCGCCTCGTCGGCGTCGTCGAACCGGGTGACGGAGACGACGGGGCCGAACACCTCTCGGCGGACGATCTCGTCGGTCTGAAGCGCACCCGCGACCACGGTCGGCTTGTAGAAGTAGCCCGGCCCCTCGGGGATCTCGCCGCCTGTGGTGATCTCGATATGGTTGGCCTCGCGCGCACGGGCCACAAAGCTCGCCACTCGGTCGCGTTGGCGCAGAGAGATGAGCGGACCGATTTCGTTGAGACTGTCGTCCTCTTGGCCATAGGGGATGTCCGCCACGGTGTCGGTCAGATCGGCGACGAATTTGTCATAGACCTCATTCTGCACATAGACGCGGCACGCGGCGGTGCAGTCCTGACCGGCGTTGTAGAAGCTAAACGCACGAAGTCCCGCAACCGTGGCCTCAAGATCGGCGTCGTTGAACACGATGACCGGGGCTTTGCCGCCCAGCTCAAGGTGAGTGCGCTTGATCGTTTTATTCGCCGCCTCAAGGATTTTGCGCCCGGTCGCGATGTCGCCGGTGAGCGAGATCATCGCCACTTTCGGATGGTTGATGAGCGCGGAGCCGACGGTTTCGCCCCGGCCCAGAATGATGTTCACCACCCCTTCCGGCAGGATATCGGCAAAGATTTTCGCCATGGCGAGGGCTGTCAGCGGGGTCTGCTCGGACGGTTTGAACACCACCGTGTTGCCCGCACCGATGGCGGGCGCAATTTTCCACGCCATCATCATCAGCGGATAGTTCCACGGCGCGATGGAGGCGACGATCCCGATGGGATCGCGGCGGATCATCGAGGTGTGACCCTCAAGGTATTCGCCCGCCACCGGACCCGTCATACAGCGCACGGCGCCTGCAAAGAACCGAAAGCAATCGACAATCGCCGGAAGCTCATCGCCCAGGGCCAAAGGCCCCGGTTTGCCGCAGTTGAGCGATTCAAGCGCGGCGAGGTTTTCCGCCTCCGCCTCGATCCGGTCGGCGATTTTCAACAGATAGCCGGAGCGTTCGGCGGGCGTGGTACGCGACCAGCTTTCAAAGGCTTTCTCCGCTGCTGTCACTGCCTCTTCGACCTGGGTCAGAGAGGCCTCCGGCAAGGTGGTGATGATCTCACCCGTGCGCGGGTTAAGGATGTTCTCTTCGGTTTCCGTGCCCGCGACGAGTTTCGCACCGATGAGCATTTGCGTGTCCATGGATAGGGTCATGGGTCTCTCCCTGTTCTTATTTTTCGGAACCGGCGGTGTGTTCGCCGTCTTTGGTCAGATAATAGGCCGCGAGGATCGGCAGGACCGTCACGATCACGACAGCCATGGCAACCACATTGGTCACGGGGCGCTGACGCGGGCGGACGAGCTCTTCGAGCATCCAGATCGGCAAGGTGGTCTGGTTGCCGGCGGTGAATGTGGTGACGATGACCTCATCGAAACTGAGGGCAAAGGCCAGCATCCCCCCCGCCAGCAAGGCGGTTGCGATATTGGGCAGGATCACGAGGCGAAAGGTCTGCAACCCATCCGCGCCGAGATCCATCGAGGCGTCGATCAGCGCCCCGGACGTGCGCCGGAACCGGGCCACCGCGTTGTTGTAGACGATCACGATACAAAAGGTCGCGTGCCCCAAAACGATGGTCCAAGTGCTAAACGGAATGTCCAAAAGCGAAAAGGCAGACCGCAGCGAAATCCCGGTGATGATCCCCGGCAAAGCGATGGGTAGGATCACCAAGAGCGAAATGGTTTCCCTGCCAAAGAACTTGGACCGTGCCACAGCTGCGGCGGTCAGCGTGCCGAGGATCAGCGCCAAAAGCGTCGAGATCGCGGCGACTTTGACCGAAAGCCCCATGGCCTCCCACACGTCCGAGCGGCCCAAGGTGACGCCGATCCATTTGGTGGTGAAACCGGGCGGCGGCCATTGAAAGCTCTTTTCCTCAGTCGAAAACGCATAGAGGAAGATGAGCGCGATGGGAGCCAAGAGGAAGAACAAGCCTCCGAAGGCGGCCAGTTTCAGGCCCAGAGGGGAACGAGTCTCAGAGTGCATCGAAAGCCCCCATTTTGCGCGCGCCCCAGAGGTAAATCCCCATGATCACGATCGGCACCACGGTGAAAGCGGCAGCGAGCGGGATGTTCCCGGCGGTGCCCTGTTGGGTGTAAACCGCCTGACCGATGAAGAGGCGCGAGTTGCCGACGATCTGCGGCACGATGTAATCGCCGAGCGTCAGGGAAAAGGTGAAAATGGACCCGGCCACAACCCCCGGAAGTGCGAGCGGAAAGAGCACCATGCGAAAGCTTTGCTTGGGCGTCGCCCCGAGGTCCGAGGCGGCTTCTGTCAGGTCCTTGGACACACGCTCCAAAGAGGCCTGCACCGGGATGATCATGTAAGGCAGCCAGATGTAGAGGAACACGAGGAAGGTGCCGATATAGCTCACCGAGAGGGAATTGCCGCCGATGACCGGGGTCGACAGGAGCCCGTCCAAAAGCCACGTCAGATGCAGCTTGGCAAAGACCCAGTTGAGAATGCCCTCTTTGGCGAGCACGAGTTTCCAGGCGTAGACCTTGACGAGATAGCTCGACCAGAGCGGCAGCATCACGCCGATGTAAAACAACGCCTTCCATTTCCCCTTCGCATACCGCGCCGCGAAATAGGCGATGGGAAAGGCGACAATCGCGGCGGTAATCGTGACGGCGGCGGCCATGCCGACCGTGCGGACGATGATGTCGAGGTTATAGGGCCGCAGAAGCTCGCCATAGGTCTTGAGTGTGACCTCACGCACGATGATGCCGGAGAATTCGTCGATCGAGAAAAAGCTCTGGATCAACAGCGCAATCAAGGCCCCGATATAGACGATGCCCAGCCAGAGCGTGATCGGCAGCACCATGAGAAAGACGAACATGCGCGGGTGACGGATGATCCAGTCCACCGTGCGCGCCAGCGGGCCCGAGCGCGGGGCGAAAATGGCCGCGTTTGACGACAGATCACTCATGCGCCCTGCTCCATCACATGCACACGGGCCGGGTCCCAGGAGATCTTCGTGGTCTCGCCCACGTCCGGGGCGTCTTCGCGCGCAGGGATGAGCGCGGTGAGGCTTTGCCCGGCAAGATCGAGGGAAAGCTTGGTCACACGACCATGGAAATAGCGCCCGGTCACGGTCGCCTCGCGCCCTGCGGGATCGAGCACCACATCTTCGGGCCGGAGCGAAATCCATTGACCAGATGCCCCAACCCCCACGAGATCGGCGGGCAGCACATTGGACGAGCCGACGAAATCCGCGACAAACCGGGTGTCTGGGCGACGGTAGATGTCCTCGGCAGTGCCGACCTGTTGGATTTTGCCATCGGCAAAGACGGCCACGCGGTCGGCCATCGACAGGGCTTCGTCCTGATCGTGGGTCACAAACACAAAGGTGAGGCCAAGCGCGCGCTGCAATTTGCGCAGCTCTTCCTGCATCTGTTCGCGCAGCTTCAAATCGAGCGCGCCCAAAGGCTCGTCGAGCAGAAGCACCCGAGGTTTGTTGACCAAAGCACGGGCCAACGCCACACGTTGGCGCTGTCCACCCGAAAGTTCACCGGAACGACGATTGGCATAGCCGCCCAGTTCGACAAGCTCCAAAGCCTCTTCCGCCGCGCGGTGACGTTCCGCCTTACCGACGCCCTTGACCCGAAGCCCGAAGGCCACGTTGTCGCGCACATTCATGTGCGGAAAAAGCGCGTAGTTTTGGAACACGGTGTTCACATTGCGCAAATAGGGCGGCACGCCCACGGCGCGCTCGCCAAAAATCTCAATATGGCCTGCGGTCGGCTGTTCGAACCCAGCGATCAGGCGCAGACAGGTGGTCTTGCCGGAGCCCGACGGCCCGAGCATGGCGAAAAACTCACCGTCCCGGATCGAAAGATCCACCTCGTCCACGGCTTTTACGGTTCCGAAATGGCGCGACACGCCCCGGAAGGTCACTGCATCAGTCATCATAGGTCTTTCAGGGAGGGCGCCCGGATCCTTTGGGGACACGGATCCGGGCAGATTGGGCGAGATCAGCGACCGCCGATCACACCGATATAGTCGGACACCCAGCGGTAGTAGGGCACGCAGGTGCCTTGGCTTTCACAGCTCGACACCGGGGTTTGCCAGAACTTGATCTTGTCAAAGTCATCCAGCCCGTTCTCGGAACAGCCTGCGGCGGTCTGCATCCCGGAGCCGTCGGAACAGGCTTCCGGCACGGAGGGCACGGCGCCGAACCAGACGGAGAGATCGGATTGCAGGTTGGAGTTCAACGAATGCTCCATGAAGGCGTAGGCACAGTTCGGGTGCTCTGCCTCGGAATGCAGCATGAGCGTATCGGCCCAGCCCGTCGCGCCCTCTTCGGGGATCACGGAGGAGACCGGCACATCGTCGGCTTTCAACAGGTTGACCATGAACGGCCAGGAGGACGACGCCACCATGCCTTCGTTCTTGAAGTCGTCGATCTGGATAAAGGCGTCATGCCAATAACGCGACACCAGCGTGCGCTGGGTCCGCAGAAGATCGAGGGCGGCGGCGTATTGCTCTTCATTCAACTCATAGGGGCTTGTGATGCCCAATTCCGGCTGATGCGCCATGAGATACATCGCGGCGTCGGCGACATAGATCGGACCGTCATAGGCCTGCACCCGGCCTGCGTTGCTTTCGCCGTCCGGCAGGGTCATTTCCTCGAACACCACGTTCCAGCTGGTCGGGGCCTCGTCAAACACTTCGGTGTTGTACATAAGGACGTTCGGCCCCCACATGAACGGTGTGCCGTAATGCGTGCCTTTGACGGTGTGCCAAGGCGCATCCTTCAGACGGTCGTCAACGCGCGACCAGCTCGGGATCAGATCGACATTGACCGGCTGAACCCGACCACCTGCGATGAGGCGGAGCGAAGCGTCGCCGGAGGCGGTCACCAAATCAAAGCCGCCTTCGTTCATCAGAGCGACCATCTCGTCCGAGGTGTTCGCGGTCTTGATCTCGATTTTACAGCTGGTGGCCTCTTCGAATTTCGTGACCCAGTCAAAGGCCGGATCGGTTTCGCCACGCTCGATATAGCCCGGCCAGGCGACGATGGAGACGGTGCCTTCGCCCGCGCCCAGCTCGGTCATCATGTCGGCGGCGTGGAGCGGAATAGTGGTGGCCGCGGTGAGCGCGAGGCCCGACACACATGCCTTGAATATCTGTTTCATCATGGCTTTCCCTGTTGCGACGGGAGGTTGATCTCCCTTGCGCACAAGCCTGTGAAACTCCCATGGGTTTCACAAATTCAATTCTCAGGTTTTGGGTATCGGAAATATTGATACCGAGTATTTACTTATTGTTTTTATGGACTTGGGCCGCCTGAATAAATTCACGCGTCACACGGGTCAGCGGCGCCCCCTTTCGCCAGACGGTTCCAACCTGCACAACTGGTAGGCTTCCGGACACATCCCGTGACACAATCCGGTCCCCTTCGAGAGACCAGCGGCGGTAAACCATCTCTGGCAAAAGCGCGATTCCCGCCCCTGTCGCCACGAGCGAACGCACCGCCTCTACTGAGCGGGTGCGGAACGCCACGCGCGGGCGGGCCCCAAAAGCCGACAGGAGTTTGCGCGTCGCTTCCTCGATCTCGTCGATGCGGAGCATGATCATCGGCTCATCTGTCAGGTCCTCAATCGAGACGGAGGGTCGCGTCGCCAGATCGTGCCCGTTGGGCAGCCAAAGCTGATAGGGTGAGGTGTCGATGATCTCGGTATGAAGCGCCATGCGGTCGCGCATGTTCGTCGTCACCATCACCCCCACATCCAATTCACCGCCCACCAAAAGGTGTTCGAGGTAGTCGCCACTGTCTTCGAGCGCGGTCACTTCGACCTGCGGATTAGCGCGGCGAAAGCGGGCGAGAATGTCAGAAAGAACATAGCCCGCCACAAGCGAGGTCACCCCCACATGCAACGTCCCTGCGAGCGCCTCCCCCTCTTGAGTCAGGGCATGGCGGGCGTCCGAGACCCCGGCGAGAATGCCCGTCGCATGGCGGAGGAACTGGTGGCCTTTGTGGGTGATGTCGAGGCCGCGCGGATGACGGGTAAAGAGCGGCACGCCCAAATCCGTCTCAAGCTCGCGGATCGCCTCGGTGACGGCGGATTGCGAGATCGCCAAAGAATGCGCCGCGCCGGACACGGTGCCGTTTTCCGCCACGGCGACGAAATATCTGAGCTGTTTGAACGTGAACGCCATTGGGGCCTGTCCGGGACTTTGGGGGTGGATGTGATATCTCTGCCCCTCCGGCCCCTGCTTTGCAAGTCGCGCGCGATCATCGCCGCGACTTCGCGGGGTATCTCGGCCTGATTTGCGGCTTTGAAAAACGCCGTGATCCGGTCCGCAAACCCGTCAAAAGTCAGCGGCATGTCGAGACGACGATCGGCGCCTTTGGCGATCTCCGGCGGAAGGACCGCTTGGCACACGTCCAACTGATCGGTGAGAAGACTCGGCGTAAATTCCGTGTGCAGCTGAACACTCAGCGCGCCGTCGCCATAGGCCAGCATGGCATTGGCGCAAAAATCCGAGTGGCCGATCACTCGGCGTCTTTCGGAGCCACGGTGACCTGATCTTGGTGCCAGGCCAGCATGGTCACTTTGTGGCCATCGGCCATCTCATACTCTGTTGCGCCCACGGACCCGCCGTCGGCGTCATGCACCGTCGAGTCGCTAAAGAAACAGGCGTGGCTCCCGAAAGAGGAGGCGGAGAAAAGAGCGCCAATCGCCAAAGGCATGCTGGCGTCGACGCCTTGGCCACGGGGATGACGATCGGAATAGCGATGATGAACACGCCCCAGCTCGACGCGGAGCCAAAGACCACCAGCGCCAGAGAGACAAATACCAGCGCGGACAAAGGCTCGTTGCTTGCGCCAGCGGTATTAGGCCTGCTCAGAAATGCGAACCTGTCGGATCGCATCCACAAGCACTTCAACTTGCCGCAACTTCGTTCGAAATGCCCTATTAATTAACATAAGACAAATTATCTGATTATTATGTGATCCTCGTCTCTCGCTGCCTTGATTTGACACTCCTATTATAAACCAATGGGTTACTTAATGAGTGGAATGCGCTTTGGGCGACATTTACAAGAAATTGCAGATCGGAGAACGGCGTGAAATCGAACGCTGGCTGAGTGCTAAAGTTTCTGTTCGCGAAATGGCGCGTGCTCGGGTCTGCCAGGCGTCAATCTGTCCTACATTTATTCCAAGGAAGGCATGGCGCAGGAGCGCTGGTGGTCTCTGCCGGAATTCCCAATGCCCCGTACGCCACGCCCTGCCCGCCAGCGCCTACCTCCGAAACATGCGCGTAAGTCGATCACATGCGATCGTGGCACAGAATTCGTCAGGTGGCCGCATCGTCAGGCTGAAGTCTCCCCCAGACCTGATTTTGCGACCCGTCGTCCGGCCCGAGGGCGGCAAGCCGGTTTAACCCGTGAGGGCTGCGCCTTGCAGAACCACGATCTTTTCGGGCGCGATAGTGATGCACACCCGGTCGCCGATATCGAAGCCGGTATCGCAATCGGCCAGCACCCTGATCTCGCCCGAGCTTGTTGCAACGACGTACCGCATCCTTGCACCAAGATAGATGCGGTTGATCACTTTGCCGGAAATGCCGGTGGCAATGTCCGGCGGTGACAGGATCAGGTCTTCCTGCCGGAGAGACAGGGACACGCCACCATTAAGCGCGCCGTCTGGCAGGCGCAAACGTGCACCGCCGTCGAGTTCGACCACGCCGGCATGGGCCCGCCCTTCAACCAGATTGGTCGCTCCGATGAAGCTGGCCGCAAAGGATGTCGCGGGTCGGGCGTAGAGTTCCGACGGCGTGGCCATCTGTTCGATCCGCCCCCCGTTCAGAAGAACCACCCTATCGGACATCGACAGCGCTTCTTCCTGATCGTGGGTCACGAAAACAGTCGTCAGGCCGGTCTTTCGATGCAGCTCGATCAGCTCCTCCTGCATCCTTTCCCGCATGGCGGCATCGAGGTTCGAGAGCGGCTCGTCCAAAAGCAGCACTTCCGGATCGCAGACCACCGCGCGTGCGAGTGCTACTCGCTGCTGTTGACCTCCGGAAAGTTGGCGCGGGTAACGCGTCCCAAGATGTGCAAGGCCGACCATCTCCAGCACGGCCTCAGCCTTTTCACGCCGACTGGCCGGGGTGCCAATGCGACGCATTTCCAAGGGGAAGAGCACATTGCCCAGAACACTCAGATGCGGCAGCAATGCGTAGGACTGGAACACCATGGCGATGTTGCGTTTTTCGGGTGGCAACCGTGTTGCATCGCGCCCGCCAATCGTAATTTCGCCTTTAGAAACGGTCTCAAGTCCCGCGATCATGCGCAGCAGGGTGGTTTTCCCGCAGCCGGAGGGACCCAGCAAGCTAATGAACTCGCCCTTCTCGATCGACAGGGAGACGGATTTGATCACCTCGACTGTACCGTAGGATTTTCGAATGTCGTGCAGCTCGACTGTGCTCATGGTTTACTCCGTCACTTTCTGAAGGCCGACCGCGCGGTCGATTAGGAGGATGAGAAGGACTGTGAGGAAGATCATCAAACTTGAGACCGCCGCGATGGAGGGGTCCGGGCTATATTCCAGCGTGGTGTAGATTCTGATCGGCAGCGTTGTGATCTCGGGCGAGCGCAAAAAGAGCGACACGACCGCCTCGTCAAAAGAGATGTTGAAGGCAAAGAAGGCACCCGCAGCCACGCCCGGCAGGCATTGCGGCAAGGTCACGCGCCAAAGTGTTTTCCAAGGCCCCGCCCCCATCGTGCGCGCCGCTTCTGCCAAAAAAGGGTCAGACGTCGAGAGCACTGCAAGGGTTGTGCGGATGACATAGGGCAAGGCCAGTACGAGGTGGCCAATAAACACGGTCAGCAAAGAGGTTGCGCCAAAGCTGCGGCTCCAGAGCATCAGAAGGCCAAGTGCCAGAATGATCGAGGGAAGGATCAGCGGCGCAAGGAACAGCCCCCCGATGGCGGCGCTGCCCGGAAGCACCCGGCGGTGCAGCACGATAGCCGCACCTGCGCCAAGTGCGGATGCCGCGACGGTTATGGCCACGGCCAGCACCAGGCTGGTCATCGCGGCATCGGTGAAGTCGCCACTGCTCAGCACCTTGGCATACCAGCGCAGGCTGAGACCCTGCGGCGGAAAGGAAATATAGTCGGCCGCGGTGAAGGAAACCCCCACGACCACCAGAAGCGGCACCAACAGGTAGGCCACGATCAGAACAAGAGCAGCTGCGGTGGCAAGGCGCAACCAGCGTGGAATGGCATCAACCATGGCGGGACCTCGCGGCGAGGGAATACGGAATGAACAGGAGCAGAAGACCGCACATCAGAATGATCGACTGCGCCGCAGCGAAAGGCCAATCGAGTGTCTTGGTCGCGTTCTCGTAGATCGAGCCCGCCAGCGTCGGCAGACGCGCACCGCCAAGCAAGGTTGGCGTGATGAAATAGCTGGCCGAGAGCGAGAAACAGAGAAGAAAGCCCGTCAGGATGCCGGGCATGGCCCCCGGCAACACCACGCGGCGCAACGACTGGAGGAAGTTGCATCCCATAGTGCGGGCAGCCTCCTCAAGGCGCGGATCAAGACGCTGGATCACGCCCAAGACGCTCAGCACCATGAAGGGCAGGACCACCTGAACCATCCCCACGACAATCGCCGTCTCGGTCTGCATCAGAGAAAAATTGCGGCGCACCAAACCAAGGGCATACAGGGTGTCAGGGACAAGGCCGCTCCGCCCGAGCACGACCATCCAGCCGAACGTGCGGACCACAACTGAGGTCATGAGCGGCAAGGTCACGGCAATGATCAGCACCAGCCGAAGCCTCTTGCCGCAGCGGGCCATGACATAGGCGAAGGGAGCCCCAATCAGGGCCGAGATCGCGGCAATCCAAAAGGCCAGACGCAAGGTGCGTAGTCCGACTTTCAGATAATAGGGATCAGAGAGAAAGCGGGTCAATTGGTCCGCGTTCAAGGCGCCCTCTTCGGAGACAATGCCGAGCGAGAACATCAGTCCCACGGGCAGGACAAAGGCCAGGCACATTATCAGCAAGCCTGGGGCGATCAGAATCAAGGGTTGCAGGTATCGGGTCATGGGTCCTCGGGAAGAAATGGTCCGTCCTTGCAGGGTCGGAAAGGTCGGGGCAGGCACAGGGGAGGTGCCGCCCCGAGGGAATGCGCGCAATAGAAGGGCATGCTAACAGTTTAAGCAGGCCGCATCATGGTTACTGCGCGATCAGTTTCTTCCAGTCTTCCACCAGAGCAGGAGTTTTTTCCTGTACTGTCTCAGGATCGAAACGGATCAGGCTGTTCATTGCATCCCCGTGCACGATTTCATTCGCGAGGCGCTCAGGAAGCTCTGCAGCCGCGTTGGTCGGCGAGTAGCGCATGCCTTCCGCGAAGGCGACCTGCACCTCGGGCGAGAGCGCAAAGTCGATCAACTTGCGGGCCATCTCGGAGTTTTCCCGTCCTGCGACCGTATTCATGGTGATGTAGAGCGCGGGCAAGCCCTCTTCGGGGGCGACGAATTTCACCGGCATGCCGCCTTCGCGGATCACGTGGGCGTAGTCCTGCGCAAAGGGGGCGATCCAGGCGTCATTCTGCACGAAGTTCTGCTGGATCTCCGGCGAGGAGGTGATCACCACGGAGCGGTCAAGCAACTCCCCCACACGATCAAGCCCCGGCTGCCAGTTTTCCAGATCACCGCCCCAGACCTGATTCAACATCAGGAATCCCTGCATGCCAAAGGTATTTGACAGATCGGTCAGCACCAGGTGATCGCCATAGGCTTCGTCCCAGAGATCTTTCCACGACGTCGGCGCATGGGGCACTTTTTCCTCGTTGTAGAGCAACCCCATGGCGGTCACGAGGGCAACCGGGCCGTAGCCGTCTTTCATCCCCTCGACAGCGAAAGGATACATATCGTCGTAGTTGGTCAGCTGCTCTGGAGAGATCGGTTCCAGCAGACCTTCTCGCGCGGCCAGGATGTCCTGTCCTCCCGAAAACTGTACGACGTCAAACTGCGGCGCCGCCTCCTGGGCCCGCAACTGAGCCAGCATGTCGGACGAATAGACGGTGACCACCTTGATATCGACGTCATACATCTCCTCAAACGGCTCGAAGATCAGCTTTTGTTGCAGGGCCTCGTAGGGACCGCCGTAGGAGTTGACGACAAGGGTGGTTTCGGCGGCCTGCGCCAGCGTCGCGGCGCTGGTCAGCAGGGCGGCAAGTGCGATGGTTTTCATGATGTCTTCCTGTTGGTTGGATTTTTTGTTGCAGGCAGGGACGGCGAGGTCCCTGCCGATATTCGTAGGTCTGTCTCAGATGTTCATCGGGCAGTTGGTCGGCTTCAACATCGTTTCGGGGTGAATGACCTGATCGACAAAGACCTGACGGTGCGGTTTGAAGAAGTTCCAAAGCTTCCGCAATTCCACCAGAGGATCGTCCAGCCAGTCGATGCGCAGATCGACCAAAGGCCAAGCTTCCTTATCGGCGATCAGCAGTCCCGCGGCTTTGATCTCTTTCGTCTCACCACCGGCTTCCAAACCGGCATCAACGGCCGCCAGCAGACGTTCGGCAAATTCTTCCTCTGCGGCGGCCTCATAGGCGGCAACCATGGCAGGCAAGACCTGCTCATTTGCGACGAAGTTGCCGGTGGCCACGCACTGATGGCCGATCACACCGCCATTGATGTTGGTGATTTCCGGTCCTGTGTAAAAGGCGGCTCGTCCTTGCGCGTCGACTGCGGCGAACTGACGTTCACCGGGAAAGTCGTTGCTCGCCGCCAGAATATCGACGGTCTCTTGGGCACTCCAGCCTTGGGCCAGCAGGTCGATGCCCAACGGGCCAGCGCGAGTGTCGGTGCGATGCTGCGTGGCAACCACGCCCACGCCAGCCTTGACGCGAAGGCAACGGTTGCCCGCCGCCACGCCCGAAGAGCCCATGGCGATGCCGAACATACCCGTTTTGGGATCGCGTGCTGCGAGAGAAAATGTCACGATTGGTCCTTTCGAAGATTTTTATACTTTTGTAGCGCTACAATTTTGTATTACGGCTTCCACGCTTGGCTCGCAACAGATATTGTAGCGCTATAATTTAAATGTGCCGCGTTCTGAGGGAAAAACTGCCTCCCCAGGAGAATATGCTAAAAAAATGAGCGAAAAGGTATAAAGTCGTGTCTCTTCCCCCCTCCAATGAGCGCAAAACGGTGCGCATGTCCGATATCGCCAAGGCGGCCGGAGTCTCGCCGATGACGGTCTCCAATTCGTTCCGCAATCCCAAATTGGTGTCTGAAACCACCCGTCAGCGCGTGCTGGAGGTGGCAAAAACCATGGGGTACGTGCCGAACTCCATGGCAGGCAACCTTGTGTCTGGCCGTTCAAATGTCGTGGCTGTGGTGACCTCCACTCTGCGCCGGTCGAACTTTGCGGATATGATTTCAGGTCTGGAAACTGCTTTGGCGGCGGAGGGCTATCACCTGCTGATTTCCCTCGTGGAGGAAGAAACCCGTGAGGCTGACGCACTCCGCACCCTGATCGGGCGCCGTGTGGACGGCATCGTCGTCGCCGGGGAGTTGCTGCAGGAAGAAAGCCGCGACCTGATCCGCAAGACAGGCACACCACTGGTTGAAACCTGGGACCTGAACGGCGATGCGCTGGACATGACTGTGGGATTTTCCGAACACGATGCGGCCGCCACGGCCACCCGTGAACTGATCGCGCGCGGCCTCACCCGGCTTGGCGTGATCGGGATCGACATGCTGGAACATCGCCGTCTGCGCCAAAGGGTCGCCGGCTTTCATTCCGCGCTGGCCGAGGCTGGGCTGACAGCGGCAGCCGAGGTCCTCGTGAACGAAGAAAGCGGCTATGCCGAAGGCGCTCTTGGCCTGAATGCCCTGTTGGAGCAGGCCCCCGATCTTCAGGGCGTTTTCTGTATCACCGACATTCTGGCCACCGGTGTCCTCTTCGAATGCCTGCGCAAGGGCTGGACCGTCCCGGATCGCCTCGCCGTTATGGGTTATGGCGACTACGATATAGGGCGCGAGTTCCCTCCGGGCCTGTCCACCGTGCACACGCCCGGCACGGAGATCGGCGCAGGAGCCGCCCGGCTGCTG
This sequence comes from Abyssibacter sp., assembly GCA_964220165.1. Classification (GTDB taxonomy): domain Bacteria; phylum Pseudomonadota; class Alphaproteobacteria; order Rhodobacterales; family Rhodobacteraceae; genus Celeribacter. Next base: position 37,643 of record CAXPTW010000081.1, read on the forward strand.
ATCGCACGCATCATGGGAGACGCGGACCAGCCCGCTCAGCTCGACGTGGGCTACCATTTGATCAAGCGTGGCACCTGAGACATCCGGGCGACAGCGTGGCCGAAACTGCTGGCACAGACGGAATCGGAAGGGCATCCTTCCCGGAACGGCATACAAAGGGCGGAGGAAATCCCCCGCCCTTCATCCTCTTGGCGTCCTGCGACATGGGTGCCGAAACGGCCCCCGCCGTCCTTACAGATCCGGAGAGATCTTCCATTCGCGCAGCTTATAGACCGTGCCGGGCCGCGGACGCGGCTTATCTTCGGGTTCAAGCATGCGGCGTTTGAAGGAATGGATCGGGGTGGCACGGTCATCAATGCGTACCTCGACAACCGAAGGCCCATCATGGGCAAAGGCCTCGTCCAGCGCTTTGCCAATGTCGTCGGGCTTCTCAACATAGATGCCTTTTAGCCCAAGACCGGCCGCAGCAGCCGCGTATCCGGGAACGTACCCCTGCTTTTCCAAGGCGCAAGATTGCGGGTTCTTGAAAAAGATTTCCTGCCAAAGCTGAATCCAGCCCAATGTGCCATTGTTGATGACGATATTCACGATCGGCATGTTGTACTGCGCCTGCGTGGCCAGCTCGCCAACGGTGTAGGAAAAGGCACCGTCGCCTGCCAGCGTCACAACACGCCCACCCTCTTCGATGACCGCCCCAACGCCGATGGCACCGGGAACCGAATAGCCGAGCCCCCCTTGGCCGCGGGCAAAGAGGAATTTTCGCCCGGTCTTGCGGGCGGGCAGATAGCCGGAAATCCACCCGGCAGAGAAGGACGCATCTGAGACCACGACGTCCTTTTCGCCCAGGCGTTTGTCGAGTTCGGCCATAACGCGAGGCGGCAGCACGGGAACTTGCTCCGATGCCATTTCAGCGGCTTTGACCTTATCGCACTCGGCCTTGACCTCGGCAATGCGGGCCATCCACTCGGGGTTGGCATCCGCGCGGCTTTCGCCAAGGGCGGCATCCAACGCCTGAACCATGCTGCGCACATCGCCCAAAAGCGGCACCGTGGGCCGGAAGGTGCGACCATGCTCAAGCGGATCGAAGTCGATGGTGATCGTGGCCTGTTCCGGTGTCGGCAAAGACCAGTTCATGCCCGTGTTCTGGCTGACCTTGGACCCGCACCAGATCACCAGATCCGCCTCGGGAACCAGATCAATCGCCGCCTTGGACCCTAGCGGATTGAGCACGCCCGCCGCGTAGTCGCGGGTTTCGGGCACGGCGCCCTTGCCCGAGAGGCTGGTGACCACCAATGCCCCCAAACGGTCGGCGAATGCGGTGACCTCGTCGCAGGCATTTGCGCCATGCACACCGCCGCCACAGACCAATGCAGGACGCTTGGCCTTTTTGATCAGCTCAATCGCTTTGTCGATCTCACTCGGCGGTGCAACCGAACGCAGGTAGGGCGTCTGCACAGTACGATCATCGACATTGGCCAGCAGCGTTTCCATGTCCCAATCCGCATCAAAAATGTCATGCGGGATGATAAGAGCAACTGGGCCGGGACGCGGAGCGGTGGCGATACGCAACGAGGTGCGGATCAGCTCCGGCAGGGCGGCGATGGACGGCACCAGAAAGGCTTCTTTCGAACAGGTTTTGAAAAAGGAGAGCTGATCGTAGCCTTGGCTGGCGATGCCTTTTTCCTTCAGCGGCAACCAGTCCAGGGGCAACTCCCCGATGATACCGAGCATTGGGATCGAGGCGTTCAGCGCCTCAAGAAATCCGGCAGGCAACAGGTTCGAACCGGGTCCGACAGTCACATCACAAACGCCGGGCTTGCCGGTGATCCGGGCATAGCCGTCGGCGGCATAGGCGGCGTTGCGTTCGTCACGCATCAGGATGTGTTTAATCCTGTCTTGGCGTCGGGAAATTCCGTCATGCAGGGCCGTGGTTTGCCCGCCCGGCATACCGAAAACATATTCGACGCCGGACTTAGCAAGCATTTCAGCCACGAGGTCGCCGATATGGGGCTTAGGATCAGTCATATGGGTTTCTCCAAAAGGTTCCGGTGCCATAGCGGCTGACCGGGTTTCAGGGTGGACCGACCCGGCGGCGCAGAACCGCCGGGTCGCAGAGGTTATTCGCTCCAGGATTTGATCATCTCGTCATAGGCGACGGTCATGGGTTCCTGACGCTCGTTCGCGAGTTTGGGCTTGGGTGCGCCCGGCTGTTCCAGCCAATACTCGGCACCTTGTTCAGCGTTCAGCTGCGGACCGATATCGCCCTGAACGCCCGACCGTTCGATACGGGCCATGACGGATTCCATATCGCTGCAAAGGCCATCGAGGGCTTCTTGCGTGGATTTGGAGCCGGACATGGCGTCACCGATGTTCTGCCACCAGAGCTGTGCCAGTTTGGGATAGTCAGGTACGTTGGTGCCAGTCGGCGACCACTGGAGGCGGGCCGGCGAACGGTAGAATTCCACCAAGCCACCAAGTCTGGGGGCACGATCGGTGAAGCTCTCGTGCTGGATCGTGGATTCACGGATAAAGGTCAGACCTTCATGCGCTTTCTTCACGTCCACGGTTTTCGAGGTGACAAACTGCGCATAAAGCCACGCAGCCTTGGCACGATCCACGGGTGTGGATTTCATCAGCGTCCAGGACCCCACGTCCTGATAGCCGACCTTCATACCCTCTTCCCAGTAGGCGCCGTGCGGCGAGGGGGCCATGCGCCATTTCGGCGTACCATCCTCGTTCATCACAGGCAGGTCCGGCAAAACAGTCGCCGCAGTAAAGGCGGTGTACCAGAACATTTGCTGAGCCACATTGCCCTGCGCCGGGACCGGACCGGCCTCAGAGAAGGTCATGCCCATGGCCGACGGCGGCGAATATTTGTTCAGCCAGTCGATGGCTTTCTCCACCGCATAGACCGCCGCCGGAGAGTTGGCTGCCCCGCCGCGGGACATACAGGCGCCCACGGGTTGCGAGTTCTCGTTCACGCGGATGCCCCATTCATCGACGGGCAAACCATTGGGTTCCCCCACATCGCCCATGCCAGCCATCGACATCCACGCATCGGTGTAGCGCCAGCCGAGCGAGGGATCTTTCTTGCCGTAGTCCATGTTGCCAAAGACTTCGCCATCGATACCCATATGGCTCAGATCGCGACCGGTGAAGAATTCTGCGATGTCTTCATAGGCGGCCCAATTGACGGGAACACCCAACTCATAGCCGTATTTCGCTTTGAAATCGGCCTTGTTCTTGTCGTCGTTGAACCAATCGTAACGGAACCAGTACAAGTTCGCGAACTGTTGGTCCGGCAGTTGGTACAGCTCGCCATCCGGGCCAGTGGTGAACTGGGTGCCGATGAAATCGTCCAGATCAAGGCCAGGGTTGGTGACGTCCTTGCCCTCATTCGCCATCCAGTCGGTTAGGCTGCGGGCCTGTTGATAGCGCCAATGCGTCCCGATCAGATCGGAGTCGTTGATATAGGCGTCATAGATGTTTTCGCCGGACTGCATCTGGGTCTGCAGCTTTTCAACGACATCGCCCTCGCCGATCAAGTCATGGGTGATCTTGATTCCGGTGATCTTGGTGAACGCCTCGGCCAGAACCTTGGATTCATAGCTGTGCGTGTCGATGGTTTCTGACACGACCTTGATGTCCATACCTGCAAAAGGCGCGGCGGCGTCGATGAACCACTGCATTTCTTGTTCTTGTTCGGCACGGCTGAGACTGGACAGATCACCAATCTCGGCATCCAGGAATGCCTTTGCCGCCTCCATGTCGGCGAAGGCAGGGCCTGCGAAACACGCCAGCGCCGCGACCACCGCCGTGGTGGATTTATAGTTAAGTTTCATTTTCTTCCTCCCTGAAGAATGTGAGTTGGGCGGCGTTGCCCACGCAGGGCGCGCAACACCTTTTCAGTCCGGATCAAAGCCAGCGGAACACCGCAAAGGCGTAGATCAGGCAGGGGACAACCGCCCCCAACTGAGCAAGGTCGCTCAGTCCCAGCCAGGCCAGGTTGATGAAGGCCGAGCCAAGCAAAGTGATGAAAAGTCGGTCGCCGCGCGTCGTCTCGATCCGCAGCGCGCCAAGGCGTGGCGTTTCAGGAAACCGAACCGCCAGAACAGTGAACAGGATGAGCAGACAGGCGATGCTCCAAAAGAACAGAGCCACGGGGAACGACCAGGCCATCCAGCCGCCTGCAATCATTTGCCCTGTCCAATCCAGTGCCCCATTCCGGCGCGGCACCGCCAAGATCAGCGCCCCGAGGGCCCCGCCCATGACAACGGCCAGAATGATGTAAATCGTGATCCAACGGGTCGTGCGCATCACACCCTCCCCAGGGCAAAGCCCTTTGCGATGTAGTTGCGGACAAACCAGATCACCAAAGCGCCCGGAATGATGGTGAGAACCCCGGCTGCGGCCAGCACACCGTAGTCAAGGCCGGTGGCCGAGGAGGTGCGCGTCATGGCGACGCCGATGGTTTTGACTTCGACCGACGTCAGCGTGCGGCTGATCAGAAGATCGACCCACGAGAACATGAAGCAGAAGAACGCGGCGACACCGATCCCGCTGGCGATCAAGGGCATGAAGATCTTGAGGAAAAAGCCGCCAAAGCTGTGACCGTCGATATATGCGGTCTCGTCCACTTCTTTCGGAACGCCACGCATGAAGCCTTCGAGGATCCAGACCGCGAGCGGGATGTTGAACAAGCAATGCGCCAGCGCCACCGCGATATGCGTGTCGAACAGGCCGACACTGGAATAGAGCTGGAAAAACGGCAGGGCAAACACCGCCGCTGGGGCCATACGGTTGGTCAGCAACCAAAAGAACAGGTGCTTGTCGCCCATGAAGCTGTAGCGGCTGAACGCATAGGCCGCAGGCAGCGCCACCGTCACCGAAATCAGCGTGTTCAAAAGCACGTAGATCAGCGAATTGACGTAGCCCATGTACCACGTGCTGTCAGAGAAGATGACAGCGTAGTTGTGCCAGGTGAAGTCTTGCGGCAACAACGACACGCCCGACAGGATCTCGGCATTGGTCTTGAAGCTCATGTTGACCAGCCAGTAGATCGGCACCAGCAGGAACAGAATGTAAAGGATCAGCATCCCACGCGACACGTTCTTGTGCAGTCTCGCATGATCACGCGGTCGGCGCGCACGGGGCACCACGGTTAAAGTCGGGTCAATAGCGGTCATTCCGGCACCTCTTCTTTTTCTTGGTCGAGATTGGTCATGACGGTGTAGAACACCCATGAAATCAAAAGGATCACGAGGAAATACATCAGGCTGAAGGCGGCTGCGGGACCGAGGTCGAACTGACCGATTGCCATCTTCACCAGATCGACGGACAGGAATGTCGTGGTCGAACCGGGGCCACCGCCGGTGACGACGAAAGGCTCGGTGTAGATCATGAAACTGTCCATGAAGCGCAGCAGCACGGCGATCAGCAACACCCCCTGCATCTTCGGCAGTTCGATGTAACGGAACACGGCCCAGCGGCTGGCCTGATCAATTCGGCCCGCCTGGTAGTAGGCTTCGGGAATGGATTGCAGACCGGCATAGCACAGCAGCGTGACAAGCGAGGTCCAGTGCCAGACATCCATCACGATCAGCGTCGCCCAGGCGTCCAAAGCATCGCGGCCAAGATTGAAATCAATCCCCAACGCCACCAATGTCGAGCCGAGCAAGCCGATGTCGACACGGGTGAACAATTGCCAGATCGTCCCGACCACGTTCCACGGGATCAGCAAGGGCAGCGCCAGCAAAACCAGAGTCAGGCTTGCCCAGACACCCCGCTTCGGCAAGGTGAGAGCAATGGCAATGCCCAGCGGAATTTCAATCGCCAGGATGATTGCCGAAAAGATGAGCTGGCGTTGCAGGGCCTCGTGCATCCGCTCTGAACGGATCACCTCGCGGAACCATTCCAAACCCACCCAGAAGAACGCGTTGTTGCCGAAGGTGTCGTTGAAGGCATAGTTCACCACCGTCATCAGCGGCAGGATCGCCGAAAATCCGACCAGCAGCAGCACCGGAAGCACCAGAAACCATGCTTTGTTGTTCTGTGTCTTAAGCATTACGAGCCACTCCTGTCGTTGGGATGTTCTGGGTCCACCCGCCAATCCTCGGCAAAGACACCGATCTTTTCGGGCTGAAATGTGAGGCGGCAGGTGTCTGCCGGCAGCTCCCCGCCTTCGGGCAAAACGACGGCCACGGGCGTTCCGGCGACGTCGGCGCGCAAGATGCGATGCCGACCCACGTCATCGACACGTATGATGGTGGCGGGAAGTCCCCCGGCGTCGCTCACGGTCACATGCTCGGGGCGAATGCCGATCTGCGTGCGTCCCGTCAGGGGGCCAAACGTGCCTCCCAGCGGCACGGTATGTTCGCCGATACGTGCAACATCACCGTCGATGACGGCATCCAGTAGGTTCATCCCCGGCGAGCCGATGAAATACCCAACAAATGTGTGCGCAGGACGTTCGAACAGTTCTTCGGGAGTCCCCACCTGAACGATGCGCCCGTCATGCATGACCACCACTTTATCGGCAAAGGTCAGCGCCTCGGTCTGATCGTGGGTCACGTAGATCATCGTGTGACCAAAGTCCTGATGCAGCTTTTTCAACTGCGTGCGCAGTTCCCATTTCAGGTGAGGGTCGATCACCGTCAGAGGTTCGTCGAAGAGGATCGCATTCACATCCTCGCGGACCATGCCACGCCCAAGACTGATCTTTTGCTTGGCATCCGCCGTCAGACCACGCGCCTTTCGCGAAAGGGTCTCCTCCATGCCGATCATCTTCGCCACCTGATCGACGCGTACCTGAATATAGTCCTTTTTCATGCCGCGATTGCGCAGCGGAAAAGCAAGATTTTCGCGCACGGTCATGGTGTCGTAGACCACGGGAAACTGGAACACCTGCGCGATATTGCGCTCCGCCGTGGGCGAGTCTGTCACATCGCGATCCCCAAAGAGGATGCGCCCCTGACTGGGCCGCCGGAGGCCAGAGATGAGGTTGAGAAGTGTGGATTTTCCACACCCCGACGCCCCCAAAAGCGCATAGGCCCCGCCGTCATCCCAAGTCAGGTCGATGGTCTTGAGCGCATAGTCCTGTTCGCCCCGTGGATAGGGAAAATAGCTGTGCGCCAGATTGGAAAGGGTTATTTTTGCCATGATGTCAAAACCTCAGCCTGCTGCGGCATAGGCGGCCTGAACCGCCAATTGTCCTTGGGTGTCGAACAGGTGGAAATGCGCGTTGCTGAGCCACAGGCTGACGTCCGTCCCATCGTCTAAATGATGAATGCCGTGGATCAGTGCGACCCAGCGTGACGTGCCCTGTCGCACATGCAAAAACGTCTCCGATCCGGTGATCTCGGAGGCGACAAGCGTGCATTTCAGCTCCAGAGCCGGGCCGTTCGGCTTTTCAAACCTCAGGTGGTTGGGGCGGAACCCGGCAACGTAATCGCCATCGCGGAGGCTCGACAGATTGCCGTTGGCCGCAACCGTCGCCCCGACCTCGAATGTCAGCGTATCGCCCGCCTTGGTGCAGGGACTGAAATTCATCGGTGGATCACTGAAAACGCGGGCCGTGGTGGTGTCGATCGGGTGGCGATAGACCTCTGGCGCCGGGCCGAACTGGGTCACGCGACCTTCCCAAAGACAGGCGGTATTGCCGCCTAAAAGCAACGCTTCTTCCGGTTCGGTCGTGGCATAGACAAAGATCGCACCTGACTCGCGGAAGATCCGCGGAATCTCGTCGCGGAGTTCCTCACGCAGCTTGTAGTCGAGGTTGGCCAGAGGTTCGTCCAGCAACACCAGTCCGGCGTCCTTGACCAAGGCGCGGGCCAGCGCACAGCGTTGTTGTTGCCCGCCCGACAATTCCAGAGGCAGCCGGTCAAGCAACGGCGTCAATTGCAGCATCGCGGCGGTCTCGCGCACGCGCTTGTCAATCTCGCCACGGTCACAACCGGCCAGCCGCAAGGGCGAGGCGATATTGTCGTAAACGCTCATGGACGGGTAGTTGATGAACTGTTGATAGACCATCGCGATGCGCCGATCCTGGACCCGTTGGCCGGTCACATCCTCGCCGTTCCAAAACACCTTTCCTGTGCTGGGGTGGTCCAGACCCGCCATCAGGCGCATCAGACTGGTTTTGCCCGCCGAGGTCGGTCCAAGAAGGACGTTCATCGTGCCTTTTTGAAAGATCAGATCAGTTGCGGTGATATGGGGCTTACCGGCAACGATTTTGCTCACCCCTCGAAGCTCAAGCATGAAGGGCCTCCGTTTCGGTGACTGACGGGGCCGCCGGGATTGCGGCCATTGCGTGTGTCGTCGCAACGAACCGCGGAAATTTAGCGATATGGGCGTCGTGACGATCTGCGTTGCAGTCGTGACGGCGAGCGATGCCCGTCATCCCAGCGACCGCATCGGCCAAAGAGGGATAGGCCCCGATGGCCGAGGCCGCGCAAATGGCCACACCAAGCGCGCCGAATTCCGATCCTTTGGGCACTTCGACCGGTAGCCCCAGAATATCTGCGAAAAGTTCGGACCAATACGGGCTGCGGGTTGCGCCGCCGGTCAGGCGGATCAGTTCAACGGGGGCGGAATCCTCCCCTGACAGCACCTTGTCGATATCCAGCTTGTGGGCAAAAACGATGCCCTCGAAGATCGCGATGGCCATGTCGTCAAAGCCTGACTGCGCCGTCATGCCCAGAAATCCCGCCGGTGCGCCGTTTGGCCCCCCGAACAGAAACGGAAAGAACAACGCCTGTCCGGGCGTTCCCAAACGTCGCGCAAGGGCGTCGTTCAGGCGCTTGTAGATGTCGGCGAACCCTTCGTCCGGAAGCGGCTGACCATGGGCCAGAACGGTTTTGACGACCCACTCAAGATTGCTGGCCGAGGTCGGAGACCCTTCGACCGCCATATATCCGCCAAGGGGATAGGGAAATTGCAACATCGGCACGTAGCTGCGCCGGGACGTTCTGTTGAGCGTGGACGCAATGCTGAACGTGCCGGCAACGACACTCATCTGCTCGGGCCTGCTGATATGCGAGGCCAGTGCGGCCGCGCTCATATCCACCGTACCGCGCACGACCGGTGTTCCTTCTTGAAGGCCCGTCAGAGCGGCAGCCTTTGCTGTGACCTGCCCCACAACCTCATCCGAGGGACCAAGTTCTGGAAGCTTGTCGCGCAAATGGGCCAAGCCAAGAAGATCGAGAAGCACCTCAGAATAGGTGTCGGTCTCCGGATCCAGCAATCCAGCTGACCCCGCATCGGTCAGATCGGTCGACATATCCCCACACAATTGGGCGCGCAGGAAATCCTTGCAGAAAGACACGCGATGCGTCCGGTCAAACACGCCCGGTTCATTGCGGGCCAGCCATGCCAGCAAAACGAATGTCTGACCGGGCCAGAGGTGTTGACCAATCAAGTCCTCGATCTTCTCCGCGACGCCATTGCTCTGCCATTCGGTGATGAGATCGACGGTGCGCGCGTCCGTTGACATAATCCCATGCCGCACCGGTTTCCCGTTGCGGTCCATCAGGTACAGGCCTCCACCATACCCAGCCACCGAGACCGCTTTGATGTCTGATGGCGAGACGCCGCTGGTCTCGATCACCTTTCGGACCGCTACGGTCGCAGCCTGCCACATCACGTCAGGATCTCGCTCGGTCCAGCCGGGATGGGGCGCCTGCATTACATTTCGGCTGTGCGCACAGGCGATTTCGACGCCATCCAGATCAAACAGACCGGCCTTCGTCATTGTGCCACCGGCATCAATGCCGATTACATACTGTCCCATTTTCTCCTCCCTTGGCGGGCGTCGCTCCTCAACAACGTACCGCCAACTTGTTATTACAGGCTACACAATAGGAAGTTAAAATGACCTGTCAATCACCCTTATGGTCGGTAATTTAAAATGACAAAGGTCGCATAAATTGACCTATATTCTATAAATTGCCCAATTGACGCGTGGTTTTCCGGGTTGTATGCACTTGTAATAACAAGATACGTCTTTCGAGACGGGCATCCAGGCAATGCGGAGGGGCAGGAAGTTGCGCACACGGGAAGAAATGATAGACAGGCTTCGCTCTGGTGAGCTGCCTGACATTCTGATTATCGGCGGGGGAATCAACGGCGTCGGGACGTTTCGGGATCTCGCGGCACAGAGCGTTCCGGCACTTCTGGTCGAGGCCGGGGATTTTTCATCCGGCACCAGCGCCGCACCCTCGCGCCTTATCCATGGCGGCTTGCGGTACCTTGAAACAGGTGAAGCGGCCCTGGTGCGCGAATCACTAACCGAACGCAATCTGTTGCTGAAAAATGCATGTCATATCGTGCAACCTCTGCCGGTCTGGGTGCCCCTGCGAAGCTGGTTCGGCGGGACGTTTGGAGCGATCGCCCGCTTTCTCAAACTGACACGAACGCCGGGCCGAAAGGGCGCGATCCCCGTCAAACTTGGCCTGATGCTTTACGACGCCTTCGGGCGCACACAACAGACCATGCCTGACCACCGCTTGCTGACCAAAGGACAGGCCCGCGCGGAGATGCCGGTGCTTGCGCCGGACATTCGCGCCGTGGCCGAGTATTACGATGCACGCATTACCCATCCTGAACGACTTGTGATGGAGCTCGTGGCCGATGCCGAAGCCGAGTGCCCCGACAGCCTCGCAGTTCCCTACCTCAAGGCCATTCACCAGGAAAACGGTCGCGTCACCCTGCGCGACATGGCGAGCGGGGAGACCTTTGTCGTGACGCCGCGTTTGGTCATCAATGCCTCTGGCGCATGGGTGGATGAGGTGCAATCTGGCCTCGGGTTTTCCGGGCGCCTGATGGGCGGCACCCGCGGATCGCATGTGGTGCTAAAACAGCCCGCGCTGGCGCAGAAAATGAACGGCAAGATGCTCTATTTCGAAACGGACGATCACCGCGCCTGTCTGATCTACCCGATGGGCGAGGACCGGGTGTTCCTTGGGACCACGGATATTCGCAGCGACGACCCCGGAGACAAATTTTGTACCGATGCCGAAATCGAGTACCTGTTCGATGTGCTGCGCCCAATCATGCCGGATGAGGACTTGCGGCGCGAGGATATCATTTTCACCATTGCGGGCGTCCGCCCCCTGCCCCTCCAAGATACCGGCGTCACCGGCTCAATCAGCCGCGACCACCGGCTCGATATTTTTCCGGCAACAGAAGACCGCCCCTTCGAAACCCTGACCCTGGTCGGTGGAAAATGGACGACCTATCGCGCCTTTGCCGAGCAGGTGAGCGATGTCGTCTTGCAGCGGCAAAACCGACCGCGTCTGGCGAGTACCGCGGATCGCGCGATTGGTGGGGCCGACGGGTTTCCCTTTGCGGCGGCTGATCGTCAGGCATGGGCCAATCGCCTGGCCAGAGACACTGGCCTGACGCGTGAGCGCTGCGCCACGCTGGCAGAGCGCTATGGCGCGCGGGCCGCTGCCGTCGCCGAAGCAGAATGCGCAGACCCCCGTCAGTTCGCGTCGATCCGGGACTATAGCCCGGCGGAAATTTCCCTGATTTGCGCACAAGAACGCGTCACACGCCTTGATGACATCGTGTTGCGCCGAACGCTGATGGGATTCGAGGGCGCTCTGAGCGAAAGCGGTCTAAACGAACTTGCCGACGTGGCCGCCGCAGCCCTGGGATGGACCGAGGATCGCCGCGCCACGGAGATTGCCCAAACCACTCAACTGTTGCGGGATCGCCACCGCACCATTATATGCGCTTCGCTATGACATAGTAATGAATGGAGGCGTTTGCCTTTGCCCGGTAGCAAAACTGAGACATTGCAAGATAGGATTGGCCGCATTGAGCGCGGCACTGCCATGCCGCTTTGGTCTCAGGTCAGGGCCACGCTGACGACGCTGATCCGCGAAGACGGCCTGCAGGAACATGATCGTCTGCCTTCGGAAAGTGAGCTGTGCAAATCCTTCGGCGTGTCTCGCACTGTCATCCGCGAGGCACTTTCACAAATGGTGAACGAGGGTTTGATTTATCGCCTTCAAGGCAAGGGTGCCTTTGTACGGGGTCGCCGCGACGAACAGAAATTCGTTGGGACGACGATGGGTTTCAGCGGGGAGATGGCGGAAAAGAAACAGGACGTGACCCGCAAAATTTTGCGTCAGGAAGTGACCTATCCAACGCCCCGGATCTGTCGCATGTTGCGCATCGAACCCTCACATCCGATCGTGGCTGTCGATCGCGTCATGTCGGTCGAAGGCGTGCCGCGTATGATCGTCAGATGGGCCATGCTGCAGGAATCCGTTCCGGGATTGGAACGGATTCAGCTTGAAAGCCGCTCTTTGTATGACACGATCAACCGGCAGTTCGGGGTCCGGCTTGTGCGCGCGGACCGCTGGATCGAGGCCGTGTCCCTGTCAGCGACCGATGCCGAATTGCTGGGTGTCGAGGCCGGCAAGGCTGCGCTCAAGGTTGAATCGGTCTGCGTGAACGAAGCCGGGCACCCTATTGAATATTATGTGGCAACCTTCCTCACGGACCGATCCCGCCTGCACTTGTCGGTGTCTTCGGTCGGCTAAGCTTTCGCTTGCCGGTGCGCAAAATGGTCAAACCCGAATTACAAATTGACCGACGGCTTCTGGAGGATCAGAGCCGTCCGAAAGGCACGGCATAGCAACACTTGCGACACCGGCGTCAACTGTATTTCGGGTACAGGCGCAGCCTCGAGCCCGGGTCGACCTTTCGCGTGGAAGCTTCAGGAGACGTTCCTGTGTATCTGGCAAGCAAAACGAGAGATAAGCGTCGCCGGGCGAGGAGGAGTGAAACGGATATCTGTCTGCGGGACGCAGGTTAATGACATTGCCGCGCGGCTTTACCGGCCCGAGGCCGGCGACCTTACCTTCGCGCTCATGGCGGAGGCGCTCCAGGTCTCGCAGCGCGAATTGCCCAGCCAAGCCGGGGGAAGGCAAATCTACTGGGTTCCCTGAATCTGGGAACGCCGCCATGCACATGAAATGTACCAGGTCGATGCCCGTAAGATCCAACAACTGGAACGGTCCCATCGGGTGACCAGCGCCAAAAACACAGGCTTTGGTAGATATCTTCGACACTCGCGATTTTGGAACTGACAATCGCTGAACTGTTTGTCGTCAAAATTGCATGCTCCGGCGGCTATCGGCGGCATTCAAAGCCCGCGCACTCGAGACCGTGGGGGACTCGGTGTATCTGAGCGTGGTGTCAGCTGTAGCGGGCGACCAGGTCGTCGGTGTCGGTCACATCCCCGAAGAACAAAGCGAAATGGATCAGCGCGAACGCGTGTTCGTCGTCCCGGATCGAGGCGCAGCCATCATGCACCATCGTGGTGCGAAAGTTGCGCATCATGGCATCCCTGGCGGTCGATTCACAGCAGGCGTTGGTCATCGTGCCGGTCACCAGAAGCGTGTCGAGCCCCGCCGCACGCAGCCGGTCCTCCAGCGCACCCGCCCCCTGGATCATGCCACTGTAGCGAGTTTTCTCGACGATCATGTCCTCGGGCTGAACATCCAGCGCGGGCCAGAGCTGCGAGCCCTGAGCATCGCGGTCGAGTGCGGCGCAGCGGGTTTCGAAACGTTCAGGCGTCAGCAGCTCTTGGTGAAAATGCGGGATCGTCTCAAGTGCGTCCTCCGTGAACAGCGTGCGGATCCAGACCACGCGGCCTCCGGCGGCGCGCAGCGCTTTGGCGAGCCGGTTGATATTCGGCACGATTGCCCGCGCATTGGGCACCGAGGCGCCACTTTCGGGGTCGAGAAAATAGCTCTGCATGTCCACCACCACCAGAGCGGTCGATGTCGCGGGCCGGTCTGCAAAGGCAAGGGCCTTGCCCTGACGGGCCAGAATGCGCTGTTGTGCCCATTCCGGCATGTCAAAAGGATGGATGTGGCTCATTTTCAATCTCCTGGCATTGGTTCTGCCCGATTATTGGGCGTTTTGAGTGGTTGTGGTTGGTTTCAGCCACGGATCTCTTTTTCGTCTATTGTATACAAAAATACTACCCTCTAGGCAGACTTCTGCAAGCTTTTCATCATCGTTCGCAACAGGGAAATCCACATGAAACTCACGCGCCGCCTGACATTTGCCGCCGGCCTGGCCGCCGCCACTCTCGGATTGGCTCCGGCCGACGCCGAGGCCAAAGACGTCACCAAGATCGCCTTTATGGAGGTGATTCATTCGCTCTTCTACTCCCCACTTTATGTCGCCCTTGAGCGCGGATATTTCGAGGAGGAAGGTATCGATTTCGATCTGGTCGCCGGTCAAGGCAGCGATAAGGTCACCGCAGCACTTCTGGGCGGGTCGGTCGATATCGCGCTCGCCGGACCGGAAACCACGATCTACGTCGAAACCGGCAAATCGCCAGAGAAAATCCGGATCTTCGCCGGGCTCACCGCAACCGACGGGTCGTTTCTGGTCGGTCGCGAGCCAGCGGAGGGAGCGTTCGACTGGGCCTCGCTGAAAGGGAAGAAAATTCTCGGCTGGCGCGAAGGCTCCTCCCCGGCGCTGTTTCTGCGCAAAGCGCTGGAGAACGCCGGACTCGATCCCGACACGGATGTCGAAATCATCACGAATGTCGCCATCCCGGCACGGGTCGGTGCCTTCATCTCCGGCGTGGCCGATTACGGCACCTTCTTCGAACCTGACGTAACCAAACTGGAGGCAAGTGGCCTCTACTCCCAGAGCAATGTCGGTCAGGCCGTGGGGGACATCGACTATACCGTCTTCGTTGCGCGGGAGAGCTATATCGCCGAGCATCCCGAGATCGTCGGAGGCTTTACCCGCGCCATCGCGCGGGCCGAAACCTGGATCGACACTGCTGCGGCCGAGGAGGTCGCCTCCTCGCTCTCTGGTTACTTCCCGGGCGTCAGCGCGGAGGAACTGGCCCAAACCGTCCTGCGCCACCGTGAGGCGGGTGTTTGGAAAACCACGCCTGCCGTGACCCCCGAAGCGGTGGCGGCGCTGCAAGCCCTGCTGGTCGGCAACGGGCTGATGGCGGCAGGCAGCGAGGTGCCCTTCGAGCGCGTCGTCGATCCGCAATTCTTCGAGGCGGCAGAATGACTACTCAAAAAACCTCCGAGCGGCACCGAGAGGTGCCGCCCAAGGTCGAATTTCGCAAGGTGAACCTGCATTACTTCTCGGAAGAGGGGGAGACCCATGCGGTTAAGGACATGAGCTTCTCCGTTGCTCCCGGCGAATTTGTCTCGATCGTCGGGCAGTCGGGCTGCGGCAAGTCCACGTTGCTGTCGCTGCTCAGCGGGTTGATGAAACCGACAAGCGGTCAGGTGCTGATCGACGGCAAACCCGTCGCGGGGCCGTCGCCGCAGGTGGGTTTCATGCTTCAGCAGGACACGCTGTTCGAATGGCGCACGATTCTGGAAAACGCCCTGCTCGGTCCGGAGATCCGAGGCATGGAGATGGCCGCCGCACGGCAGCGGGCGGAGCGTATCCTGACCAGCTACGGGCTGGGTCAGTTTCTGCATCACAAACCGGGGCAACTGTCCGGCGGGATGCGCCAGCGGGCGGCTCTGGGCCGGACCATGGCCATGGAACCTGACATCCTTCTGCTGGATGAACCCTTCTCGGCGCTGGATTTCCAAACCCGGCTGTCCATCGCGGAAGAGATCGGCGAGATCATCCGGCGCGAGGGCAAAACCGCGATTCTGGTGACCCACGACATTCCCGAGGCGATCGCGCTGGCGGATCGTGTCGTGGTGCTGAGCCCCCGGCCGGGACGGCTCAAGAGCATCCACGATATCGGCTTCCCGAGCGCCGGTCCGGCCCGACCGGGCAGTATGGCCGCGCGCGAGGCGGACGAGTTTCGCGACTACTATCACACGATCTGGACGGAGATGGAGACCCATGACTGAGATTGCTGCTGCCGCCGCCGCCACCCCTCCCAAGGCCGCGGTCACCGAGGCACCGCCCAGTGTTGCCTTCCAGAACTGGACTTTGCGCCAGGCCCGGAACCGGCGCAAGGTCCAGGTCGGTCGGGGTCTGATCCTGCTGGCCTTTCTGTTGCTGTGGGAGTCCGCGCCGCGCGCCGGTCTCGTCAACCCGATGCTGACAAGCTATCCCTCGGCGGTCTGGGACGGGTTTCTCGAGCTGCTGGCGCAGGGCGATCTCGGGCTGCATATCGGCGTCACGCTGATGGAGGTCGTGATCAGCTTTGCGGTCGCGATGATCGTTGGTACCATCGTAGCGGTCTGTCTATGGCTGTCCCCGATGCTGGAAAAGATCCTCGATCCCTTCCTCGTGGTCGCCAATGCGCTTCCGAAAATCGCGCTGGTGCCGATCTTCTACATCTGGTTGGGGCCTGAAGGGTCGATCTATGCTGTGGCGATTGCCGTTGCGCTCTTCATCACGATCCTGATGCTTTACACCGGTTTCAGTCAGACCGATCCGAACAAGATCAAGCTGGCGCGCACATTGGGCGCGGGTCGGCGCCAAATTCTGACCAAGGTGGTGCTGCCCGGAAATGTCCACACATTCATGGCGACGCTCAAGGCCAATGTGGGGCTGAGCCTGGTGGGCGTGATCGTCGGCGAATTTCAGGCCTCGAAGGCCGGACTCGGCTATCTGATCGTCTACGGCAGTCAGATCTTCCGCATGGATATGGTTATGGCCGCCATCGTCATCCTCAGCCTGATCTCGGTCGCCATTTACATGCTGGTCCAGAAAGCGGAAGGCTGGCTGACCCGTTAGGAGCGGCCTTCTGGCGGGTTCTTCTCGCCAGAATGGCCCAGTCTGAGAGCTGCGGCGTTCTTGCCACTGTGTCAGCTCTTGGGCGGGGCCGCCTCAAGCCGTTCGCGCGCCCTGTCGCCGGCCCTGAGGACATGGCTGCGCGACAGGGTTTCCGCCGTGTCCTCCTCGCCATCGAGAATGGCTTGCAGAATACCCGCGTGTTCCTGCCAGGATTGCGCTTGCACCACCGGGTCGTTCATGGCGAAACCGAGTGAGGATTTGAGCCGCATCGCCCCCAACATCTCGCTTAGGCTTTCGTTCTCCGACGCCCGTGCCAGGGCCTTGTGAAAGTCTACGTTGAGCTTTCCGAGAGAGTCGAATTTTTCCGCATTCAACGCAGCCTGCCCGCGCGCCAAGATGCGCCCGGCTGCCGCCAGAAGCTTGGGGTTGCCGCGGCGGGCGGCAAGCCGGGCGTTGTGACCTTCGAGCACGGCACGGATCTCGACCAGTTCCTGAATTTTCGCCGGGTCCGGTACCGCGATATAGACGCCGCGCCGGGCGTTCACATCGATCAGCCCATCTGCGCTGAGCATCCGGATCGCCTCGCGCACGGGGTTGCGGGAGACACCGAAGTCTTCGGCGAGCCGGTCTTCGACCAGCCGGTCTCCGGGGCGAAGCTCACCCTGCTGAATACGGTCGCGCAGTGCTTCGTAGATCTGGTGGAAAAGCGCGGTGTGCGCCGCGCCAAGCGGGCGCGAAACCTGTGATTTTTTCATGTCAACGCTCCGGGCTGGTCCGATGTCTGGTGTATACAAAGTCCGAGCTATCACTGATCCGAGCCGTAGAAAAGACGCGAGGTTGCGACCGGAAATTAGAGAATGTCGCTCCGAAGGCATGTTCGGCGGAGATCGCGCCCCGGTTTGTTTCGATCATTTCTTCTTGGAGCGAGGCTCGTCTTAAAGATGAAGGATGCGCGCCCGCAACCGGACGCCATCCGCAACAACCTCGCCCAACGTCGTGGGAAAGCCATCGGGCAGGCTGCTCAGCGTCTCTGACAAGGCCTCTTCAACCCGCTCCGCGACGTCCTCCAACACCTCTTTCGCCAGCGCCACGCCGAACCCGGCTGCTTTGGCGGCCTGTAGAAAGTGGCGAGGCACCACTTCGTTGATCCGGTAATGCCCGTCTATCGCCATGGCGAGACGCATCCGGTTCTGTCGGATCTGGCCGTCGTCGACAGCTTTCTGCGCGCTCAGTACATCGTAGAGCGGCGTCATGCGGAAGCCACCGGGGCGCAGCGCGATGCTGAAATTCTTGGCGTGGCCGTCCGTCGCGCCCAAAAGCCAGAACAGCACCTGTGCGCGAAAGAAGGCGCGCTGATCGGCCAGCGCATCATCGCTGCCCGCCAAAAGGCCGATCCCCTCGGTGATCCCCGGCCCGCCGTCCATTTGGTATTTCTGGCTGGGCGGCACCGTAAGCGCCTGACAGACATCTTCCTGCGGCAAGCGGATCAGCCGCCCGTCATCGGTCCAGCGCCGGTCAAACCGTGTCACCACAAGGCTGCGCACATCCTCGAAATCGACGATCTCGACCTCGGCCACATCCGCCCCCATGGCGCGGCAGAAGCTCATGCAGAAGAACTCGTTCTCGACGCTGTCCGAGAGGTTGATCCCGTTCGGCAGCACGCCAAGCTGGGTTTTCAGGATATGGGTCGTGGGCGTCAGACCTGAGGGCCGGACCCATTCGCCATTGTGGCGCAGCAATGCGGTTTTCTCCTGCGCACCTGCAATGGAAATGCGGAAATCGTCATCTTCCTCAAGGCCAAGCGGGGCGCTCGCAAGATTGCGCAGCAGGGTGGCGATCTGCGCCTCTGTCACCGGCTCACCCTCTAGCCCGTGCGCCTCGGGCACCTCTCCCGAGACGAATTGCAGCGCCCCCACGCAGTCGCGCCCGATCTTTTCCAGCATATGCCAGGCATCGGTGCCGCCCGCGCGCACTCGTGCCGCCACCCGCTCGCGGATCGCCTGATTGTCGGGCAGAAGGTTTTCCACATAGGCGATGACCGGCGCGCCCTGGTGCGCCTCCTCGCGCAGGGGCAGCGAGAGCGAGATCGGCATGGCATGTTCCCAAGACAGCCAGCCTTGATCATAGGTGAAACCGATCGCACCGGAGCTGGCAAGGCGCAGATGCCCCACCAGTCGCCCGTTCAAAAGCACCTGCATCGTGCCGCTCCGCCCGCGCCGGTTTGATTTCTTGGGGGGCATCAGAAGATGTCCTCGATCTCGACCGAGCCGCCGCGTTCGACAAGCCGGAATTCAAGTCCGAGAGCCGACATGACGGCGAGCAGTGTGGCCAGCTTGGTGCCCGCATCGCCATTCTCAAGTGAAGAAATCGTTGCGACACGCAAATTGGTGCGTGCGCTAATGTCGGCCTGTGTCCAGCCGCGCGCCTTTCGCGTGCGACGGAGCGCTTCGCCGATTTGTTCGGCTGTTCTGGCTGAAAGGTTCAAATCGTGGCTCCTTTTACGGCAGAGCGTAAATCAAAACGAATTACGCTGCAACGTAAATTGATGATATTTACGCTATAGAGCAAATCATCGGAGGCCACACATTTTCATGCGTGTGTGGTTGGGAGCCGCCACCGGCGTGCAACGACGCCGGAACGCATGGTGATGTTGTCGGTGTAAAAGGCGCTGGAGCTCGATTATGACGAAGCCCAGTGGATCGCCTCTTTCTGTGTGGCGACGCAACCGGGCGGGCGCATGGCCCGCCTTTCGGTCCGCCCGAGGGTCAGATCAGGCGCGCGGCGAAGCCTTGATAAGGGTTCAGGACAATGTCTCCGCTCTCGTCGGGACAGGGACATGAACCGGTCTGCAGAAGACTCTCCCAGTTTTCGGTCGGGATCTCGTCGCGTTTTAGAATTTGAGTTTCGGAAGACATATTTGCACAGACCAAAACCGACATGTCCGTGTCACGGCGCAGATATGCCCAGATGACCTCATTCCCTGTCTCTATCGGAATGAACGCTCCGGAGGTCAAAGCCGGAACGGAGCGTCGCAACGCCACCAGTTTCCGGTAGAAACTCAGGACGGAATCCGGATCGGCGCTGGCCGCCGCTACGTTGATTTCGATGTGGTTCTCATTGACGGGCATCCAGGGCGTACCTGTCGTAAAACCAGCGTTTTGCGCGCCGGTCCAGTGCATCGGGACCCGTGCGTGATCGCGGCTGTTCAGATTGGCCCCGGCAAGGAACTCCGCCTCGCTCAGGCCTTTGGCGGAGAGTTCTGTCCAGTGGCCCGCGATCTCAATGTCGTTGAAATCGGAAATCCGTTCGAAATGGGTGTTGGTCATACCGATTTCTTCGCCCTGATAGATATAGGGCGTCCCCTTCATCAGATGCAGTACGAGCGCGAGCGCCTTGGCGCTTTCCACCCGATATTTGCCGTCATCACCAAAGCGCGACACCGCGCGAGGAAGGTCATGATTGCTCCAGAACAGAGAATTCCACCCCTCCTCGGCCATCGCCTCTTGCCAACGGAACAGCGTATCGCGGATGGCGGGCATGTCGACAGGGCGGGTCGTGTAGCGCCCGTGATCCGGATCCCAGTCCTGCGAGATGTGCGAGAACTGAAACACCATCGACAGTTCGTCGCGATTGCTATCGCAATAGTCGCGTGCATTTTTCAAACTGGCCGACCAGGTTTCACCTACGGTGACGACATTGCGCCCGGCGAGCGTTTCACGGTGCATTTCCTGCAGGAACGGGTGAAGGTCGGGCCCCTCGGCGCCGATCATCGCATCCGGATTCTTGCCGATCATGTCGATCACATCCATGCGGAAGCCGGCGATGCCACGGTCGAGCCACCAGTTCATCATCTTGTAGATGTCGCGGCGCAGGTTCGGGTTTTGCCAGTTCAGGTCGGGCTGTTTGGGGTCGAAGAAGTGCAGGTAATATTGGCCAGTGTCGTCGTGCAAGCTCCAGGCCGACCCGCCGAACAGAGATTTCAGGGCATTGGGCGGCCCACCATCCGGACCCGGATCGCGCCAGACATAGTAATCGCGAAATGTCGCATCACGTCCATTCAAGGCGTTTTGAAACCACGCGTGCTCATCGGAACTGTGATTGACGACCAGATCCATCACGATGCCGATGTTCCGCGCGCCTGCCTCGGCAATTAGCCGGTCCATATCCGCGAGTGTGCCGAATTCCGGCGCGATGTCATAGTAGTCAGAGATGTCGTAGCCATTGTCGCGCATCGGGGACCGATAAACCGGCGACAGCCAGATGAAGCCGATGCCGAGATCGGCAAGATAGTCGAGCTTGTCGATAATACCGGGAATATCCCCGACGCCGTCACCGTTGCTGTCGGAAAAGCTGCGCGGATAGATCTGATACCCGGTGGCGGATTTCCACCAGTCTTTGGTCAGTTTGAAAGTCATGAAAGTTCCATTCCATCAAGGGGTCGGTCGTCTGAACCGAAGCGATACATTTTGGTCGGGCGAAGATGGACGATCTCACCCAATTTGCTTTTGAACGTTCCAGGATGTCGCACGATCACCGGGTCATTCGTGCCGAGATCGACAAAGACGAAATGATCGGATCCAAGATCCTCGGCATGGACAATCGGACCGCTCCACAGAGCATTCGTCGGTGTAACGATCTCGATATGTTCGGCACGTGCGTCGAGAGTCGTGCAGTCCTGTGCCTCGGCCAGGGGGCCAGTCAGAAAGTTCATCTTAGGTGAGCCGATGAACCCGGCCACGAAGACCGAATTCGGGTTTTCATAGAGCTCAATCGGCGT
Organism: Abyssibacter sp.; assembly: GCA_964220165.1. GTDB lineage: Bacteria > Pseudomonadota > Alphaproteobacteria > Rhodobacterales > Rhodobacteraceae > Celeribacter. The sequence continues at coordinate 59,121 of CAXPTW010000081.1, forward strand.
GCCGACCTGTTCGATCTGGCCGTCGCGCAGCACGCAAATGCGGTCGGCGAGTGTCCTGGCTTCGAGCTGGTCGTGGGTCACGTAGATCATGGTCGCGTCGGACATGTCGTGATGCAGCTTGGCGATTTCCAGCCGTGTGGCGACCCGCAGGGCGGCATCGAGGTTAGAGAGCGGTTCGTCGAACAGGAAAACCTTGGGGTTGCGCACGATGGCGCGACCGATGGCGACACGCTGGCGTTGGCCGCCGGACATTTGTTTGGGCAAGCGATCCAGCAGATGGTCGATCTGTAGGAGTTCGGCGGCCTTTTCGACGCGCTCCTTGATCTGCGCTTTGCTCTCGCCGGCCTGTTTCAGCCCGAACGCCATGTTGTCGAAGACATTCATATGCGGATAGAGCGCGTAGGACTGGAACACCATCGCGATCCCGCGTTCGGAGGGCACGAGATTGTTCATCAATTGCCCGTCAAAGGTCAGCTCTCCGCCGGAGATATGCTCCAGCCCCGCGATCAGGCGCAGTAGGGTCGACTTGCCGCAACCCGACGGACCGACGAAGACCATGAACTCGCCTTTCTCGATTTCCAGATCGACTCCCTTGATGACATCGACCACTCCAAAGGATTTGCGGATGTTTTTGAGGTGTATTTGAGCCATTTCGTTACCCTTTGACGCCGCCTGCGGTCAGTCCCGCGACAATCTTGCGTTGGAAGATGAGCACCAGAACAATCAGCGGTACGGTCACGATGACTGAGGCGGCCATGATCGTGCCCCAAGGCGTTTCGACTCGTTCAGCGCACGCCACTTCTGCGCTTCGGCCGAGGCGAGATAGAGAACAAGGTCCGTGGCGGCCTCTTGATGTTCGGAATATTTCGACACGGCCACATTCCAGCCGCCCAGCGTCGCCGCCGAGGTGACATGTCCCTGGCCTGTGGGCAGGGGCACAACGTCGAACTTGCCCGCGACGACGGAATCCGCACCATTGCCGAGCGCATAGGCATAGGGCCAGTTGCGCATGAACACCGCGTTGCCGATTTGCCAGACGCCGCGCGCCTCTTCTTCGGCATACCCCAGCACGCCTCCCGGTGAAATTGAGCCCACCCAGGACGCCACGAGATCTATTGCGGCGACTGCGGCCGGGTTATTGATCGAGATGGAGCCATCCGCCTCGACGATCTGGCCGCCGCCCGAGGACTTCACCCATTCCAGCGCATTGCAGGTCAGGCCTTCATAGGCGTTGCCCTGCCAAACGAAGCCCCAGAGATCCGCGTTGCCTTCGGCCCGCTCTGCGTCCTGCACTGCCTGTGCCGTTGCGGTCAGCTCCTCCCAGGTTGTCGGCGCGGAGAACCCGTGTTTTTCCAACAGGTCCTTGCGATAGTAGAGAGCCGGCGCATCCGTATAGATCGGCAACGCCACCAGCCGGTCGTTGACGGTTTGGGATTCGATAATTGCGGGGAAATGTTGCGGAGCGAGGTCGGCAGCTGCCTCGCTCAAATCGACGAAATGTTCCGCCAGTTGTGGCGCCCAGATTACGTCGGTCTGATAGACATCGATGTCGGCACTGTTTGCGGCCAGCCAGAGCCGGTATTGGCCGAACTGATCGCTGGTTGATTGCGGCATCGGAACAACCGTTACGGTGTGGCCCGTGCGCTCTTTCCAAGGCCCAAAGAGCGACTTGAAGTGTTCGATGTCCGCGCCGACAGCGCAAGAGACATAGGTGATTTCGTCCGCCGACGCGACGCCGGCCATCAGGGTGAGTGCGGACATAGAGATACCAGTCCGCCAAAGCGGTTTTTTCAGGCTCATTTGTGTCTCCTCCCGGTGAAGGTTTCGCGCGGCCGGATAGCCGCAAAATGATTTCCGAAACGTTTCGGATTCATGACACGCCAGCCTATTTCTTGTCAATATGCTTTGGATTTTCGGAAACAGCGGGTCAGGAAGCAGGCGCGATAGAGGCCCGTTCAATTACTTCAACAGGCTGCAATATCTGCGTTTTTTCCAATGGCGCGCCGTCGATAGCGGCGGTCAGCAGCCGTGCCATCGGCGCCCAGCTTTCGCTGAGTGGCGCGACGGTCACGGTCAGGGGGGTCGGTAGCGAATCCGAGCGAACTTCGGACAAGGCGTCGTCGTGGGCGACGATAGACACGTCCTGTGGCACTGAAAGGCCGAACTCGGTGCAGGCACGAAAGATGCCCGACGCGATCCGTGTGTTCGAGGCGACAAAACCTGTCGGGCGAGGGCCGTCTGTTCGGGTCAACAATCTTGCTGCCTCATCGTGTCCAAACGCCTCAACCATCTGTCCATGGGCCACAAACCCTGCATCGAATTCGATCCCGCCCTCTTCGAGCGCGTCAAGGTAGCCCCGGTGCCGACGAGTCGAAAACGCCAACCCCTCGCGACCGTTGAGAAAGGCGATTTCACGATGACCTTGTGAGATCAGCAACGAGGTCAAATTGTATCCAACGGCGTAGTTGTCGATGTCGTAATAGGGATAAAGCGCATCATCCATCGCCCTCCCGTGACACACGAACGGCACGTCCCGTTTCAAGAGAAAGTCGATGCGCGGGTCCTGGTTCTTCGGGTTGATCAGCACGAAACCATCCACGGTTTTGCCGCGGACAAGGTTTTCATAAGCGCCAAGAACATCGTCGCTTTCGTCTGCAAGATGGAACAAGAACTGCCGCCCGAGTCGTGTGAACTCGCGCGATAGGTTGCTGATAATCTGCATGAAGAGCCAGGCCTCTTCCTTCGGCGGAATGCCTTCCTGCACAAAGCACACCGTCCCGGATTTCCCTGTCACAAGTTTGCGTGCCGTCAAGTTGGGCTTGTACCCAAGCTCCTCTGCAGCCTTCCAAACCCTTTCCTTTGTCGACTGTTTGACGTCCCAATGATCGTTCATTGCTCGGCTAACTTGCGTTACCGAGAGGCCAAGATGCTGACTGAGATCCTTGAGAGTGGTCATGGTGCGTCTATTTTTCAGGGTTAAGAATGCTCCGCCTTTTTCAAGAAACAGCGGCGCCGCAGTCAAGGACCGTCGTGGTCTCGTAATTGCTCTTAGCACTCATGGAACAAGCGTTCAAACATCTCAGTTTTTCAGTTCAACGTGCTGAGAACTGCACTCAGAGTTTTTCCCAATCGCCGAGGTGGATGCGGTGAGCTGCTCAAACGGCGGCCACTAGAAAGCCAGAGAAAGGGACGTGGTCAGCCCCGCCTGAGTGGTCCGATTTGAGTTTTAGTGCATGACCGGCCTTGCTCGATCAGCATCTCTGCTTCTCTGAGGCTGTAGAAGCCTTCGCCGGTGAGGAATTCATCACAAAGCCGGGCGTTAAAGTTTTCGCAGTCTCCATTCTCCCAACGCGATCCGGGTTCGATGTAAGCCGTCTTTGCCCCGGCTGTGCTCATCACTCGATCCTTGTCCTCGGACCGAGCGCGGACAAAGGCTCGTAGCTTGCGCCAACGGTATTAGGCCTGCTCAGAAATGCGAACCTGTCGGATCGCATCCACACGCGCTGTACCTTGACCCACAAGCACTTCAACATGCCACAACTTCGTAACAATCTCCTCTGGCTCGTGACGGTTCTTAGCCATCTTGGCCCGCCGTTTTCCTAAAGAGTACCGTGGACCACTCAGGTGGGGCAGGACCACACCTCAATTGCCCACAGATTCGGAAAGAGGATGGCCGAACGTGGCGGCCCAAAGGCAAACAAGAACATTCTAGAAACACTTCAGAAAGGATGATATGGTGTTTTAGAGTAGAGGCGTACACCACATGTTGGAAAGACCCGACAAGGCAGGCCAGATTCCGACGGATGTTGATCTCAAGCGGATCGATCCGAAATGCAACATGCGCCGCTTCTACCGCATGACACTCCAGCCCGATCTGTTCGGAGGCACAAGCCTCATCCGGGAATGGGGGCGTATCGGGTTTCGGGGTCAATCCCTGATTGAACCTCATGAGGACCAGGAACAGGCGCTCGCCGCAATGTCCAAACTTGCGGCCACCAAGCAGCGGCGAGGCTATCATGCAAGCTAGAGCGCAAAATTGCTTTTACGGCGAACCACAACCAAAATTGTAATATCTGCGCTCTCACGCTCTCTTAAGGCCCAAGAGGCAAATTAACTCTTGCGCGTCTATTCGGATGAGTCGGGGACTGTGCGAATTTATCCCCTGAAACAGCGGCTTGGCAGACATGGATCGTCTGAGGCCTTGATAAGATCGGGAATGATCTGCCGGATATCATATGTCAGATCGACATCTTCTGAAAACCGGTCGATCGCCTTATAGACCTTGGAAAGCGACGTTCCACCCTTGAACACCAAGTGTTCGCCGAGATCACTGTCGAACAAGGCGTGAAGCATCCAGACGACGCAGGCGTCCTTTTCCAACAGGTCTGCCGGTCGCCCGAATTTCGAAGCTGCCAGCTCGGAACATGTTTCAATTCCACGTTCTGGGCTCCAAGCTTCGGATAGCGACAGTGCCCGGTCAACACCGACCCATGCAGCGCCAGGTGCCCCAGGGGAGTGCCCGAGTCTGGCCAGAAAGGTCTATTCTTCGCGACACCAGGCGACTGATTCGCGCTCGATCAGCGTGCAATCCACTTGCACATGGCGTTGCGCAGGAGGCTGTTTGTCAATCATGTTGATAGCAAGCTCGACAGCTGCCGCGCCGATGTCACGTCGGGGCTGACGGATCGTGGTGAGCGGTGGCGTCGCCATACCGGCCAGCATGCTGTCATCAAACCCGACAATCGAGACATCTTTGGGAACGGATAAGCCGACGTCTTGTGCGCCTCTAATTGCTCCAAGGGCAGATTCATCGCTTGCGCAGAAGATGGCCGTGGGTCGGGGTTCCATCGAAAGCAGGCGGGCCGCCGCTTCACGCCCAGACGCATAGGTAAAGTCAGCCTCAGTTTCATAGTCTGGGTCGATGGGCAGACCTGCGGCCTGAAGGGCCTCGCGGTATCCACATGATCGTTCGCGGGCTGTGGAATGAGACGCTTCGCCTGCGATATGCGCGATTCTTTTATGGCCGTGTGTGATGAGGTGCTCCACAGCAATCCGCGCCCACCGCACATTGTCGGTCAGGACCGATGGCAAATCGAGATCCGGTATTCTCTCCGAGATCAACACGACAGGGCTGCTTTTCGCGAGCTCAGCCGAAAGTCCGACGGGAAGATGCCCAATGGACATAATGAGGCCATCCACACGCCCGCCCAGAAACAGCTCAACAATCAGTTTTTCCTGATTTTCTAAGTAGTCGGTGTCGCCGACAATAATACTATATTGATGCGCCAGTGCGGCGGCCTGTGCGCCTTTGATCAGCTCCGGAAAGAACGGGTTTGACAGGTCTTGTACAAGAATGAGCAGGGTCTTAGCAGCCCCGACGCGAAGCTGTCGGCCCAGCAAATTAGGGCGAAATCCCATCTCAGCCGCAATCTTATGAATGAGGTGGAGTGTTTCAGGATTGACTTTATCGGGCTGCGTGAGCGCACGCGACACGGTCGCAGTTGAAACATTGGCGCGCTTGGCAACATCGGTCATCGTAGGTCTTCGAACTTGAGTTTTTTTCATCAAACCTTCCGTAACGCGTCAATGCCGTGACCAAAGTGCCCGGCTGCTGGGGCACGCACAATCAGATTAAATGCAATACCCTGCACCGATGCTATGGTCCAGTTCCCATTGTTGCATTTACGCGCGACTGTGGGGACCACAGGGTGTCGACCGCAATCGACTTTCGCCATACCGCCGATCTGGCCCCTGTCATTTCGACGAATGCCCCATTGAGCGGCTCAAACGAGGCGGAAATTACTCGGCTTGGAACTGCCCGCGATGGTGAAATTTAAAATATCACCATAATAACAACAGGTTGACTGTATATCTCACAGAGATCAAACGGATCCTACGGAAACTGAATGCGTCGAAGTTCGCTTTTAGTTGACAAGTGACATCCACCCAATGTAATCGATTACATTGTAACGTCTTGTGGTTTTTGGGAGGAACACATGAAATTACTTACACACGTTTTGTCTATCGGAATGGTTGGTGCCGGACTGCTCGGTACCACGGCGGGCCACGCGCAAGCATCGGAAAAAGCGGAGGTCATCCATTGGTGGACTTCGGGATCTGAATCTGCGGCAGTCAAGGTGATCGCGGACGCCTATAACCAGGCTGGCGGAGAGTGGATCGACAATGCTGTTGCCGGCGGCGGCGGCGGCAAAGCCCGCTCGCTGGGGATCAACCGCATCGTGGGTGGCAATTCGCCCACGGCCATGCAGTTTAACTATGGCAAACAATTGGACGAGATCATCGCCAACGGCTTCGTAAGAGATATTTCCGCCCTCGCCGAGGCAGGCGATTGGGAAAATCTCATCCCCGGAGAACTGTGGAATTCGATCTCTGTCGACGGCAAGGTCTATGGCGTGCCGATTGACGTGCACGGTCAAACTTGGTCTTGGTGGTCGCTTCCTGCGCTCAAAAAAGCCGGCGCAGAGGTGCCAAACTCCTGGGATGATTTTTTCCCGACGCTCGACAAGCTGAAGGCAGCCGGCATCACGCCGATCGCCGTTTCGCGCGATGCGTGGACGATTGACAGCATGTGGCGCTTCCTCGTGATTTCCAAGGGCGGCACGGAGCTCTTTAAGAAAATCTACGTTGAAAACGACACAAATGCGGTCGAGAGCCCGGCCTTCAAAGACCTGGTCGCAACGCTGATCAAGATGCGTGACTATTCGGATGAAGGTGCATCGGCGCGCAACTGGAACGACTCGACGACGATGGTCATCAACGATCAGGCTGGCGTTCAATTCATGGGAGACTGGGCCAAGGGTGAGTTTCTGAAGGCCGGCAAAACGCCGATGGAAGATTTTGTCTGCACGCCCACGATTGGCGCCAATGAGGGCTATGTCTATGGTGGTGATATGTTCATCATGACTGCGACCGATGACCCCGAGGTGAAGCAAGCTCAGGACCTGCTCGTCAACACCATGATGAGCAAGGATGTGCAAGTCGCCTTTAACAAAGTCAAAGGCGGTATCCCTGTGCGCAATGATGTCGACACGTCCACGCTTGATGTCTGCGCGCAAACGGCAATCAAATTGATGGCCTCGCCGGAAAATCAGGTCGGTGATCAGCCGTTCTACAACAGCACTGATAAGATCGGTGCTATTCGCGATCTGCTTGGCACTCTTTGGACCGAGCCCAACCCATCGGTTGATGCCTTCACGCAAAAATTCGCCGACATCATCTCGGCAGAATAAGCGCGTCAAAAGCCGGGGGACGGGTTTCGATCTTGCCCCCGGTCTACTGGCTTTTTCGGATAACCAAGGAGGGGCGATATGTCTCAATCGCAGAGGCGAAACCTGGGATCTACGCTGACAATCATGCCATTTTGGATCTTGGTGCTGGGGGCTTATGTCGGCACCATCGCATGGACAGTGTATATATCTTTAACGAACTCAAGAATGCTGCCCAGCACAAAATTCGTGGGCTTAGATCAATATAAAAGACTGTTTGGCATGGAGCGTTGGCATGTGGCGACGCAAAACCTTTTGGTCTTTGGTCTGCTCCTTATGGCGTTGTGCCTCGTCCTCGGCTTCCTGTTGGCAGTGATGCTGGATAGCCAGATCCGCGCCGAAGGTGTCGTGCGTACGATTATTCTCTATCCTCACGCAATTTCCTTCATCGTCACCGGTCTGGTCTGGCAATGGATGTTGAACCCAACGGTCGGTATTGAAAAAGCGATCCACAGTTTCGGTTGGGCCAATTTCTCATTCGACTGGTTGATCCGGCCGGAAACAGCGATCTATGCGCTTGTTCTGGCCGGGGTCTGGCAGGGCTCAGGCCTCATCATGGCTTTGATGTTGGCGGGCTTGCGTGGCATTGACCAAGACATCTGGAAGGCCGCGCGCATTGACGGGATTCCGTCCTGGCGTGTCTATCTGTCCATCGTTGTTCCGATGATGCGGCCGACGATCATCACCTGTGTCGTGCTCATGTCGCTCTCGATTGTGAAGGTATACGACCTCGTCGTCGCCCTGACTGGCGGCGGGCCCGGTCTGTCCACAGATGTTCCGGCAAAATTCATCATGGATTTCCTGTTCGAACGCAACAACATCGGTCTCGCAACAGCAGCCTGTACGACACTGCTTATCCTCGTCCTCGTGATTTTTGTCCCCTGGTACTACGTCGAATATTGCCGCGAAAAGAAGGGAGCACACTGATGCGCGAGATAGTTTCACAAGTGGAGCATCCCCACGGTCCCAAGCCGAAACGCCTCACAGGAAGTCGTATTGGCATCTACGGGTTTGTTGTCATGAGCTGTATATTCTTTCTGATGCCGCTCTACGTCATGGTGGTGACCAGCGTCAAAACGCTTGATCAAATCGGGATGAGCCAAATCTTTGCTCTGCCCAGCGAGCTGACTCTTGAGCCATGGATCACAGCATGGTCGTCGGCTTGTACCGGCCTGTCTTGCGATGGGCTACAGGTCGGCTTTTTAAACTCGGTGATGATCACAGTACCGTCTGTGGCCCTCTCGATCCTGGCCGGCGCGCTATTGGGATATAGCCTTTCGCTCTGGCGGCCACGGGGATCAAATATCTTGTTTGGCTTGCTGCTGGCTGGGGCCTTCCTGCCCTATCAGGTCTTCATCTACCCGTTGGTGCGCATCTACGCCTACATGTCTTTGTACGGCACCTTGTTCAATATCGTTACGGTGCATGTCATCTTCGGACTTCCCGTTATGACATTGATATTTCGTAACTATTTCGCGTCACTGCCAGAAGAGCTGTTCAAGGCGGCACGCGTGGACGGTGCCGGATTCTGGCGCATTTTTGTCTCGATCATGTTGCCGCTTTCGACGCCCATTATCATCGTTGCAGTCATTTTGCAGGTGACGGGCGTCTGGAACGACTTCTTGTTGGGCACAGTGTTTGCCGGTCAGGCCAACTGGCCGATGACGGTCCAACTCAACAATATCGTCAACACGACCGAAGGCACGCGCGCCTACAACGTGGATATGGCCGCAACGATCCTGACCGCGGCGGTGCCGCTCGTCGTCTATTTTCTATCAGGCCGCTGGTTCGTCCGTGGAATCGCCGCCGGTGCCGTAAAGGGCTGAAACAATGGAACACACACACGCACACACTGACACCGACAACCGCACTGTCGAGGCACGCTCCGAAATAAGCGTCTCGATCAAAGATGTGGTCATTCGCTATGGCGCACACACCGTTCTTGATCAGTTGTCTCTTGATATTGGCAAGAATGAATTTCTGGTCTTGCTGGGTCCGTCTGGCTGCGGAAAATCCACATTGCTGAACTCCATCGCGGGCCTTTTGGATGTGACCGAAGGCGAGATTTGGATCTCTGACAAGAATGTGACCTGGGCCGAACCAAAGGATCGTGGGATTGGCATGGTCTTCCAGTCCTACGCTCTGTACCCCCGCATGACGGTCGCGGAAAATATGGGCTTTGGACTGAAAATTGCAGGCCTTCCCAAGGCTGAGGTCACGGCGCGCGTTGCCAAGGCGGCAAAGATATTGCAGCTCGAAGCACTGCTGAAGCGCAAGCCCGGCGAATTGTCCGGCGGGCAACGTCAACGCGTGGCGATCGGCCGAGCCATGGTGCGCAATGTCGATGTCTTCTTGTTTGACGAACCCCTGTCCAACCTCGATGCGAAACTTCGGGCCGAATTGCGGATCGAGATCAAACGCCTGCATCAGAATCTCGGCAATACGATGATCTATGTGACCCACGACCAGATCGAGGCTATGACCCTCGCGGATCGGATCGCGGTCATGAAGGGCGGTCTCATTCAGCAACTGGCCCCACCACAAGACGTCTATAACAAGCCGCGTAACCTTTTCGTGGCCGGCTTTATCGGATCGCCCGGTATGAATTTTTTCAAGGGCACGCTCGCCGTTAAAAAAGGCGCGATGGTGGTGGACGTTGATGGCCTTCAAATCCCGATGGACGGCTACGAGCAGTCCGGAGGCAAGATCGTTGATGGTATGGATGTTATTCTGGGCGTGCGCCCGGAGCATATTTTCCTCGGGGATCCGGCCGTTCACGATGCCAGCGAAAGCCATTTCCAAAGCCAAGGTCGGATCGAGATGATCGAGCCGATGGGGTCGGATACGATGGTTTGGAGCAAGTTGGGCACCCAGCCTTTCACCGCCCGCGTCGCCGCAGACGATCCGCATCGCGTCGGGGACGAGGCCCATTTTGCCATCGATATCCCAAAAGCCTCGCTCTTTTGCTGCGAGAGCGAAGAGCGAATCTAATTTCGCCCAAACTCACCGTCCGAGGACGCTGTTCACACCCTTCATCCTAATTGGAGTACGACCTATGGCGACGCCAAAACCCCTGTCTTTTCAACTCTATTCCGCGCGCAATTTTCCGCCCTTTGAGCAGCAGCTGCAAACATTGGTCGATCTGGGCTACCAGCATGTGGAACCTTACGGGGCGCAATATGATGATCCTGCTGCGCTGAAAGCCGCTTTGGACGCCGTCGGTTTGACGGCTCGCAGTGGGCACTTCCGAATGGACATGCTTGAGGGCGATATCGAAAGAGCAATATCCGCGGCCAAGACGCTTGGTATGGAGTTCATCGCCGCCCCCATCTTGGCCCCGGAGGAGCGCGCGGGCGATACCGAGCATTGGCAGACCATCGGTCGCCGCCTCGGCAAGATTGCCGAAAAGGTCAGCGATGCTGGGCTCGACTTTGCCTGGCACAACCATGACTTCGAATTTCAGCGTCTGGCCGATGGGTCCATGCCGATTGAACACATCCTGTCGGACACCAAGGTCAAGTTTGAGATCGACATTGCCTGGGTGGCACGGGGCGGGGCCGATCCGGCGGTCTGGCTCAAGACCTTTTCCGACCGTATCGTCGCATTCCATTTCAAGGATCTCGCCCCGAGCGGTGAAAACCTCGACGAGGATGGATGGGCCGATGCCGGAGCAGGCATTTTGCCCTGGGCCGATCTTTGGACGCTGGCGTTTGACACAAGCGCAAAATTCGCTGTCGCAGAACATGACAACCCGTCAGATTTCCTACGCTTTGCGACAAATGCCGCAACTGCCGCGAAATCTCTCGACCAATAACAGCGCGATCTCTGGAGCACCTTTATGACACTGAGAGTCGGAGTCGTCGGATGCGGAAATATTTCCGACATCTATTTCACCAATAGCGCGCGGTTCAAGGATTTCACAATCACCGCCGCTGCAGATCTAAATATGGATACGGCAGGCGAGAAAGCGCAAAAATACAATGTTGAGGCGGTTTCGGTGGATGAACTTATGCACCGGGACGATATCGATGCGATCTTAAACCTGACGATCCCCACAGCACATGCCGAAATTGCCCTTCGAGCGCTTGAGGCGGGCAAGCACGTTTATGGAGAAAAGCCTCTTGCAACATCGCGAGCGGATGGCGCAGCGGTTGTGCATATGGCGAAGGAGAAAGGCCTCTATCTTGGCTGCGCGCCAGACACCATTCTCGGCCCAGGCATCCAGACAGCAAACGCCCTGATCGACCAAGGGACGACGGGGCGGATCATCACAGGCACGGCCACGGTCATGAGCCGAGGCATGGAACATTGGCACCCCAACCCGGCCTTCTTTTTCGGCTTTGGCGGCGGCCCGGTGCTGGATATGGGGCCCTATTATATCGCGTCTCTTGTCGCCTTGCTGGGGCCGGTTCAACGCATTCGGGCGAGCGGTAAGATTGGTCACCCAACGCGAACCGTGACGACCGAAGGGCCACAGATGGGACAGGTCATCAACGTTGAGGCGCTGACCACGGTCACCGCACATTTGTCCTTTGCAAACGGTGCCGACATTGTTTTGCTCGCAAGCTGGGACGTCTGGGCGCATAGCCTGCCGCCGATCGAACTTCACGGTACAGAGAGCTCGATTAACCTCCCGGATCCGAACTTTTTCGGCGGCGAGGTCATCCAATCGACAGATCGAAAGGTCTGGGGCAAGACCATCGAAACGACCGATCAGCCGTTCGGCGGCATCAATTATCCGGCCGACGCGCCCCTCAACGCGAACTATCGCGGCTTGGGTCTGGCCGAGATGGCAAGAGCGATCAGCGACGGTCGGCCAAATCGGCTGAATGGCGATTTCGCTCTGCATTGCCTTGATGTGCTGCTCGGCATCGTCGAGGCGGCGACAGAGGACCGGACTGTGGAGATCACGCATCTCTGCGATCGTCCGGCACCCCTAGGGGCCTCAGAGGCCAGCACACTTTTGAAGTGAAACCAAAGCCTCGGTGCCGCCTTCGTCGGGCGGCACCTGAACCGATTGAGACACCTTCCCTCCGGAAGGGTGAGCGCCTGCACGAAAGGAATATGTCACAGATGAGCACCTCCAAAGCGATCAAAGGCCCCGGGATTTTCCTTGCGCAATTCGTTGGCGACGCTGCGCCATTCGACACGCTTGAATCCATATGTGCTTGGGCTGCGGCCCTCGGGTACAAGGGAATACAACTTCCGACATCGGAGCCGTCCTTATTCGATCTCGAAAAAGCGGCGTCCAGTCAGGCGTATTGTGACGAGATCACTGCGCTGGTTCAGCGCCACGGGTTGGTCATCACCGAACTCTCAACCCATATTCAGGGTCAACTGGTCGCCGTGCATCCGGCCTATGACGCGCTGTTTGACGGGTTCGCACCGGAGGCTGTGCGCAACGCGCCCGAAGCGCGCCAGAAATGGGCGGTCGAACAGGTCAAAATGGCCCTGATCGCCTCCCGCAATCTCGGACTCACTGTACATGCGACCTTCTCGGGCGCGCTTGCCTGGCCTTATTTCTATCCTTGGCCCCAGCATCCCGAAGGGCTGATCGAGACCGCATTCGCTGAACTGGGCGCGCGGTGGAAGCCCATCCTCGACGTGGCCGAGGAAAACGGCGTCGATGTCGCTTTTGAACTTCACCCCGGTGAGGATCTGCACGATGGCGCGACTTTTGAGATGTTTCTCAAGGCCGTGGAGGATCATCCCCGGGCGAACATACTCTACGACCCGTCGCATTTTGTGCTCCAGCAACTCGACTATCTGGCGTTCATCGATCTCTACCATCCTCGGATCAAGGCCTTCCACGTCAAGGATGCCGAGTTCAATCCGACAGGTCGCAGCGGTGTCTATGGCGGCTACCAGAGTTGGCAAGACCGCGCCGGACGATTCCGCTCTCTTGGAGATGGCCAAGTGGATTTCTCCGCGATTTTCTCCAAGCTGACACAATATGGTTTTGACGGTTGGGCCGTACTTGAGTGGGAATGTGCCCTCAAATCGCCAGAACAAGGTGCGGCAGAAGGCGCGCCCTTCATCGCCCGCCACATCATCGAACCAACACAACACGCGTTTGACGATTTTGCCGGTCGCGATGTGGCGGATGATGCCCTGCGCGCGATGCTGGGGATCACGTCATGAAGCGTATTCGGCTCGGCATGGTTGGCGGTGGTCAGGGCGCATTCATTGGCGCTGTCCACCGTATCGCGGCGAGACTGGACGACCAGTTTGAACTGGTCGCTGGCGCGTTGTCGTCTGATCCGGAACGGGCAGCGGCCTCTGCCCGTGACCTTGGATTGGCGCGCAGCTATGACGATTATCGTGTCATGGCGCGTGCCGAGGCCGCTCGTGCGGATGGTATTGAAGCGGTCTCCATCGTCACGCCAAACATGATGCATCTGCCAATGGCGCGGGCGTTTCTGGAAGCCGGCATTCATGTCATCTGCGACAAGCCGATGACCGCCACTTTTGCCGAAGCCAAGGAATTGGCTGAGGTTGCGGCGCGCTCCCAGGCCTTGTTCGTTCTCACGCACACATACGCCGGGTATCCGATGGTTCAGGAGGCGCGCCGAATGGTGGCCGAGGGTGCCCTGGGCAAAATCCGCATCGTCAATGTGGAATATCTGCAAGACTGGCTCGCCCGACCAACGACGGGCAAACAAGCCGAATGGCGCACTGACCCGGCGCAGGCCGGGGGGGGCGCAATCGGTGATATTGGCAGCCACGCGGCCCATATCGCCCGCTATGTGTCCGGCATAGAGATCGAGCGGCTGGCCGCTCAACTGACCTCGTTTGTCAAAGGCCGCCCCATCGATGACGATGCCCAGATCCTCATGCGCCTTTCCGGTAACGCCCGCGGCATGATCTGGGCCAGTCAGGTGGCCGCCGGGCACCAGAATGACCTGCGATTCAGGATTGTTGGCGAAGAGGCCAGCCTCGATTGGTCGCACACCGATTGCAATAATTTGAAGTATAGCCGCCTTGGCGAACCGGTTCAGATTTTGACCCGCGGCGGGCCCGGGTTTGAAGCTGTGGCGCGGGTGCCCGCAGGCCATCCCGAGGGCTATCTCGAAGCTTTTGGCCAAATATATGCCGAAGCGGCAACAGCGATCCGATCCGGTGCCGTGCCCCCCTCATTGCCGTCCATCACCGATGGGATGAAAGGAATGGCCTTTATCGCCGCCTGTCTCGCGTCCGAGGCGGCGGACAGCACATGGGTCGACGTGGAAGACCAGTAATGCGCGGCACGTGCCTCCGGTAGAGGCCCCAACTCAAACCCCGCCTTTTGAGCAAAACAATCACGTTCTTCAGAGAGAAAACACCTATGACCTTCGCTGCTTTTCCTTCGCTTGTTTCCACCGAATGGCTTGCGGAGCATATCGATGACGACGCCCTCGTCATTGTCGATGGATCATTCAAACTTCCCGGCACAACGCCATTGGCCCGCGAAGACTATGCGGCCGGCCATATCCCCGGCGCGGTATTCTTCGACATCGACGCCATCGCGGATCAAACGTCACCGCTCCCTCACATGCTGCCCTCCGCCGAAGAGTTTGGCAAAATGGTCGAGGCCTTGGGCATTTCCAACGACAGCGTCATCGTTGTCTATGACAGTGTCGGCCTGATGTCGGCAGGCCGGGTTTGGTGGACGTTCCAAGTTTTCGGCCATCGCAAAGTCGCTGTCTTGGACGGGGGGCTCAAAGCCTGGCTCGCCGAAGGACGCCCGGTGACCACGGACAAAACGATCATAACGCCCGGCACATATACGGCCACGCTCGCCGCAGACCGCGTAGTGTCCAAAGGCGATGTGCTCGAGAATGTTGAAACAGGCGCGCGCGCTCTGGTCGATGCCCGCTCCGCCGCGCGCTTTACGGCGACGGAAAAGGAAGCGCGTCCGGGTCTGCGGTCTGGCCACATTCCGGGAAGCCTGAACGTGCCGTTCGATCGGCTCACGGACCCAGACAGCGGCCGTATGAAATCCGCGAGCGAAATACGATCCATCTTTGAGGCGGCCGGGCTCGATATGTCGCAACCTGCGATCGCATCCTGCGGCTCAGGTGTCACCGCCTGCGCGCTTGCCTTTGGTCTGCATCTGGCGGGTAAAGACGATGTGGCTGTCTATGACGGTGCTTGGGCGGAATGGGGCCTTCCCGGCGAAACGCCTGTTGAACCTTAAACGCCGTAAGGGAGGCACGAGACGTCAGGGATATCTTACCGACTGGCGACGCGGCCTTTATTGCCTTGGTCTTGGCGCCCCGAATGTTCTAGAGCCCGAATGTTCTTAAGGATGAGTGCTCGCGCGTCACCCATGGCGCGGATGCCAACCTGTCCGTCGTCAGATCATTTGGGGCAGTCAGTCGCCTGAACTAAGAGAGGGTCTGGCTCATCCGGTTGATTTCATTGCGCGGCGGGTTTGCGGTGACGCAAGCGTCGCGTTTCGATGGTTTTTCGCTTGATCCTCTCTCGTTGTTTTAGAATGGCCTGTCCGCGCCCGAAGTAGACATCGGCGGGCGTTAGGTTATGCAGGCTCTCATGATAGCGCCGGGTGTCTTTGACAACCTTCTCGCCGTGGCTCTGTTTGGGGCCGGATTTCTGTCACAGTGGCGCTGACGGCACACGGCCTGGTGGGTAAGGTCTTCCTGAAACAACGCCAAAGAATAGATCAAACACCGGCGCTGGAAACACCGCTAGTCGTTGCGGAAGCCTTCAGCTGTTTTGCAGCTGAAGGCTATGCTTTCTTAGCTGCATAGCAGCTTTATTCAGCGATGATCGTTCTGTTGCGGAATAGCCCAGACAGACGGCCCTGGCCGATCAGGACGCCACAGATCGTCAGCGCGATTCCCAGGACCTGAACCAAATGGGGAATGGTTCCGAGAAGCGCTGAAATCAGCAACGCGAATACCGGCACGAAGTTGAAAAAGATCGATGTCTTGCCAGGGCCACGCACTGCGATACCCACGTTCCAGAACAAATAGGCAAGCACCGAACCGGCAATCCCCATCCAAAACGCTGCGGCAAGACTGATCCAGGAGGTTTGTGCGGCGGCCTGGAACGGCGTCTCAAAAAGGAAAGCGCAAACGATCAGAGCCAGCGCCCCGAAGAACATGGTCCAGCTTGTCGTCTCAAGCGGTGTCGAATCCTTGATAAACGCGCGAGTCCCGACGGTGTACGCAGCCCACCCGATGGAGCCCATGAGGATGATAAGGTCTCCGACGGCGAATTCGATCTGGCCCGACAGAATACGTCCGTTGGTGATCACCAAGGACACCCCAATCAAGCTGATGATCATGCCGATAATCCGATCCAGTGCAGGCCATTTTCTGCTCAGCAGAGCCTCAAGAATATTCGCGGTGATCGGTGTGGTGGCCATGATCAACGACGCGGTGATCGGCGAAGAGGTCTGCAACCCGACGAAAAGAGAGCCGTTGAAACCGGCGACGCCGATCACGCCCAGCAGAACATATGCCACGAAGTTACGCGACAGGGTCGAAAGACGCAGCCCTTCCTTGACGATCAGGATCGCGAAAATCCCGATCACCGCAATGATAAAACGCTCAACTGAGGCGGTCCATGGCGGTACGCTTTCCAGGGCGAATTTGGTGGCTTGGAAATTCGACCCCCAGAAGAAGGCGGCCAAAAGTGTCAGCATAACAGCTGTTGTTGCAGTGGTTTTCATGTTTCTGTCCTTAATCCTGGTACCAAAGCGGCGCATCCAATCTCATCGAAGAGATTTGCGCCGTTTCCGATGAGGACATCACGAAGCTCACGGCGCTGGCGACGTCCTCCGGGCGAAGCATTTTCGCCAGTTTTTCCGGTGGGAACTCCCCGGCGGCACCGAGGTTCTCGCGAAAACCTGTGTCCACCTTGTCGACCTGGATCGCACAGACACGAACATTTCGCGGCATGCCCCACTGACGCAGGCCACCTGTGTAGCCTTCCACGGCAAACTTTGATGCCGAGTAGGACAGCAGGGCATGTGTGTGGTCCGTGCCCCAGATCGAGGAGATATTCACGATATCTGCCCGCGGGTTGCGGACAAGCTGAGGAAGGGCAAACTTGGTCAGCTGAAACACCCCCTTCACATTGACATCGAAGGTTTTGTCCCAGTCGTCGATGTCGGCGGTGTCGGGGCCGCCACCGTAGCAAATCCCCGCCACATTCACGAGTGTGTCGATACCGCCGAAGACCTCAACGGCATCCTCGATCGCGGCCTGACAGGCCTCTGAACTGCGAATGTCGAATTGGATCGGCAGGAAGTTTTCGTAGCTGGCACCCTCCGGTTGCGCGATCTCGGTGTGATCGGCCGCGATGACGCGATGCCCGTCCGCCAGGCAGCGCGCCACGGTAGCTGCACCGATGCCCCCGGTCGCCCCGGTGATGACGATGGTCTTGGTTTTCATCTGGTATCCTCTCATGTCTGGCTGATCGGAATCCGGTCAGCCGTTTGAACGTTGATGCCCCGTCCCGCGGGAGAGCAGGATGGCGATGCGTGCATGAATTTTCTGCAGCGAATGTCCGAAACCCTTTTTCCATTCATGGAAAAAGGTTAGGTGGCGACGAGACCGCTTTCGAGCACGGGCCACCCTCGGGCTCTCGCCAGATCTGCAAGGGGCGAAGCCTCCCCCACGACGGCTCGATGCCCAACGGCTTCGAGCATCGGAAGATCGCTGAGATCGTCTCCGATCGCCCAGCAATCCTTTGCCACCGCCCCCTTGCCCTCCAGAAAGCGTTCGATCGCAATACGCTTGCCGTGACCGATTGAAGGGAATGGTCCGATCTCCCCGGTATAGACGCCGCCAGGGCCGATGATCATCGGAGCGCAAAGAATGTGATGCACACCCATTTGCGCCGCAACCGGCTCAAGGATTTCCTCGAAGGAGCCAGAAACGAAAACCGCTTCTGCGCCCTCTCCTTGCAGTTTGTTCATCAATGCCAGGCTCTCTTCGATGATCAGGCCTGGTCGGGCAGACACCTCCCGCCACCACTTTTCGCCGGCGGACTGAAGCTCTTGCGGAGACAGGCCGGCCAGGTGCCTGTAGTAAGCGCGGTTCAGATCTTCACGCGGCAGTCCGCTCGAAAAAAGTTCGTCAAATTCGGCCTCAAAGGCTATGAGCGCCTGCGTATTGCCGCAGAGCTGGCACCAAAATCGAAAAAAATCGAACATGCTCTTGGTACTGATGAGCGTCTCATCGACATCAAAAAATGCGTATATCCTAGACATGACGAGCGTTCCTTTCAGACCTGCTCAACGTGGCGCTGAAGCGGGTTCGGGTGAGGGCGTGTCGTAAACTCCGAGAATGAGGGGGCCGTCATTTTCAGCTGTGCATGGGGGGCCGTCATTTTCAGCTGTGCATGAATGTCTCCGCCGAGACCGTAGCGGCCGATGGCGCCGCCGTGGCTCATCTGGTAACTCATGAACAAGACGACGACGTTGATCACCCGGTTACCCCGACGCCCCCGGTCAGGGAATGGATCCGGGAGGACCGCTTCGAACGAAGCAAAGCCATCCTGGTCGGATTTGAAGGCATTCGGTATGCCCAGCGGTGCCGGTCTCGAAGCCCCGGAGGGGTCAAGATCCCGTTCGCGCAGCGTCATAATCGTGTAGAGAGAATTCGGGACCAGCCCGCTGAACGAAAAGCTGAAACGGGCGTCGCGGCTCTCATTCTCAAGTGAGATTTCAAGTGTCCCGCGGGCCTTCATCCAGTCACCAAGCGTCACTGCCTGACGCAAGGAGCGACCATGTTCCCATTCTGCATCCGGGATGGGCGTCTCATGAAACGCGTAGCTCGGCTTCTTCTCTTCACGTGCCTCAGGGTACTGAGAGGGCGCGAAAAGCATCTGGTAATTGTTACAAGGCAGAGGGATCGGCAGCGTGTGTAAGACCATGCTCGCCAATGCCTCGGGAAGGTCTTCGTCAAAGCGCCTGAGAATGGTATATGGCGCGCGCTCACCAAAGTCGGGGACCTCACTTTTCGCCGACACAATCGCCCGCCCCCAGCGCGTCAAAATACGCCCATCAGGTGAGACATCGTTGATTGCGCCAATGACGACGAAATCGCCCTCGGGGGTCATAACCTCGCTCGGCGGATAGAGCGGGCCTTGGGTGGTGACACTCAATTCGTATTTGCGGTGCATATCTGCATGCTCCCAGTCAAGATCGAGGATTTTGAGAAGCTGGGCCGATTGGTCGGCCCAGCTCAAAGGATCAGACCACTTGGGCCGCCGGACTGATCGGGACAGCTGTCTTGAATATTCCGGCCACTGCGCTCTCAGCGAGCGCGCGCTCCTTCTGTGCGATCAGGGAGGCGGGATAGACGGTGAAGGAAAAGCTGGAGGTCATGCAGCGCATGCCAGATTGAACCACATCCACCTCGACCTCGAACTTTTGACGCCGCTCGTTGATGTCCTTGCTGATCACTCGGTAATCGAGATGCGCAGAAACCGGGAAAACGAAATTCTCAAACTTCGTTCCGACCGAGTTGATCACGAAGTAGCTCTTCTGGTTCCGATCAGAGAGAAAGAACTGCTCGGTCACAACAAGGAAGGCCTGGCGGGCTGCTTCGATCAAAACCATTCCCTGGATATGCTGGCCAGTCTGATGGTCCCCCATCAACTCGCAACCCTCATCGACCAGAAGATGCATGCGATAGGAGTCAGCACCGGTTTGGTGGGGCTCGGTGATCAGAGTGTTGTGGTCATGACGCTTGTGCGAATGATGGCCGCCCGCCCTTTTGGCGTTAAGCGTCAGTGGGGTTGTATCCCACATATCCCCCTCAGGGTCTGAATCCCGGATGCGGCTAAGAATGGCATCGATTTCGCTGTCCGCCACGCCCTGACCACGATGCAGAACCAGCCTTTGGGGAAGCATCGATTTCGGCAGGTCGATTAGGGCGATCACCTGATCGGGCGTGACCGCCCCGCAGTGGGCCGCAAACTCAGAGAATTTGTTCGCGACGATGATGAGATCCTTTTGTGTCATGCTTGAGCACCTCTCTATTCTTGATTTCTCAAGCCGCGTGCGCAGCACTACGGGCCGCACTCGCGCTCTCATAGAACTCGGTGTAGAGCCCGTCGGTCCCGCCGGTGATGTAGGTGTCGCCAGCCTGCTGAACGATGTCCTTGTAGCGTTCCGAGGTGAAATCGGCGTTGTAGGTCTCAACCGGGGCATCGAAGCCGGCCACAAACATCACGCCGGGAACCCCGCTGATGACCGAATGGTAGGCCAGAAAAATCTCAGCAGCATCATTGCCCCGCACCACATCGAAGATGGTCTCTTCACGCCACTTCCGATAGGCCGACATCATCGAAGGCATCACCTCGACATGCCGCAGCTGGATGAAGCGGGTTTGCGGAATCGGATCGGAGCAATCTTTCGGCGCCTCCACAAAGTCGAGAACCTCGCGACGAACATCGGCAACCATCATTTTTCCGATCTCGGTGTCACCCACTGGCGGAGCCATGTTGACGAGGTCAAGCAAAGAGTTGCCCTCAGGCAACGGCAGGATTTCGATCACTTCGGGAGAAGAGAGCGATTTCAGGATACGCCCCTGACTGGATTGGGATAGCTTTTCGCACAGGGCGTCCTTGTGTTCGGGTGTCGTTTGGAAGCGTGAAATCATGATAAGGCGAGAGGCCATTGCAGTAATTCCTTCTTTTGATACAAAGCAGTCCCCCGCCAATCCGGCTTCACAGGAAGGTGTTGATGGCGGACAAGTTCAGCGTCCTCCATCGCAGGCGTCCTGAAAATATCGAAAACTTGAGAACCGTTTTCCGTATACGGAAAATCTTCGCCTATGAATTAGTCAGAGCGATTTCGAGAAGGTTGGCAGGCCAAGGATGTCAAAATTCTGGCTGGAGTTCCGACCGATGTTCGGCGACGATCTCACGTAGAAAATCGCAGATGGCGCGAATGCGTGCGGACTGAGAAAGGTCTGACTGCATCACAAGAAAGATGGGCTGATCGAGGCCGATGCTTTCGCGCACACAGACGAGATCAGCGCTCCGCGCCAAGAAATGCGGCAGCGACGCCACCCCAAGCCCGGCCTTGGCCGCAGCGAGTTGAGCCGGAAGGTCTGTGGTTTCGATCCTTGCCTGGGTATTGCGAGCTAGGCGATCAAGCAGTTTCGCCGATGACAGTCCGACATGCTTTTCGCTCCAAGTGATGATCGAATGCCCTTCGAGGCTCGCTATATTGGGGGCAACCGGGTTCCGCTCAAGATACTTGCGATGGGCATAGAGGCCCCAACCCATGGTTCCAACACGTTGTATCGATATGTTTCCGCGCTCAGGGGCCACCATTCGGAGCGCCACATCCGCGTCGCGCCGATGCAAATCCGCCGTTTGGATGTCCGTGATGATCTCCACCGTCAGCTTCGGATAGAGGTTAATGAAGCGCGGCAACGCAGGAATGATCACATGGGCCGCGAGGGTTTCGGCCGTGGCAAGACGTACCCGCCCAGAGATCTCTGCACGCGCCGCCGCCGTTGAACTGAAAGACAGCGCAGCGGTCTCTAGAGCTTCTGCCTTATCAAGGAGCGCAATGCCATCCTCGGTCAGCCGGTATCCGGATTGCGCCCGAGCAAAGAGCGGAACCCCGATGGCCCGCTCCAAGCGTTCGATCCTCCGAGAGAGCGTGGCAATCCCGATCTGTAAATGGGACGCAGCTGCGCTCAATGTTCCTAGGCGCGCAACCGCCAGAAAGGGTCTGGCATCATCCCAATTGAGGCGCGGCTGTGACATATTCCGAATCTGAAAAACCTACTACGAATAATCGATAGATACCCCGCTTGAGCAACATGTCAAACTTGTTCCGAAGAATTATTGGAGCAGAATTTGATGAAACAGCGTGTTCTAGGATCATCCTTGATGGTTTCCGAGATTGGTCTCGGATGCATGGGTATGAGCGAGTTTTACGGATCGCGTGATGACAAGGTGTCCCTCGAAACTCTTGCAGAGGCGATCGATCTTGGGTGTGATTTTTTCGATACGTCGGACATGTATGGCGACGGACATAACGAACGTCTCATCGGGACTTTTCTCAAACAATCCGGCACGCGCCCAAAGATTGCCACCAAGTTCGGTATTGTCCGGGAGCCGGGCCAATACGCGCGACGGATCGACAACAGTCCAGAGCATATCCGGAAAAGCTGCGAGGCGTCGTTGCGGCGCCTAGGCGTTGAAACGATCGACCTTTACTATGTCCATCGACTTTCACAAGACGTGCCCGTTGAAGAGACAATCGGCGTCCTCGGCGAATTGGTTGCGGAGGGAAAGATCGCCAATATCGGCCTGTGCGAAGTCTCCGGCAAGACCCTGCGCCGAGCCCACCGGGTCCATCCGGTTGCGGCTGTTCAAACTGAATATTCCTTGTGGACGCGCGGCGTTGAGGCGGAAGTCCTCCCAACCTGTCGTGAACTCGGCATCGGCTTTGTGCCATATTCGCCTCTTGGCCGTGGCTTCCTGACCGGGCAGTACCGCGACCAGGCCAGATTTGAGGAGGGTGACATTCGCGGCATGCTTCCGCGTTTCGAACAGCAGGCAATGGAGCAAAATCTTCAGATTGTCGATATCGTCGAGGACCTGGCTGAACTCCATGAGTGCACGCCCGCACAGATATGTCTGGCTTGGCTCCTGGGGGCCGGAGACTTCATTGTCCCAATCCCTGGCACGAAACGTCCGAAATATCTTCGTGAAAATATTGGTGCGGCAAACGTCAGGATTTCGGAATTCGAACGCGTCAAGTTGCAGCGCGTTCTCGACCATGTCGGCGTTACCGGCGAGCGATACACGGCGGAAGACATGAAGGGTCTCGAGGTCTGAGGAGGAGATGGAGATGATCAAATCGACAAAAAAAGTGGTGGTGTCGGGCGCGGCCGGACAAATTGCATATTCGCTGCTGTTTCGCCTTGGGGCGGGAGCGCTCTATGGCGAAGATCAGGATATCAGCCTCTGCTTGCTCGATGTGCCGGCGGCAGATGACCGGGTGACTGGCGTCGCGATGGAACTCGCAGATTGCGCCTTCCCGCGGGTGCGTTCCATCATTGCAACCAACGATCCGGTCGTAGCCTTCGAGGGGGCGGATGTGATTTTCCTGGTCGGAGCGAAGCCCCGAGGGGCGGGAGAGGAGCGCTCCGACCTCCTGAAGGAGAATGCGAAGATTTTCGAAACTCAGGGCGAGGCTCTGAACAAAGTGGCCGGACCGGATGTGAAAGTCCTGGTCGTTGGCAATCCCGCGAACACGAATGCGCTGGTTCTGGCTCGCCATGCCCCCAATGTCCCACGCCGGAACATCACCGCGATGATGCGGCTGGACCACAATCGCGCGGTCTCCATGCTCGCTGGGGCAGCCGATGCGTCTGTGTCGGAAGTAACGCAGATGGTTGTTTGGGGAAATCACTCCTCGACCATGGTTGCAGATGTCAGCCATGCTCAGATTGAGGGTAAACCTGCGCAAGCCGTCGTTGATCCGGCCTGGCTGGAGGGGCCCTTCAGATCAAGTGTTGCCGAACGTGGGTCCGAAATCATTCGCGCCCGAGGCGCTTCTTCCGCAGCGTCAGCGGCGAATGCTGCCCTCGATCACATGCGCGACTGGATTCACGGAAGTGATGGTCGATGGGTCACCTTCGGGATCTTCGGAGGCGAAACCTATGGGTTCGACGCGGATCTGGTCATGGGGCTGCCGGTCATCTGCAAAAACGGCGACTATGAGATCGTGGCATTGGAAATAAGCGCCGCGGTACGCGAGCGTATCGTATCCTCCACCAACGAGCTCGCGAAAGAACGGGAGGCTGTTTGGACATAACTGGTCGCCGTGTGTCCGCCGCCAGCCCCATTGGTGACCTGAGCCCTGTCCGGCGTCAGGCCCTGTGGGACATCTGATTTGAGTGTGTATTGGAGGATTTCTGTCTCATCGTAACCGCCAAGGAGTGACGATGAGACAGAAACCCGGAACACAGAAAACGCCCGCCGAGCAAGTCGTGAAGGACATTCGTCGGCGCACGAAGAAACACCATTCGCCTGAGGAAAAGATTCGGTTCGTGCTGGAAGTGGACACACCCCGGATCAGTACCACCTCCCGCAGCACTGCCCGCCCCTGCACTGTCGCCATCCGCGTCACTGTTCGTATCATCGTTCGCATTGGCAGCATTGATCAGCGCCTGCCCAACTTCGATTGCATTCAAAAAACGTTGGATCGTATTCGCAAGCCGCAGGAAGCGGGCTTCGCACAGTTTGGCCCATCTCCCGATAGCGGCCTTTCGTTTAGACTGCTGCGTAAGGCGGTAGAGAGCCCAATGCATCCTTGAAGTCTGATGTCATAATATGTTCGAGCGACCAGAAGCCGCTCGATTTGAGTTTGTCATCAGTATTATCGCGCCATCAGCGCGAACACTCCCCAGCCCACATATTCACGTGTGTATGAGACGTAGCGTGTAGGTTCTGAAGACAGGTGCGCCCGGATGTCAGGTGCGAAGTCATCACCGGGATTGTCTTTGAGCCAGCGCCGCATGGTAAGCCATTTGGCGGCTTCGTACCTGTCCCAGCCTTCGAGGTCTGCCAAAACCATTTCCACGACATCGTAGCCAAGATTTCCGAAGGAGCCGATCAGTTTCGGAAGCGTGAGAAAATCCGATATGGAACCGGCGCCACACCCCCTTACGGCCTCGTCGGTTTGGGGGGGCTTAAGTCAGTATGGCTCGCCGATGAGAATAATCCCATTGGGAAGAAGGCTCTTGGCCAGAAGCTCTATGGCGCCCGCAACGCCTCCGCCAATCCACGTGGCCCCGACACAGGCGGTCACATCGACCTTTTCATCGGAGATATAACCAGAAGCATCATCGTGGATGAAGTTGACCTGATCAGAAACGCCCAGTTCTTCAGCGCGAACTTTCGCCTGCTCGGAAAACAACTGTCTCATGTCGATGCCGGTGCCGTTGATGCGGAAGTCGCGCGCCCAGGTACAAAGCATCTCACCCGAGCCACTGCCGAGATCAAGTATGCTGGTTCCAGGCTTTAACCTAAGCGCCCTGCCGAGTGTGTCGTACTTGGCAGGAGTGAAAGGGTTGTGGATGCGGTGCCTGCTTTCGGTGATGTTGAAAATGCGGGGAATGTCCATTGTCTAAGTTCCTTGGGATTGTGATTGGAAAGTGCCATGAACGGACGGCATCGGATCTCGGCGCAGTCTTTTTGAGCGTGTCTGCTGGACCACTATGTCATGCCCCCTGATTGTCGCGTTGAGCGCGCACGGAAACGCGCCCGCGCTTCGAAATGCGGTAGGGGTTGCCGGACCGGGACTCGATCAGACGCTTTTTCCGCAGGCGGTTGAAGACGGTCAGATTGCAGTCGGACAGCACCAGTCCATCGCGCGTGATGCAGATGACGGAGATGACTTTGGGGCCATTGCCCCGTTCATGGAGAATGCGGCCGCCGAGGGCCAAAACGTGCAAAACACGTTGCTCGGGTCGTGAAATATTCATGGAGTTCTCTTGAGAAGATGTGAAAAAACACCCCGAGCGCAAGGCGCTCGGTGGCTCTCAGTTCACCCGGCTCTCTGAAGTTCAGAGAGCCTTATCTCACAAGCTCTAACATCCAGTCCTCATGTGACGGTCGATGACTGCGCCATCGGGTCGATGCCGTGCATATACGGAGCATAATCCAGCAAGGCACCCTTCAGATTTCTAGCGGAGACGGTAGCTTTGTCCGCACTGTGGACCTTGGTCGGTTGGGCAATGCTGCGCGTCGCACGAATGGCCGGTTCAGGAAAGCTGCTCTGTAGCGGTGAGCAGTCTCGCGAATGTCTGCTAAGGCCGTCAGCCCCCGCGGGCCTGGCGCTCTACCGCAGGTCTGCTTCGAGCCCAAATTCGACACGTTGCCTAAGGATTGGTGACAGACGTCGGGGGCAGTAACCAGCTTAACGACTGCCTTTGTTCGCAAACGCCCCGGGCGACAGGCCCTCGTGACGGACAAAGGCCAGTCCGAAGGCACTGGCTGACCCATAACCGACCCTCTGCGCGATCTCGGCATTGGTCAGCCCGCCCTGACGCAGCAGGGTTTTGGCCACGGCCATGCGCCACTCGGTGGCGTATTCCATCGGCGCGTGGCCAACCTGCCTGCGGAACCGCTCGAAAAAGCTAGAGCGCGACATGCCGGCGGCCTTCGCCAGTTCTGAAACGGAAAGGGGTCTGCCCGGCTCGGCGTGGATGCGTTGCAACGCACCGGAGAGCTGCGGATCCGACAGTCCGCGCAGCAACCCGGGCGGCAGGGTCGTCACCGGATCAGAGCGCAGGGCCTCGATCAGAAGGACCTCCAGCAATCGCTCGAGGATCAATCCGCGCCCTGGACGGTCGGCGCGGGTTTCCTCGTGGATCATGGGCACCAAGGCCGTCAGGCGGTTCTGATCAGAGACATGGATCATCTCCGGCAGCAGTGACACGAGAAGGCTCCTGGCCGGCGTGTCAAAGCTGCAATGCCCGACGAGGGCGCGCACATCGACCGGGGCCTCCATCGCGCCAAGCCGGAACTGTCCGGGACCGGTTTCAAGCGGCAGGCGAGGCACCTGGGGCTGCGGGGGCACCTCGCTGGACATGGTAAAGCCCTGCAGGTGAGGGATCAGCACGAAATCACCAGCCTTCAGCGTGACCGGATCGCGCCCGGTGACGCGCAACTGGCACTGCCCTTCGACCATCGCACAGTAAAAGGGGCTGATCATGTCGTGACGCTCTACCAGCCACTGTCCACCCGCTTCGACCATCTTGGAGATGGAGACCGCGGGCTTGAGCAGGGTGACGACACTGGAAAGAGGATCCAAGGGGCTGTCGAGCATCTATTCGGACGATCTATAAATGATTACGGATTTCTCTGTATATCAAGGCCGGACTCTGCCGTCTATCTCTCTGTCACACAAGACAAGGAGACCTCAAATGCCCCGCATCGTCATAACCGGTTGTTCCTCCGGTTTCGGCCTGGCCATCGCCGCGCAGTTCCTCGATCAGGGCTGGGATGTCATCGCCACGATGCGCACTCCCTCTGTCGAAGGGCTGCCTGAGTCCGACCGTCTGCAGGTGCTGGCCCTAGACGTCATTGCCATGACCCGCGCCGTCATGCCCGCCATGCCGCGCTGAATGCCTTTACCGAAAGCTTCGCGCTTGAGGCCGCTCGCTGCGGGCGCGGACGCAGAAACTTGGCTCCGCGAAGCCGACCTAGCCACGGCGTGACGCCTCCGTTGCTGATATCCCTCTCGAAAGGAGACCCCCATGAACAGACTGATCACTCTCTCCCGCGCCCTGCCTACACCAGAGCCTGAGATCACTGTCGCCTATACCCCGATCCAGCTGCCGATGCCCGACCGCCAGCCGCTTGAGCTGCGCGTGACAGCACCTGCTGCCGGGAGGGACCTGCCCATCGTGATCCTGTCGCATGGCTTCGGTCCCTCGAACTACATCCCCTCAAAGGACGGCTATGCCCCGCTTGTTCAGTTCTGGGCTGAGCGTGGTATAGCCGTTATCCAACCGACCCACGCCAGTTCCCGGGTCGGCGGGCTGGACCCCGCTGCACGCAACGGTCCGTTCTTCTGGCGCGAAAGGGTGGCGGAAATGCGCGCCATCCTCGACCAGCTGGCCGAGGTCGAGCGGCAGGCACCGGCCGTGGCCGGGCGGCTTGATCATGAGCGGATAGCGGTGGCCGGGCATTCCTTTGGCGGGTACACCTGCAGCCTGCTGCTTGGCGCGCGCCTGCAGGATGAGGATTTTTCTGACCCGCGCATCCGTGCCGGCATCCTGTTGGCCTCTCCGGGCCGTGGCGGCGCGGACCTGACCCCGGAAAACGCCGCACGCTTTCCGTTCTTCAACGTGGACTTTGGCGGCATTAGCACCCCGACACTCGTGGTTTGCGGAGCCGATGACGACCCCCATTTCACGCCCCGCGGTCCCGACTGGCATGCCGATCCGTTCCTCGACGCTCCCGGTGCCGAGGCTCTGCTGACGATCAACGGCGTCGGCCATGGCTTGGGCGGTATCGCAGGGTGGGACGCGCGCGAAACCGAAGCAGAAGACCCAGACGCGCTGGAGGCCACGCGGCGGCTCACGCTAGCCTGGTTGAGGAGCACCTTTGCAATAGAACCCGCCGCTTGGATACAAAGCCGGTCCGCACTCAAGAAAAGCGCGGCAACAATTGCGGAGATCACATCGAGATAGAGGTGACCTTCAGGGGAGCTCCGTCCCGCTCTGCCGACCTTGGCCTGCACGATTATGCTACACAATACCGCCGATGTCTGGTCTGGAGAAGCTGAACTGCGGCAAAGCCCAACCTTGCGAACGACCGCTAAGGGCCGTTTCCTCCATCATCCCCC
>CAXPTW010000082.1:0-37669 GCA_964220165.1 Abyssibacter sp.
GGCTTCCAAGCGGGTGGCGACGCGCGCCTGTGCGTTGATGGCCGCCTTCTGTCCGACGACGGTGCCGTTTTGAGCGCCGATCTGCATCAGTTGCGGAGTTTTCGCGAGCAAAGCTGCCCCTGACGGGTTGTCGTAAAAGGCACGGATATCGGCGAGTTCGGTGGTCTTCATCGCGACGACTTTGATGAGGCCGTGGCTCAAATAAGTCAGCCCCTTGCGCGGTTCGGCTTTTTGCTTTGGACCGTTCGCGAGTATAGTCCGGTTGGGCGGAGAGCCGACTTTCGCGGCATACGCAAGCCGACAAAGCAGATTTAAAAAAGCTGACATTCGAATGTCCCGGCGCGTTTGTCGCTTCTACGCCATCAACGGAAGACCGGGACAAGAGATGGGTTCGTTAGAAAGAATTCTCTTTCCCGAGAAAGCTGACCCGGCCCGAACTCATTTGGTTCGTCACGGAAGCGCCGGCCCAAACTGTGCCAATTAGGACTGGCTGTTTTGTTGGGAGTAAAGGTCCGCACCAATATTTGCCGGGCACCGCCGCGATGGAGTGGCGGTATCGTTCCGCTCATGTTGCCATGGACCTTCTCAGCCGCTGTTCTGTAAACTCGGTGCGCTGAGCTCAAGGGCTGTAACCATAATCGCCGAAGCTCGATATCCAGCTGTGCAGGAACGCGTCGCGCTTGATCTTGTCGAGGAAGGTCAGCAGTCCCGGACCCAGCCGAATTGGCAGGAAGCTTGGATTTCCGGATAGCGGAAGATCGCCCTGAGCGATGAGCCCGCCGCGTTCCGGATGAAGCGGAATGAGCGGCGTATTCTTGGCGATGATTGCCTGACCGTCGGCAGAAAGCAGGAAGGTGACGAATTTTTCGGCCATCTCCGGCTCGGGTGCAGTCTTGGGAACCAGCGCGGTTCGCGACATCACGAGATTGTAGTCTTCTAGAAAGTGGACGCCGATATTGTCATTGGCGGCGTCGGGGCCGCGTTTCAGCGCGTAGGATCCGATAACATTGAGCGCCATGGACAACTCTCCCGACGCGATGCCGTCGAGCATCTCCGAGGTGCAGCAATAGGTGCGTGCTCCGGCCCGCCCGAGCACCTCTGTCAGGCGCTGCGCCTGCGTGCTCTGGATGGTATCCTGCGTCGCGAAGAGATAGCCGATGCCGGACCTGCGTAGGTCGTAGCCGCCAATCTTGCCGCGTAGCTTGGCTTCGTTCTTGCGTATAAATGCGACGAGGTCCGGATGGCTGGTCGGCAAGTCTTTCTCGGAGAGGACCCGTTTGTCGTAGATGATGGCGGCCGGCTCCCATGTGAAGCCGAAAAGCTCCGAGCGCCAACGCGCCCAGCCCGCTGGAAGCAAAGTGTCCGGGATCCATAGCTTTCGGGCCAGCCCGCGGTTCACCAGATCGACCTGGAGGTCCATTGCCGGGGAGATGACAACGTCGATCCGCGCGCCGGGTTTGCCATTGAGCACCTCCTGGTAGAGATCAACCGTCTGATATTCGCGGTATATGACGTTCCAGCCCGGGTTTTGCGCTTCGAATTCGTGGACAAGAGGCTGGATTGCTCCCGGATCGGTGGCCGCGTGGATGACGAGATCGCGAGCCGAAGATGGAGCCGCCGGAAACATCATCAGGAAAGACAGCAGAAGGCATATCAGAAGCCGTGGAAAGGCAATGGTGGCCCTCAAGCCACCGAGAGCCGAATCTCCAAGCTCCAGCCGCGCGCCGTGGCCCTCGGCAACCGAGCGCACGATGGCGAGTCCCAGCCCGGACCCTGCCGTTTTCCGGTTGATCGATGTAAACCGCTCAAGTGCCAGCCCCCGATCGGCTGGCGCAATGCCCGGACCGGCGTCTGACACTGCGAGCCACACGGTTTCCGCATCCGCATCGAGTTCTATGAGAATGGAGTTATCCGGCCCGCCATGACGCACCGCGTTGTCGATGAGGTTGCGCAACGCCTCGCGGATCGAGATCGCGTCGCCCCGGATCGGTGCGGAGCCGGAGGGCAAGTTGGCCTCTTCGAGCGAAATCGCCACGTTGCGCAGCCTTCGCTCGCGGAGCAGTTCGGCAAGCGTGTCTCGCACGAGCTTGCGCAGGTCCATAGGTTCGAGATGCGTTTCGTCCGAGCGGTGGATGACCATGGCGTTCGCCAGCAACTGGTTGGTCAGCTGCACCGTGCGTTCTGCCTGCCTCTCGGCGCGACTGACCCGGTCCCGCATGCGCTCGGGTTCCTTGGCGTCGGCCGCCAATTCGAGTTGCCCTTGCAACGCCGAAAGAGAGGTACGGGTCTGGTGCGCGACATCAGCTATGAAGCTTTCGGTCAGGGCGCGACTACGCCCCAATTGGGCAATGAAGCTGTTGATCGCCCGGAAGAGGTCGGAAATTTCAAGCGGCGGGTCGCCCTCGATTGGCGACAGGTCGCGCGGGGTACGGGCGTGCAGGGTCTCGGCGATAGCCCGCAGCGGTGCGAGCGCGGTGCGTATGGCGAGCCAGACAAAGGCCAATCCGATCAGAGAAACCCCTCCAAGCCCGGCCATGCCGTATAGAAACAGCGCGTCGCGCTGGGATTTGCGGGCGTTGAGGGTTTGCCCGACCTGGACGAAAACCCACTCTCTCCCGTTGGTCGACGTGATCTGACGGCCCTGGTAGACGAACCGGAATCCCTCGTCGAGTTTCGCGTCGTAGAACGCCGGATCGACCGACGGCTTGAGGTCCTTGGGCTTGGGCAGATCCGGTGTGCCGGTCAATTCACCGTAGCCCGGCGAAAAGACCCGGTAGACCACACGGTCATCGGGGGCCAGCGCGAGGATGTCCATTGCGGATTGCGGAAGGTCCACCGTAGGGCCCTTGGAATTGTAGGAGACCCGTTCGAGCACCGAAAGCGCCGCACCCGCCAGCAGCAGATCGTAGGTGCGGTTCGAGGCAGCCTTCGCGTAGTTCCACAGCAGCACCGAAATCAGCAGGAGCAGCAGCAGAAAGGCCGCGGCCATTCCGGCAAGCAGGCGGCGTTTGAGCGAATGCTCGCTCCGACTTTTAATCGTCGTCGTTGACATAGGCGATGTATCCGAGGCCCCGCGCGGTCTTAATGATCAGGGGCGTGCCTTCCAACTTGCGGCGCAGTCGCGTGACGAGCTGTTCGACTGCGTTGAGGCTGGGCGTCTCGTCGAAGGTATAGAGTTTGTCGGCCACCTCCTCTTTGGTCAGCATTCGGCCGAGATTGTCGATCATGATCTCCAGCAATTGCACCTCGCGCGCCCGAAGCTCCAGCTGACGTCCGTCGACATGGGCCTGCTTGGCGGCACGGTCAAAGCGAAAGTTCCCAGCACGGAAGGTATTGCTCGACGCGCCCGCGCGGCGCCGGGCCAGAACGCGGCAGCGCGCCGCCAGTTCGCGGAAGTCGAAAGGTTTGATCATGTAGTCATCGGCGCCGGCATCGAGCCCGACGACGCGGTCATCGATCTCGCTCCGGGCGGTCAGCACGATCACGGGCGTCGCATCCCCGCGCGAGCGCATCGAGCGCAAGACCTCATAGCCGCTGCGCCCGGGCAGGTTGATGTCGAGCAACACGATGTCGAAGGAAGAGAAGCGCAGCAGGTCGTTGGCTTCGTCGCCGTTGATTTCGCGATCTACGGAATGACCCTCGCTCCGCAGGCGATCGAGGATCGTCTCGGCAAGCTCGTCATTGTCTTCGACCAAAAGCATTCTCATGGCCCGAGAGTAGCGCATTTGGATCGGCCCCGGAAGCGAGCATCGACGCCACGGCGGCCAAGTCAGCTTCCTGTCAGTTTCGCGTCAGCATCGGCACAGGCTTGATGGCGCATAAGTGGGGATGCCCAACGGGCTATGATATTAGGGAGGATCATATGAACTTTAAGCGTCTTTCGACCGCGCTCGTCTGCGCTCTCGGCCTCGCGGCCCCAGCGTTCGCCCAGAGCGTTATCGACCGCCCCGAATGCGTGGCTCCGGCCAACCCGGGCGGCGGCTTCGACCTGACCTGCCGCGTGGCTCAGACCGGCCTTGCGCCGCATATCTCGAGTCCGGTGCAGGTCAACTTCATGCCCGGCGGCATCGGCGCCGTTGCATTCAACCAGTTCAACACAAACCGGGCCGATGACGGCAGCGCCATCGTCGCCTTCTCCACCGGCTCGCTGCTCAACATCATCACCGGCAAATACGGCGCCTTCGACGAGAACTCGGTGCGCTGGGTCGCGACCGCCGGTGCCGACTTCGGCGCTGTGGTGGTTCGCGCCGACAGCGATTACAAAAACCTGAGTGACGTGATGGACGACCTCAGCAGCGACCCGCAAAGCGTGGTTGTGGGCGCCGGCGGATCGGTCGGCTCGCAGGATTGGATGAAGGGCGCGTTGCTAATGCGCGAGGCCGGCGGCACGCCGATGCAGATGCGCTACGTGGCCTTCGATGGTGGCGGCGACGCGATCGCGGCACTGCTTGGCGGCTCGATCGAGGTATACACCGGGGACGTAGGCGAAATGGTGCCCTATTTCGAGAGCGGTGACATGCGCATTCTCGCGGTCCTTTCGCCGGAGCGCCTTGACGCCCCCTTCGACCAAATCCCGACCGCCAAGGAGCAGGGCTACAACGTCGAATGGACGATCCTGCGTGGCTTCTATATGGGCGGCAAAACCTCGGATGAGGACTATCAGAAGTGGGTCGATGCCTTCAACGCGGCGTACAGCACAGAAGAATTCGCGCAGATTCAGCACGACAAGGGCCTCTTGCCGCTCAATATGTCCGGCGAAGAGCTGAGCGCGTCGATCGAAGAGCGTGTGAAAACGCTGCGTGAGATCGCGACTGAAGCTGGCCTCATCGAGTAAACAATTGCGGAAAGCGTGCAGGGCCGGGTTCCATGCGGATTCCGGCCCTGTGCACACGCCCGCCCCACCCCTGAAAATAGGAGGCCTAGAATGGCCAACCGCATCTTTGCGGCGGTGCTTCTGGTTGTGACCCTCGGCTACGCGGTCATCGCCTTCACCGCGATCAAGGCACCTTTCCAATACGATCCGCTCGGCCCGGAAAGTTGGCCGCGCATCCTGTCGGTCGTCGCGATCCTGTGCCTGCTCATTATCTTGTGGAAGCCTGACGAAGACGCGTTCGACGTGACGCGGCAAGTCTGGTTTCGCCTGACCGCCGCCGTGGCACTGCTCTTCGGCTATGCGGAGCTTTACGAGCCTCTCGGCTTCATCCTGTCGACGATCCTCTTCGGCACGATTGTCTCGGCCATGCTCGGCGCAACGAAACTGCGTGCGCTCGGGTTTGGCGTGGTAGCGGGCAGCGCGGGCTACCTGCTCTGCGTCACCCTGATGGACCTCAACCTGCCCGAAGGCGAGCTGATCGCGCCGCTCTTCGAAATCAGCCAACAAGGAGCGAACTGATGGATACAGTAATATCCGGTCTTGCGACCGGCTTTTCGGTCGCACTCGACCCGTTCAATCTCATGCTCGTGATGGTTGGCTGCTTTGCTGGCACGTTGATCGGCGCGTTGCCCGGTCTCGGGCCGATCAACGGTGTGGCGATCTTGCTGCCCATCGCCTACGGGCTCGGCTTCGCGCCTGAATCCGCGCTGATCTTGCTTGCCGGCATCTACTACGGTGCCGAGTATGGCGGTCGCATTTCGTCCATCCTGCTCAACGTGCCAGGCGACGCGGGCGCGGTCATGACCACCCTCGACGGCAACCCCATGGCGCGCGCGGGGCAAGCTGGCCGAGCGCTGTCTCTTTCGGCGGTTGCCTCCTTTGCGGGCGGCACTTTTGCGGTCATCCTGATGTCGCTCTTTGCCCCGACGCTTGCGAGCTTCGCGGTGACCTTCGGCCCGGCGGACTACGTGGCATTGATGGTCTTCGCCTTCGCTTCGCTGGCTTCGCTGGTCGGCAAGAGCACGGTCAAGACGCTACTGGGCGCGACCATCGGCCTGATGCTCGCGACCATCGGCATCGACGCCAATACCGGCGTGCCGCGCTACACGTTCGGCCTGCCGGACATCCTTGCCGGTATCGACTTCCTGATCGTCGTCGTCGGCCTCTTCGGCATGGCAGAGCTGCTGACGCTGGTCGAACACCAGGCCCGCGGCACCCTCAAGTCGCTGCCGGTGGACAAGAGCTTCGTCCGGATGGCCGATCTCGCGGCGACGAAATGGACCATCGCCCGCGCCTCGGTGATCGGTTTCTTTATCGGCATCCTGCCGGGCACTGGAGCGTCGGTAGCCTCGGCCGTGGCCTATGGCACCGAGAAGCGGCTCAGCGACAAGGATGGGACCTTCGGCACTGGCGACGTGCGTGGCCTCGCGGCCCCCGAGGCGGCGAATAACGCAGCCGCCGGTGGCTCGATGGTGCCGATGCTGACGCTGGGCATCCCCGGCTCGGGCACCACGGCAATCCTGCTGGGCGCGCTCTTGATGTTCAACATCCAGCCCGGCCCAATGATGTTCGCACAGCGCCCGGAGGTTGCGTGGGGCCTCGTTGCCTCGATGTATGTCGGCAATGTCGCGCTTTTGGTGATCAACCTGCCGCTGGTTGGGCTCTTCGCCCGGATGCTGACGATCCCGCAGCATTACCTGACGCCGCTGATCGCAATCCTCGCGTTCATCGGTATCTACACGATCGTCGGCAATCCGCATGACCTGTTCATGATCACTGGGCTGGGGGTATTCGGCTGGTTCCTGCGCAAGCTCGACTTTTCGCTGGCGCCGATCATCCTCGGTTTCGTGCTGGGCGGGCTTTTCGAAGACAACCTGCGGCGCGCCCTGTCGATCTCCGGCGGCGACTGGAGCATCCTGTTGTCGAACTGGAAGAGCCTGCTGCTCTACGGTTTGGCACTCCTGGTTGTGATCCTGCCGCTCTGGCTGGGGCGCCGCGCCCGTGCTGCGGCAGTGCGCGAAGCCGCAAGGCATTAGAGGCCGGAATGCTGTTGCACAACGACTTGAAGGTGGCGGGGCTCACGGGTCTCGCCGCACTCGGGGGGGCGGCCGTTGCCGCCCTTTTGGGCATTCCGGCGGGCGCGCTTGTCGGTGCAATGCTAACGGTGGCGATGATGGCGGCGCTCGGTCAGAACGTCGCTGTGCCAGCCATCGCGCGCGACTTTGCCTTCCTCGTGATCGGCATATCGCTCGGTGCGGGTATTGACGCCTCGGTGGTGCCGCATCTGCCGGGCTGGTCGGTGAGCCTGATCGGCCTTGCGATAGCACTCGTGGCGACCATGGCGGCGAGCAGCATGCTGTTGCGGAAGGTCTTCGGGATCGATTGGCAGACTGCCGTATTGGCGAGTTCGCCCGGCACCATGTCCAATGCGGTGGCCATCGCCGTGGAAGGAAAGGGAGACGCCTCGGCTGTCATGATTTTGCAGTTGATGCGTCTGATCATTCTTGTCACGCTCGTGCCGCCGATTGCATCGTTCCTCGGGGCGTCCGACGCGACTTCTTCGGGCGCGCGCCCGGTGATGTCGTTGTTCGCGCTGGCGGGCCTGTTGATCCTCGGCCTGCCACTCGGGCGCCACGCAGGCCGGAAGGGCGTCTCAGCGGCGTGCCTGCTGACCGGCATCCTGCTAAGTGGCCTCTCACATGGGGGTGGTCTGGTGCATGGCACGGCTCCGTCGTGGATGATCTTCCTTGGGTTCACCGTCACAGGTGCGGTTCTCGGAACACGGATCAGCAAGGTCGACCTGCGTTTGGCGATGAAGCTCGCCGGAGCCGGCGCGGTGGTTGTCGGTATGGCGCTTGGCATGGCGGTCGTCTTCGCGCTGATCATCCGGGCGCTCACCGGCTTTCCCTTGGGGCAAATCCTGATTGCCTATGCGCCGGGTGGGGTCGAGGCGATGGCCGCAATCGGCCTCGCGCTGGGATATGACCCGGCCTTTGTGGCCGCGCATCACTTCGCCCGGATCCTTATCCTGCTGGTGCTGGTTCCAGTCTTCCTGTCACGCGGTCGGAAGCGAGACAATTGGGGGCGCGACGACGACGAGAGCGGCGGGCAGACCTAAGTTGAACACCGCCAGTTTTTAATCTTTGAGGACGGCCTGGATCGGGATCTCTGGCGCCTCGGATTGTTGATAGATGTTCTGGCTTGGGTCTGTCGTCAATAAGGGAAAGACATTGCTGAGATTGACTTGGCTGGGTCGCCACATGGGTCGAGATCTGGCGCGATGAAAAACTTGCTGCTCTCGCCGTGAAAGCCCCGCGCATTTCCCAAGCGGCACGCCTTCAAATGTCAGATATATTTGAGAATTTATCTTGTGGCTACAGGCATTTCGAAGAGCTTGGTCCGGAGCATTGGGAGCTTTTTCGAAAGATTTTGACACAGGATACCCCGCCTAGGCGTGGGCCGTCTGGAGACCACCTGGCGCGAGACGTTCTCATGACCAACTCCTGTCTGACCTCGAATGGCGAGAGGATTTTCACTGACTTCCGTCGTGCTGCCCGTAAACAAAATTCAGCGAAAGAGAGGCGCAGGGTCTTGTCGGATGGCCCGAAATGAAAGGACAGCTTTATGGAACGTTGTCGCACTTCCTCGCGCAAGGTCTGCCTTCGGGGCAGTGTCTCGAACACTGCCCCGAAGCGTTCACTCAGCCGAGCACGGCTTTCACGGCTTTCACCGTCGCATCCACCACTTTGTCGGCCTCTTCTGTGGTCAGACAGAATGGCGGCGCGAAGCCGAGGATGTCGCCTTGCGGCATGGCGCGACCGATGACGCCCTCGGAGAGCAAGGCACCGGCGAGGCCATAGCCCACCTTATCCGCAGCATCAAAGAACGTGCGGCTGTCGCGGTCTTTGACAAACTCCACGGCGCAAAGCATGCCTTCGCCACGGATGTCGCCCACATTCGGGTGATTGCCGAGGGCGTCTTTCATGGCCGCATTGAGATAGCCACCGACGGTGCCCGCATTTTGCATGAGGGCCAGTTCGTCGAGCAGTTTGAGGTTCGCGACCCCGGCCGCCGCGCCGATCGGGTGGGCGGAATATGTCCAGCCGTGACCAATCGGGCCGTTCTCGTCTGTGCCCTGTTCGAGCACTTTCCACATCTTGTCCGAAACGATGGACCCGGACAGCGGGGCATAGGCGGATGTGAGGCCCTTGGCGATGGTGATGAGGTCCGGTTTCAGGCCGTAATGCTCGGATCCGAACATGGAGCCAAGGCGACCGAAGCCGGTCACAACTTCGTCGGCCACCAGAAGAATGTCGTGCTTTTCCAACACCTTCTGGATCGCATCCCAGTATCCAGCAGGCGGCGGAACGATGCCGCCCGTACCCAGAACCGGCTCACCGATAAAGGCCGCAATCGTGTCCGCACCTTCTTTCTCGATCAGCGCTTCGAGCTTGGCAACGCACTCCGCGACAAAGGCCTCTTCGGACATATCGAGATCGTCACGGCGGAAGTAATACGGCGCTTCCGTGTGGAGGATCCGATCGAGCGGCAGGTCGAATTTCTTCTGGAACGCTTCGAGGCCGGTGAGGGAGCCGGTTATCAGGCCGGAACCGTGATAGCCACGATGACGGGAGATGATCTTCTTTTTCTCGGGACGGCCCAAGATGTTGTTATAATACCAGATAAGCTTGATGTTTGTCTCGTTGGCGTCCGATCCGGAAAGGCCGAAATAGACCTTTGACATGTGATCGGGCGCGCGGTCCAGAACCATTTTGGCGAGGGTGATGGAGGCCTCGGTGCCGTGGCCGACATAGGCATGGTAATAGGCCAGTTCGCGGGCCTGATCCGCGATGGCTTCGGCGATCTCCTGACGGCCGTAGCCCACGTTCACACAGTAGAGACCCGCAAACGCATCGAGCAATTCAGTGCCGTCGCGGTCCACGATATGCACCCCGTGCGCGGTCTTGATCACACGGCTCGGGGTCTCCCCACGGGCGTGTTGGGCAAGATGCGTGGACGGGTGGAAAAAGTTTTCGCGATCCCATTTCGAGAGTTGGTCATTGGTCAACATATGCTCATTTCCTCTGTCGGAGTGGTGTCGGACAAGTGTCGGACTTTTGTCGGGCATCACGCCCAGTCACGGCAGACGTATTTCACGTCCATGAATTCCTGCATTCCCATGCGGGCGCCTTCGCGGCCCAGACCGGATTGCTTGACCCCGCCAAAGGGGATCGGGGCGCCGGTAACCTTGGTGCGGTTCACGGCGACCATGCCGTATTGAAGCGCGCGCGACAGCCGGTAGATGCGGCGCGGGTCTTGGGAATGCACATAGGCGACGAGGCCGTATTCGCTCTCGTTGGCGCGGGCGACGACCTCGTCTTCGGTGTCGAAGGGCGTGATGGGGGCCACGGGGCCAAACGTCTCTTCGTGCATGATCTTGGCATCGTCCGGCACATCGGTGAGAACCGTCGGTTCAAAGAACAACGGCCCGAGGTCCGATACCGCACCGCCGCACGCCAGAGTGGCCCCTTTGGCGAGCGCGTCGTCGACGTGCTCTTTCTGCTTCGCCACAGCGCCTGCGTTCATGAGGGGGCCGATGTCGGGATTGGACATCCCCGCGCCGAGCGAGAGCGCTCGCGTCGCGGCGGTGAATTTTTCGCAGAAGGCCTCATAGATCGGACGTTCCACATAAATGCGGTTCGCACCGAGACAGTCCTGGCCGGAGGTCGCAAACTTGGCCTTGATCACCTCGTCGACCGCACGGTCGAGATCGGCGCCTTTGAATACGATCACAGGGGCATGACCGCCGAGTTCCAAGACAAGCTTTTTGACGGTGTTGGCGGATTGACGATAGAGCAAACGCCCGACTTCGGTGGAGCCGGTGAAGGACAGCGCGCGCACGCGGTTGTCTTCGGTCCAGGGTTTCACCACGGTCGGCGCGTGCCCCGTGATGACGTTGAACACGCCCGCAGGCATCCCAGCCCGTTCGGCGAGTTCGGCGAGGGCGAGCGCCGAATAGGGGGTCTCATGCGACGGATGCGCCACGACGGTGCATCCTGCGGCCAGCGCCGCAGCCGCCTTGCGTGTCAGCATGGCGCAGGGGAAGTTCCACGGCGTAATCAGGGCCACAACCCCCATCGGCTCATACCAGAGCTCCATCTCCGCGTCGGGGAGATGGGAGGTCACGCCTTCGATATTCGGGCGCTTGGCTTCTTCGGCATAGAAATCCACGAAAGAGGCCGCATAGTCGATTTCGCCGCGCGCCTCAGAGAGGGGCTTGCCCTGCTCATAGACCATGATGCGGGCGAGGTCTTCGCGCGCCTCGATGATGAGGGCATACCAGCGGCGCAGGACTGCAGCGCGTTCCTGCGGCAAGAGCATAGCCCAGACCGAAAAGGCCGCGTGAGCGGAGTCCACAGCTTCGGAGGCCTGGGTCGCGGTGAGCGCGGCCACATCCCCGAGATGCGCGCCCGTGGCGGGATCATGGACGGGAAAGCTGTCCCCAGTTTCGCCTGTCGTCCATTTGCCGTTCACATAGGCAAACCCGCGCAATAGGCGCTTGTCCTCAATATCGGTTCGGGCAGAAATCGCAGTGTCGAGCATGATGGGCCTCCTTTCCCCGCCAGTCTGACGTGGCGGGGCAGAAAAGGAGACCAAATGCATCGCTCAAACCGGAGAAGTGGTCCGTATTTCGCAACGGCACAGTCCGTTTGGGCTACGCGCCATCATCGGCAAACAACCCGAGCGGCGGAGGCCCACCACCTTTGACCTGTTTTGTGACAATGTAGGTGAAATAGCGGGCAATTCCGATGCGGGCGTCGAGCAGCGTATCGATCAGGCGCTGATAGGCGTCGATGTCACGGGTGACGATCTGTAAAAGGTAGTCAAACCCGCCGCCCAAGGCCCAGCAGGCGATAATCTCCTCATGCGCCTGAAGAGAGGCTTCAAAGGTCTGAAACGAGGCCTGTGTGTGATCGGCCAGTTCGGCGGCGACAAACACGGTCACGGATGGCCCCAATTTGCGCAGGTTGATCTCGGCGCGGTAGCCGTCGATCAGCCCCGCTTTTTCCAGCTTTTTCAATCGCTCCCACGCAGGTGTCGGCGAGAGGCCGATCTTTTCGGCGAGGGCAGATTTGGAGATCCGGCCCTCTTGGGCCAGAACGCGGAGTATGTCGAAATCGCGGGCGTCGAGTTTGATCATGGTCACAGGCTTACGTGGAAATCACCGTGCCTGCATCCCCCAATCGGGCGGCGACATGGGTGGCAATGGCGGTATCCTGCACCCCTGTGCCTGTCAAATCGCAGATCGTGATGTCGGTCGGATCGGTACGGCCCTGCATCTGGCCAGTGATGATCTGGCCGAGTTCGGCCGGCGTGGCGGGCATGAGGCCCATGTCCCGCGCGGCGCGCAGTTCGCCCAAGGCTTCGCATTGGCTCACGCGGTCACAGACGTAGAGTGAGGCAGCGTCGAGCGCGTAGGGGTCAATCTCTGATTTGCCAGACTGATCGGACCCCATGGCGGTGATGTGCAGCCCGTCGTGGAGCATGTCGGCAGCAATCAGAGGGGTGGTCGAGGGCGTCGTCGTGACAACGAGCTGGCTTTGCGAGACGAGGGGCGCGAGTTCGGTCGCGACCTCCACCTCCGCCCCCGTGGCGAGCGCGATGTCAGAGGCGCAGACGGCGGCTTTTTCCGGGTCGCGCCCCCAGACGAGGCAGCGTTTGAAGGGGCGGACGAGGTGAGCGGCTTGCATCTGAAGTCGTGCCTGAACGCCCGTTCCGATCACGCCCGCCGTTTCGACCTCCGGCGCGAGGTGGCGCGCGGCGACGGCGCCCGCGGCGGCAGTGCGGATGTCGGTGAGATAACCATTGTCGAGAAACACCGCCTGCACGAGGCCGGTTTTCGCGGACAAGAGGATCATCAATCCGTTGAGCGACGGAAGGCCGATCCTGGGGTTGTCAAAGAAGCCCGGCGAGACCTTGAGCGCGAACCCGTCGAACCCCGGCACATAGGCGGTTTTGACGTCGACTTCGCCGTGGTGATCCTCAATCGCCATCGACAGAACCGGCGGCATTACCACACCGCCCGTTGCGAGCGCGCGAAAGCCGTTTTCGATCACATCTACGGTGTCGAGATCCAGAGAAACGACCTTTCGCAGCTCGGATTCGGTGACGATACGAATGTCAGCCATAGGGATGTCCTTTCACAGTCAGGTCTCCGAGGACCACGTCCTGACCGGAGATCACGCGGGTGAATTGCGTCATATCGACGTTGCGGCCCGTCAGCACGGTGCCCATCTGGGCGCTCGGGGTGACTTTGCCCGACATGAGCGCGGCGATGCCCACACCGCATGCCCCCTCCGCGACCATGCGGTCCTCATAGTAGAGCGCCTGAAGCGCGGCGTAGATCTCCGCCTCGGTGACGAGCACGACCTCATCAAGAAGGTCGCGGCAGAGCCGGAAGGAGTGCTTGTTCGTGAGCCCGATGCCGCCACCGAGGCTGTCGGCGAGGCTCGGCACTTCTTCGACCTCGACGGGATGCCCCGCTTTGATCGACGCCGCCATCGCCGCGCCGCGGTCCATGGTGATCCCGATCAGACGGATGTCTGGGATGAGCGCCCGCGCGGCCACAGCCATGCCTGCCGCAAGACCGCCGCCAGAGAGCGGGATGAGCAGGGTGTCGAGGTCGGGCTGTGCTGTGAGCATCTCAAGCGCGATGGTGCCTTGCCCGGCGATCACATACGGATCGTCGAAGGGGGAGATGTCGACCAGCCCCTCTTCGCGCGACAGGCGCAGGGCTTCGATTTGGGCGTCGTCCTGTGAGTGGCCATGGATGCGCACCTCTGCGCCCAAGGAGCGGATGCCGTCGACTTTGGCCTGCGGCACAAGCTCTGACATGCAAATCACAGCCCGCAGCCCGCGTTCCGCAGCAGCATAGGCCACCGCGCGTCCGTGGTTGCCGGTCGAGCAACAGGTCACACCGGAGGTTCCTTCGGGCAAATGGGAAATGGCATTCAGCGCCCCGCGCAGTTTGAACGCCCCCATGGGTTGGCAGGTCTCCAATTTAAGCCAAAGCGCCCCGCCCAAACGGGGGGCAAGCATCGATGGTACGAGGGGCGTGGCATCCGCAACGCCGCGAATTGCCTTGGCCGCGCCCAGAATATCCGTGAGCGCAACCATCACGCGCGCGCCTCTGCACACACAACGGGCAGCCTTGCGGCAAAAGGGCATTTCAGAACGGTTTGCATGGTCCTCTCCCGATGATTTTCATTGACGTGATGCCGACGCCGATTCAACAGATGTATACAACACTAGGTGATTCACGCGCGCACGAAAGGCAATACCCTCATTCAAACGCCTGATTAACGGGGTTTTCAAAAGAATCCCTCACACGAAACAGCACAAGATGTGCACAATATGCGAGAAAAACATGCCGATCGAGAACGCTCCTTTCTCCCACGCCGAATATGAGAGACGCATCCGACTGACCCGAGAGTCCATGGCTCAGGCCGGAATTGACGTCCTGTTTGTCACGAACCCGTCGAACCAGAACTGGCTCACAGGGTATGATGGCTGGTCTTTCTATGTGCATCAGGGCGTGATCCTTCCGATGGATGGTGATCCGATCTGGTGGGGGCGGATGCAGGACGCCAATGGCGCAAAGCGCACGGTCTGGATGGAGCATGACAAGATCCTCCACTACGCGGACCGCTATATTCAGGCGGCAGACATCCACCCGATGGAGGATCTCGCCTCCCATCTGCGGATCATGGGCTACGGTCACAAACGCATCGGGATCGAGATGGAGACCTATTACTTCACCGCCCGCGCCTTTGCCGTGTTGGCCGAGGGGATGCCGGAGGCGGAGTTTGTGGACGCCTCGACGCTCGTGAACTGGAACCGTCTGATCAAGTCCTCCGAAGAGCTCGGTTTCATGCGCCGTGCAGCACGGATTTCGGAACTGGTCATCGAGCGCGCGATGGAGATTGCGGAGCCGGGGATGCGCAAGCACGATCTCGTGGGCGAATTGTTCAAAACCGCCGTGCAGGGCGAAGACGACAGCTGGGGTGACTATCCGGCGATTGTGCCTCTGTTGCCCTCAGGTGAGGACGCTTCTGCCCCGCACCTGACGTGGAACGGTGAGGCGCTCAAGAAAGGCGAAGCCACCTTTATCGAACAATCGGGCTGCTACCGCCGCTATCACGCGCCGCTCTGCCGGACGATTTTTTTTGG
The DNA here is from genome assembly GCA_964220165.1 of Abyssibacter sp. GTDB lineage: Bacteria > Pseudomonadota > Alphaproteobacteria > Rhodobacterales > Rhodobacteraceae > Celeribacter. Next base: position 15,104 of record CAXPTW010000082.1, read on the forward strand.
CAAACCACCGAGCTTTATGACCGATGCCGCAGAGGCCCTGACGGCGGGCGTAAATGCGGGGATCGAGGTTGCGCGTGCAGGCAACCGTGCGTGTGACATCGCCCGCGCGCTGGATGCGGAACTGATCAAGGTCGGGATCGAACGCCCGAACCGCTGCGGCTATGCCGTTGGCCTCTCTTACCCGCCGGACTGGGGCGAGCACACTGTGTCTCTGCGCGCAACGGACGAAACCGTGCTCGAACCGGGTATGACCTTCCACTTTATGCCCGGCCTCTGGATGGATGGCTGGGGTATGGAGACGACGGAGACCATCGTCATCCGCGAAGACGGCGCCGCAGAGCCGCTCTGCAACGTGCCACGCAAGCTCTACGTGAAAGACTGACCATGTCCGATCTGACGACCTGTCGGGACATCCTCGGTGACCTGATCGCCTTTCCCACCGTGTCCTCGCAAAGCAACCTCGCCGCAATCGCCTATATTGCAGAAAGGTTGGAGCGCGCGGGGGCGCGTGTGGAGGTGATGGAGGACAAAAGCGGCCAAAAGGCGAACCTCTTTGCCACGCTCGGGCCGGAGCGCGCGGGCGGGCTTGTGCTGTCGGGGCACAGCGATGTTGTGCCGGTGGAGGATCAGCCGTGGACCAGCGATCCGTTCGCGATGGTGGAGCGTGACGGCAAGCTCTACGGTCGTGGCACCTGCGACATGAAGGGTTTTATCGCGACGTGCCTGACGAAGCTCGATCGTCTCAAAGCCGCGGCACAGGAGCGCCCGATCCATTTTGCCTTTACCCATGATGAAGAGGTCGGCTGTCTCGGCGCGCGCGATCTCGTGGAGGTGCTGCGCGGTCGCGAGATCCGTCCGGCGATGGCCGTCATCGGTGAGCCGACGGAAATGCGGGTTATTGAGGGGCACAAAGGGTGCTGTGAATACACCGTGACCTTTACGGGGGCAGAGGGGCACGGGTCTGCGCCGGAGAAAGGCGTGAACGCCGTCGAATATGCGGCGCGGTATATCAACCGCCTGATGCAACTCCGCACAGCCCTGATCGCGCGCTGTCCGGACGGATCACGGTTTGATCCGCCTTACACCACGATCAATATCGGCGGGCTCAAGGGCGGGCATGCACACAACGTGATTGTGGGCAAAGCCACCCTCGAATGGGAAATGCGCCCTGTCGTGCAGGACGACATGGACTTCGTGAAACGTGACCTCTCGACCTATGTGGGCGACGTTTTGTTGCCCGACATGCGGCGCATTGCGCCCCATGCGGATATCACGACCGAGATCATCGGAGAGGTCGCTGGCCTCATGCCGATGGATGACAACGCGGCGCGCGATCTGATCTGTCGTTTGACCGGGGCAAATACCTGCGATGTGGTGCCCTTTGGGACAGAGGCCGGGCTGTTCCAACAAATCGGGATGGAAGCGGTGATTTGCGGGCCGGGGTCTATTGATCAGGCGCACAAACCGGACGAATATATCGCACTTGATCAGCTGAGCCAGTCTCTGGCCATGCTGGACCGTTTGGGAGAGATATACGGTGGACGAGACGCTGACTGACCCAAGCGACGAACCGCTGGCAGAAATCTTGAGCGCACGTGACCGTTTCGACAAGATTCACGACGACATGCGCAGCCGGATTTGCCTTTTGGAATATCCGCCGGGGATGAAGCTCTCGGAAACGGAATTGGCGAGGGAGTTCGGGATTTCGCGCACGCCGCTGCGGCGTGTTTTGGCGCGTCTTGAGGATGAGGGGCTTGTGACCTCGGTGCATGGTGTCGGCACGATGGTGACGACGATGGACATGGCGGAACTCGCGCAGGTGTATCGGCTTCGGAAAGAGTTGGTCCTTTTGCAGACAACTCTCGACACCGTGCCACCGTCTCCGGCGCTGATTGCGCGTGTGGAGCATCTGTTAGGCCGCGCGGCGGCGCTTAAATCCGCGCCCTCGGCCAAAGAATTTTCGATGCTCGACCGCGACATGTTCCTGACGCTTCTGGACCTCACCGCCAACGCCCCTTTGCGCACAATCTCCGAACGTCTGTATTTCCGCACGGCACGGATCTGGCTTCAACAGGTGACGGCCTCCCAGATCGATCTGATGCAGGAGATCGAGATCTACGCGGGCGAGGTCCAAGACATTCTGGATGCACTCAAACTCGGTGACCTCGATGCCATCGGCCACATCCGGCGGGGGCACATTTCCTTGAGCTTTGCGCGGATGAAGAAGTGAGCGCGGAGCGGCACTGGACAATCCTGACGGCCTGAGCAACGATCCCGCACCATGTCGCATTGGCCTATCTCTCCTGACGATATCACACGCCCTGCTTACCGCAGTCTCGCGCAGGCGATCGCTGCGGCGATCAGTGCAGGGACGTTGCGTGCGGGCGACCGTTTGCCCACGCATCGGCAGTTGGCGTGGGAGTTGAAGGTCTCCGTCCAGACCGTGAGCCGCGCCTATGAGGAACTCATACGCGCCGATCTCATTGCCGGAGAGGTCGGGCGTGGGACGTTTGTGAATTCGCTGCCGCCCGAGACGATGGAAACCCCGTGGCACAGCACGATCCCGACACTGCCACGCTACGATCTGTCGCTGATGACGCCCGTCTCGCTCAAACAGGCGCAAACAGCTTGGAGCGAGAGCTTGCAGCGCCTGTCCGGCGATCTGAGTGAAACCGTGATTCACGGATTGCGACCGGAACTGACCGCCGCGCGCTTTGCGGATATGGCATCTGATTGGCTCGCACGCTGCGGTATCCTCGCGGGCGGGCGGCGTGTCCTGATCACCAATGGCACGACACCCGCGATGTTTGTCGCCATGTCATCGGTCCTGACAGCGGGCGACGTCGTCGCCTGCGATCCGGTGACGACCCACACGCTCACTCAGGCCGCCAGAGCTCTCAATCTGCACCTGCATCCGATCGAGGGTGACGAGCGCGGCATGATCCCCGAAGCCTTGCGGGACGCGGCGCAAGAGTCCGCAGGTCTGATGAAAGCCGTCTTCATTTTGCCGTCAGGCGCCGGACCGATCCCGCACATCATGGATAAGGAGCGGCGCGAGGCCCTCGCGGAAACAGCGCTTGAGGCCGGATTGGCGATCCTCGAAAGCGACCCTCTCGGCCCGCTTCCGGCCCGCCGCCCGCCCCCCATTTCCAGCATGGCGCCGCGTCAGGCGTTTTACTTTACGGCGCTCACGAAATGCGTGTCACCGGGTCTCCGGCTCGGGTTTCTGGTGATGCCGGAGGGCTTGTTCGAGCACGTCACAAACCGCCATTTGTCGACCTCATGGATGGCCACACCGCTCATTGCAGAGATCGCGCGGGACTGGATCGAAAGCGGAACCGCGGACAAGGTTCTCGCGGCGCACCGAGTGGAGTTGGCGGCACGCAATCGCCTCGCGCATTCCATCCTCGGCCCCCGCTGTGCAGGGAGCCTGCACACGCTCCACAGGTGGCTGAGCTTGCCACCGTCGATGGACGAAAACACCTTCGTCGAACGCGCTTTGGAGCAAGATGTTGCCGTTGCGGCAGGGTCTGGGTTTGCCGTGGCCGACGCGACTCCTGCAATCCGTATTTGTCTCGGCGCCGGATCGCGGCGTGATCTGGAGAAAGCATTGCGGATTCTTCAGGGAATTATGCCTCAGCTTTGACCGCAAAGAGGCCTTAAATGCCCGTTCATCATGGCCCAAATTGTCATGGTTCAATATAAACATTGACTTGAGTTTGACCTGACCCAGAGTCTTGCTAGTGAACCGCGACGCCTAAGTCTCGCGGTGTATGAGCAAGTTTTGTCGCATGAAACCTGCGACCAATTGAACTGAACACAGGGGACAAATTTACATGTCATATCAAAAGTTTTTCGCCACCAGCGCCATGGCTCTGCTCCTTGGCACCGGAAGCGCAATGGCCGACACATGGCGTTACGCTTTCGAGGAAGCGATGGACGAGGTTCAGGGTAAATTCGCCCAGAAGTTTAAGGAAGAGATCGAGGCCAACTCCGACCATGAGGTTCAACTCTTTCCGTTCGGCACACTCGGTGAATCCGACAGCATCATGGAACAGACGCAATCCGGCATCCTCCAGTTTGTCGATCAGTCGCCGGGCTTCACCGGCGCTCTGATCCCGGAAGCCCAGGTCTTTTTTGTGCCGTACCTGCTCCCGCAGGACACCGAGACACTCGCGACCTTCTTCAAAGAGTCGAAAGCGATCAACGAAATGTTCCCGCCGCTCTACGCGGAACAGGGTCTTGAGCTTTTGACCATGTTCCCGGAAGGCGAAGTCATGATGACCACGACCGAGCCGGTCTCCGGTCCGGCTGATCTCGACGAGGTGAAATTCCGCGTCATGACCAACCCGCTTTTGGTCGAGAGCTACAAAGCCTTCGGCGCGACACCGACGCCACTGCCGTGGGGTGAGGTGTACGGCGCGCTTCAAACCGGCATCATTCAGGGCCAAGAGAACCCCGCGTTCTTCATCGAGTCCACGAAGATGTACGAGGTGACCGATCACATCACTCGCGCTGGTCACAACAACTTCACCACCGCTGTGATGGCCAACAAAGACTTCTTCGACGATCTGCCGGAGGAGGACAAAACCCTCGTGAACAATGCGATCGACGCGGCGTTTGAATACATCATCGAGTATCAGGACGGTCTCACCGAGGCGTCGCTCGAAAAGATCATGGAAGCGAAACCGTCCATGACCATCACGACGCTGACCGAGGAAGAGCGCGCGCCGTTCATGGCGACGGCTGACGCTGTTGAGGCCGAGTTCCTTGAGATCGGCGGCGACCAAGCCGGTGCGATCCTCGAACAGCTCAAGGCCGACCTCGCAGCTGTCGAGTGATCGATCCGCGCACGTGCGCGAATAGAGCTCTTTAAAGAGCGGACGTCGAGCCGTCGTTCCCCGACGGCTCGACGACTTTTTGAATTTATCTCAACGTCTTACAGCGCAGGAATATATCGCAGATGCCTGACGAAGAAACCGCACCAAAGGTCGATCCGGATCTTCTGGCAAATCTCCAGACGCCGTCTGTCGACGATGACATCGACGACTCCAATTATGTGTCCGGTCTCCCTGGTTTCTTGGGGGTGATCGACGTCGCCATTGCGCGCCTCGAAGCGGTTCTTCTCGCGGTAGGGGTGCTTTTGATGGCGCTCAATACGATGGCGAATGTCGTCGGGCGGTTTGTTTTTGGGCAGAGCCTCTTTTTCTCCGAGGAAATCAACCGCGCGTTGATCATTCTGATTACCTTTGCAGGGATTTCCTACGCGGCGCGGCACGGGCGGCATATCCGGATGTCCGCGTTTTTTGACGCGATGAAGCCACCTCTGCGCAAGGTGTTGATGATCGTGATCGCCGTGGTGACGGCGGCGGCGATGTTCATGCTGGCGTATTATTCGGTGGACTACGTTCTGGCTCAGGCGTCGCGCGGCCGTCTTTTGCCCGCTCTGCAAATTCCGGTCTGGTGGATCATCGTGTGGGCGCCGCTGGGCTTTTTCCTGACGGGTCTGCAATACGCCCTGACCGCCATCAAAAACATCATCCACAAAGATATCTGGCTCTCGACAAGCACGATGGAAGGCTATTCCGACGATACGGCAGAGGAGGTCTAAGATATGGCTCTTGCTATCTTCGGCACGATGATTGTGCTTCTCCTTCTCGGCTTCCCCATGATGATCCCGCTGATTGCGGGGTCTCTGATCGGGTTTGTGACACTCTTCAAAGGCTTCGGCCAACTCGACACGATGGTGCAACAGATTCTTGGCGGCATCCAACCGGCGAGCCTGATCGCGGTGCCGATGTTTATCTTTGCCGCCGATATCATGACGCGTGGGCAATCCGCGAACCGTCTCATCGACCTCGTGATGTCCTTCGTCGGGCATATCAAAGGGGGGCTTGCGGTGTCGACCGCCACGGCCTGTACGCTGTTCGGCGCGGTCTCCGGCTCCACACAGGCGACTGTGGTGGCGGTTGGTGGTCCCTTGCGCCCTCGTATGCTCAAGGCAGGGTATAACGACAGCTTCGTGCTCGCGCTCATCGTCAACTCGTCCGATATTGCGTTCCTAATCCCGCCCTCCATCGGCATGATCATTTACGGTGTGGTTTCCGGCACGTCGATCTCTGAGCTCTTTATCGCGGGCATTGGACCGGGCCTTTTGATCCTGTTCCTGTTCTCGATTTACTCCTACATCTACGCGGTCAAAAACAACGTGCCGACGGAGTCAAAAGCCAGCTGGGGCGAGCGTGGCCGCGCTGTGCAACGCGCGCTCTGGCCGCTCGGTTTTCCGGTGATCATCGTCGGCGGCATCTATGGCGGGGTTTTCTCTCCGACAGAAGCTGCTGCGGCCTGTGTGCTCTATGCGCTGCTGCTCGAAATGGGCGTGTTCCGCGAGATGAGCCTGAAACAGCTCTACGCGACTGCGAAATCCACCGGCCTCATCACCGCCGTCGTGTTCATCCTCGTCGGTGCGGGCGCGGCGTTCTCCTACGTCATCAGCTTTGCCCAAATCCCGCAGCAGGTGCTTGGCGGCATCGGCATCAACGAGATGGGGCCCTACGGCGTCCTCTTTACGATCTCGATCGCATTCTTCGTTGGGTGTATGTTTGTTGACCCGATCGTGGTGATCCTGATCTTCGTCCCGATCTTTGCCCCCGTGGTGCAGTCGGTCGGTCTCGATCCGGTGCTCGTCGGCACGATCATCACGCTACAGGTGGCCATTGGCAGTGCGACACCGCCTTTCGGCTGTGACATCTTCACCGCCATTGCGGTCTTCAAGCGCCCCTACGCAGAGGTCGTCAAAGGCACGCCGCCCTTCATCTTCATGCTGCTGTCGGTGTCTGTTCTGCTGATTTTCTTCCCGCAAATTGCGCTGTTCCTGCGCGACATTGCATTCGGCAAATGAGGAGGCTGCCATGTTCAAGAAAATCCTGATGCCGCATGACGGTTCCAAAGGCGCGGATGCCGCGCTTGAGACGGCCATCGAACTCAGCAAACTGACAGGCGCGGAGCTGATTGTCCTGACGGTCTATCGTCATCATTCGATCCTCGAAGCCTCGCTCTCCATGGTGCGCGGCAAAGGCGAGGAGCCGGGCAATCTCGATGATGCCATGAAAGCGGCGGCTCGCGAGGTTGGCGAATACGCGAAACGCCGCGCGAAAGAGCTTGGCCTTGAAAAGGTGCAGGCCTTTATCAAGGGTGGACCGTCCGCCCGCACCATCATCGCCTTCTGTAAGGAGAAAGACTGCGACATGATCGTGATCGGCTCTCGCGGTCTCGGTGCCTCCGAGGGGTATATGCTCGGTTCGGTGAGCCACAAAGTCACGAGCATTGCATCCGTGCCTGTGTTGGTGGTCTGAGAGCTGCGCCTAGGGACTGCGCGTGGGGTAAGCAGACATTTGACTGTTCTGTAAGCTCCGAAAGCGTCAGTCGGCATCGGCATTGCAATGACTGCGAAATTGTCCAACTCGCCCTGTGCAAGGTCTCGGTGCGTCGTCGGGCAATCGTTGTGCGGGGCGCGCACTGCATGTCGGCAAGCTGCCTTCCTTCGAACGGCTCGCACCGCGAGGAGCCGTCGACCCTTTTGGCGTCGCGCGTGCTCAAAGTCCCGCCTTTCACCTTTCGGACACTGCCTCATATGAGGGCCAGGTGATGAGGTCGGGCGTCCGAGGCGTCGCTGTTGTGTGAGTGAGCTAGGCATGGGCCTGATGTGCTCAGGGCGCTGTTTTGAAAGCGAAAAGACGTTCAAAAATCTCGGGCGGATGCTCCGGTCCAAGAGCCTCGATACGCCCCGCTACGCGGTGAGGAGATTTTCTCTCATGCAGGTCGCTCTCCCCCGTCTTCTTTGAAACAGGCTTGACGGTGCGCCTTGGGGCTGGAGCGTTGACGTGCTCTTGTCCGAGCCCAACGCTCCAGCCGCCTCCCTGCGCGGCTCTAAGCCATTCTGAAAGTGTCATGATGAAGCCGCGCGTTACGCGTTGCCTGCCAATATGTTGCGGAGCGTGACCGGATCACAGGTCCGCGCCAGCTTTTCCATGCGCTCCTGCCGGATGCTGGCGAGGGCTGTCATTCCGCCGAGTTTCTTTTCGCAGGTCTCAGTGCCGAGTTCGATCAAGATGTCCTCCAGCACTGCGGAAAGATCGCGGATTCTTTCGAGGCATCGGAGAGCGGACAGCCGACAAACCATCTCCCAAAGAGTGGGAGAAATCACGAGAAGAAACGACACCGCTTCGATAAGCGATATAATTTCAGTGTCTTGCTGAGGGGATATGGTAGCGGAGGAGGGACTTGAACCCCCGACACGCGGATTATGATTCCGCTGCTCTAACCAACTGAGCTACTCCGCCGAAGTGCCGCGTAGATAGAGTCCCACACTCGGGGGGTCAAGAGGGAAAACGGCAGTTTTTCGAGGAATCTTTTGCGCGGCGGTTTGGGCGCGCGAGCGGAGGGTAAATCCGGGATTCAGCTTTGTTGGAAAACATCCTATGGTGCCGCGACTTTGAGGCCATGGTTTGCGGATCGTGGCGGGCAGGCCGGGAGTGTGACGATGACAAACGGGATGTGGGATTTCTGGATCGACCGGGGCGGCACCTTTACCGATGTGGTGGGGCGCGACCCGGAGGGCCGGTTGCACAGCCGCAAGCTTTTGTCGAACAACCCGGAGCGCTACCGGGATGCGGCAGAGCAGGGTATCCGCGATCTGTTGGGCCTCACGCCCGGCGACGCCATTCCCGACCGGGCCATTCGGGCGGTGAAAATGGGGACGACGGTGGCAACGAACGCGCTCTTGGAACGCAAGGGCGAGCGGGTGCTGTTGCTCATCACCGAAGGGTTCCGCGACCTTCTGCGGATTGGCTATCAAACCCGGCCAGATTTGTTTGCGCTCGATATTCAGCGGCCTGAATTGCTTTATGAACGGGTGGCCGAGGTGCCGGAACGCTGTGCGGCGGACGGGAGCGTGGTCACGCCTCTGGATGAAGTCTCCGTGCGGGCGGCGCTGACAGAGGCCTATGAGGACGGCATCCGCGCCGTCGCGATCGCCTTTCTCCATGGCTACCTCAACCCCAAGCACGAGGCCCGCGCCGCTGAGATCGCGCGCGACATCGGGTTCACACAGGTGTCCACCTCGCATGAGACCTCGCGGCTCGCGAAACTCGTGTCGCGCGGGGATACGACGGTGGTCGATGCCTACCTTTCTCCGATCCTCAGGCGCTATGTGGATCAGGTGGCGGAGGCGCTGTCTCTCGGCCAGGCCTGTGAACGGCTGTTGTTCATGCAATCCAATGGCGGGCTGACCGATGCGGCGCTGTTTCAGGGGCGGGATGCGATCCTGTCGGGGCCAGCGGGCGGGATCGTCGGCATGGTGCGCACGGGCGAGGCGGCGGGACACACCCGGCTCATCGGCTTTGATATGGGCGGTACCTCGACGGATGTGAGCCATTACGCTGGCCTTTATGAGCGACGGTTCGAAACCGAGGTGGCGGGCGTGCGGATGCGCGCGCCGATGATGGATATTCACACGGTGGCGGCGGGCGGTGGCTCGATCTGCACCTTCCGCGACGGGCGGTTTCAGGTCGGTCCGGAAAGCGCGGGGGCCGATCCGGGGCCGGCGGCCTATCGCCGGGGCGGGCCTTTGACGGTCACGGATTGCAACGTGTTTCTGGGCAAGTTGTCGCCGGATCATTTCCCGCATGTCTTTGGGCCGGAGGGGAACGCGCCGCTGGATGTCGAGGCGGTCGCGCGGGGCTTTGCGACGCTCACGGCGGAGATCAATGCGGCCACGGGGCAGGACTTGACCGCCGAAGAGGTGGCCGAAGGGTTCCTTAAAATTGCGGTCGACAATATGGCCAACGCGATCAAGAAAATCTCGGTCGAGCGCGGGCATGATGTGTCGGGCTATACGCTTCAGTGCTTTGGCGGTGCGGGCGGGCAGCATGCCTGTCTCGTGGCCGATGCCTTGGGGATGGAGCGGGTGTTGATCCATCCGTTTGCGGGGGTCTTGTCGGCCTATGGGATGGGGCTGGCCGAGATCCGCGCGCTGCGAGAGGCGCAGGTGGATGCGCCGATCACGGACCTGTCGCGGGCCGAAGCGTTGATCGCCACGCTGCGCGCCGAGGCCGAAGAGGAAGTCGCGGCGCAGGGAGTCTCCGACATCCGCACAGAGCTGCGCGCGCATCTGCGCTATGACGGCTCGCACCAGACGCTCGATGTGCCCTATGGCGCGGCGGAGGAGATGACCGAGGCGTTTGAGGCCGCGCACCTGGCGCGCTTCGGCTTTGCGCCTCCGGGACGGCGTTTGATCCTCGATATGCTGGCGATTGAAGCGGTGGGGGAGACCGGAGAGGCCCCAACCGCGCGCCCGATGCCGGAGGGTGTTGCGAGACCGAAAGCGATGATCTCGGTGCGGGCATCTGGCTGGGGCGAGGTGCCACTGTATGACCGTGAGACACTCGCGCAAGATGCGGTGATTACGGGGCCTGCGGTGATTTCTGAGCCGACAGGGACGAACGTAGTCGAGCCGGGGTGGAGTGCGCGGTTGGATGCGCAGGCGAACCTTGTCCTGACGCGGGATGTGCCGATGGTGCGGGATGCGGCCGCCGGGACCGAGGCCGATCCGATCCTCTTGGAGGTCATGTCCAACCTGTTCATGTCCATCGCGGATCAAATGGGCGCGACGCTGGCCAATACGGCCTGGTCGGTGAACATCAAGGACCGGTTCGACTTCTCCTGCGCCATTTTCGACCGGACCGGCCAACTCGTCGCCAATGCGCCGCATGTGCCGGTGCACCTCGGCTCCATGTCGGATTCGGTGCAAACCGTGATCCGCGCCTTCCCGGATGCGGGGGAGGGGGACGCCTTTGTGCTCAATTCGCCCTACCGGGGCGGGACGCATTTGCCGGATATTACGGTGGTGACCCCGGTGTTTGTGGCGGGAGACGACGCCCCGGCCTATTGGCTCGGCGCGCGGGGGCACCATGCGGATGTGGGCGGACGGACGCCCGGATCGCTGCCGCCGGACAGCAAAAGCCTCACGGAAGAGGGCGTGGTGATCGAGGCCGCGCGGATTGTGACGGGCGGCGCCTTTGAGGAAGCGGCGATGCGCGACATCCTTGCCTCCGGTCCCTATCCCGCCAGAAACATTGACCAAAATATCGCCGATCTGCAGGCGCAGGTGGCGGCGAATGAGACCGGGAAACGGGCGCTTTTGGGCGTCGTGGGTCACTACGGCGCAGAGGTGGTCAGCGCCTATATGCAGCACGTTCAAGACAATGCCGAGGCCTCTGTCCGCGCGGTGATCGACCGGCTCAAAGAGGGGCATTTTATCTATCCGATGGATGGCGGGGCGCAGATCGAGGTGCGGATCACGACCGACGCCACGACCCGTCGCGCGAAGATCGACTTTACCGGCACCTCGCCGCAGCAGGCGGGCAATTTCAACGCGCCGCTGTCGATCTCGCGGGCTGTGGTGCTCTACGTCTTCCGCACGCTGGTGGGGAAAGCGATCCCGCTCAACGAGGGCTGTCTCAAGCCGCTCGACATCGTGGTGCCCGAGGGCTCGATGTTGAACCCGAACGAGGGCGCGGCTGTGATTGCGGGCAACACGGAGGTGTCGCAGGCGGCGTGCAATGCGCTCTTTGGGGCGCTGGGCGTGATTGCCGGGTCGCAAGGGACGATGAACAATTTTGTCTGGGGGAACAATGACTTCCAGAACTATGAAACCATCGCGGGCGGCACGGGCGCGGGGCCGGATTTCGACGGCTGCGACGCGGTCCAGAGCCATATGACCAACACCCGGATGACCGATCCCGAGATTTTGGAGTCGCGCTTTCCGGTGCGGCTTTTGGAGTTCTCGATCCGGCCCAATTCGGGCGGCGCGGGGACGCATCATGGCGGCAACGGGTTGATCCGTAAGGTGGAATTCCTGACGCCAGTGACGGTCACGACGCTCTGTTCGCACCGCACTGTGCCGCCCTTTGGCGTTGACGGTGGCGCGCCGGGGGCGGTCGGGCGGAACCGGGCGATACTGCCGGATGGTACGGAGGTTGCCCTTGAGGGCAATGATGAGATTGATCTGCCCGAGGGCGGCGTCTTCGTCATGGAAACACCGGGCGGCGGGGGATTTGGCGCGGCTTAATCCGCCTCAAACCCTCTGTCGGCACAGCGTCGGACTTGTGTCGGACTTCTGTCGGACCCCAATGCGCGGTGCGTTAAGCGGTGATTACGGTCCAAGGGGTGTCAAACCAATGCTCTTCGAGGTTCGGCGTCTCGCCGATCCGGTCCACCACGGCGAACATTCCGTTGCCGGAGAGGGGCGTGAGGACGCCGTGCCATGTGCCCTTGTGAAAATTGATCGCCTGCGCGCCATTGGTCACAAACGCGCGGGGTGTGGCCTCCGGGCCGTCTGAGACGATCACCAAGAACGGATCGGCGGACATGGGCACAAAGCACTGCGACCCCTCGGGGTGCCGCTCGATCAGGTCGAGCGTGTAGGGAAACGCCCGCAGCTCGGCATGAAACACAGACACCCCGACGCGACCGCCCGTGTCCGGGGTCACATCGACCAGAGCGCGGTCGTGAAAGCGACCGCATTTGCCCTGATTGATGATCTTGTCCGGCGCGCCAACGGCGTCGAGCACATCGCCGTAAGGCGCAAAGGCCTCGGGCGTCAGCGGTTCTGTCGTGATGCTGCGCGACATGGGGGCCTTACCCAAGCTCCAGTTTTGGGTGACGGTTTACGTCTTTGTAGAGCAGATAGCGGAAGGGGCGGCGACCGGCGGCGTAGCAGGCCTGCGGGCAGAAGGCGCGGAGCCAGAGGAAATCGCCCTCGGAGACCTCGACCCAGTCCTGATTGAGCAGATACACACCACGGCCCTGAAGCACGTAAAGCCCGTGCTCCATCACATGGGTTTCGGCAAAAGGAATGGTGCCGCCCGGCAGGAAGGTCACGATGTTGACGTGAAAGTCGTAGCGCAGGTCATGCGGATCGACGAAGCGCGAGGTGGACCAATAGCCGGAGGTGTTCGGCATCTCCACCGGCGGTTTTTCGTGATCGGCGGTCACAAAGCTTTCGGGTGCTTCAATCCCCGGCACGGGTTCGTAGCGTTTGCGGATCCAGACAAAGGGCGCGGGCGTGTCCGTGTCGTTCTGAACGGTGTAGTCATCGCCGGGGGCGACATAGACATAGCCGCCGGGATCGAGCTCATAGGCGCGTGCGCCGATGGTCACACGGACATGGCCCGCGAGGATGAACATCACGCATTGCGCCAAGGGATCGGGTTCGGGATTGGCCGCGCCGCCGCCGGGGGAGACCTCGACGATCAGCTGCGCGAAGGTCTCGGCAAAGCCGGTCATCGGGCGGGCCAGAACCCAGGCACGGGTTTTGTCCCAGCCGGGCAGGTAGCTCACCACGATGTCCGACATGACGCCATGCGGGATGACGGCATAGGAGTTGGTGAACACGGCGCGTTCGCGGGCGTGGTTGTTTTGGTCAGGCAGGCCGCCCGTGGGCGCGCAATAGGTATATTCGTAGCTCATTGAGGTCTCTTAGAGGTCCATATCCTTCAAGCGGTGCCACGCGATCCGTTCGACCTGACGGCAGGCCGTTTTGAATTCTTCGTCTCTGGAATGTTCCAGTCGCGCGTGGAACGCCGCGAGGATTGTCTCCTTGGTATTGTCTTTTACCGCGATGATAAAGGGGAAGCCGAATTTTTCGGTATATTCGCTGTTGAGCGCCTCAAACGTTGCGCGTTCTGCGTCGGTCAACGCATCCAGGCCGGCGGAGGCCTGTTCCGAGGTGCTTTCCGCGGTGAGGCGTTTGGCCTGCGCGAGTTTTCCGGCGAGATCGGGGTGGGCGATGAGGACGGCGGATTTCTCCGCCTCAGAAGCAGAGCGGAAGGCGCGGCAAAGCGCGGAATGCGTGCCGATCCATGTGTCATGGGCGGGGCCAAGCTCCAACTCCCACGCGCGTTCAGCGACCCAAGGCGAATGCTCAAAGATGGAGCCGAATTTGGCGACATAGGCGTCTTTCGACATCTCGGAGGGCTTTTCCTTGCGCGTGTGGGGATGGGTTGCGGCCCAATGTTTGGCGATGTCGATCCGGCGGGGCGTCCAGACATCGTCAAAGGTTTGGATATACTCGATGAACTTTTTAAGCCCCGCGAGTTTGCCGGGACGGCCAATGAGGCGGCAATGGAGGCCGATGTTCATCATCTTCGGCGTGTCCTCGGTGCCCTCAGAATAGAGCACATCGAAAGCGTCTTTGAGGTAGGTAAAGAACTGTTCGCCCGTGATGTAGCCCGGCGCGGTGGCAAAGCGCATGTCGTTGGCCTCTAACGTGTAGGGGATGATGAGCTGATCACGGTCGCCCACCTCCAGCCAATAGGGCAGGTCGTCGTCATAGGTGTCGGAGACATAGGCGAAGCCGCCCTCTTCCGCGACGAGGCGGACGGTGTTTTCCGAGCAGCGGCCCGTGTACCAGCCGTAGGGGCGTTCGCCGGTGACTTCCTCATGGAGGCGAATGGCCTCTTGGATGGCGGCGCGTTCTTCGGCCTCCGGCATGTCCTTGTGTTCGACCCATTTGAGACCGTGGGAGGCGATCTCCCAGCCTGCGTCCTGCATCGCGGCCACCTGTTCGGGGGAGCGGGCAAGCGCCGTGGCGACGCCGTAGATGGTCACGGGAATTTCCGCACCGGTGAAAAGGCGGTGGAGGCGCCAGAACCCGGCCCGCGCGCCGTATTCGTAGATCGATTCCATGTTCCAGTGGCGCTGGCCGGGCCATTGCGCCGCGCCCGCGATGTCGGACAGGAACGCCTCAGACGCCTTATCGCCATGCAAAACACAGTTTTCGCCGCCTTCCTCGTAGTTCAACACGAATTGCACCGCGACTTTTGCGCCACCCGGCCACTGTGGATCGGGGGCGTTGGCCCCATAGCCAGACATGTTGCGGACATAACGCGGTGGATTTTTCGGCATTTGTGGAGGCCTTCGTGTTTTTTGACTAATTGGTAGGCTTACAGCACATCGAATACTATTTTGTATGCAATCTGGCGAGAATGATTGTTGCCGCCTTTCTCAGTTTCCGACAGTCTGCGGAGGAAACGCTAACATTTTGGGCAACTTCTCCATGACTTCCGGTTTTTTGACCACCCATGTTCTCGACACGGCCAAGGGCCTTCCCGCCGAAGGGATCGAGATCGTGCTCTATCGCCTGTCCAATGAGACTCGCGAAAAAATCGCCACCGCCGTGACCAATGACGACGGGCGCACAGACGCGCCGATCCTTCCGGCTGAGGTCTTTGTGACCGGGAGCTATGAGTTGGTGTTTCATGCGGGAGATTACCTGCGCAAAACCGGGCAGGCGGGGGCGGAGCCTTTGTTTTTAGACATTATTCCGATCCGGTTCGGGATTTCTGACCCGGACAGCCATTATCACGTCCCGCTTCTATTATCGCCTTTCAGCTATTCGACCTACCGAGGGAGCTAAGATGAGTTTGCTACCAATTGTCTGGGAATGGGCGGAGTTCGCGCTTCGGTGGCTCCATGTGGTGACCGCCATCGCATGGATCGGCTCGTCTTTCTATTTCATCGCGCTCGATCTCGGTCTGCGCCCCTCGACCGACCGGCGTCAGGGCGTCGGTGGTGAGGAATGGCAGGTCCATGGCGGCGGCTTCTATTTCATCCAGAAATACCTCGTCGCGCCCGCGCGGATGCCGGACGATCTTATCTGGTTCAAATGGGAGAGCTATTCGACATGGCTCACCGGCGCGGCGCTTATGGCGGTGGTCTATTACATGGGGGCGGAGCTCTATCTCATCGACCCGAATGTGATGGAGCTTTCGACGCCTGTGGCGATTGCGATCTCGGTGATCTCGCTCGCCTTTGGCTGGGTCGCCTATAACACCATCTGTAAACTCATGCTGGGCAAGGGCGACACGGTTCTGATGATCCTGCTCTATGTGATCCTCGTGATCATGGCCTGGGGCTATACGCAGGTGTTCACGGGCCGCGCGGCGTTTTTGCACCTCGGCGCGTTCACGGCGACGGTCATGAGCGCCAACGTGTTTTTCATCATCATTCCGAACCAAAAGGTGGTGGTGAAAGACCTCAAAGAGGGCCGCACACCCGATCCGATGTATGGCAAGATCGCAAAACAACGCTCGACCCATAACAACTATCTCACATTGCCGGTCATCTTCATGATGCTGTCCAACCACTACCCGCTCGCCTTTGCGACGGAGTACAACTGGCTCATCGCGGCGCTGGTGTTCCTGATGGGGGTGACGATCCGCCACTTCTTCAACACGATGCACAAACGCGGCGGGATGCTCTGGTGGACCTGGGGTCTTACTGTGGCGCTGTTCCTCGCTGTCATGTGGCTTTCGACCCTCGGGATCTACGGCCAGCGGGATAGGGACGAGGAGGCCGCGCTCGGCCCGGTGGCGCAGAAATTCGCCTCCGCCGAAGGGTTTGACGAGGTCTATGACATCGTGAGCGCGAATTGTTCGATGTGCCACACGGCGGAACCCTATTGGGAGGGGCTGGCCTCGCCCCCGAAAGGCGTCATGCTGGAAAGCCCGCATGAGATCGCCAACCATGCGCGTGACATCTGGCTTCAGGCCGGTGTGACCCACGCCATGCCGCCCGCCGGCACCTATATGGCGCTCGCGGACGAAGACCGCGCCGCGATCCGCGCGTGGTTTGCCGCCGGGTCTGAGAGCTAAGGCGATCTGGTTTTAGCGCCGCGAAAACCGCCAGAGCGTGTCCTGACGATAGGTTTCGTCAGGACCGAGCCGTACGGAGGGAAACTCCGGCCGGTTCGGCGCGTCGGGCCAATGCTGGGCCTCAAGCGCGACCCCACAAAACCCCACCTCGGGCACGCCGCGATGGCCGTCGAAGGCGCCACTCCCCATCGGCGCGCCATCGAACACCTGTAGCCCCGGTGCGGTCGTCTCCATCGTCATCATGAGGCCCGAGCGCCCCTTGAGCGTTGCCACAGGACGGCGGGCCACAGTGCGATCCGAGAGGCAGAAACAGTGATCGAGGCGCTGGGCATCTGACGGCGAAATCTCTCGCCCCTCGCGGAAATCGAAGTGGGCGCCAGAGACCGGTTGTGGCCGGGTCGGCAGATAGGCGTCCGTGATCGGCAAATAGCGATCCGCCGCGATTCTGAGCCAATGGCCGTCCGTCGTCTCCGTCCCGTCCAAATTCCAATAGGAATGGTTCGCGATGTTCATGAGGGTAGGTCGATCCGTGCTGGCCGTGATCTCAAGGCGGAGTTGCGCTGGGGCCTCCACGCTAAAGCGCGCGGTGATGAAGCGATTGCCGGGAAAGCCGTCCTTGCCATCTGGCAGGGCGCAGGTGAGCGTGAGAGAGGTCTGTGAAAAGGCGGCGATCTGCCAAACCGCGCGGTGCAGCCCGTCCTCGCCGCCATGCAAGAGGTTCGCGCCCTCATTGGCCACAAAGCTGAGCGGCACGCCGTCCAATGTGGCCTCAGCGCCGGAAATGCGATTGGCGACAGGGCCGACAAGCGCGCCGAATTGCGCCATTGGGGCGTGGTCATAGGCGGCGAGATCGGGGCTCCCCACCGTGACACTATAAGGAACGCCACGCAGGCGCACCTCATTGAGGATCGCGCCGTGGGTGAGGATGGTGGCAGCAATGTCTCCGGCTTCCAATGTGATGGCCGCAATACGTTGACCGTCTTGTCGGAAGCCGAAGAGTCGTTTCATGAGGCGACCTTTTCCAGCGCGGCCTCGACGCCCGCCTCAAAAAAGCTGTCCGGGTCGCCGCGTGTGACGGGGACGAATTGCGCCTCCAATGCGGTGATGTAGGGCGCGCAAAGCGCCTCGGAGCCGATGAGCATGACCGGCTGGCCGAGCCAGTAGGCGCGTGTTGCGGCCAATTCCTGACCGATCAAAAGCGCGGTGGCCTCTGCGGGGGCTTGGGCGGCCTCCGGCGTGGCAAGCATCACAGAGGTCTGAAGGCTTGAAAGTTTGAGGGCTACGAGTTCCGGGCGGGACATGGCATCAGAAAGGGCCTCAAGGACGGAGGCGCTCATGGTCATCTCGCCGTCGAACAGCACGGAAAACAGCGCGCCGGTTGCGAACCGACGCATGGAGACCACTTCCTCGGCGCTGATATGCACCCAAAGCGTCGACGCGGCGGCGGGAAAGATGACGATGCCGTCAAACTGGGGCTGGCGCGCGATGAGACCGGCGAGGACAAGCTCCTCTCCGTCTGTGATCGTCAGCGGGTCTTTTTGCAAAAGCGGGGGGAGGCGGACCGTGCCGTCATTGAGGTGGACATGATCCGGCAGGGGACGACAGGGCAGGGTGCGCGCAGTCTGTTTCGCGCTCTGCGGAGTCCTGTCAGTAGCTGTTTTCGTCATCGGCATCCCCTCCGGTGTTGCATCATTTATTACGTGCACGGGAAGGGGATGCAATGGGGGTTTGGGCGGCTCAGGGAGCCGGCTCAAAAGTCCAGGCAGATCAAGATTTGAGCGTCGCCGGGTAGCCCGCCTTTTCAAGCGCGGCAAGGATTGCCTCGTCGCCCGCCTCGGAAAAAACGTCGATTTCGCGGGCTTCCATATCGGCGTCGATCTCGACCGTGTCGTCGATGGCCTCAAGCGCCTCGGTGATGGTGGCTTTGCAATGGCCACAGCTCATTTTGGGGACGGAAAAAACGGACATTTAGGAACCTCTTGCACATATGTGTGACGGGGGCAGACGCGGACGGTGGTTGCTGCGTATCATTATGAAACCTAAATAACGCATATGTTGCCAAATGCCAGAGGCCCCCATGAAAGATGTTCGTATTGAAGTCGACGGAATGACCTGTGCCTCCTGCGTGGGCCGTGTCGAGCGTGCGCTGAGCGGGACGGCGGGTGTCGAGAGTGCCGATGTGAACCTCGCGACCGAGACGGCGACGGTGCGGTTTGACGATCTCGACCTCAAGGATCTGGTGGCGGTTCTCGACAAAGCGGGCTATCCGGCCCGGACAGAAGAAATCACCTTCGAGATCGGGGGTATGACCTGTGCCTCCTGCGTTGGCCGGGTGGAGCGCGCTTTGGCCGAGGCGGAGGGCGTGCAGGAGGCCAATGTCAATCTGGCGTCCGAGACCGCCACCGTGCGCTATCTCTCCGGTGTCCAGGATGTGACGGGGCTGCGCAAGGTGGTCGCGGGCGCGGGCTATGAGGCCACCGTCAAACACGACAGTGCGGAGACGGCCCCGGTGAACCGCAAGGCGGATGAGGCCAAGGCGCTCAAACGCAAGCTCATCCTCGCCGCTGCGCTCACCTTGCCGATTTTCCTGATCGAGATGGGCGGGCATCTCATTCCCGCGCTGCACCATGCCTGGATGATGACCGTGCCGGAATGGCTTTGGCGGATGGTCCAGTTTGTCTTGACCGCCATCGTTCTGGCCGTGCCGGGGCGGGTGTTCTTTGCCAAGGGGGTGCCATCGCTGCTCAAAGGCGCGCCGGAGATGAATTCGCTCGTCGCCTTGGGCGCGGGCGCGGCCTTTGTCTATTCCACCTTCGTGACCTTCTGGCCGCAAGCGGTGCCGCAGGGTGCGCAGAACGTCTATTTCGAGGCGGCCTGTGTGATCGTCACGCTGATTTTGCTTGGCCGGTTCCTTGAGGCGCGGGCCAAAGGGCATACGGGCGAGGCGATCCGCAAACTTGCCGGGCTTCGGGCCAAAACCGCGCGGGTGGAACGCGGCGGTGAGATTGTCGAAGTGCCGATTGAAGAGATTGCCGTCGGAGATCTCCTGCATCTCCGTCCCGGCGAGAAGATCGCGGTGGATGGCAAAGTGCAATCCGGCGAAAGCCATGTCGATGAGGCGATGATTTCCGGCGAACCGCTCCCGGTCGCGAAATCTGAGGGCAGCCCGGTGATCGCAGGCACCGTGAATGGTGAGGGCGCGATGACCTATGTCGCCGAAAAGGTCGGGTCCGACACAATGCTGGCGCAGATCATTCGCATGGTCGAAGAGGCGCAGGGCGCGAAGCTGCCGATCCAGTCATTGGTCGACAAAGTCACCATGTATTTCGTGCCGGTTGTGATGGCGATTGCGGCGCTGACCGCGGTTGTGTGGGGCATCATAGGCCCGGAGCCGCGCCTGTCGCATGCGCTGGTCGCCGGGGTGGCGGTTTTGATCATTGCCTGCCCCTGTGCCATGGGATTGGCCACGCCTACCTCGATCATGGTCGGCACGGGGCGTGCCGCCGAGTTGGGCGTGTTGTTCCGCAAAGGCGATGCGCTACAGGCGCTGCAAGGGGTCAAGGTGCTGGCCTTTGATAAGACCGGCACGCTGACCGAAGGCCGTCCTGACGTGACCGAAGTTGTGACGTTGTCGGGCGATGAGGCAGAGGTGCTGGCCGCCGTGGCCGCCGCCGAGGCGAAGTCCGAGCACCCGATTGCACGCGCAATTGAGCGGCTGGCGATTGATCGGGGGCTGACGCTGCCCGAGGTCGAAAAGGCCCGCGCGATTGCCGGGCATGGGGTCAAGGCGGAGATCAACGGTGTGACCTATCACATCGGCAACCGTCGCCTGATGGAGCGTGAAAAGATCTGCACAGAGGCCTTTGCCGCGCCGCTCGATGCGCTGGCCGCGAAAGGGCACACCCCGGTCCTTGTGGCGCGCGCGGGGGAGCCCGCCATGGTCTTGGGTATTTCCGACCCGATCCGTCCGACCGCTCTGGCGGCGATCAAGGCGCTCCATGCGCGCGGGGTGAAAATCGCGATGGTCTCCGGCGACACGGAACGCGCGGCGCGGGCCGTGGCCGATGAGCTGGGCGTCGATCACGTCGAGGCGGAAGTCCTGCCCAAGGGCAAGGCGAAGACCGTCGAGGCGCTGCGCGAAACCTTTGGCTCAGTGGGCTTTGTCGGCGACGGCATCAATGACGCGCCCGCTTTGGCCGCAGCCGATGTGGGCATTGCCATGGGCACCGGCACGGATGTCGCCATCGAGGCGGCGGATGTGGTCCTGACCAAGGGCGACCCGGCGGGGGTCGCGACCGCGTTCGATGTGAGCCGCAAGACGATGGAGAACATCCGCCAGAACCTGTTCTGGGCTTTTGCCTATAACGTGGCGCTGATCCCTGTGGCGGCGGGTGTGCTTTATCCGGCCTTTGGCATCACGCTGTCTCCGATGTTGGGCGCGGGGGCGATGGCGATGTCGTCTGTGTTCGTGGTCTCGAATGCACTCCGGTTGCGTCGCGTGAAACGCGCCGTCTAAACGAGCGTGAAACGCGCTGTCAAAACCTGTGTGAAGCCCACTTTCTCGTATGTCATGCGACATAGGGTGGTAGCCGTTCGAACCACCCTAAGGTGATTTGGATTTGGGCCTGCCACGTCGCTTAGAGGCGCGCGGCGATGACCAGATGTCGCACTGTGGCCCATATGTAGCGGTTTTCAACTTTAGGCTGTGCGGATTTGGTGCATTTTTGCAAAATTCATAATCGGCCTTGCATTTATCCACTAGCTTGCGAATCACCTTTCGATTAATCTCGTGTGAAATCAAAGGGTCGCGAGCGCCGTGGGGGCAAAGCGCGACAAGTAACGAGCAGAAGTGAACAAGTAAAATGTTGGGCATTCAGTATTCCGTCCGCGATTCCGCGGGCGCTGTCGTGACGGGCACCCTCTCGCTTTCCGGGGCCTCTGAAACTCTCTCCGTCGAAAATGTGGAAGACATCTCGCTCAATATGTCGAGCGCGGCGGTCACGGGATATGTGCGTGAGGGCGACAATCTCATCGTCGAATTGGTGGGCGGCAAGACCATCGTGCTTGATGGCTTCTTTGTCGGCGGCGAGCATGAGCTTTTGCTCTCTGAGCGCGGCCTGATGACCCGCGTCGAATTTGTCGACGACAGTGAAGGCGCGCTGGTTGCCAACTATGAGAATATCGACCTGACCGGCAAATGGAGCGAATACGACCAGCTTGCCTTCCTCGATCTTGAACGGGTGGAACCCGTGGTAGCCCCTCTGGCAGCGGCAGGGTTCCCGTGGCTGTTCCCGGCGGCTGTCGGCGGCGCAGCGGCGCTCGATGAACTGACCAATGGTGGCGGAGGCGGCGGAGACGGCGGTGGGGACACCACCGCACCGGATGTCTCGATCACCGACGGAGTGGAGAGCACGGGCGATTACGTCAACGGCGAGATTTACGACGGCGGCAGCTATACGATCTCGGGCGAGGGCGAAGTGGGCGCCTCGGTCACGGTCGAGATCAACGGATCGAGCGAGACGGTTGTCGTAGGCGAAGACGGCACATGGTCCGTGACCTTTGACAGTTCGACCATCGAGACCGGCGAGTACACCACCGAGGTGACTGTGACCGCGATTGATGAGGCGGGCAATTCCACGACGGTGACTGATACGCTTTTGGTCGACACCGAGGCCGAAGACCTGAGCTTTGACACGGTCGAGGGCGACGATGTGGTGAACATCGCAGAGGCGGCGGACGACGTTGTGATCTCTGGCCAGTCCGAGCCGGGCGCGACCGTTGTGGTGGAACTCGAAGGACAGGTTATGGAAACCGTGGTGGGCGAGGACGGCACCTGGACCGTGACCTTCGC
>CAXPTW010000083.1:0-23556 GCA_964220165.1 Abyssibacter sp.
CACGAGCGGCAGGGCAAACAGGCCGATCAGGAGGGAACAGATAAGAAAACTCATACGATTGCCGGGTTCTCCGCGTGGATTCTTTAAGGCTTTGATGGGACGTAAATGTGGCGAGAATGTGGCGCGACCTTGGGTCAAGCGCCCCGAATGACCCAATCAACGCTCTGTTTCTATTGCCCAAACAGTCGAGAGGGCAAATGGAGGCCGTGTGTGCAGGAAAAGGGTGACAACGGCGGGAACTTCCCTAATTTTATCTCAGGTAAGTGGTGTGTGCGGAGAGATTACATGCGAACAACCGTCGAGAAGCTGCGCGATAGCCTCAGAGAATTGCAAGCGCAGCTCGAAGAAGAGGCCGCTGCGGCGCGCGAGAAGTTTCAGTACCGTTTGACCAATGGGCGCGTGGTCTTTGAGGAGGAAGCGCGACGTCGGGGCAAGGCCTTTAAAGTGCGCTGGTCGATCTTTATCCGGCGAGCGCGGCCTTGGGAGATCGTGACGGCGCCGGTGATTTACGGCCTGATCATCCCCTTTGCGTTCATGGATCTCTTTGTGACGGTCTATCAACGCGTCTGTTTTCCGATTTACGGTATCCCGCGGGTGAAGCGGAAAAACTACATCGCGGTCGATCGTCACAAGCTCACCTATCTGAACTTTATGCAGAAATTTAACTGCATCTATTGTGGCTATTGTAACGGGCTTTTGGCTTATGTGCGCGAAGTTGCGGGGCGGACGGAATATTATTGGTGTCCGATCAAACACGCCCGCACCCTGCCGGACCGCCATGACCATTATCAGGATTTTCTGGAATTCGGGGATGGCGAGAGCTGGGACGAGAAATTCATCGATATGAAAGGCCGCGCGCGCGCTTGTGAGAGCTGTGACGGCTGTCATACGGCGCCTATGGCCTCAGATGAAAGTGGGACGCCTAACCCCGGATAAATTTTTAAAAACATATTTTCAATGGCTTACGTTATTGTTCTGCGCGGTCTTGCGGAGGGTTCTCTGTGCGGTGCTTTGGTAAATCCGGGCGCGGCCGCGCGATAGGGCGGACCCGGATTCTGGCAAGAAAATAAGATCAAATAAACATAGGAACGACTGTGCGCCTCCGAGCATTGAGTGTGTGAATGTGAAACACACTGGAGGAAAATAATGAAACTTTTCACCACATCCGCACTCGCCCTGATCGCCGCGACTGGGATCGCTTTTGCCGACAATCATGCCGAAACCGAACTGGATGAGGCCGCCACCCATATGGAACAGGCGGCCGAGCAGACCGGTGACGCCATGGAAGACGCAGGGGATGCTGCGGCCATGGCGGCGGAAGATGCGGCGGATGCCACGGCAGAAGCGGCTGATGACGTCGCGGATATGACCAATGTGGGCGACGTGAACGATGGTCACCCGATGATCCGCACCCGCGACATCACCGGCTCCACGATCTACACCACCAATGAGGCCAATGACGAAGGTTGGGAGCTTGAGCGCGACATCGCCGAAGTTGGTGCCGACTGGAATGACATTGGCGAGATCGAGGACATCGTGCTCGATATGAACGGTAAGGTCATCGGTGTTGTTGCGGAGGTCGGCGGGTTCCTCGACATCGGGGACAAGCACGTGATGCTGCCGATGGAAGACGTCACCCTGACCCGTCTCGACAACGACAGCTATATCGCTGTGACTGGCTACAACGAAGAGCAGCTGGAAGAGATGGAAAGCGTTGATGAGGGCTTCTGGGACTAAGTTTTCGAAGGAAGCGGACATCACCGTCTGAAAAAAAGAAACGGCCTCTCGTTCGGGAGGCCGTTTTCAATGTTCGACTGCGCTGTGCAGGGATCAGATATTTTCGATCCGGGGCATGCCCATGATGTGATAGCCGCCATCGACGCGGATGATCTCACCGGTGGTGTAAGCGCCGCCGTCAGAGGCCAGATAGACCGCCGTCGCGCCGACCGCTTCGAGCGTTGCGTTGGACTGCATCGGGGCGTTGGTCTCGGCATGTTTGTAGGTCCGGCGTGCGCCGCCGATGGCCGAGCCAGCCAGCGTTTTCATCGGGCCGGGGGAGATCGCGTTGACGCGGATGCCCTCAGGGCCGAGATCGTTGGCGAGGTAGCGCACAGAGGATTCCAGCGCTGCTTTGGCCACACCCATCACGTTGTAGTTCGGCACGACCTTGTTCGATCCCTCGAACGTCAGGGTCATAAGGGTGCCACCGTCCGTCATCAGCTCGGACGCGCGTTTGGCGACGTCGATGAAGCTAAAGCACGAAATGTGGAGCGAGTTTTTGAAGTTCGCCTCCGAAGTGTCACGGAACCGGCCCGTGAGTTCGGATTTGTCCGAATAGGCAATCGCGTGGACGACGAAATCGAGCTTGCACCATTTCGCTTTGAGCGCGCCAAAGGCCTCGTCCATTTGCTCCGGGTTGGTGACATCCACATCGACCATGGTGTCGGAGCCAACAGAGGCCGCGAGCGGTTCGAGTCGTTTGCCGAACGCCTCGCCCTGATAAGTAAACGCGAGCTCCGCGCCCTCATCGGCACAGGCTTTCGCGATGCCCCATGCGATGGAGCGCTCATTGGCGACGCCCATCACGAGCCCGCGTTTGCCTTTGAGAAGATCAGCCATCTGTGTCTCTTACCCCAGATATTTCGACAAAAGCATAGAGCCGTTGGTGCCACCAAAGCCAAAGGAGTTGGTCATCACTGTATCAAGGCCCGCATTCTCCACCAGTTTGGTGGCAATTTCACCCTCGTTGATCGCCGGATCAAGCGTCTCGACGTTGATCGACGGGATGATGAAATCGTTCTGAAGTGCGAGGAGACAGTAGACGGCCTCTTGTGCGCCGGTCGCACCCTGAGAGTGGCCGGTCATGGATTTGGTGGAGGAAATCACCGGGGTGTTGCCTTCGCCGAACACACGACGGACGGCTTCCACCTCGCCCACGTCACCGACCGGGGTCGAGGTGCCATGCGCGTTGATGTAGCCGACCTTGCGGCCTTCTTCGAGCGTGGACAGCGCGAGACGCATTGCGCGCTCGCCGCCTTCGCCAGACGGAGCCACCATATCTGCACCGTCAGAGGTGGCGGCAAAGCCGGTCACTTCGGCGTAGATTTTCGCACCGCGGGCTTTCGCGTGTTCCAGCTCTTCGAGCACGAGGATCGCGCCGCCGCCGGAGATCACGAAGCCATCGCGGTTTGCGTCAAAGGCACGGGAGGCTTTCTCCGGCGTGTCGTTATACTTGGAGGACATCGCACCCATGGCGTCGAACAGACAGGACAGAGTCCAATCGAGTTCCTCGCCGCCGCCCGCAAACATCACGTCTTGTTTGCCCAGCATGATCTGCTCGGACGCAGAGCCGATGCAGTGCAGGGAGGTCGAACAGGCCGAGGTGATCGAGTAGTTGATGCCCTTGATCTGATAGGCCGTCGCGAGGTTGGCGGAAATCGTGGACCCCATGCATTTTGGCACCGCAAACGGGCCGACGCGTTTGGTGGACATGGTTTTGAGCACGGACTGGTGCGCGGTCAGCATGGCGGAGGTGGACGGGCCACCCGAGCCGGCGATCAGACCCGTGCGGGGGTTGATCACGTCGCTCTCTTCCAAACCGGAATCCGCAATCGCCTGGTTCATCGCAATATAGGCATAGGCCGCACCCGGACCCATGAAGCGCAGCGCACGCTTGTCGACATGCTCTTTGATGTCGATGTCCACAGCGCCTGCGATTTGGCTGCGGAACCCGTATTCCTTCATGTCCTCATTGGCAGTGATGCCGGATTTGCCTGCCTTTAGAGAAGCAAGCACTTCTTCGGCATTGGTGCCGATGGATGAAACGATCCCAAGACCTGTGACGACGACGCGACGCATGACGCTCTCCTCTAATCAGTTGGGGGAGTGTGTAGGCTAGATGGGGGGGCAGGGGCAAGGGGGGCTGACCGATGCTATCCTTAACAATCATTAGCGTTCAAGCGTGACCTTAGAAATCGTTCAGCAGCCAAATTCGGTGCATTGTTATCTTTGCAATGCATGTGGCGTGGTGCGTGGATCCTGTCCCGCGAATTGAGTTTTCGTAAAATTCACACGTCAGATCACGAGTGCTAATCCATGATCGTTGTGCGGTTTTCAGATCATTGATCGCCGTGTCTGCCCAAGGCAGCTCAGACAACCTGTCTATCAATTTTCGGTAACTGTCATTCAGCGCGTTATCGGTTTGCTCTATGAGCGGATCGTTGCAAATTCCGCGACTTACACCTGCGCCGTCCCATTCCGTATCCCGACAATATTGCCACGCATCGAAGATGCAGCTCTCCATTTGGGAAAAGGAATCGGGGGCGTTGAAGCAGGCGTTCATCATTCGCTCAATCCCAGCCACTCCTGATTGAGCGGACGAGGGCGCCACAAGAATATAAAAAAGAGAGGCGAATGCCGTTGCTACAAGGCTTTTCATGTAAATGACTTTCGAAGCATTAAAGAGACAAATCTAAGATGTTGGCTTTGAGGAATTTTAAGTTTGGAAGTAAATTGTTATTCGAAACTGAGGCGATCTCATGCTCCAAGAGAGGCATGGCAGCCTCTCTTGGAATTGCTTTTCCGAAAGATCAGCTCTCGGACAGCGCGACTTTCATGTCTTTGACCTGATAGATCACTTCGCCGTCGGCTTCGACGATGCCGTCCGCGACGCCCATGGTCAGGCGGCGGGTCTGGATCGCCTTGGTGAAGTCAATTTTGTAGGTCAGCATTTTGCGATCCGGACGGACCATGCCGGTGAGTTTCACTTCGCCCACGCCAAGCGCGTAGCCGCGCCCCTGCCAGCCGCGCCAGCCGAGGTTAAAGCCGGTGAGCTGCCACAGACCATCGAGGCCGAGACAGCCGGGCATGATCGGGTTGCCGGGGAAGTGGCAGTCAAAGAACCAGAGGTCCGGGGTGATGTCGAATTCCGCGATCACGTGACCTTTGCCATGCGCGCCGCCATCCCCGGAGATCTCCGTGATGCGGTCCATCATGAGCATCGGCGGGGCCGGAAGCTGGGCGTTGCCCGGTCCGAACAGCTCGCCAGCGGCACATTTCAGCAGGTCTTCTTTCGTGAAGCTCGTTGGGTAATCGGCCATGGCTGCCCTTGCCTCCCTCATCAATCTTTTTCAAAGTCGCACCCCCTCTATCACCCAGCCCCCCAAGCGTGCAAGGCGCAAGACACGGCCGCGCTTTGACGAGAGAGCCTGCGCCGGGTCGGGTGGTTTCGGCGACATTCTCGTGATCTGGATAGGGTATTCTAGCTTTGCGGATTGAAATCCGGCGAGGTTTTTCTCTATATTCACCCGGTAAACGTAGGAAATGGACCCCCATGACCCAATTCGCTGAAACCGAAATCCGCCGTGGTGAGGCGTGGCTCGCTCAGGCGGGCGTGCGCCCGACGCGGCAACGTGTCTCTTTGGCTACGCTCCTCGTGGGGGACGGGCATGACCGGCACGTGACCGCAGAGAGCCTGTTCGATGCGGCGCAATCGGCCGGTGAGAAAGTGTCTTTGGCGACCGTTTACAACACGTTGCGCGCTTTTTGTCAGGCCGGTTTGATGCAGGAAGTGACCGTTGACGGGACGCGCTCCTATTTCGACACCAATATGGATGAGCACCCGCATTTCTTTTGGGAAGATAATGGCGAGCTGACCGATGCGCCCTCGAAAGAGCTCAAGATCGCGCGCCTTCCCGAAGCCCCTGAGGGCATGGAGATCGCCTCTGTCGATGTGGTGATCCGGCTGCGGCCCAAGTCGTCCTGATCCGAATCTCCGGACTGGTTTGAAAGCCCTCGCCCAACGGCGGGGGTTTTTGGTTTTGCGCGCCCTCTAAGAGGCGTCTTGACGAAACTAGGACAATTGTCCTAACTCTTTCGACATAGGGAGGGGCCACATGGCACGTCAGGGAGAGACACGGGACAGGATCGTCGCGGCGGCGGATGCGCTGTTTTATGAACAGGGCGTCGGGGCCAGTTCCTTTGCCGACATTGCGGCGAAAGTCGGCCTGTCGCGCGGGAATTTCTACCATCATTTCCAGACCAAGGATGCGATCCTCGACGCGGTGATCGACCTCCGGCTGTCAAAGGCCCGTGAAATGTTGGCCCGTTGGCTCCATGAGGGCGAGACGCCCCGGGACCGGATCGTGTTGTTTGTTCAAATCCTGATCACCAACCGGGCCAAGATCATGGCCTTTGGTTGCCCCGTCGGCACGCTGAGCACGGAATTGGCCAAGCTCGACCATGTGGCCGCCCCGCGCGCGACGGAGATTTTCACGCTGTTTCTCGATTGGCTCGATGCACAGTTTCAGGCCGCAGGCGTCGCCCCGGACCGCGCCCGCGCTCTGGCCCATCACGCGATGATGCGGGCGCAAGGCATCGCCACGCTCGCGGCCGCGTTCAAAGATGAAACACAGCTCAGACAAGATGTCGATGAGTTCACCGGATGGCTTGATGAGATCCTCCGCTCAGCAGCATAAGGATATGGCGATGTTTATTGGCTTTCTGAAATTCAACGACAAAACGAAAGCGCCCGAGTGGATGTCTGGGCATAACGCTTGGCTCGACGCGGGCTTTGCGCGCGGCGAGATCGTCCTGTCCGGGAGTTTGCAACCGGGGCTGGGCGGAGCGGTGATCCTCACCGTCGCCGATCGCACCCGCGCGGAGGCGGTGCTGGCGGAGGATCCCTTTGTGATCCATGGTGTCGTGACGCTCGAGATTTATGAAGTGACTCCCGGACGCGTCGCCGCCACGCTTGAGGCGCTATAAGGGTAAGAGGTGAAAGGGTAAGGCATGTCTAAACTGTTCGAGGGCCCCGATGGGCAAAGCCGCTGTGCCTGGTGCGCCAGCGACCCGGAGTATATCCGCTACCACGACGAGGAATGGGGCTATCCGGTTGCGGATGACCGCCGCCTCTTTGAGAAAATTTGTCTCGAAGGATTTCAATCCGGCCTGTCGTGGTGGACGATTTTGCAAAAGCGCGACAATTTCCGGGCCGCTTTTGCCGGGTTCGATTTTCACAAAATGGCGGCGTTTGGCACCGACGACGTCGAAAGGCTCGTGCAGGACAAAGGCATCGTGCGCCACCGGGGCAAGATCGAAGCCGTGATCAACAACGCTGCCCGCGCGATAGAGATGGAGCGCGACTACGGCTCCCTCGCCGCGTTCTTTTGGTCGTTTGAGCCAAAGACGGATGAGAGCGGCGGTGAGATTGTCGCCCACACGCCCACCTCGCAACAGCTCTCAAAAACGCTCAAGAAAATGGGCTGGAAATTCGTCGGGCCGACGACTTGCTATGCTTTCATGCAGGCGATGGGGATGGTGAACGATCACCACCCGGACTGCGCACATCATGCCAAGGCGGAGGCGCAGCGCGCCGCTTTCACACCCCCTGCGCGGGGGTGATCTGGCGGATTTTGGAACAGCGGCCCGTGGCCATGCGTTCTTCTTTCAAACGAAAGGAGATTGCACATGAGCACCCTGCTGACACTTGAGAAAAACGAAGCCGTCACCCACGACACCCACCATCTGGTTTTCACCGCTTCTGAGGAGATCGACATCACTCCCGGTCAGGCCGTCGATATGACCCTGATGCGCGAAGGCTTTCGCGACGAGGCGCGGCCCTTTACGCCGGTGCACAAAGACGGCGACAAGATCGAATTCGTGATCAAAAGCTACCCGGAGCACAACGGCGTCACCAAGGAAATCCCCACGCTGCGCAAAGGCGAGATGGTCGAAATCTCGGACCCTTGGGGCGCAATTCACGATGAGGGCGCAGGCACATTCATTGCCGGTGGGGCGGGCATCACGCCGTTTCTGGCGATCCTCAACGAGCGGCTGGAACGCGATGGGACACTTGCGGGCTGTACCCTGATCTTTTCGAACAAAACCGAGGCCGACATCATTTGCCGCGACGAGCTTGAGGCGATGCCGGGGCTCAAGACCGTGTTCACCGTGACGGATCAAAAGACCGCCGATGTCGAAACCGACATGATCGACAAGGCCTTTCTCAAACAGCACCTCGACCCCAAGGCTGGGCCGATCTACGTCTGTGGTCCGGACAAGATGATTGAAGCGATTGTGAATGATCTCAAGGGTATGGGCGTGCCCGAGACGCAGATTGTGATCGAGCAATTTGACTAAAGCGGCTCACCGCGAAACATGCGTGGCCAACCCTTTGAGCCAGGCGCGCAGCGGCGCAGGGTCATAGGCGTCCAAAGGTGCCAGCCCCTGCGCGGCCTCAACGATTTCGGCTTCCCAATCCCGCCGCTCCGTCTCAATCGCCTCGGGCAGGGGGAGAGCGGCGGCGGCTTTGAGCATCTGGCGCAACTCCTGAATGGCGCGCATTTGCCGAAAGGCGTCCATCATCGAAGCGGTCAGCTTTGGCTCCACGCGCCAGTCTGTCGAAAATAGCGCCGTCACCCGTGGCCCCGCGCCGAGGCACTCAAAGGCGACGCAGCCGCGATAGCCCTTGTCGGACAAATGCGCATGAATCTGACAAGAAAACCCATCGAGATTGCGACACGGCGTGCCCGCGGCCTTGTCATGGCCAAACATCTCGCCCTCATCAAACGCCAATGCCATGCAGCATAGCGCGGCGCAGTTGGAACAGTCTGACGAGAATTCTGTGCTCATTGCGCCATTTGACGGCAATTCTACCGCCTCGCAACGAAAAAGGCGGCCCGCTCATTGCGCGCCGCCCTGTTTTCTTCTTGGCTGAAATACTCAGCTCAGACGATTTCAACCAGTTCAATGGCAAAGGTCAGATCTTCGCCCGCCAGACGGTGGTTGGCGTCGAGGGTCACTTCGTCCTCGGTGACCTCAACGACGGTCACCGGGATAACTTGGCCCTGCGGGGACTGCATCTGAAGCTGAAGACCCACTTCGAGCGGGATTTCCGCCGGGATCTGCGCGCGCGGCACGGCTTGTTGCGCTTCCGGGTGACGCGGGCCATAGGCCTCATCCGCGACGGCGACGATGGTTTTCTTTTCGCCGACGGTCATGCCCGGCAGATGCTTGTCCATGCCCGGAATGATCTGGCCGGAGCCAACTTCGAATTCGAGCGGGTCGCGGCCCTCGGAGCTGTCGAACACGGTGCCGTCGGCCAGAGTGCCGGTGTAGTGAATGCGTACTTTGTCGCCCGATTTAACTTCGGTCATGAAGAATCCTAACTGTTCGGGGTGAGTTTTTGGGGCCGCGCCTTCGCGGGTGCCCAATGACGATTGCGCGAGAGGATAGGCGGTCATATCCGAAATGCAACCCGATGGCGGGAAAAAGCGGGAAAAATGGCATGTGAACGCGTTTTCGAGAAAACGCGGCCTCACCTTTGGAGGTTACGGAAACATTGCGCTTTTAAAGACGGGGTCACGCGGTTCGGCTTGGCCAAAGCACTCTTAAAACCACTGTCCCGGTTCCATCAGGCCCAAATCCAGCAACTGTTGGCTGTGCCATTCGAACTCTGTGGAGTTGTGCCACATGAACGTCTCGATGTCATAGGTCGACCCGGCATTGGCCTTGAGCGCTTTGGCTGTGCGAAAGGAGACGATGGAGGCCGTGAGGTTGTGGTGCCACGGGCAGGCGTAGGTGTTGTATTCTTCGTCGTTGAAGAGATGCTCCTCGCTCAGAACCAATCCCTTTTTCGATTTGAAGAGCGCGATCCGGTCGATCCGGCGGCGGTGCGGGGGTATGTGCTCTTCGAACCGCCATCTGAGGCCGCCGTGGAAATCCAACTGCCGCTCTTTGGCGTGCCCATTCGCGTCGGGACGGCCGAGCGCGTAATACCCGGAGCGGTCAAGATGCGCGTCTTCGAGGGCGACGGCATTGGGTGTCGAGGTCAGGTCACTGGCGTAGAGGTCGATCACATAAGCGAGCATTGCGTCGCGCCGTTCCTCGGTGTGGAAGGTCAGCATGTCGGTGATCGTGCGCGTTTCGCAGAACGGGAAAAACAGATACTCCGCGTTGTAGCAGTAGTACATCCAGATGCCGGGCGCGGCCTCAATAATCCGGTTGACCGCCGCGCTCATCATATTGGCGGCGCGTGTGGCATAGCGGATGCGGTGGATTTTCTCTTCGAGACCTTCGGGAAGTTTCAATTCGTCGGGCGCAAAGAGCAGCACATGTTTGAACCCCAAAGACAGGTGATGGCGCAGTGTCGTGTCGACTTCGATCAAATCCTCGGCAAAGATCATCGCAATCGGCCCTTTCAAAAGGGCGTCTGTGCCGTCCGTGAGAAACGTGTCGAGACTGTTGTACCGCATGAAAATCCTTACCCGGAGCACTGTCCTCGTTGCGGGTAAAAAATGCATGACCGGCAGGGGATTGCAAGGATTGGGGGCCGGTGGCCGACGTGCTCCCTAAAGGTTGTCGCTTTTTCGCCGCGTCCCGGTGGAGTGTCTTTCCTGAGAAAGCGTCGACCTCCGTCCCGACCGCCAGCGGCAAAACCCGTTTGCTCTAAAGGGGCAGGTGCGGTAGGAAGCGCGGCAATTCCCCAACATTCGTGGACCCTTTGACATGTCCGAGACGCCGACCAACACCAAGAAGCTGTTCATCAAAACCTACGGCTGTCAGATGAACGTCTATGACAGTGAGCGCATGGCCGAGGCTCTGGGCGGGTCGGGCTATGCGGAGGTGTCGTCCCCCGAAGAGGCGGACATGATCCTTTTGAACACCTGTCACATCCGTGAAAAGGCGGCGGAAAAGGTCTATTCCGAACTCGGGCGTTACAAGGATCTCAAGATCGCCAACCCGGATCTCAAGATCGGCGTGGCGGGCTGTGTGGCCCAGGCCGAGGGCGAAGAGATCATGAAGCGTCAGCCGATGGTCGACCTCGTCGTTGGGCCGCAGTCCTACCACAAATTGCCGGAGCTTGAGGCCAAGGCGGGGCATGGGCAAAAGGCGCTCGACACGGATTTTCCGGAAGAGGACAAATTCGAGAAACTGAAATCTCGGCCCAAGGCCAAACGCGCCCCGGCGGCGTTTCTCACGGTGCAAGAAGGCTGTGACAAGTTCTGCGCCTTCTGCGTTGTGCCCTACACCCGTGGGGCCGAGGTCTCGCGGCCTGTCGCCCGTGTTCTCGATGAAGCGCGCGATCTGGTCGAGCGGGGCGTGCGCGAAATCACCCTTCTGGGCCAAAACGTCAACGCCTACCACGGCGCAGGCGAAGGCGGAACGTGGGGTCTCGCACGTTTGATCCGTGAGCTGGCCAAGGTCGACGGTCTGGAGCGTATCCGCTTTACCACGTCCCACCCGAACGACATGGAGGACGACCTGATCGCCGCTCATGGCGATTGCGAGAAACTTATGCCCTACCTGCACCTTCCGGTGCAGTCCGGCTCGGATAAAATCCTCAAGGCGATGAACCGCAAACACACCGCCGAGGAGTACCTTCGCCTGATCGAACGCATCCGCGCCGCGCGGCCCGACATCGCCATGTCCGGCGATTTTATCGTTGGCTTCCCCGGAGAGACGGATCAGGATTTCGAGGACACCATGAACCTCGTGCGCGAAGTGGGCTATGGCTCCGCCTTCTCGTTCAAATACTCGCCGCGCCCGGGCACGCCCGCCGCGGAAAAGGACGACAAGATGGTCGATCCGGATGTCGCCTCCGAGCGCCTTTACCGCTTGCAAGAGCTGATCACCGAGCAACAGCGCGCGTTTCAGGATGCGATGGTCGGGCGCGAGGTCTCTGTGATGTTCGAACGCAAAGGGCGCCTCCCGGGCCAAATGGTTGGGAAATCCGAGTATCTTCACGCGGTTCACGTCACCGATGACGTGGCGGTGGGCGAGATCAAACGGGTGAGAATCATCGAGAGCGGTCCGAATTCGCTCTCCGGAATGCTCATCGGCTGAGTGTGGCGCTTTTGATCACTGTGCCATTTTTTTGACACGGCTATAGGGCGCGCGCGCAACAATGGTGTGCCTCGCCCTCTTTCGTCGCCTAATCGGCTACAATATATCGTCTTTTTCCTTCACAACGCCCCTACGTTTGCTATCTTTTAGCCAGAATATTGATGAGTAATGCGGAGCGGAGGCTGTGCTCTCGGCGCTATGGGGCAGGGTTCCCATGCTTTGAGCTGCTGACGCGAACCTTCGGGGGACGGGATACGTGAAAATGAACTTGATGAAGACAACCCGGACGGCGGTGACGCTCGCGGCGAGCCTCGGTCTAGCTGTTGTGTCCACCACGGCTGCGACGGCGCAGATGGTGCCGGGCACCGTGAACGGCGAAGTCTATGCGCCGACCATCTGGATTGACCCGGATGGCTGTGAGCATTGGGTCATGGATGACGGGGTTGAGGGCTATATGGACCTCAAACGTGACCGTCAGGGCCGCCCGACCTGTCACCCGGTGCAAAGCTGTGCGGTGATGAATTCGGATCAGCTGTTTGCCACTGACAAATACGCGATCTCCGCCTCAGGTCGCAAACGGCTTGAAGATTTCTTCAACCAAGCCGGGGCGATGGCCTATATCATCATCGGTCACACGGACAGCCGCGCCTCAGACGAATACAACATGCGCCTGAGCTACAACCGCGCCAACGCGGTGGCCAAGATCGCGCAATCGACCGGGGCCCGGATCGCCGACGTGCGGGGCTACGGGGAGCGCCAGCCGCGCGCCTCGAACTCCACCGCCGCCGGGATGCAGCAAAACCGCCGCGTCGAAATCATCTGTATCAAGTGAGGAGCCCGCTATGAATGTTGTGAAACTCATCGCTCTCGTTGCGGCCCCGCTTGCCCTCGCGGCCTGTGACAGTTCCGTCTACGAGAGCCACAAGAAAGACAAAACCGTGGACCGCGGCTTCGACAGCAAGCACTTGTCCGAACTGGTTGCCGGGATTTGGATCGACCCGAACGGGTGCGACCACTGGATCATCGACGACGGTGTCGAGGGCTATCTTTCCCCGCGTGTCGACAAATACGGCAAGCCGGTCTGCTCCGGCGCGGCCCAGCCGAATACGGCGATTGGCCCGTACAAAGATGGCTCCGCCTTCGGCGACCCGATCTAAGTCCTGAGCTGTCATTTCGACGGCTCAACGCGAAAACCGAACGGCCTTCTGTTGATCTGCCAACGGAAGGCCGTTTTCATTTGGATGATTTCTTAGGCGAACTATATGAGACTGGTGGGCGCTGGTTGGCCTGTTTTGAGAAGATTTTGTGTCTAAGCTTGCCAGAA
This sequence comes from Abyssibacter sp., assembly GCA_964220165.1. Lineage (GTDB taxonomy): Bacteria > Pseudomonadota > Alphaproteobacteria > Rhodobacterales > Rhodobacteraceae > Celeribacter. Next base: position 13,169 of record CAXPTW010000083.1, read on the forward strand.
CCGCAATCCCTTGGCACCATCAAGGGAGAGAGTCACCCAGAGTCGGAGATCATTATTGGGCCTGAGCGCGTTGACACCCCCGAAATCGCAGGACGCAGTCCACGAAACGCTTCTTGAATTCCATGACAACAGGTTGTTGATCGACTTGTGCGGGGAGTTCGACCGAAACCTCGCTCAGATCGAACATAAGCTCGAAGTACAGATTGTCCGACGCGGCAACATGCTCTCGATCATGGGCACGGGAGAAGCACGGGGCCGAGCCACGGTGGTGCTTCAGGAACTCTACAGCAAACTCGAAGCCGGACGCGACATTGATCCGGGCGACATCGACGGCGTGATCCGGATGGGTCACACCGAGACGGCCGAGCATGGCTTGCCCGGAGACCAGATGGAGATGTTCCGCGGCGGTGAGGTCGAAATCAAAACCCGCAAGAAACTCGTCGAACCACGCACCGCTGCGCAAAAAGAGTATGTTTCGAATCTGTTCAAACATGAGCTGGCGTTTGGCATCGGTCCGGCGGGGACGGGGAAAACCTATCTCGCGGTGGCGGTCGGTGTGAACATGCTGATCAACGGCCATGTCGACAAAATGATCCTGTCGCGGCCTGCTGTCGAGGCGGGCGAACGTCTCGGGTTCTTGCCCGGCACGCAGGACGAAAAAGTCGACCCCTACATGCAGCCGCTTTATGATGCGCTCAACGATTTTCTGCCCGCCAAACAGGTGCAGAAGATGCGCGAAGAGAAAACCATCGAGATTGCGCCCTTGGCCTTCATGCGTGGCCGGACCCTGTCGCGTGCCTTTGTCGTGCTCGATGAGGCCCAAAACGCCACGACCATGCAGATGAAAATGTTCCTGACCCGTCTGGGCGAAGGCTCTCGCATGGTGATCACCGGCGACCGCTCTCAGGTCGACTTGCCGCGTGGCGTGCAGTCGGGTCTGCGCGATGCGGAACGGATCCTCGCCGGTCTGCCGAATATCTCCTTTAACTACTTCACCTCGAAAGACGTCGTGCGCCACCCGCTTGTCGCCGCGATCATCGAGGCGTATGAGGCCGACGAGGCGCAGTAAAGCATTCCCTAGATGTGCTTCAGAAAAAGTGAGGGCGAGAGAGTTGTTCCCTCGCCCTTTTCATATCGTAAGGCTACGTAGCGTTTAGCTTTGTAGGCCGCCATAGTGGCCGAAATAGTTTGCGGCGCGCTGCATATCTGCGTGAGTTACATCCTTGTGGGCGTTGAACTTGCGCAGTTTGACGACGGGCTTCTGGTAGCGTTGGTCAAGTTGGTGTCGATATTTCAGCCACGAATTGAGATAATTGTCCCAGTCGGTCAGGTAGGTTTCCTGAGATTTTTTCCGCGTTACTGCCTGGGCGGTAATGCCTCTAATGTGCCGGACGCGATCCTCGTAGTCGTATTTGGCTTTGTTGAGATCTTTTTCGTTCCAGCGTCTCTCGTAAATTTGCCGACATGTTTCCTTGGCATAACGAACGTCCGAATTGAAATTCATCGCGGTCGAAACATGTCCGACGGCATCGGCGACTTTGCCAAGCAAGACACAGGCTTCCCAAGCGGGCGCGAAAAAGCCAATTGCCATAAGTGCGCCTGACAACAGGTTCATGTTGGCATTGTACTCATCCAGCTCGCCGCAGATGTTGTCGTAATCAATCCGGGCTTGGCCAATTCGGTTAATCGCTTCATCGATCTTACGGTTAGCTTCCTCAATCTTGCCGTCGAGAGGGGCTAGAATGGACATTTCCGGCAGACTCCAATCTTCCGAAGCGATGTCCGCAGATGTCAATTCTGCTGCGGCGTCTGGCGAATATGCCGGAGGAACTGCAAAGAAAATGTCGTGTTCAGGTGTGTCATTCATATTCGTTTCCAAGTTACTCATTTAACGTGTACTGACCGCTCAGGCGAATTAATGACCACGGAAATGCGCTCTGTTAAGGGGAAAGTTTACTATGTCCGTTGAAGTCATCATCGAAGATTCCCGCTGGGACGCGGTGGGCCTAGAGGCCTTGGCGCTCCGTGCCGAGGCGGCCACGCTCACGCATCTCGGGCTTGATCCTGAGGAGAGCGAAGGGTCTGTTCTGGCCTGCGATGACGCGCGGATCAAAGTGCTCAACGCGGATTTTCGCGAAAAGGACAAGGCGACCAATGTCCTGTCCTGGCCCGCTGATGAGCGCGCCACGCCGGGCGAACGCCCTCCTTTGCCAGAGCCGGATTTCGACGGCGCGATCGAGCTTGGCGACATCGCGATTTCCTATGACACCTGCGCGCGCGAGGCCGAAGAGCATGGCAAATCGCTTGAGGCTCATACGACCCATCTCATCGTTCACGGGCTGTTGCACCTTTTGGGGTATGACCACATCACGGATGCAGATGCGGAAATAATGGAAAGAACTGAGGTCGAAATACTTGCAACTCTGGGTCTCCCAGACCCATATTAGGCGAACGGCCAAGAGCCGGTGCAATTTGGAAGGACGAATGGGCGATACCGAGCCTGGGTCTTCTATGGCAGCGCAGAGCGCGCCTACGGACCCCACAGAGAGTATGAGTGGAAACGCGGACCCTGCGAGGCGGAAATCTCGAGTGTGGTTCCCCCGTGTGTTCAAGGCCTTCCTGAACACCCCCGACAAGACAAGCACATCGCCCGGAGCGCTCGGCGCGGACAACACATCCGTGTATGTCGCGCCGCGCCCCGGCATTCTGAACCTGCGCCGAATGCGGGTGGAGGATGTCGCGGTTCCCAAGGCGGAAATTGTCGCGGTTCCAACTGACATCAAAAAGGAAGACCTCGTGCAGGTGTTCCGCGAAAGTGGGATGACCCGGTTGCCGGTCTATAAAAAGACACTGGATACGCCCGTTGGGCTTGTCCACCTCAAAGACTTTGCCTTGGGTCACGGGTTCAACGGCAAAGGGGCCGAGCGCTTTAATCTGCGCAAGCTGGTGCGCCCTCTGATCTTTGTGCCGCCATCGATGCCCATCGGCGTCCTGCTGCAAAAGATGCAGACGGAGCGGATGCACATGGCCCTCGTGATCGACGAATACGGCGGGGTCGACGGTCTCGTGACGCTCGAAGACTGCGTCGAGCAGGTGATCGGGGAGATCGAGGACGAGCACGACATCGATGAAGATGTGTTCTGGACCCAGACCGCGCCGGGTGTGTTCATCGCTCAGGCCAAAGCTCCGCTCGAAGAGTTCGAAGCGGCGATTGGTATGCGTCTCTCCGACGATGAGGACGAAGAAGAGATCGACACATTGGGTGGTCTCGTCTTTTTGCTCACCGGTCGGGTGCCGGCCCGTGGCGAGGTGATCGCCCACGAGTCGGGCGCACAGTTCGAGATCATCGACGCCGACCCGCGCCGGATCAAACGCATCCGCGTGCGCCTTCCGCACGCCGCAAAACCGAAAGCCGACGCCTAAGCCATGCGCGCACGCCTGCCTCGCCTGCGTTCTGCGTTTCGGGCTTTGGCGCGCCCTCAGGCCGTCATGGCCTACGGGGCCGGGGCGGCGATTGCGCTCGGGCAGGCGCCGTTTGGCCTCTGGCCTGTCGCCTTTGCCGGGCTGATCGCGGCGGCGGGTCTCTGGGTGCGGGCGGAGACCCCGCGCGCGGCCGCCTTCCTCGGCTGGTGTCTCGGCACGACCCATTTCCTCATCGCGCTCAGTTGGATCGTGAACCCGTTTCTGGTCGAGCCATGGCGGCACGGCTGGATGATCCCTTTCGCCCTGTTTTTCATGGCGGGCGGGTTGGCCCTCTTTTGGTCTTTGGCCTTCTTCTTGGCGAAAATACTCAAAACCGGCCTGCCGGGTCTCGCCGCCTTTTGGGGCGCTGCGGAACTGGCGCGGGGACATGTTTTCACGGGCTTTCCATGGGCGATGCCCGGCTACATTTGGAGCGACACGCCGCTGGCGCAGCTCGCGGCCTTTGTCGGTCCTTACGGCCTCACGCTCCTGACCTTTGCCGTGGCAACCCTGTGTGCCGCCGCTGTGTCGCGGCGCTCCTGGCGCATTGGCCTCTTGGCCATCGGGTCTGTCGCGCTTGCCGTCATCGGTGGTGTTCTGCGCCTCAACGCCCCGCTGCCCGAGGACACATCTCACAAAATCCGCGTGGTCCAACCCAACGCGCCGCAGCACCAAAAATGGGATCCGGCCTATATGCCGATCTTTTATGATCGCGCCTTGTCCCTCTCGCCGCCGGAGGGCGCAGATGTGGTGATCTGGCCGGAAACCTCTGTCCCGGCGCTTCTTTATGCCGCGTCGCCCTATTTTGAGGAAATCGCCACAACCATCGCCCCTGCGCGCGCGGTGGTGGGTCTCAACCGGTTCGACGGCACGCGCGGCTTTAACAGTGCCGTGGTGCTTGATGAGGCGGGGCGGGTGCATGATCTCTACGACAAACACCATCTCGTGCCCTTCGGCGAATATATTCCTCTGCCGGGACTGTTGTCGCGGATCGGGTTTAGCGCGTTTACGGCGAAAGAGGGCTATGGCTATTCCTCCGGGCCGGGGCCGCGTGTGATCGACATGGGGCCGTTGGGGCAAGCGCTTCCGCTCATTTGCTATGAGGCGATTTTCCCGCGCGACCTGCGGGTCGAGACGCGGCCCGACTGGCTGTTGCAGATCACCAATGACGCGTGGTTTGGGTCGTTTTCAGGCCCGCAACAGTCCCTCGTCCAGTCACGCTTTCGCGCCATCGAAACCGGCCTGCCGATGGTGCGCGCGGCGAACACCGGGATTTCCGCCGTCATTGACGCGCGCGGCGATGTCCGGGCCGAAGTGCCGCTCAACAGTGCGGGCGCGTTCACGGCGCAACTTCCGGGGGCAGGGCCGGTGACACCCTATGTGCGCTGGGGCGAATGGCCCGTTTTCCTGTTGTTAATCAGTTTGGCGTTTCTAGGAAGATGGACCGCCCGCGACCGAAATACCGATTGACCCCATCCGGGGCGGGCTATATCGCATGTGACTTAACGGCCCGCACAACGGCTTCCTGACGTGCGGGTGACATCATCCAATGGAGCAAGACCCCCATGTCCCGCAAAGACTACGTATTCACCTCGGAATCTGTCTCCGAGGGTCACCCCGATAAAGTCTGTGACCGTATCTCCGATGCTGTCCTCGACGCCTTCCTGTCCGAGGAGCCCGAAGCACGCGTTGCCTGCGAGACCTTCGCCACGACGAACCGCGTGGTGATCGGTGGCGAAGTGGGCCTGTCTGATGAAGACAAGCTGCACGCCTATATGGGGAAGATCGACGGCATCGTGCGCGATTGTGTGCGCGACATCGGCTACGAGCAGAACAAGTTTCACTGGAAGACGTTGGAGGTGACCAACCTCCTGCACGAACAATCCATTGATATCGCGCTAGGTGTCGACGCCGCCGAGAACAAGGACGAGGGCGCAGGTGACCAAGGCATCATGTTCGGGTTCGCGACCAACGAGACGGACGCGATGATGCCCGCGCCGATCCAGTTTTCCCACGCGATCCTGCGCCGTCTGGCCGAGGTGCGCAAAAACGGCAGCGAACCGGCGCTTGGTCCCGATGCCAAGGCGCAACTTTCCGTGCGCTATCAGGACGGCAAGCCGGTCGAGGTCTCCTCGCTCGTGCTTTCGACCCAGCATTTGGATGAGAGCCTGACCTCTGACGACGTGCGCGCCATTGTGGCCCCCTATATCAAAGAGGTGCTGCCCGACGGCTGGCTCACCGCCAACACCGTCTGGCACGTGAACCCGACCGGCAAATTCGTCATCGGTGGTCCCGATGGGGATGCGGGTTTGACGGGTCGTAAGATCATTGTCGACACCTACGGTGGCGCGGCTCCGCATGGGGGCGGCGCGTTTTCCGGCAAAGATCCGACCAAAGTGGACCGCTCGGCGGCCTATGCCGCGCGCTATCTGGCGAAAAACGTCGTGGCGGCGGGCCTGGCCGAAAAGGCAACGATCCAGCTCAGCTACGCCATCGGTGTAGCAGCGCCTCTGTCGATCTACGCCGACCTGCACGGCACCGGTAAAGTAGACGAGGCGCTCATCGAGGCGGCAATCCCGCAGGTCATGGACCTCACCCCGCGCGGCATCCGCACGCATCTGTCGCTCAACAAACCGATCTACCAGCGCACCGCCGCCTATGGCCACTTCGGACGTCAGCCCGACGCAGATGGTGGCTTTAGCTGGGAACGCACCGATCTCGTGGATGCCTTGCAAAAGGCGCTCTGATCGCGCAAGGAATGAGTCGAGGGGCGGGGATCATCCCGCCCTTTTTCGTTTCCGGAGGTCGCTATGGTCAAGACAGATACATCCAGCCTGACACAACTCGGCGGCAGCACCGCGTTGCCCGCCTCGCCCGAAGAGGCCGTGCTCGAACGCGTGCCGCATACGCACGAGGGCGACCGCTATGTCGCGCGGTTCACAGCGCCTGAGTTCACCTCGCTCTGCCCGATGACAGGTCAGCCGGATTTCGGCCATCTGATGATCGACTATATCCCACGCAAATGGTTGGTGGAGAGCAAGTCTCTCAAACTGTTCCTCGGCTCGTTCCGCAATCACGGTGCGTTTCACGAGGATTGTTCGGTGTATATCGGCAAACGTTTGACGGAATACCTTGAGCCGGAGTGGCTTCGCATCGGGGCCTATTGGTATCCGCGCGGAGGCATTCCGATTGACGTGTTCTGGGCCTCGGGGCCGGAGCCGAAAGACGTCTGGATTCCCGACCAAGGCGTGCCGCCCTATCGCGGGCGCGGCTGATCCGCGACGAGAGTTATAAAGGCGCTGTCAGGGCGGCTTGCGAAACTGCAATGCGATGCCGCAGTCCTGCGCGTTGATTTCCCCTCCTCTGCGTGTAGCGTGAACGCAGGAGACGCGGAGGAGGCCCCATGTCTGACACACTCAGAGACCCGTTTGTGATGCTTTTGGCGGGGATCGGGATCCCGATCTTTGCTGCGCTCAACGCCCAGCTTGGCGCGCGTCTCGGCTCGCCCGCTTTGGCGGCACTGGTGTTTGTGGTGGTCGCCTTCAGTTCGATCTTTGTCTACCGCGCGGTGTTGGGGCCGGTCGGCACGCCCTCTGAATTGCTCCGTCAGCCCGCCTATCTGTTTCTCGGCGGAGTGCTCTTTGCCTTTTACATCCTGTCGATCACGACCATCGCGCCACGGTTCGGGATCGGCAATGCGGTGTTCTTTGTGCTGCTCGGGCAAATCCTCTCTGCGGGTCTCATCGACCATTTCGGCCTTTTCGGCGCGCCGCGCATGGCGATCTCTGGCCTGCGGGCCACGGGAATGCTGTTGATGGCGGGCGGACTTTTCCTGATCCAACGGAGCTGATCCGCTCTGACAGAGACCCGCGCCTTGCCCCGGAGGCCAAAACTTGGCAAAAGCGCCGCCAGAACACGCGGGGTTTTCCATGTCTGACGATCAACAGCACCAATCAGGAGCGCCGTGGCGCAACTTCTACGGCCGCATCCACGGCAAGACGCTCAATCAGGCACAAAAGGACTATCTCGAAGAGGACTTGCCCAAGCTCTCTCCGGGGCCAGTGACATGGGAAGAGAACCCCGAGCGCGAAATGCTCGATCTCAACGCGCGGTTCGGTGGCAAACCTGTCTGGCTCGAAGTGGGCTTTGGCGCGGGCGAGCACCTGATCCACATGGCGCAGACCTATCCCGACGTCGCGATCATCGGCTGTGAACCTTATGTCAACGGCGTGGCCTCCTGCCTTGGCCATATCCGTCGCGTTGGAGGCCTCGACAATGTGGCGATCCATGCGGGCGATGCGCGTGATTTGTTCGATGTGCTGCCGGACGGGAGCCTCGACAAAGCGTTTCTCAACTACCCCGATCCCTGGCCCAAAGCCCGCCATCATCGCCGCCGGTTCGTCACCGCAGAGCACCTAGAGCCGCTGCACCGCGCGCTGAAACCCGGCGCGGAATTCCGGGTGGCGACAGACATCCCGGACTACGTACGCCAGACGATGGAAGAGGTGCCGCGCGCAGGCTTTGAGTGGTTGGGCGAATGTGCCGAGGATTGGCGCAAACCGTGGTCGGATTGGTTCTCCACCCGCTACGAGAAAAAAGCCATCCGCGAAGGCCGCACGCCGCATTACATGACCTTCCGCCGCGTGTAATCCGGTTTGCTGTGAGCCTACGGAAAGCCTGACCTTCGCGAAACGGACGAATCGGGTAGCCTTTCTCCCAGTGTTATGGGGGAAGCCATGTCCGAGTTGCCGATCGTTAACTGTCACACCCACCTGTTCACCACGGCCCACACGCCGCGGTATTTTCCGTCGCGCGTTCTCGTGATCTTTCGCTATCTGCCGGGGCTGGTGCGGGCCATTCGCAAAGTCGCGGCCTGGCTGCCGTATGAGAGCTTTTACGCCTGGGCGCAGCGGATGGAGAGCTTTCACGCCACCGGTCAGCGCACCTCACAGGCCGAGGTATTTCACGAGCTGCGCCACTATTACCCGCGCGACACCCGCTATGTTGTTTTGCCGCTGGATCTGGAACTGATCGGGCACGGTCCGGTCGAGGCCTCCATCGCCGAGCAGCATGACGAGTTGGCGGCGCTGACGCGGCAGTTCCCGCGCAACATCATTCCCTTTGCCACTGTCTACCCGGACCGCCCCGGCGCATTTGACGAGTTTCGCCGCTGTGTCGAGGAACATGGGTTCAAGGGGCTGAAACTCTACCCCAAAACCGGATACGCGCCGGATCATCCCGTCTTGGTCGAACAGGTCTACCCCTATTGCGAGGCGAACAACCTCCCCGTGATGAGCCATTGCTCCCGCGGCGGGGTCCATTCCAAGGCCTGGGCGAAAGACCCCTATATGCGCGACCGGGTGACGGAACCCTATGCCTATCGGGCCGTGCTCAACCAGTTTCCGAAATTGCGGTTTTGCCTCGCCCATTACGGCGGCCAGGACGATTGGACCAGCTATTTGCGTGACGGGTTCGATCCGGACACGGCGCATGCGCAAGATCAGAACTGGGTGCATCAGCTCAACACGATGATCAAGTCAGGGGCCTATCCGAACCTCTGGACAGACATTTCCTACACGATGTTTCACTTCAATCGCTTCGCGCCCTTGCTCAAACTCTTTCTGAAAGACGACGGCCTCTGTCGCCGCGTCATGTTCGGCTCAGACTTCTACATGACGCGGCAAGAGGACCTGTCCGAGAAAGCCGTCTCCATCCACCTCCGGGATGCCCTCGGCGAAGAGATTTTCACCCGGATCGCAAAGGAAAATCCGCGGATTTGGCTGGGGGAGGCACCTGATACGCCCCGTGAGACGTAAAGCGGTGGACGAAACGGCCCACCTGGGCTAATCGGCTTGGGCAAATCCCGAGGAGGACACCCGTCATGTCGAGCCAAGCCACACCGATCCCGATGAGCGCCCGCAAGTCCGGCCCGCTCAAAGGCACAGCCGCCGTTCCGGGGGACAAGTCGATTTCCCACCGCGCGTTGATCTTCGGGGCGATGGCCGTAGGGGAGACCAAGATCACCGGCCTGCTCGAAGGCGAGGATGTGCTCGACACCGCAAAAGCGATGCAGGCGCTTGGCGCCTCTGTGGTGCGCGAAGGCGCGGGCGAATGGACGGTCAACGGTGTGGGCGTCGGCGGCTTTACCGAGCCGGAGACTGTCATCGACTGCGGCACCTCCGGCACCGGCGTGCGCCTCATCATGGGGGCCGTGGCGACCTATGATTTCTGCACCACCTTCACGGGCGACGGCAGTCTCCGCAAACGCCCGATGGCGCGGGTGACCGATCCCTTGGCTTTGTTCGGGACGCGCTCTGTTGGCCGCTCTGGTGGGCGGCTGCCGCTCACCCTCGTGGGCGCCGCCGATCCGGTTCCTGTGGTCTATGAGACCCCGGTGCCGTCGGCTCAGGTCAAATCCGCCGTGCTGCTCGCCGGTCTCAACGCACCGGGCAAGACGGTCGTCATCGAAAAAGAGGCCACGCGCGACCACACGGAGCGGATGCTCGTGGGCTTCGGCGCCGAAGTGGTGACCGAGAAAACCCCCGAAGGCTACAACAAGATCACCCTCACCGGGCGTCCTGAGTTGATCCCGCAAGAGGTCGCCGTGCCGCGTGACCCGTCCTCCGCCGCCTTCCCGGTCTGTGCCGCGCTGATCGTCGAAGGGTCCGACATTTTCGTGCCGGGCGTGAGCCAGAACCTGACGCGCAACGGGCTTTACACCACGCTCGTGGAGATGGGGGCGGAGATCGCCTTTGAGAACGAACGCGAGGAGGGCGGGGAACCCGTCGCCGATCTGCGTGTGAAATACTCCTCGCTCAAAGGCATCGAAGTGCCGCCCGAGCGCGCCGCCTCGATGATTGACGAATACCCGATCCTTTCCGTGGTCGCGGCCTATGCCGAGGGCACCACCGTGATGCGCGGCGTCA
>CAXPTW010000084.1:0-7183 GCA_964220165.1 Abyssibacter sp.
ACCAAAATGTCATGAAAACGGCTTAGAAGGCCTCGGGACGGGCCTCACATGTTTGGTTTGCTCGTTCGCCCTCGGGTCTTAAAAGGCCTCTGGTCGCGCCTCACATGTTTGGTTTGCTCGCTCTCCCTACGGCCTTAAAAGGCCTCTGGTCGCGCCTCGCGGGCCATGTGATCGAGCACGGCGTTGACGAATTTCGACTCACGCCCGCCCGGGAAAAAGGCTTTGGCCACATCGACGAACTCGACGATGACGACTTTCGGCGGCGTGCGACCGGCCACGAGCTCAGCACCAGCGGCACGGAACAGAGCGCGCAGCGTCGAGTCGAGACGCCCAATCGGCCATTTCGCCACCAGAGCGCGGTCTGTCATCTGGTCGATCTTGGCCTGATCGTTCACGGCAATCTCGGTGATCTCGTGGAAAAGATCGGCATCGCCGTCGATGAATTCGCCCTCTTCCTCGGTCACAAGGCCAAAGAAGTGATCATAGAACTGGCGACGCACCTTATCGACGGTCGCGTCAGACGCCTCCATCTGAAACAGCGCCTGCACGGCATAGAGCCGGGCCGCGGATTTCTTTTCGCGCTTGGAAGGCGGTTTCAGGTTGGCGTTCTCTTCGGTCATGCTTTGGTGCTCTCGTCAGGCTGTCCAGCGAGCTTGATCGCGTCGGAATGGAATCCCACGCCCTTGCTCGGAGCGGCCCATTTGCGCGAAAGCGCGATGAGATGCAAGGCCGCAGCAGCAGCCCCGCCGCCTTTGTTTTGACCTTTGCTCTCGGCGCGCACGACAGCCTGTTCACGATTTTCCACCGTCAGGATGCCGTTGCCGATGCACAGACCCTGAAGGCCCATGAGCTGAATCGCCCGGCTGGAGTCGTTGCATACCGTCTCGTAGTGCGTGGTCTCGCCACGGATGACGCAGCCAAGCGCCACGTAGCCATCGAAGTTGGACAGTTTGTCGGCGATGGAAATCGCGGTCGGCACTTCGAGCGCGCCGGGCACTTCGACGAGATCCCAGGTCCCGCCGACGGCCTCAACCGTGGCTTTCGCGCCGGCGACCAGTTCGTCGGCGATGTCCTTGTAATAGGGCGCGACAACGATGAGCAGTTTCACCGGGTCGTCAAAGGTCGGCAGGTCAAGAATGTGGTGCTGTTCTGCGGCGGCCATGACTTAGGCTCCTTCCGTGATCTTGCGGGTGCCAACGATTTCGAGGCCGTAGGCGTCGAGACCGACGACTTTCGGCAGCGGGCTGTTGGACAGAAGCTCGATTTTCGACAGGCCCAGAGCGGCCATGATCTGTGCCCCCAAGCCGTATTGGCGGAGCGTTTGCGGCGAGGCGTGATCCTCTTCGACCATTTTCATGGTCGTGTCGCGCAGAAGAACAACGACACCGCGCCCCTCTTTGGTGATGGCGTTCATCGCCTCTTCCATCTCGTGGCCCGGTTTGCCGATGCCCAAAACGTCTTGGAGCGGGTTGAGGTTGTGCACACGCACAAGCACCGGCGCATCAGTCGAGAGATCGCCCTTTTTAAGCACAACGTGCTCCGCCCCATGCAATTGGTCGGTGTAAATCTCCATCTCCCAATCGCCGCCAAAGGCGGAGGTCACGTCACGCGACGCGCTTTTCACCACGAGGTTGTCGTGACGGCGGCGGTAGGCGATGAGATCGGAGATGGTGCCGATCTTGAGATTGTGTTTCTGGGCGAAGGCCACGAGGTCGGGCAGACGCGACATGGTGCCGTCCTCGTTCATGATCTCACAGATCACTGAGCTCGGCAGCAGACCCGCGAGACGCGCGACATCGACACCGGCCTCGGTGTGACCGGCGCGGACCAGAACGCCGCCCTCACGGGCGCGCAGCGGGAAGATGTGGCCCGGCGTCGCAATATCGGCCGAGGTTTTCGACGGGTCGATGGCCACGGCCACGGTGCGGGCGCGGTCATGGGCGGAAATCCCGGTGGAGACACCTTCGCGGGCCTCGATAGACACGGTAAAGGCCGTCTCGTGGCGCGACGAGTTGTTCGACGCCATCATCGGCAGGCCCAGCGCGTCGATCCGTTCCCCGGTCAGGGTCACACAGATCAGGCCACGCCCGTAGGTCGCCATGAAGTTGATCGCATCCGGCGTCGCCATCTGCGACGGGATCACCAAATCCCCTTCATTTTCGCGATCTTCGTGATCGACAAGAATGAACATACGCCCGTTGCGGGCATCCTCGATGATCTCCTCGATGGGAGAGATCGCGTCGTGGTAGCTAACTGTCTCGGACATGGGTCTTCGGGCCTTCAAAACTGTCGTTGCCCCCCGATACAGCTTTGCGACCGCAAAGGCGAGTCCGAAGCCCAACAAACAGGGCGCAAAACAAGCCGCATTTTTGCGCAGCCTCTGTGTTTGTTTTTGTGCTCACCTTTGTATCTGCGCGCCGGGCCCCAATTACGCGCCCCAAAAGTGCTCCGCGCGCAGATGTCCACCGAGCCGCGCCGCCTCGACCCACTCCGCCTCAAACGGCGCATCAGAGATCAAAACCACCCCATCTCGCGGCAGACGCGGCCCCAAAATCTCGGACAGTGCCGCTCTCTGTGCGGACCACGGGGCAAAGGCGCGCGGCGCGGCCCCGGCGCGATCCACACAGTCGAGATCAGCCAACATGTCGAGGCTCACAGGGCGATGCGCCGCCACACAGCGGTCGACATCAAATGCGGCGAGCCGATCCGCGTAAAGAGGTGAGAGGCGATCCGCCTGACGCACAAGGCGTAGAGCGTTGGAGGAAAACAGAAACCCCACGACATCGCGCCCGGACGAAGCCCGGATCGAGGCGTAGGATTTATAGGGAAGGCCCAGTGCCTTCGCCCGCGCCACGCGGCTCCGGATCACCTCGATGGGGAGTGTCTCGCCCATCAGGCCTTTGCGGGCCTTTTTCCAGATGAACCGGCGATAACTTACGCCAGTGTCCATGCTTGGCCCACCGTTGTGGCCGACGCCAGGCACGGGGGTACCCATCACTGCCACTCCTGAAGGCGGGCCACATAACGGGCCAGCGTGTCAATTTCGAGGTTGATGCGATCACCGATGGCGGCTTTGCCCCAGGTCGTCACCTCCTGCGTGTGCGGGATGACGTTGACGCCAAAGGTGGTGCCCTCAACCTCATTCACGGTCAAGGACGTGCCGTTGAGCGCCACCGAGCCTTTCGGTGCGATGAATTTCGCCAGAGCCTCGGGCACGTCAAAAGTCATCCGCGTGCTGTCACCCTCATCGGTGAGCGCGATGAGTTTGGCCACGCCGTCAACATGGCCAGACACGATGTGCCCACCCAATTCGTCACCGAGTTTCAACGCCCGTTCCAGATTGAGCGCCGTGCCCACGACCCAATCGCCGATGTTGGTTTTCGACACGCTCTCTGCCGAGATTTCCACATCGAACCAATTCTGCGGCTCGGAGCCGAGGGCGATCACGGTCAGGCACACGCCATTACAGGCGATGGACGCGCCAATATCGATCCCGTCGATGTCATAGGCACAGCCGATCCGCGCCCGCAGGTCGCCGCGCTTTTCCAACTCAAGGATTTTCCCAATATCGGTGATAATGCCGGTGAACATGGCGTCTCCTCTGATCCGGTTTGCCCAAGTGGTAGCTCCCCCGCGCGCCCTCTGCAAGCGCAGGCGGCGTTCAGAGGCGCGTCACAGAGGCCAACCTCCTGAGCGCAAACCCATTGACTGCGCTCGCTGGGCCACAAATCTGCCCGAATGTTGCGGTAGCGGGGAGATAGACCAAGACATTTCGCATCAGATTTCGCTAAAAACCGCTATGCCACATCGCCTTTCAGACCCTCAGAGCAACTCCCGCGTGTTCCTGATGCTTCAGGGGCCGCATGGACCGTTTTTCTGGTCTCTTGGCAAAATGTTGCGCGCGGCAGGCGCGGATGTTTGGCGTGTGGGCTTTAACGCGGGCGACCGCGCGTTCTGGTTTTCGTCCAAAACCTTCCTCCCCTACACTGAGGCGCCAGAAGGCTGGCCCGACCGGTTCGAGGAGATCATCCGCGACAAAGGCGTGACCGACATCGTTCTCTATGGCGACACCCGTCCCGTCCACGCCCTGGCGATTGAGCGCGCCCGTCAGCTCGGCCTCACGATCCATGTGTTCGAAGAGGGGTATATCCGCCCCTATTGGGTCACCTATGAGCGCGACGGCTCCAACGGCAACTCGACGCTCATGACCCTCACGGTTGCCGAGATGCAAACCGCCCTCGACAAGATCGACCACGACAATATCGAGCCGCCTGCCCATTGGGGCGACATGCGCCAGCATATTTTCTACGGCGCGCTCTATCATTGGTTCGTCCTGTTCCGGAACTCCGCGTTTCACCATTATCGCGGCCACCGCGAATTGCCCGTGTCGCGCGAATTCCTGCTCTATTTCAAACGTCTCGTCATGATGCCGCAACACTGGGTCTCTCGGGCACTTCGCACGCGGGCCATCCTCGGCGCGGGCCACCCGTTTCACATTGCGCTGTTGCAGCTCGAACATGACACGAGTTTTCTGGTCCATAGCCCCTACGCGACGATGACCGAATTTATCGCGGAGGTGATCGAGGGCTTTGCCAAGGGCGCGCCGCGTCATCATCACCTCGTGTTCAAAGCTCACCCTTTGGAAAATGACCGCCGCAACCTCAAACATGAAATCCGCCGCCTCGCCGCCGAGTTTGGCGTTGAGAGCCGCGTGCATTTCGTGCGGGGCGGCAAGCTTCAGAAACTGCTCCTGAGCGCGCGCTCCGCCGTGACCGTCAACTCGACCGCCGGGCAACAGGTGCTTTCGCTCGGCCTGCCGATCCGAACGCTCGGCGATGCGGTCTATGACAAACCGGAATTCGTGTCCCACCAACCGTTGGAGCGGTTCTTCTCAGAACCTGAACGCCCCGACACTCGCGCCTATCGCAGCTACCGGCAATTTCTACTCGAAACGTCGCAGGTGCCGGGCGGCTTTTATTCCCAGCGGGGCCGTCGCCAACTGATGCGCCAGGTCATCGACCTCATGCTGGCCAAAGACGCGCCAGATGCGGCGCTTTTGTCCGGCAACGCCCCGCCGCGTCAGCCGCTTCGGATCGTGAAATAACCTCTCACGCGTTCTTCGCCCTCATTTCGACACAACGAGTCCCCTATATCTCGCTGGTGTCAAAGGCTCTTCTACATCCCCTGCCCCAACGCGTCCCACGGGCAACACCTCTCTTTTGGCACCCCTCAGACATGCGCAAACGCTGGATTTTTGACTCGCCTTTGGCTAGGCTCCTGTCTAAACCCAATTAAAAATGGGGCCCTAAGCCAAAATAGAGGCAGAGGAGATCGACAGTGAAATTCCTGACGTCGCGCAAAACCCGCGCTGCGGCCCTCGTGGTTATGATCGCGAGCCTCTCGGCTTGTGGACTGCCGCGCTCCGGCCCCAACAAGAAAGAAATCTTCTCCGGCTCCGTGCTCGAAGACGGCGATGCCTTCGTCGTTTCTGTCAGTGATCGCGTCAATGCCGTCACCGCCGTGAACGAAGAGCTCGGCTTCTCCTCCGCCTTCCAGAACGCAGGCGTTGTCGGATCGGACACCATCTCTGCAGGCGACGTGTTGTCTCTGACGATCTGGGAAAACGTCGATGACGGCCTCCTCGCAGGCGCAGGGTCCAGCGCGACCGTCCTCTCCGAGGTCCAAGTCGATGGTGCGGGCTTTATCTTTGTCCCCTACGCCGGGCGCATCAAGGCCGCGGGCAACAGCCCCGAGGCCATCCGCCGCATCATCACCGAGAAACTCGACACCCAGACCCCCGATCCGCAGGTCATGGTCACCCGTGCCGCTGGCGACGGGGCCACTGTGACGATCACCGGCAAAATCGCCGGTCAGGGCGTCTACCCGATTGAGCGCCCGACCCGTCGCCTCACCGCCATGCTGGCGCAGGCCGGTGGCGTGACCGTGGAACCCGATGTGGCTCAGGTCAAAGTGCTGCGCGGGAGCAAATCCGGCACGGTGTGGTTCGAAGACCTCTACAACATGCCGCACTATGACATCCCGCTCCGCGATGGCGACCGCATTCTGGTCGAGGCCGACCCCCGCGCCTTTACCGCGCTCGGCGCAACCGGCGGGCAAAGCGTCATTCCGTTCGAGAGCCGCAATCTCTCCGCACTCGAAGCCATCGCCCAAGTCGGCGGGCTTCAGACCAACGCGGCGGACCCGACCGGCGTGTTCGTGTTCCGCAACGAGCCTGAAAACCTCGCCAAACAGGTTTTGGGCCGCGACGATCTCATCGGCACCCAGCGCATGATCTACGTGCTCGATCTGACACAGCCCAACGGTCTGTTCCTCGCCCGCGACTTCCTGATCCGCGACGGCGATACGGTCTATGTGACCGAGGCCCCCTTCGTCCAATGGCAGAAAACCATCGGCGCGATCACCGGTGCGGCGACCTCCGCCGACTCTCTCGCCACCATCGGCCAGTGATCCACATGGGCGACCGCCCGCAAGACATCTCTTCCAAAGCCGCCCCCGCGACCTCGCCGGGGCGGCTTTTGTCACAGCCCTCCTTGCTGGTGCACCGTGTGATGCAAGAGACCGATCTCTCGGTCTCCCAACGCCTCGACTGGGACACGGCCCTTGTGGACCTGCCGCTCGACGACAGCGCCGCCCTCACGCGCGCACGCGGTCTCACAGAATGGCTCACTTCATCGTATGTGTCTAAGTCGAGCGCCACATATGACGCCGGGGGCCTGCCGGATGGTCCATTTGTGCTCGTTCTCGACCAACCGCGCGCGCCGGACGGGACATCGGATGCGCCCTCTGACGCGGATATGGCTGAGCTTTTGGTCTTTGCTCAAACCGAAATTTTGAACGCCCAGGTCGCGATTCTGCCCTGTGAGGGCGGGTATTTCTCGGACCTCACGGACCCGCGCATTCTCATGCTCTCCGGCGACACCAACCTCTACCGCGTGCTCGAACAGGCTACGGCGGTCTACACCCATTGCGCCGGCTTTGGCGTCGACGCCATCCTCGCGGGTCACCGTCCCCGCGTCTTTGGGCGGCCGTGTTCATATCTTCTGGAGTACGTGACTATCAGGTGAAGGGTAATCGTCTACACATTCACACCGAGACATGCGGTGGTTTGCGGGAAGATGACTATATCCAACTATTAGTGGACCATGGGTACTTTAACATGCCG
>CAXPTW010000085.1:0-8503 GCA_964220165.1 Abyssibacter sp.
GGCCCGAGCCGCCAAGGACAAATTCAACCTCGCCGCCGAGTATCTGCGTCGCTGGATAAATCGAGGTCCAGGGGGCGATGTGATCCTCGGACGTGGCAAGTACGAAAACCGGCGTTTCGATCTTGCTCAGATCGATCTTGACACCGTTCATTTCCAATCCACCGGGCTGGCGCAGCCGGTTCTCTAGATAGACCTCTTTGAGATACCAAAGCAGCATGGCCGCAGGCAGTCGTGTGGAATCCGAATTCCAATACAAAAGGTCGAAAGCCCGGGGTTTCCGACCGCGCAGGTAATTGGCCTCGAAGAACGACCAGATCAAATCGTTCTCGCGAAGCATCGAGAACATGTCCTGCAAGTGATAGGCTTCAAGATAGCCTTTCTCTTCCATATGCGCACGCAGGACTTCCAGCCGGTTTTCATCGACGAAGACGCCGATTTCGCCCACGTCCTTGAAATCGACCATGGTGGCCAGTGTCGTGGCGGAATTGACCCGGTCATCACCAATGGCTGCGAGGTAAGCCAGCGTTGCCGTCACCAGGATGCCACCAATGCAGAAACCGAGGATATTGGCCTTTTCTTCGCGGGTGATGTCGCGAATGGCATCAAGCGCGGCCAGCGGTCCGAGTTTCATGTAATCAGCAAAATCCTTGTCCGCGTGATCGCTGGTCGGGTTGACCCAGGAAATCACGAACACGGAATGCCCCCGATCCAGCATGTAGCGCACCAGGCTGTTCTTCGGCTGCATGTCCAGAATGTAGAACTTGTTGATCCAGGCCGGGACAAACAGGATTGGCACACTGTGCTGGTCCGGTGTGCGCGGATGGTACTGGATCAGCTGCATCAGGTCGTTTTGAAACACAACCTCGCCTTCTGTCGTGCCAAGATCCTTTCCGACCGTGAACGCCGACGGATCGTTCGTCGCGATGTCCAGGCGCCCCTCACCGCGCTCGAGATCGTCGAGCATTTTGGACAATCCTTCCCGAAAACTCGCACTGTTGGTTTCAGTGAACATCTTACGCGCCGGAGCGTTGGTCAGCAGGTAGTTACTGGGCGACAGTGCGCTCATCATCTGCCGCGTGTAGAATCTGACACGCATATAATCTCTGGAATTTTTTGGAAGCTCTTCCAAAAGGTCATTGGTCGCGCCTTCAATCGCCAGGAACACATCGCGATAGGCTCGCGATATCGGGTCCTTTTCCCAACTCGGATCGCTGAAACGGCGATCTCGCACACCGCTTTCTTCATCGGGGCCTTGCAGTATCGCCTTCCACGAAGACTGGATCGCCATGCTGGCCTTTATCTGTGCATCAACCAGCTTGCCCGGCTCCTGCAGCATGTCGGCCCAGAAGGTTCCATAGGCTTTGGCAAGTGTCTTGGCGTCGATCAGGGAATACTCTGACCCGCTGGCCTTTTTGAGGGCCCGCACGTGCAGCTGTGACAGCACTTTTGTCGTGCGCAGGGTCAGA
This sequence comes from Abyssibacter sp., assembly GCA_964220165.1. Classification (GTDB taxonomy): domain Bacteria; phylum Pseudomonadota; class Alphaproteobacteria; order Rhodobacterales; family Rhodobacteraceae; genus Celeribacter. Next base: position 1,467 of record CAXPTW010000085.1, read on the forward strand.
TCCTGCATTTCCGTTGCGGCCTTTGCTGTGTCGGCTGTGTCGTTCGTTTTAGTCCACTGTGTCATCATCCGAGTCCCATCATGTCAAGTTTGTCTTTCTGGCGCATCCAAGCGGCAACGCCGTCCTGTCAAGCAACCCCAGGAACGTCGTGATACCCACGATGTCCTCTTTGTCGTCGTGGCGGCTGGTGGAATGTTCAGTCACAGGGGACACAATTTAAGTGGCTGACTAAAGGATCGTCGGCCATATCCTACGCGGCTTTTGTGCCCCGTTTGGCGCTGGAGGTCAGCTTGACAGTGGCCTCGCCGTCCACCACGACCTGCCCGCGGACGCGGCAGGTTGTTCTCAAGTTCGCGCGGCAGCGCTCGGTCTCGATTGTTTCGACAATCACTTCAGCGTGAACTGTGTCTCCTGGACGCACAGGTGCCACAAAATTCATCTCCTGCGAGATATAGATTGTTCCGGGCCCGGGTAGTTTGTTGGCAATCGCCGCGGAGATAGTGCTGGCGGTAAGAAACCCATGCGCGATCCGGCCATTGAACGGTGTGGTTTTGGCAAACTCATCATTGATGTGAATGGCGTTGTTGTCGCCGGATGCCCCGGCAAAGAGAACAATGTCGGCGTCGGTGATGGTTTTCGAGAACGTGGCGGTCATGCCCGGTTCGAGATCTTCGATGTCATATCCGTTCAGCTCGTTCATAGTGCGGTTCTCCTGATTTAGGCATTTACATGTTCGGATAATTTGGTCCGTCGCCGCCCTGCGGCGTGACCCAGTTGATGTTCTGGCTTGGGTCCTTGATGTCACAGGTCTTGCAGTGCACGCAGTTCTGGAAATTGATCACGAAGCGCGGGTCGCTGCCGTCTTCCTCGACCACCTCGTAGACGCCGGCCGGGCAATAGCGCTGTGCCGGTTCGCCGTATTTTGGCAGGTTGACCGAGATCGGCAATTTGTCATCACCCAGCTGCAGGTGGCTTGGCTGACTTTCCTCGTGATTGGTCATCGCAAACGACACGTTGGTCAGCCGGTCAAAGCTCAGCTTGCCATCGGGTTTTGGATAATCGATCACCTTGTGCTTGCTGGCCTCTTCGGTGGCCGCCGCATCGGTCTTGCCATGTTTCATCGTGCCAAAGAGCGAAAAGCCCAGCGTGTTGGTCCACATGTCCAGACCGCCCAGCGCCAGCGAGGGCAGCATCCCCCATTTCGACCACATCGGCTTGACGTTGCGCACCTTTTTCAGATCCTTGCCGATGGCGCCGCCCCGCACGTCGTCCTCATACGCCGTCAGCTCATCACCCGACCGCTCGACCTTAATCGCGTCAAACGCCGCCTCGGCCGCGGCCTTGCCGCTGAGCATCGCGTTGTGATTACCCTTGATCCGCGGCACGTTGACCATGCCCACCGAACAGCCCAACAGCGCTACACCGGGTGCCACCATTTTCGGCATCGACTGGTATCCGCCTTCGGAAATCGCCCGTGCGCCATAGGCCACGCGTTTGCCGCCTTCCAGCAGTTCGGCCACCATCGGGTGATGCTTGAAGCGCTGGAATTCCATATAGGGGAAGAGATGCGGGTTCTTGTAGTTCAGGTGCACCACGAACCCGACATAGACCTGGTTGTTCTCGAGGTGATAGATGAACGACCCGCCCCCGGCATTGCCTCCCAGCGGCCAGCCCATGGTGTGGGTCACCTCACCCTCGTTGTGCTTGTCCGGGTCGATCTCCCAGATCTCTTTCATGCCGATGCCGAATTTCTGCGGCTCCTTGCCCTTCGACAGGTCGTATTTGGCAATCACTTCCTTGGCCAGTGACCCGCGCACGCCCTCGGACAGAAACACGTACTTGCCGTGCAGCTCCATGCCGGGCTCATAGGCCGGCCCCGGTGTGCCATCGGCTTCCTTGCCGAACTCACCGGCCACAACACCCTTCACGCCGCCGTTTTCGTCATAAACCAGCTCGGAACAGGCCATGCCGGGGAAAACCTCGACGCCCAGCTCCTCGGCCTGCTCGGCCATCCAGCGACAGACATTGGCCATGCTGACGATGTAGTTGCCGTGGTTGTTCATCAGCGGCGGCATCGGAAACCCCGGCACCCGGATCTGACCGGCCTCGCCCAGCATGTAGAACTTGTCGGAGGTCACCGGGACGTTTAGCGGCGCGCCCTTTTCCTTCCAGTCGGGGATCAGCGCCTCGAGCCCCGAGGGATCGAGTACTGCGCCGGACAGGATATGCGCCCCCACTTCCGAACCCTTTTCCAGCACCACCACGTCAAGCGAACTGTCGAGCTGCTTGAGACGGACCGCGGCGCTCAGACCCGCAGGCCCCGCGCCGGCGATCACCACATCATATTCTATCGTTTCTCGTGCAGATCCAGACATCTCAATGACCTCACGCAACGCTGTGCAGATCAGAGGGTGCCAGCGCCAGAACGCTCGACGCACCATCCGTCGCCGCGCTCAGCCGTGCCAGCGCCTCGGGGAAGACTTGCTGCGCATAGAATTCCGCCAGCCGGATCTTGGCGCCGGCATGGTCGGATTGGCCACCCGCGGCAGGTTCCCCAGCGGCAGCAAGCGCCGCATCGCCCAAGGCCCAGGCGCCCAGCGAAAGGCCGAAGAGCTCTAGCACGTTCATTGCCGACGCGGCCTGCGTATGTGCGGTTTCCTTACCCGCATCAAGCAGCCATCTTGTAGCGGTTTCCACCGTATCGGCAGCGTGCGAAACGCTGCGCGACAAGAGCGTCCAATCACCGTGCGGGCTGCTCTCGCAGGCAAGTTCCGCCGCGCTCAATCGCATGTCGTCGATGATTTCCTGAACCGCCGCACCGCGGTCGCGCAGGATCTTGCGCCCGGTCAGGTCGAGTGCCTGAATGCCCGTGGTACCCTCGTAGATCGTGGTGATCCGGGCGTCGCGCAGGTGCTGTGCTACACCGGTTTCCTCGATATAGCCCATGCCACCATGAACCTGAATGCCAAGCGAGGCGGTCTGGATCGACATCTCGGTCGAACAGCCTTTGACAACCGGGATCAGTAGATCAACCCGGCGCTGTGCACGGTCCCGGGCCTCGGGGTCGACGGCGCGATGCGCAAAATCCAGCGCCGCCGCGGCGCGGTAGGCGAGAATGCGGGCGGCTTCGGTGCGGCTCTTCATGATACCCAGCATGCGGCGAACATCTGGATGGTGAATGATTGCGGCCGACCCCTCGACCCCGTCAACCTTGCCCTGCCGGCGGTCGGCTGCATACGCCGCCGCGTCCTGGCAGGCATGTTCGGCAACGCCGATGCCCTGGATTCCCACATTGAGCCGGGCGTTGTTCATCATCGCGAACATATACTCCAGTCCACGGTTGACCTCGCCCACAAGGTAACCGACGGCGCCACCGCTATCTCCAAATGACAACGTGCATGTCGGGCTGGCATGAATACCCAGCTTGTGCTCAATCGAAACGCAGTGCACGTCATTGGGAGCGCCATCTGGCATCACCTTCGGTACAACGAAGAGCGAGATGCCTTTGACGCCCGCCGGAGCATCAGGCAGTCGGGCCAGCACGAGGTGGATGATGTTGTCAGTAAGGTCATGCTCGCCGTAAGTTATGAAGATCTTCTGGCCGCTGATCCGGTAGCAATCGCCCTCGGGCACCGCCTTTGACCGTATCGCGGCCAGATCAGACCCTGCCTGCGGTTCTGTCAAGTTCATGGTTCCGGTCCATTCGCCGCTCACCAGTTTGGGCAGGTAGGTCTCTTTCAAGGTGTCCGAAGCATAGCATTCAAGCGCCTCGATCGCGCCCTGGGTCAGCATCGGGCAGAGCTGGAATGCCATGTTGGCGCCGTGGAACATCTCCTGGATGCAGGCATTGACCACGAAGGGCAGACCCATGCCACCGTATTCGGGGCTTGCCGACGGGCTGTTCCAGCCCATCTCGACCAGCATGTCGTAGACGGTTTTCCAGCCTTCGGGCATGGTCACCCGGCGATCTTCAAAACCCAGACCGGCGAGGTCGCCGGACCGGCTGAGCGGCGACAGTTCTAGGCCGGCATATTTGGCGGCTTCCTCGAGGATCGCGTCCACCATATCCGGCGTTGCCTCTTCAAGGCCAGGCAACTGGCTGATCGCGTCGAGATCACAAAGCTTGCGCAGAACGAAACGCATGTCCTGAAGGGGGGCGGTATAGGTCATTTTCTGACTCCAGATCAGAGCTTTTCGATCAATTCCGGCACGGCGGTGAACAGGTCGGCGACCAGTCCGAAATCCGCGACCTGGAAGATCGGGGCCTCTTCGTCCTTGTTGATGGCAACGATGACCTTGGAGTCCTTCATGCCGGCGAGGTGCTGGATCGCACCCGAGATGCCGACCGCAACATAGAGGTCCGGGGCCACGACCTTGCCGGTCTGGCCGACCTGCCAGTCGTTGGGGGCATAGCCCGAATCGACCGCCGCGCGCGACGCGCCGACAGCGGCGCCTAGCTTGTCCGCGAGGGCTTCGATCAGTTTGAAGTCCTCTTCGGAACCGACACCGCGGCCACCCGAGACCACGACGCCTGCCGAGGTCAGTTCAGGTCGATCGCTTTCGGCGACCTTGTCCTCGACCCATTCGCTGAGGCCGGGATTGTCACCCGCCGAGATGGTTTCGATCGGGGCCGAACCACCGTCACCGGCCGCATCAAAGGTCGAGGTGCGGAAGGTGACGACCTTTTTGGCATCGTTCGAGCGGACCGTCTGCACGGCATTGCCGGCATAGATCGGGCGTTCGAACGTGTTGCCGTCAACCACGCCCGAGGCATCTGAGATCACCATCACGTCCAGCAGTGCGGCAACACGCGGCATCACGTTCTTGGCGTCGGTGGTGGCGGGCGCAACGATATGCTCGTAATCACCGGCCAGCGACACGATCAGCGCAGCGGTGGATTCCGCCAGGCGGTGGCCGAGGCTTGCGTCTTCGGCGACCAGCACTCTGGACACGCCGTCGATCTTGGCGGCGGCTTCGCCCGCGGCGGCGGCAGAGCCCCCGGCACAGAGCGCGGTCACGTCACCCAGGGCCTTGGCGGCGGTCACGGCCTTGGCGGTGGCGTCCAGCGACAATTCGCCATTGTTCACTTCGGCAAGGAGAAGAACAGCCATTACACAGCCCCCGCTTCTTTGAGTTTCTCGACCAGTTCGTCGACCGAGCCGACGATGATCCCAGCGGCGCGGGCCTCGGGTTCGGCCGTGCTGACGATTTCCAGGCGCGGGGCGACTTCGACGCCGTAATCGGCGGCGGTTTTTTCGTCCAACGGCTTTTTCTTGGCCTTCATGATATTCGGCAGCGAGGCATAGCGCGGTTCGTTCAGGCGCAGGTCGACGGTGACGATGGCCGGCATTTTGACCTTGATAGTTTGCAATCCGCCGTCGACTTCGCGGGTCACGTTGGCGCTGTCGCCGTCGATCTCCAGTTTGGAGGCGAACGTCGCCTGTGCCCAACCCGTGAGCGCCGCAAGCATCTGCCCGGTGGCGTTCATGTCATTGTCGATGGCCTGTTTACCGCACAGAACGATACCTGGCTGTTCTTCGTCGATCACCGCTTTCAGCAGCTTCGCCACGGCGAGGGGTTCGATGTCGGTATGCACATCGTCGGCGGCGACAATCAGGATCGCCCGGTCGGCCCCCATGGCCAAAGCTGTCCGCAGCGTTTCCTGCGCCTGCTTTACGCCGACCGAGACCGCAATGATCTCTTCGGCTTTGCCGGCCTCTTTCAGTCGGATCGCCTCCTCGACGGCAATTTCGTCAAACGGATTCATCGACATTTTCACGTTGGCGAGATCAACGCCCGATCCGCCCGCTTTGACGCGAACCTTCACGTTATAGTCGATCACGCGTTTGACAGGCACCAGCACCTTCATTATGAGGCTCCTTTTTTTGATGTTCGGCCATCGGGAAGTGTCCGATGGGAAACGCGACTTCACTTGGTAGTTTCGTTCAGCTTCCAGAGATTGTTCACCACGTCACTGCCATCTTCGAAAACCCGGTTTAATGTGTTTTCAACTTGCCAAATGCAGCTGATTTTGTGGCTCGCCTTTTTGGCGCCCATGCCAACAATCGACGCAACCGCCACCGGGTACCTTGCTTGTAAGGTACATGTGGACGAGGTGTTTGTAGCTCTTGCTGTCCTTGATCCCCTTCAGGCTGAGGCTTTCCAATTGGGTGGACGACGTGCGGCAGCTGGCATCGCATGTCTTCGATCACAATCCTGAGCTGGCAGCCCTGGTTACAGCCTGCAGCAATGATTTCGTCAACGCGCACCAGATCGGCGACCCCTTTGGTTCCAAGACGACAGTTTTTTTGTCAGCATTTAGGTTTCCTTTTTACTGACTAGTAAGTAATAAATAGCTGAAGCAGTCAACAAAAAATATTGACGCTTTTTCATAAGCTTGGGGATAGCTATCAGAAGAAGCGGGTGCTTTGCCGCGTTCAAACGAGAATCAGAAGTAGTGTGTTATCGTGCCAAGCACATTGTCCGTTCAATATATGCGTTGCGGTCTGTGAACTCTCGTTTCTGCTTGCGCCCGCTCAGTGCCGGTCGGGAACAAGGGAAAAGCACATTTGCGACCCATCGGCTTTAGCCAAAAAAAGACGGGCTCTCGAATTCCCGAGGATCGCAAATACTTAACATAATTTCAATTATGCGATTTCTATCAAACCCCAGGGGCACATTCTAAACTGGGTTGCGACAAATCCCCTATCTTGCTGAAAAGCAAGGAGAACGGACATGGCCCACACAGAGCTGGATTTACGTGAAAGACGCGCAATCGAAGACATGCTGAATGCAAAAGTGCCGGTGAGCAAGATCGCAGCGGAGATCGGCAGGCATCGCTCGACCGTGTATCGCGAGATCAAGCGGAACTATTTTGTCGACGATGAGCTGTCGTATCTGAACGGATACTACGGAATGAATGCTCAGAAATACGCATCCGATCGACGCGCACGGCGTCGCAAATTGATCCGACTTGTTGATCTGCGGTCCCATGTCATCGCTCAGTTGAAGATCGGCTGGACGCCGGAACAGATCGC
>CAXPTW010000086.1:0-28135 GCA_964220165.1 Abyssibacter sp.
TCAAGCAGAAGACGGCATACGAGATCTCACGTGGTGACTGGAGTTCAGACGTGTGCTCTTCCGATCTGGACGCGGATTGTCCGAGGTCTTTCATTGGCGGCAACTCCAGTAACCTGTGATAACCTGATCAAGCTAACCCTTTGCGGAATGGGTGAAAAGGCCGCGAGTGCATAGATAACGGGCTTTTGAGTGTGGTTTGTGCAACCCTCTGTCGTGAAGGCTTGAGAGCTTTGCTCCGAATGCTAGACTCTGTCTCGACATCGGGGTATCACGCCGACAGTTAGCGCTAACGTCATCTGTTTGTCCCACATCTGAGGGCAAAAGATGCCAAAGCCCCTCTATTGCCCGCCTCAGGGGTTGGGCCAGCTCGAAGGAGACAGTCATGGTATCGCGTGTGATTCCGGTGGAGGAGTTCGACCTCGTCATTTTCGGCGGCACGGGCGATCTCGCTCGGCGCAAGATTCTTCCTGGCCTGTACCGTCGCTTTTGCGCCGGCCAAATGCCTGAAGAGGCCCGCATCATCGGGGCCGCTCGCTCGGAACATGACGCGGACGAATTCCGCGCGATCGTGAAAGAGGCCATTCACGAATTTGCCGCCACCCATGCCTGTGACGAAAATCAGGTCGGTGCCTTTCTGGAACGTCTGGACTATGTTCAGGTCGACGCGCGCGGCACCGACGGCTGGAAAGAGCTCAAATCCCTGATGCGCAAAGGCGTGGTGAAGGCGTTCTATTTCTCGGTCGCGCCCGCGCTCTTTGGCGATTTGGCGGAGCGTCTGCAAAGCAACGGCATTTCGGACGCGGATTCGCGGATCGTGGTCGAGAAACCCTTTGGTCGCGACCTCGCGAGTGCCAAGGCGCTCAACCGCGATCTCGCCAAACATTTCGACGAAACCCAGATTTACCGCATCGACCACTACCTCGGCAAAGAGACCGTGCAAAACCTCATGGCGGTGCGGTTCGGCAATATCCTCTTTGAGCCGCTGTGGAATTCGCAATACGTCGACCACATCCAGATCACCGTGGCCGAGACCGTCGGTGTCGGCGGGCGCGGGGAATATTACGACAAATCCGGCGCGATGCGCGACATGGTGCAAAACCACCTGATGCAGCTCTTGTGCCTGATCGCGATGGAGCCGCCCTCGCGCTTTGACCCGGACGCGGTGCGTGACGAAAAGCTCAAGGTGATCCGCGCTTTGGAGCCGGTCGATCACCACCACATCGTGCGCGGTCAGTATGAGGAAAAAGACGGCGCGCCCTCCTACCGCGAAGACGTTGGCGATCCGCGCTCTCATACCGAGAGCTTTATCGCCATGCGGGTGATGATTTCCAACTGGCGGTGGGCGGGGACGCCGTTCTACCTGCGCACCGGCAAAAAGCTCAAGGCCCGCAATTCCGAGATCGCCGTGGTGTTCAAAGACGCGCCGCATTCGATCTTTGGCGCAGAGGCTGGGCGTCACGCCAACATCCTGTCGATCCGCCTGCAACCCAATGAGGGCATGACCCTCAAGGTGACGATCAAGGAACCGGGGCCGGGCGGGATGCGCCTAATCGACGTGCCTTTGGACATGTCCTTTGCCGAGGCGCTTGGTGAAGATGCCGAAGAGATTACAGATGCTTACGAGCGGTTGATCATGGATGTGATCCGCGGCAACCAGACGCTTTTCATGCGCGGCGACGAGGTGGAGGCCGCCTGGGCCTGGACCGATCCGCTGATCAACGGTTGGGAAGCGCGTGCGGACGTGCCGAAAGGCTATGAGCCGGGGACCAGCGGGCCGGAGGACGCGATGATGATGCTCCACCGCGAGGGCCGTCGCTGGCGGGAGATCAAAGGATGAAATTTATCGAATACCCGGATCGGGACATTCTCTTGCTCGACCTCGCCAACAAGATCGCCGGGGAACTCCGGTCGGCCTTGGAACAACATGAGCGCGTGAGTTTTTGCGTGCCGGGCGGCACCACGCCAGGGCCGGTGTTTGACACGCTCTCCGGCGTGCATCTCGATTGGGCGCGGGTCGATGTCTTGTTGAACGACGAACGTTGGGTGCCCGAAAGCTCGGAGCGCTCCAACACCGCGCTTTTAAAGCGGCGGCTTTTGGTGGGTGAAGCGGCCAAGGCGCAGCTCTTGCCACTCTACAAAGACGTCCCGACGCCGGAGGAGGGGTTGGATGACCTGATGCCTGCGATCGAGGCGATCCTGCCGCTCAACGTGCTTTTGTTGGGGATGGGCGCGGACATGCACACCGCCTCGCTGTTTCCGGGCGCGGATCAACTGGAGCTTGGCCTCTCGGACGCGGCACCCACGCTTTTGGCCATGCGCGCGCCGGGCGCATCGGAACCCCGGATCACGCTCTCGGCTCCAGCGCTCAGATCCGCCATGTCGACTCATATTCTGATCACCGGCGAGGAAAAACGCGAGGCCCTGGAAGCGGCGAAGGATCTCAGCGACAAAGATGCCCCAGTGCGGGCGGTTCTGGCCAATGCCACCGTGCATTGGGCGGCGTGACACGACGTTTCGGGCATGTCTCGTGATGCCCATATTCAGGCGGCTCTAAGTTTAGGACGTCTGAAACAATTGAGCGATACCGATGACCTAAAGATATAGGTCACGAGACGACCGCCCCATGTGAACGGGGCACAAAGGAGAGACAATGAGCGTTGATTTTTCGACCTTGAAAGACCTGCGGACGGCTCAGGGCGATCGGCATATTCTTGAGCTGTTCGAGTCGTCCGAGACGCGCGCGGGTGACTTTTCCGTTCAAGGCGGCGGCCTGCTGTTCGACTACTCGAAAACCCAGATCGACGATGCGGTGCGCACTGCTCTGATCGACCTTTTGGAGGTCTCGGGCGTTGCCGCGAAACGTGAGGCGATGTTCTCCGGCGAGAAGATCAACGACACCGAAGGCCGCGCCGTTTTGCACACCGCGCTGCGCAATCTCGACGGTGGTCCGGTCATGGTCGACGGCAAAGACGTCATCCCCGGCGTGCGCCAGACCCTCGCCCGGATGGATGATTTCGCCGACCGTGTGCGGCGCGGGAGCATCACGTCTCACTCCGGTGTGCCCTTTGAGGATGTGGTCAATATCGGGATCGGTGGCTCTGACCTCGGTCCGGTGATGGCCTATGAGGCGCTCAAACCCTATGTCGATGGTCCGCGGTGTCATTTCGTGTCCAACGTCGACGGGGCGCATATCCATGATGTGCTCTCCGGTCTGAACCCGCATACAACGCTCATCATCGTGGCGTCGAAGACCTTTACCACGATTGAAACGATGACCAACGCCGAGACCGCGCGCGACTGGCTTGTTGCCGCCGTGGGCGAAGAGGGCATTTCCAAACATTTCGCCGCGCTCTCGACGGCCAAGGACAAGACCGCCGCCTTCGGAATCGACCCCGACCTGGTGTTTGGGTTCGAGGATTGGGTCGGGGGGCGCTATTCCATGTGGGGGCCGATTGGCCTGTCCTTGATGCTCGCCATCGGACCGCAGAATTTCGCCGACTTCCTGCGCGGCGCGCAGGCGATGGACACCCATTTCCGTGAGGCGCCCTGGGCCGAAAACATGCCCGCGATGCTGGCGCTCGTGGGCGTCTGGCACAATCAGGTCTGTGACTACGCCACGCGCGCGGTGCTGCCCTATGAGCAACGCTTGCTGCGCCTCCCGGCCTATCTCCAACAGTTGGAGATGGAGTCGAATGGCAAACGCGTGTCGATGGATGGTGCGGACCTTCCGTTCCACTCCGGCCCTGTCGTTTGGGGCGAGCCGGGCACCAACGGGCAGCACGCCTTTTACCAGCTCATCCACCAGGGCACGCGGGTGATCCCCTGTGAATTCATGGTCGGCAAATACGGCCATGAACCTGCGCTCGCGCATCAGCACGAATTGCTTGTCTCGAACTGTCTTGCTCAGTCCGAGGCGCTGTTGCGGGGCCGGTCGCTTGCAGAAGCCACAGAGATCATGGCGAAAAAGGGCTATGAGGGTGCGGAGTTGGAGCGTCAGGCCCGTCACCGCGTGTTCCCGGGCAATCGTCCGACGACGACCTTGGCCTATGAAAAACTCACGCCTTTCGTGCTCGGTCAGATCGTGGCGCTCTATGAGCACCGCGTGTTCGTTGAGGGCGTGATCCTCGGCATCAATTCCTATGACCAATGGGGCGTGGAGCTGGGCAAAGAGCTTGCTCTGGCGCTTCAGCCCGTGTTGGCCGGTGAGGCGGATGGCGCGGATAAAGACGGCTCGACGCAACAGCTCGTCGGCTATCTCCAAGTTACATAACGCGATCAGAGGCGGGGACATCCCGCCTCAGACCCGTCGATGTCAGCCAAACAGCGCTCCAAATTTGAGCGCTGTTTTTGCATCTCCGGCGATCTTGAGCTTGCCGAACATGGCTGCTTTCATCGGGTTGAGCGCGCCCGCGAGAATTTTCTCGAAGGTGCCTTGATCCGCGATGATCGCGCAATCGGCGCGGTCATCCGAGATCTCCGCCGTATCCCCCGCAATCCGCAGATTGCCAATCTCCCGAATGCGCAAGGACACCGTGGTCTCAAACCACTCGCCCTTGAGCCGCTCCTGCAAGGCCGTCTGTACGACGGTCAAAAAATCCTGTGACATGGTGTGCCTCCCTTTGACAGGAGAGCTACCCCGAGACGCATGACAAGCGAAGCAAGACCCTGCGTCACTTTCAGGACGTTGGCGGAGAAATGCGAAAATAGGGACTGTGGAGGAGGTTGGAGCGGGTAGCGGGAATCGAACCCGCGCGTTCAGCTTGGGAAGCTGACAGGCTACCATTACATCATACCCGCGCTGGCGAAACAGGTAGTCAAAGCCATGCGGGGCGTCAAGCGGATTTGGGGCAGTGGCCATGAAAAAGGCCGCCCCCAAAGGAGCGGCCCGAAACGTGTGAGACACGTTTTTGATATGGGTCTTACGACACCGGCATCAGAACGCCGTCGATGAAGTACATCACACCGTTGGCCTGTTCGATGTCTTTCGCGAGGGTGGTCACGAGGTTGGATTTGGCGTCACGCACCAAAAGCTCCGAACCGGTGCCTTTCTCGATGGTGATCGGGTCGCCCGCGATGGTCATGAGCGTCAGGGTGTCGTTGTCGTAGTCGACCTCAGCACCTTCCGGAAGCTCGATGGAGATCGGCTCATTCGCGTCAGACATGAGCAGGTCGTCAATCGTCTCCGGGGTAAATTCGCCCGCCACAACGTGGGTGCTCAGAACCGCCTGAAGCATCTCACGGTTTTCCGGCATCATCAGTTCTTCGAGGGCCGCCGGGTCGATTTTCGCAAAGGCGTCGTTGGTCGGCGCAAACACCGTGTACGGACCTTCGCCCATTAGAGCCTCGGCCATCCCGGCTTCTTGCAGAGCGGCCACAAGGGTCGTCAGGTTCTGAATTTTCATCGCATTGGCCGCAATAGATGCGTCTTTGTCCAGAGCTTGCTCGTTGACGATGTCAGCACCGTTCACAGGCGCTTCCGCAAAGCCGGCAAACGGCGCGGCAGCGATCATAGCAGCGGTGGACAGGGTCAGGAATTTCGAACGGGTTTTCATACGACTCTCCGTTTTATCGTGTCATAGTCAGCGGCGCTCCCGCCGACCTTCTGACACACCAACACCGGAGATCGTGAAAGGGTTTCGCCAAAATTCGGTTTTGGCAATCACATGATTTTCATCAGCTTTCTGGGAACTTTTTACCGAGTCCGTGCACGCCGCCGCCGCCGCGATCCATCGCCTTCGCCGCTGTTAAAGGTGACATCGGGCAGGGCGACGAGCGCGCGCAGACCCGTAAAGGGATCGGTCGCATGCGGGATCGCATTGGCGTTGACGAAATGCTCCTGAAACCGCGGCTCGATGGCGGTTTCGATCTTGGTGATCTCATGAACCACCTGTTCGATCTGACGCCGCGCGGCGACGTTCAACAGTGCGATCTGTGCGCCCGTGCCTGCCGCATTCCCGGCGCTCACGACCTGATCAAGAGGGCAATCCGGGATCATGCCTAGCACCATCGCGTGCTTCGGCGAGATATGCGCGCCAAACGCCCCGGCGAGGACCACGCGGTCCACCTGATCCACGCCGAACTCATCCATCAAAAGCCGCGCGCCCGCGTAGAGCGCAGATTTGGCGAGCTGGATGGCGCGGATGTCACCTTGTGTCACTGTGACGACGGGACCGCCCACGTCAGACCCATCATAAAGCACGTATTCATGGGTGCGCCCCGTGGCGCGACAGCGGGCGGTGCCCACGGCCTCGGCAGAGCCAATCAATCCGTTGGCGTCCAAAATCCCGGCCATGCGCATTTCTGCGACGGCCTCAATGATGCCGGAGCCACAAATGCCGGTGATCCCGGTGCGGGCGATCTTTTTCTCGAACCCACGCTCGTCGGACCATTGATTGATCCCGATGACCCGGAACCGGGGTTCTTTGGTCACAGGGTCAATCTCGACCCGCTCAATCGCGCCATTGGCTGCGCGTTGCCCAGACGAGATTTGCGCGCCTTCAAAGGCCGGACCCGTCGGAGAGGAACAGGCCAAAACGCGGGTTTTGTTGCCCAAGAGGATTTCCGCATTGGTGCCGACATCGACAATCAAGGTGAGCGGATCTTGCTCTTGCGGCGCTTCAGAGAGCGCGACAGCCGCCGCATCCGCGCCCACATGGCCCGCGATCAGCGGCAGGATATAGACCTGTGAATCCTCGGCCAGAGACAAATCAATGTCGGAGGCTCGGAAATCCAGAGAGGCGCTGGTGGCAAGGGCAAAGGGCGCTTGTCCAAGGGGCACAGGATCGAGACCCAGAAGGATATGATGCATCACCGGGTTCATCACGAGCACGGTCTCATAAATCTCTGTCTCATCGATCCCGGCCTCATGGGCGAGGTCGCGGGCGAGCTGGTTCAGGGCCTCACGCACCGCCGTGGTCATCTCATCGGCGCCGCCGGGATTCATCATCGCGTAGGACACGCGCGACATGAGGTCTTCTCCGTAGCGGATTTGCGGGTTCATCACGCCGCCAGAGGCCTTGACCGCGCCCGTGCCCAGATCCGTCAGGTGTCCCGCAATCGTGGTGGAGCCGAGATCAATCGCCAAACCGTAGAGCGACGGCTCCGAGAATCCGGGCCAGATGTTGAGGATGCGCGGCTGACCCGTCCGTGCGGTGTTGATCGCCAGCGTGACCTTATAGTCCCCCGCCAAAAGCGAGGCCTGAATCCGTTTGAGCAGCGACAGCGAGGGCGCAATCGGCGTGATATCCCATTGGGCCTGAAGCGCCTCCGTAAGACGGTCCCAATCGCCCGTCGGGCTGTGCATGTCGGGCTTTTCCACCTCGACGTAGACGGCGCGCGTGGCCGGGTCCATGGCGATGACGCGATCTGTCGCCGCCTTGCGCACCACCTGTTTGTGGACCTGGCTCTCAGCCGGAATGTCGATGACGATGTCGCCCAAGACCTGAGTCTGACAGCCCATGCGCCGATCCGGCTGAATACCCTTTTTCTCGACATAGCTCCGCTCGACCGCGTTCGGGTCAGAAAGCGCGCTCTCCTCGGCCACAATGCCATGTTTGTTGTGGGTGCCAAACGACGGACGCACCATACATTTGGAGCAAATCCCATGCCCGCCACAGACCGAGTCGAGGTCCACGCCCAGATCGCGCGCCGCCTGCAACACAGAGGTGCCGCGCGCGACACGGCCCCGTTTGCCGGAGGGGGTGAAGATGACCAGAGGCTCGTGGTCGCTCATGAGGTCGGTCCTTTCGGGCGGGAGTTTTGTGGGCGCTCGGATTGCGGGTGAGGGCGGCGTGTCGGAGCCGGGCGGATCAACCGCGGATCAACAGAGCGCCATTGCCCGCTCTCCAATCCGTCAAGTTTCCAAGGCCCGATGGCGATCCGAATGAGCCGCAGGGTCGGAAATCCCACTGCCGCCGTCATCCGCCGCACTTGGCGATTGCGGCCCTCTGAGATGGTGAGTTCCAGCCAACTGTCCGGCACAGATTTGCGGTAGCGCACCGGCGGGGTGCGCGGCCAGAGCCAATCGGGTTCTTCAACACGCTCCGCTTTCGCCCGCCGGGTCGGTCCGTCCTTGAGCGTCACGCCGGTGCGGAGCTGTTCCAGCGCCTCATCGGTCAGATCGCCTTCGACCTGTGCGAGGTAGGTCTTGGGCATTTTGTGGCGCGGGTTGGAGATTTGCGCCTGCAATTTCCCCTCATCGGTCAGGAGCATGAGCCCCTCACTGTCCCGATCCAACCGCCCGGCCGGGTAGACCTTTGGCATGTCGATGAAATCCGAGAGCGTGCTCCGGGGCGAGCCTTCGGTGCCCTTGTCGGTAAATTGAGAGAGCACATCGAACGGTTTGTTGAACGCGATCAGCATGATGTGCTCCTCTCTTAAAGTTTGTGCAAAAGGGTGACGCGCGGAGCTTAGCCGCGACGACGACGCCCGCCGCCGCGACGACCACCACCGGTGCCGCTGGCTTTCGCGGCGGTCGAGGCCTCCGCAAATGTCGCGCCTTCTTTCACGGCGTCCAGCACGCGGGAGAAGCTGATCCAGTTCGTGCCATTGGCGTCGTGGTTCATCAAAAGGTTGGCGGCGCGAATGGCCTCCATCTCTTGCGGGCGGATCGGGTTCATGATCGCGGAGGTCATGCCCGCACCGATTGCCATCGGCAGGAAGGTCGCGTTGATCCCGTGCCGGTTCGGCAGGCCAAAGGACACGTTCGACGCGCCACAGGTCGTGTTGACGCCCAGCTCATCACGCAGACGCCGCACGAGGGTGAACACCTGTTGCCCGGCGGTCGCCATGGCCCCAATCGGCATCACCAGCGGGTCGACCACGATGTCATGCGCCGGAATGCCGAAATCGGCGGCGCGCTCGACGATCTTTTTCGCGACGGCAAAGCGCACTTCCGGATCTTCTGAGATGCCGGTGTCGTCATTGGCAATCGCCACGACCGGCACGTTGTATTTTTTGACCAGCGGCAATACGCGCTCAAGACGCTCTTCTTCGCCGGTCACAGAGTTCAAAAGCGGACGGCCTTCGGCGGCTTCAAGCCCTTTCTCCAAGGCATCCGGCACGGAGCTGTCGATGCAAAGCGGCACATCCACGATGGCCTGAATGCGGGCCACCAGTTCGGCCATGAGCGGCGGCTCGACAAAGTTGTTGTCGGCGTAGCGCGGGTCTTCGGCCATTTTGTTGGAGAACACCGCGCCAGAGTTGATGTCGAGCACGGAGGCGCCACAGGCGACCTGCTCAAGCGCGTCGCGCTCCACGGTGGAAAAATCGCCCAGCTCCAACTCGGCGGCGAGCTTTTTGCGGCCCGTCGGGTTGATGCGTTCGCCGATCACGCAGAACGGCTCGTCAAAGCCGATGGTGACGGTCTTGGTCTTGCTCTCGATGACAGTCCGGGTCATGGGGTGTTCCTTTATTCGGCCTCACGGCCCTCATTGTTCACAAGCGCGATCAGGCGCTCTTTGTCATAGCTGGCGTCCAGCTCGGCGGCGCGCGTGTCGGCGGCCTCCTGGCCATCGAGCGCGGTCTCTTCGATCACGTCGCGCCACTCGGCCATATAGGCGTCGCCATCGGTTGCGCCGATCTTCATCGCCACACGGTCGATGGCCTGCTCGAACCGCTCCGGCAGGACGGCCCGCGCGGCGCGACGGCCACGGCCCACACGGACCTGAGCGGGGATGTCACGCCAGTAAATCACGGTCAATTCAGACATAAAGCGCCTCTTGTGCGAAGTTCCTTTCGTCCCCGCATAAAGAAAACCGTGCAGTCGGGGAAGGGCGCAGGATCGGAAAAATTCTCAACATCATCATGAAAAGGGACATAGGGGCAGGGGGACTGTGCCGAGGTGCACCGAAAGGTGATGGTCTGGCGTGTGGACAGAGCTTGCCCGACGCGCGGAAGTTCGCTTATGGTGGGGGTAACTTGAAAATGGAGGGCGTGTTCAATGGCGCCCAAGCGTCCCAAAGGTGCGGGCGCGTTTCCCAAAGCGGTCGAGACCTCCGCACCCAAACCTGCCGATCCGGCCGAGCTTTATGCCGCGCTGGATCTCGGCACCAATTCGTGTCGCATGTTGATTGCCCAACCGAAGGGCAGTCAGTTTCATGTGGTGGATAGTTTCTCCAAATCCGTGCAACTCGGGCTTGGACTGGAAAGTTCTGGGCGGCTTTGCCGGTCGTCGATTTCCCGCACCATTCAGGCGCTCCGCGTCTGTCGCAAAAAGCTCGAAAAACACGAGGTGACGCATATGCGCCTCGTGGCGACGGAGGCCTGTCGCCGGGCGCGCAACTCGCGCGATTTCCTGCGCAAGGTTCAGCGCGAGGCGGGACTTCAACTGGAGATCATCAAACCGGAGGAGGAGGCACGTCTCGCCGTGATCTCCTGCGCGCCGCTGGTCTCGACCAAGACGGAGCAGCTTTTGGTCGTCGATATTGGCGGCGGCTCCACCGAACTTGTCTGGATCGACCTCTCCACCGTGCCCCGTGCAGAGCGCCCGCGCGCGATCATGCGGCTTCATACCGGGTTCAAAAACGCCGATAGCCCGTTCCCGCGCGCCAAGGTGGTGGACTGGATTTCCGTGCCGCTCGGCGTGGCGACCCTCATGGAGCAATTCTCCGATGTGGACGACGACTCGGCGCGCTTTGCGCTCATGTCCTGGTTCTTTGAGGAAAAGCTCGCCGATTTCACCCCCTACGCCAATGAGCCGAACCGCGAAGGGTTCCAGATCATCGGCACCTCGGGCACGGTCACGACCGTTGCCGCCTCTCATCTCGGTCTCAAACGCTATGACCGGAACAAGGTGGACGGGCTGCGCATGACGTCCGAGCAGATCGACCGGGTGATCCGGGATTACCTGTCGATGGGGCCGGAAGGGCGCAAACGCGATCCACGCATTGGTCGGGACCGTCAGGAACTCATCATGTCAGGCGCGGCGATCCTTCAGGCGCTTTTGCGCGTCTGGCCGACGGACCGGCTGTCTGTGGCGGATCGGGGCCTGCGTGAGGGGCTTCTCTATGCTCAGATGTCCGCCGATGGCGTGCTCGAAGATGTGGTGCCCTAGGATGTCTTTTTTGTGATGAAAATACTCAGATAAAAAGCGGCCCTTGGGCCGCTTTCTTTATCCAATACGCAAAGACGTCCGCTTAGGGAATGATGCGGGTGTATTTCGTGCCTTCGACGCTCGCGCCCGCGATGAGACCGGCTTGGCCAAAGACCACGGCAATCACCGGCGACAGCGAGGTGGTCGTCTCTGCCGAGATATTTTCACCGCGGTTCGAAATCGCATATTCCACATCCGCGCCCGCGGCCCAGCCCGGCGAGTTGCGGAAGGAGGACAGCGCCTCATTGGTCATGAAGAACAGCACATGGGCGTATTGCTGTGCGCCGATCTGAAGTCCGATGGAGGCCTGCGTCGAGGAATAGTAATCCACCGTCACACCGCCAACGCGAAGCGCGCCGCGCCCGTAAGAGCCGCCAATGCCAAACCCGGCCTCGGTCACGAGCGGCATGACCAGCATGCCAACGGATTTGTCGCGGAGGTCCGTGGTGCCGGGGTAGGTGCTGTAAAGATAATCGAGCGTGGTATCGACCCGCGCATCAATCGTCGCGGCCCCGTTGCCACGCAAGCTGTTGTCACAGGCGGCCAAAAGACCAGCGCTGCCCAAACCGACCATGAACGTCCGGCGCGTAGAAATTGTCATCGGGATATGCCCTTTTTCTGCTCTGCGGGCTTGCTGACCCGCGTGTGATCCTCGTTTCGGGCTCTGACGGCCCTTGTTTGCGCTACTATAGCCGCAAACCGCGCGCCCTGTCACGACCTAAGCGGCCCCTTGGGCCCGGCGGCGGATTTCGGCCCGTTTAGCGCAGCAGTCGCGCGGCAGCGGGCGCGAAATAGGTGAGGATGCCGTTACAGCCCGCGCGTTTGAAACACATCAGGCTTTCAAGCATGACCTTGTCATGGTCGAGCCAGCCGTTTTGCACCGCCGCCATGATCATCGCGTATTCGCCGGAGACCTGATAGGCAAAGGTCGGCGCGCCAAAGCGGTCTTTCACGCGTCGGCAAATGTCGAGATAGGGCAGGCCGGGTTTCACCATGACCATATCTGCGCCCTCCATCAGGTCGCGTTCGACCAGACGCAGCGCCTCATCCGAGTTGGCCGGGTCTTGTTGATAGGTTTTCTTGTCGCCCTTGAGCGCCCCAGAAGCCCCGACCGCATCGCGGAACGGCCCGTAAAAGCCGGAGGCATATTTCGCCGCGTAGGACATGATCGACACTTTGTCGTAGCCCTCGGCCTCAAGCGCGCGGCGGATCGCGCCGATCCGCCCGTCCATCATATCGGACGGTCCGATAATGTCCGCGCCCGCCTCGGCCTGCGCCACCGACATTTTCACAAGCGCCTCGACGGTCATGTCGTTGACGATCTCGCCATCGACGACAAAGCCGTCGTGCCCGTTGATGTTATAGGGATCGAGCGCCACATCGGTCATGATCGCGAGTTCCGGCACCTCAGCCTTGATCGCGCGAATGGCGCGGTTCACGAGGTTGTCCGGATCCCACGCCCCCGCGCAATCCTCGGTTTTTAGCTCCGGCTCGATGTAGGGAAAGAGGCAGATCGCGGGAATGCCCAGTTCATAGGCCTCCACCGCCGCCCGCACCAAACGGTCGATCGTGAGGCGCTCAACACCCGGCATGGAGGGGATCGGCGTGGCCTCATTCTCGCCCTCGCGGACAAAGACCGGCCAGATCAAATCCTCGACGCCGAGGTGGTTTTCCCGCACGAGACCGCGCAGCGCCTCCGACTTTCGCGTCCGACGCAGGCGGGTGAGCGGGAAAGGAGCGGTGGTGCGTGTCATGGGGCAACCCTCGGAAAATGAAAATTTCCTCTGAGGTGGCATGGATTTTCCCGCGCTTCAAGGGTAGGAATCGGGCACCCCCTCCGCATCAGCGATCACGGGGCGATGATGCGATGGCGCGATGGCGCGCCCAACCCGCGGCCCGACCCGGACGCGCGACGAGTATAAAGAGCACGGCCTTGGACATTTACGCCCGCATTTTCGAAGTGATCGACACCCGGTCTTTTTCCAATCTCTGGTATTGGATCGGCCTCGCGGTCCTGTGGTCGACAGCCTCGCATTTCGTCCTCGGTGTGCCGTTCGACCTTGCCCTTCGCGCCCGCCGTCAGGGCGGCGACACGATGCGCGATCTCGAAGATCTCGTGCGGATCAACACGGGCCGCCTTTTGAACATCGCCGAAGTCTCGGGCCTCATGCTGATCGCTTTGGTCGCCGCCTTGATCACCGTTTTGGCGCTCACCGGCTTTGTCTATGGTGTTGAGTTTTCTCAGGCCGTGTTCCTCATGGCCTTCCCCATGGCCATCGTCGCCCTCGTCAACATCCAGACCGCGCGCCGTGTTGTCGCCAAACAGCCCAAGGGCGAAGACCTTGTCGCCGCGCTCCGTCGCCATAGGTTCTACGTGCAGCTCATTGGCATGATCTCGATTTTCGTGACGGCCATGTGGGGGATGTTCCAAAATATCGTTACCGGCCCTCTGGGGGGATAAATCATGACCCGCACCCAACATGTGACCATCGGCGGCGCGCCCGAGGGGTTTGACGCCCATTTGCTCGCCCGCGAATTCGCGCGCGCAGAGGGCCCGGTGATCCATGTGGCGCGCGATGACAAACGCTTGGCCGCGCTGCGGGACGGGCTGCGGTTTTTCGCGCCTGACCTGCCGGTGATCGAATTTCCGGCCTGGGACTGTCTGCCGTTTGACCGGGTGTCGCCCAATGCCGATCTCTCGGCCAAACGTATGGCCGCGCTGGCCGCTCTGGCCCATGGGACCGTGCCCAGTCGCTTTGTCCTGTTGACCACTCTCGGGGCTGCGACCCAACGGGTGCCGGCCAAATCGACCCTGGCCGAGAATGCCTTTACCCTCGTCAAAGGCCAGCGCGTCAATGAAAAGGAACTCAAGGCGTTTTTCGTCCGCATGGGCTTTACCCAAGCCCCGACAGTGGTCGAGCATGGCGATTACGCCGTGCGCGGTGGCATCATCGATGTCTTCCCGCCGGGACAGATTTTGCCGGTGCGGCTCGATTTCTTTGGCGATGAGCTGGACGGTATCCGCCGCTTTGATCCTGCGAGCCAAAAGACCATCGACAGCCTGAAAGAGGTGAGCTTTACGCCCGTCTCCGAGGTCATCCTCGATGAGGCCGCGATCACACGGTTCCGTCAGAATTACCGCGTCGAGTTTGGCGCGGCGGGCACAGACGATCCGCTCTATGAGGCGGTCTCAGCCGGGCGCAAACAGTCGGGGATGGAGCATTGGCTGCCGTATTTTCACGAGCGCCTTGATACGATCTTTGAGTATCTGCCGGGGGCGACGGTCTTTCTTGATGATCAATCCACCGCCGCGCGCCTGTCGCGCTGGGAGGCCATCGAGGACCAATACCAAGCCCGCGCCGAGGCGCTCAAAGCCAAGGGGCGGATGGATTCCGTCTACAAACCCTGTCCGCCGGATTTGCTCTATTTGACGGATGCGGCGTGGGAGGCGGCCATCGACGGTCGACGTGTGATCCATTTCCATCCGCTGCCACAGGCCACAGGGCCGGGTATAATTGATGCGGGCGGGCGTGTGGGACGCAATTTCTCGCCCGAACGCCAGATGGACGGGGTGAACCTCTTTGAGACGTTGACCGAGCACGTCACCAAACGCCGCACTCAGGGGCAGGTGGTCCTGGCCTCCTGGTCCGAGGGCGCGCGCGAGCGGCTCAAAAGCCTGTTGGAGGACGAGGATCTCAACGGTCTGACCGAAATTTCTGACTGGCGCGATGTGCCGGAGGGGACGGGCGGCGTCTATCTATCGGTCTGGACCTTGGAACAGGGGTTTGAGGCGCCGGTGGGCGACGGCAATTCCGTGACCGTGGTCTCGGAGCAGGACGTCTTGGGCGATCGCCTCATCCGACGCCCGTCGCGCCGCAAGAGGGCGGAGAATTTCCTGACCGAGCATAGCTCTCTGAGCGCCGGGGATCTCATCGTCCACGTCGAGCACGGCGTCGGTATCTTCCAAGGGCTCGAAGTTGTCACCGCCGCAGGGGCGGCGCATGAATGCCTCTTGCTCGAATATGCGGGCGGAGATCGGCTGTATTTGCCGGTCGAGAACATCGAACTTCTGAGCCGCTACGGGCACGAAGAGGGGCTTCTCGACAAACTCGGCGGCGGTGCGTGGCAGGCCAAGAAAGCGCGGATGAAAGAACGCATCCGCGAGGTGGCGGACCGTCTCATCCGGATCGCCGCCGAACGCCATTTGCGCAAAGCCCCGATCATGGAGCCGCCGGCGGATATGTGGGAGGCGTTTTGCGCCCGCTTCCCGTATTCCGAGACCGAAGATCAGCTGAGCGCCATCGAGGACGTCTTGGACGATCTGGATCGCGGTATGCCGATGGACCGTCTGATTTGTGGCGATGTAGGTTTTGGCAAAACCGAGGTGGCGATGCGCGCGGCCTTTGTCGCGGCCATGTCCGGCGCACAGGTGGCGGTGATCGCGCCGACCACGCTTTTGGCGCGGCAGCACTTTAAATCCTTTGTCGAGCGATTTCGGGGATTTCCCATCAATATCAGACCGATGTCGCGCTTTGTTTCGGCAAAGGATATGGCAAAAGCGCGCGAGGAATTGGCCGAGGGGACCGTCGATATTGTC
Organism: Abyssibacter sp.; assembly: GCA_964220165.1. Taxonomy (GTDB): domain Bacteria; phylum Pseudomonadota; class Alphaproteobacteria; order Rhodobacterales; family Rhodobacteraceae; genus Celeribacter. Next base: position 15,690 of record CAXPTW010000086.1, read on the forward strand.
GTTGGCACCCACGCCATTCTCGCCAAACAGGTCAAATTCGCCAACCTCGGCCTGTTGATCGTAGACGAAGAACAGCGCTTTGGTGTCACACATAAAGAGCGCCTTAAGTCCCTGAAATCAAACATTCACGTGCTCACCCTCTCGGCCACGCCGATCCCGCGCACGCTGCAAATGTCGCTCACGGGTGTGCGCGATCTGTCGATCATCGGGACGCCGCCCGTCGACCGCCTGTCCATCCGTACTTATGTGAGCGAGTTCGACACGGTGACGATCCGTGAGGCTTTGCTCCGTGAACATTATCGCGGTGGCCAGTCCTTCTTTGTCGTGCCGCGTGTGAGTGACATCCCGGAGATCGAGGAGTTTCTCAAAGCGCATGTGCCCGAGTTGACCCATGTGGTCGCCCACGGCCAAATGGCGGCGGGGGAGTTGGACGACCGGATGAACGCCTTCTACGACGGCAAATATGATGTGCTCCTGGCGACGACCATCGTCGAGAGCGGCATTGATATTCCCTCGGCCAACACGATGGTGATCCACCGCGCGGATATGTTCGGCCTGGCCCAGCTCTATCAAATTCGGGGCCGTGTCGGCCGCGCCAAGACGCGGGCCTATGCCTATCTGACCACGAAACCCCGCGCGCCTTTGACGCCCCAGGCGGAGAAACGGCTCCGCGTGCTTGGCTCTCTCGACACCCTCGGAGCCGGATTTACACTGGCATCTCAAGACCTTGACATCCGAGGTGCAGGGAACTTGGTGGGTGAGGAACAGTCCGGGCAGGTCAAAGAAGTCGGGTTCGAGCTCTATCAATCCATGCTCGAAGAGGCGATTGCCAAGATCAAATCCGGCGAGGAGAATGTGACCCTCGACGACGGCCAATGGGCGCCGCAGATCAACCTTGGTGTGCCGGTCTTGATCCCTGAGGATTACGTCCCGGACCTCGATGTGCGTCTGGGCCTCTACCGTCGTCTTTCGACTCTCCACACCAAGGTGGAGCTCGAAGGGTTCGCCGCCGAACTGATCGACCGGTTCGGGAAATTGCCGCGTGAGGTCAATACCTTGCTCCTCGTTGTTCGGATCAAGGAAAAATGCCGCGAGGCCGGGATCGCGCGTCTGGACGGTGGGCCGAAGGGCGCGACGATCCAATTCCACAACGACAAATTCGCCAACCCGGCGGGGCTTGTGGAGTTCATCCATCAGCAAAAGGGTCAGGCGAAGGTCAAGGACAACAAGATCATCATCCGCCGCGACTGGAAGAAAGACAGCGACAAGATCAAAGGCGCTTTTGCGATTGCGCAAGATCTCGCCAAACACGCGAAGTCTGTGGCGCAATCCCCGAAAAAATAACGGGAATTCCCTTCGGTCAGACCGCTGCGCGTTCCATGCGGAACAGCACAAGCGCCCCGGCCGAGCAGAGGAAGGCGGCAAGGATCACCGGAACGGGCGTGCCGTTGAAGGCAAGCCCGACGGGCGCGGCGATGAGCACAGACCCCATCGTGAACAGCGCGCCGATGATGGAATTGGCGAGACCCGCAAGATGGCCGAGCGGCACAAGCGCCAGCGCGTTCAGGTTGCCAAAGGTGAAGGCGTTGATGAAAAACACCGAGGCCGACCAGATAAAGAAGAGCGCAAAGCCGATCGCGCCGGTTTGCAATCCGCTAAAATAGAGGATGAGGGCGAGGGCGGAGCTGATCATCGAGATCGAAAAACCCATGCGGATCATGAAATGCATGCCGAGCCGCGTGACCAACAAGCCGTTGATCACCGTGGAGGTGGCGGCAATGATCGCGGTCGCACCAAACCAGAGCGGGAAACTGTCGGCGAGGCCAAAGGTGATGTCGTAAATCTGTTGTACAGAGGACAGGACCGCGAACATCTGGCCAAAACCCAGCATCAACATCGCGGTGTAAATCCGAACATTGTAATTGCCGAGGATGAGTTTGATGCCGGACTTGATGTCCGCGACATTCAGGTGACGCCGGTTTTCCGGCAAAAGCGTTTCGCCCTGGCGCAGTCCAACCCAGGTCGCGCCGATCAAGGCGATGAGGACAAAGGCAGCAAACACACCGTGCCAGCCAAAACCCGCGATGATCGCAGCGCCAATCATCGGAGCGGCGGCGGGGGCGAGCATGAAGATGGTCATCACGAACGAGGTGATCTTGGCCATTTCACGGCCTTCGTACAGGTCGCGCACCATGGCGATCCCGACGGTGCGCGGGAAAGCGGCGCCAAAGCCCTGAAGCACGCGCCCGATCAGCATCATCTCCATCGACTGCGACAGCCCGCCGATAATCGCGCCGAGGATATAAAGGCCGAGGCCGAAAAGGATCAGCGGTTTGCGCCCGAAGTGATCGGAGATCGGACCGGAGATCAGCGTGCCGAAACCCATACCAAAGACAAAGGACGTCAGGACAAGCTGCGCGCGGTTCACATCCTCGGGCGACAGATCCGCTGCGATCTGCGGCAGACCCGGAAGCATGGCATCAATAGAGAACGCCACGGTCGCAAAGAGCAGGGCGAGAAGGAACGTAAACTCAACTTGAGGAAGGCGGCGTGGCATGGGAGCCCTCATAAAACCAGAAACTGCCCATGTTCCTATTTTGAGGGCCTGCGTTTGACCAGAGGCATGGCGCGGGAGACACCTCTGCACGAATGCACAGAAGAAAAGCGCGCGCCGAGGGCGTGTTAGGCCTCGGGGTCTTGCGCGGCAATCTCGTCGATCACCTGCTGCCATAGCTCCGGCGGCTGCGCGCCTTCGACGGCGTGGCGATTGCCCACGATGTAGAGCGGCACGGCATTGACGCCGCGGTCGCGCGCATGCTGGTCGCGATTGCGGATCTCTTCGATGTCAGCGTCAGAGGTGAGCAGGCGGCGGGTCATATCCGCGTCCATTTCGACCTGAGCGGCCAGATCGACAAGCACCTCCGTGTCACCAATATCGCGGCCCTCTTGGAAATAGGCGCGGTAGAGGGCGGAGACCATCGGCGTCTGGCGGCCCTCCAGGCCCGCCCAATGGATCAGGCGATGCGCGTCGAGGGTGTTCGGCGTGCGGGTGATCGCCAAGAGGTCGACCTTTGGCTGTTCCTTCAACAGGGTTTCGACGATGGGCAGGTAGGCTTTGCGCGCGCCCTCCGCGCCGCCGAATTTCGCCTCAAGATAAGCGCGCCGCTCCATGCCGCCCTTGGGCATCGTCGGGTTCAGCTGGAACGGGTGCCATTGAATTTGGAACGGATGATCCGGCCGACTTTCCAGCGCGCGGTCCAGCCGGGCTTTGCCGATGAGGCACCAGGGGCAGATCGGATCGTGGAAAATGTCGAGAGGGATCATGGCGAGCCTTTCATAGCGGAGGGGCAGGGCGACGAGCGCAGGGCGCTTGTATACCCGGCCCATCTGGAGCGCAAAAGAGAAAAGGAAAATATTCTCCCGCCTCACAATTCACGCCGCCACCTGTGTTCTCGTTGACCTACATCTTGTGTTTGGGGTCGGTTTGCAACTTTGCAAACCGCCTGAGTTGCCGGATTGTTCGGGATTTGTTCGTTGAAATTCGACCGATGGCGGGCCCGATTTTGTGACAGATCGTGATCTGTGACAGGGCGGTGGAATCATGCTTAACTACCTGTAAGTTTAGAGTTTCCCGTTCCAGAGAGGTCATCGCTATGGCTGTGCAAATCGAAAAGAATTTTTCGACCTTCCAAGGGCGCCGTACCGACGCGCAGGATGTGAACAGTTTTCGCCGCCGGATGCGTCTTCCGGTTGCGACCCTTGCTCTTGGTGTTGTGGCGGCTGTCGCGATTGCGGGCGGGGCTTTGGATCGGATCATCTTTGACGATCTGTCGAGCGAGCTCAACGATGTGCATTTCCTGACCGGGAATATCGACGTTCAGGAATAAAACGACGCGCTCCGCGCAGACCAGTTTCAGGGCAGGCAAATACCTCACGAGCAGTTCCCCCACGGCTCCTGCCCCAAGGCCCCCGAAGATGCGGTAACAGCATCCGGGGGTTTTCTTTTGTGCGTTTCCTTCTTTGAACCGGCACGCTAAAACATCTGTATGGACGACACGCACACCCCAAGTTTGATCCGCCTCGCCCGTGAAGGCGCGGAGCATCCGACAGAGGACGCGCACCCGCTTGATCTCGGGGCGCGCGTGCGTGAGCTGCGCAAAGAGCGTGGTTGGACCTTGGAGCAGGCGGCGGTGCAGGCGGGGTTGGCGCGCTCCACCCTGTCCAAGATCGAAAACGGCCAGATGAGTCCGACCTATGAGGCGCTCAAAAAGCTTGCCGTCGGCCTTGAGATTTCCGTGCCGCAGCTGTTCACCCCGCCGCAAAAGGCGCAGATTTCGGGGCGTATGGCGGTCACGAAAACGGGCGAAGGTGTCGCGCATCCCACGGCGACCTATGAGCACGAAATGCTTGCAGGCGCGCTGACCAAGAAATCCATGCTGCCCTACCGGGCCACGATCCGGGCGCGGAGCTTTGAGGAATTCGACGGCTGGGTGCGGCACGATGGCGAGGAATTTCTCTATGTCCTCACCGGTGTGATCAAACTGATTACGGAATTTTACGAGCCGGTTGAAATGCGCCGCGGCGACAGTGCCTATTATGACGCGTCGATGGGGCATAACGTCATTTCGATCAGCCCGGAGGATGCGACGATCCTTTGGGTGACCTCGCTCTAAGGGTTATCACCACACACTCAAAAGACCACGCTTCCGGCGGTCGAAACCACGGCCCCGGTTGCTTTGACGCCTGTTTTGACGCCAGTGTAGGCCACGCCGCATCCGGACAGGGCCAAAAGCATCAGCCCTGTCAGAATGCCGCGTCTCACGGGCACCTTAGAACCAGCCCTGAACGGTCCGGGAGGCGCCTGTGATGTCTTCGCCAACGCCCGCGATGGTGCCGCAGGCGGTGAGGGAAAGCATAAGGAAAAGGGTGCAAACTGCTCGTTTCATGTGGTTTTCCTGTTTTATTGTTCCCAATACCACGTCATTTCCCGCCACATGATCCAGTCGCCATAGATCGGCAGCGGTTCTGGATATTTGATCTCTTTGACGTGGGCATTGAAGCTCTCATTCCAAGCATAGAGCGGAATAGCATATCGACCAGCGGTGAGCACGCGGTCAAGAGCGCGCGTTGCGGCGAGGCTGTCCTCTTGGCTCTCAGCGTTCAGCATGGCGTCGATCATCGCATCCACAACCGGGTCTTTGATCCCGGCGATGTTGCGGGAGCCGGGTTGATCGGCGGCAATCTGACCGAAATAGGCGTATTGCTCATTGCCGGGGCTGAGCGAGAGGCCGTAACGCACGGGCGTCATCCCGAAATCAAAGCCCTCCATCCGCTGGGTATATTGCGCCTTGTCGACAACGGAGACCTTGGGCGTGATCCCAAGATGGATGAGCATCTGCGTGTAGGTGTCGACGATGCTCTGGTTTTCGTCGTCGCCCACTTGGAGAAGGATTTCAAAGCCGAAAATCTCGCCCTCCGCGTTTTTCATGATGCCGTCCTGAATGGTCCACCCGGCCTCTTCCATCAGCGCCAGCGCGCGCCGCACCGCGCCGCGGTCCATCTCGCGCCCGTTGGTTTCGGGGAAGGTATAGCCCTCCAACGTGCCGGGAAGCAGCTCGGCCTCATAGGGGCTGAGCATCTCAAGGACGCGGCCATCGGCCGGACCGGGACGCATGCCCAGAGGCGAGTTTGAGAAATAGGAGGTGATCCGCGTCTGTTTGTTCTCCGTCTGCACCTCGTTGATGTAATCGAAATTGAACGCTTCGATCATGGCCTGACGGACACGCCAATCGGCAAACTGGGGCAGGCGGGTGTTCATCGCAAAGCCGGTCATCCCGGTGGGGCGCTGATGCGGGATCACGGATTTCACCACATCGCCGCGTTCCACGGCTGGGAAGTCATATTGCTCTTCCCAGGTCTGGATATTGAATTCGCGGTGTGCGTTGAGTTCACCGGCTTTGAACGCCTCGATCACCAGCGACGCATCGGCGAAATATTCGAAGCGGATCGTGTCGAAATTCGCCTGTCCGCGCATCAAGGGGAGATCCTTGCCCCAATAGTCCTCATTGCGGGTCATCTCGACGTAGACGCCCGGCTCCGCCTTGGTCACCACATAGGGGGCGGAGGTCACGGGGATGTTGTCCATGCCGGATTCGGTGAAATCCTTGTCGTCCCAATAGGCCTTTTGCAGGATCGGGCGCATGGCGACCAAAAGCGCCAGCTCACGGTTGTCGCTATTAAAGGTGAATTTGACCTTGTTCTCGCCGGTCTTTTCCAAACTCTCGATCTGGGTCCAAAGCTGGGCGTAGCGGCCATGGCCCTCTGTCGCGAGGGTCTCAAAAGACCAGATCACATCCTCGACCGTCACCGGCGTGCCGTCGGAAAACGCCGCCTCGGGCCGAAGCGTGAACTCGACCCAGGAGCGATCCTCATCGGTCTCGACTGTCTCGCAGAGCAGGCAGTAGAGCGAGAAAGGTTCAGAGTCGGCGCGGCCCATGAGGCCCTCGGCCATCAGGAATCGAAGCTGCCAGGGCGCGCGGCCTTTCTGGATGAACGGGTTGAGGCTATCAAAACTGCCGCCTTCGCCGGTGATGATTTTGCCGCCCTTGGGCGCGTCGGGCCGGACATAGGGCAGGGCAGTGAAATCCGCCGGGAGGGCGACCTCGCCATACATCGCCAAGCCATGTTGGGGTTCTGCCAGTGCGGTTTGCGCCCCAGTGATCAATGCCAAGGCTGCGCAGGAGCCCTTGACCCAGTGAGAAACCTGAGATGTCATGCTGTGAACGCTGCCTCCCTGCCATCTTGTTATTGGGGGCAAGTTACGCCGGGGCAAAAGGATTTTCAAACTTTTAGCTTGGAGTGCGGCGGAGAACAGCGTATAAAGTAATCACTGCTCGATAGGTTTCTTGCCTGTATGAAACCTGCCTCAATAACTCAGCGCCCGCCTTGTGCGGGCGTTTTTTTTGGTCGATTTCTCCGGATTCTTCAAGCAATCATGGCTCAAAACGTGTTGGAGGACTGCGGCAAGACACTGTGCGGATGTGTCTCAGGCGTGGCCTCGCAGCCATGTGAAAGCGATTCTTCCTGCACCGCAGCGATTCTATCTTTGCTTTGTGCAATCAAAGGCTAAGTTGATCCCCAAGCAGAAGGAGAATGACATGTCTTTGAAGGGTAAAACGGCTGTGATCACCGGGTCCAATTCCGGCATCGGCCTTGGTGTGGCGCGCGAATTGGCAAAGGCCGGGGCGAATGTGGTCCTCAACTCCTTTACCGACACTGAGGAAGATCACAAACTCGCCGAAGACATCGGCAAAGAATTCGGTGTGACCGCTCGCTATATCAAAGCCGACATGTCCAAAGGCGACGAGTGCCGCGCGCTGATCGAGAAAGCCGGGGCCTGCGATATTCTCGTCAACAACGCAGGCATTCAGTATGTGGCTCCGATCGACGAATTCCCGGTTGAGAAATGGGACGCCATTATCGCGATCAACATGTCCTCGACCTACCATACCACCGCCGCCGCGCTTCCGATGATGCGCAAGGCCGGATGGGGCCGGGTGGTCAACATTGCCTCGGCGCACGGTCTGACCGCCTCACCTTACAAATCGGCCTATGTCTCCGCCAAACACGGCGTTGTGGGCATGACGAAAGTGGTCGCGCTTGAGACCGCGAAAGAGGACATCACCGCGAACGCCATTTGCCCGGGCTATGTTCATACGCCGCTGGTCGATGCGCAAATCCCCGATACGGCCAAGAAATACGGCATGACCGAAGAGGAAGCGATTGAGAAGGTCATCCTCGAACGCCAGCCCTCCAAACAATTCGCGACCGTCGAACAGAGCGGCGGCACGGCGGTGTTCCTGTGCTCGGATGCAGCGGCTCAAATCACTGGCACGACGATTTCCGTCGATGGCGGCTGGACCGCGCTCTAAGCCCGCCCGTCTAAAAATCTCCGTCAGGCAATCCCGCGCAAGCGCACAAGGAGGTGTATGAATGGGGTCTCCCAAGAAGATCAATTTGGCGCTGCAAGGGGGCGGGGCGCATGGCGCCTTCACCTGGGGCGTTTTGGACCGGATTTTGGAACATGACACGATTGAGGTGGCGGCCCTGTCCGGCACCTCGGCGGGCGCGCTCAATGCCGCCGCCTTTAAATCCGGCATGGTTCAGGGCGGTCGCGAGGGCGCCAAGGCCGCGCGCGACCGGGTCTGGACCCAGATGGGCGGCATCACGGATATGCGCCTTAACGACTGGATGGCGGAATTCGGCCCCACCACCCAAATCATGGCCAGCGTGGTCCGGAACAGCTTTCCTTTCGCCTTTTTCGACACAATCGCGAGCTTTACCAGCCCCTATGCCTATGGGCCGTTTTACTGCAATCCTCTGACGCCCGTCGTCGAGGAGCTTGAGCTTGAATTGTTGAAGGAGGGGATCGGACCCGCGCTCTTCATTTCGACGACCAACGTGCGCACCGGTAAAATCCGGGTGTTCTCCGGTACAGAGGTGACGACGGATGTGATCCTGGCCTCGGCCTGTCTGCCGGAACTGTTTCAGGCCGTGGAAATCACCGATCCGAAGACGGGGGAAACCGATGCCTATTGGGATGGCGGCTATACCGGCAACCCGGCGCTTTTCCCACTGTTCGAGCCGCAATTCCCGCAGGATGTGGTGATCGTCAACATCAACCCGCTGGAACGGCCCGGCACGCCGAGATCCACGGAAGAAATTCAGAACCGGATCAACGAGATTTCCTTTAACTCCTCGCTGTTGCGGGAGTTGCGCGCGATCCAGTTCGCCCGCGATCTGATCGCGGCCCAGAGGTTGCCGGAAGGGGCCATGAAGGACGTCCTCGTCCATATGGTGGCCGATGACGACCTGATGCAGGATCTCTCCGCACGGACCAAAATGGTGCCGTCCCCGCTTTTGCTGTCACGCATGAAAGCGGCTGGTCGCGCGGCCTGTGACCGCTTTCTGGAGGCGCATTTCGACGATCTCGGTGAACGTGCGAGCGTCGATCTGCGCGCGATGTTTTCATAAGAAAGTCGTTGGACACATGACACCGGAAAAGCGGCCTCATTCGTCCGCTTTTCCGAGCTTGATTTTTTGACCCTAAGCTTATTGGGGTGAAGGTGTTGACCCCCCGGACGAAGACGATGCCGCCGCCGCGATTAGAGCAACAATCAAGATTGGAACCACCCAATCGGGTGCAGAAGAGGCTGCTGTCTCTTCAACGATGACGGGCTCTTCGATAATTGGGGCGCTATAGCCTCCGGCAAACGATGCGCCGCCGATCATCATCAGGGCGAGTGTGGCAGATGTAAGTTTTTTCATGATGTCCTCCCAGATCATAACCGGGAACAAGTCCCGATCCGTTCCATGAGAGGCCTTTTTAATCATTTGGTCAAGTTTGGTGCGCCTGCCGGAATTCTTATCTTCACGGGGAAAATCCGATTTCGATAACGTCTGGCGGGACATAAAACCTTATTGTGCGTCGCTTTTCGCATCCTCTTTGACCGCCTCAAGCGCAGGCTTGGTCGGGTCTTTCGAGTTGGGGTAGACGAGCCCCGCAGAGATCACCAATTTCGCTGCGTCCTCCACCGACATATCGAGCAGGATGACATCGCTTTCCGGGAAGAACAGCAGAAACCCAGAGGTCGGGTTTGGCGTCGTCGGCACGAACACGGAGAGGTATTTCTCATCCTCTGGCGTCCGACGCGCGACTTCGCCCTTGGCATTCGTCGACACAAACCCGATGGCCCAAATCCCCCGGCGCGGGTATTCGATGAGACAGGCTTTGTCGAACGAAGTTTCCGTCTGGGCAAAGACCGTTTCCGCGATCTGTTTCACGCCGTTGTAGATCGAGCGCACGATGGGGGTCCGGTCCACGAGGCTCTCGGCCCAGCGAATGAGGGACCGTCCAACGAGGCCCTTGGCGATCCAGCCGACAACAATGGTGAAGATCAGGAAAATCACCACACCTGCACCGCGCAGGTTGATGTGAATCTGTTTGTCCGGAAGCTCGTAGCCCAGCCAGCGGTTGATCAGCTCATCCGGGTGATAGGACTGCGGCACAAAGGTCAGAACCCAGCCATCGACCCAGCCGATCACGGTCCAGATCACATAGGCCGTCAACCCGATGGGCGCGACGACAACCAATCCGGTGAGAAAGGCCGCACGCAAATGCGCCAAAAGCCCCGGTTTTTTGTGCTGGGGCGGGTGGGTTTCTTCTTCGAATGGGTTGGTCATTTCTGGCCTAAAGACAAAGGAGGCGAAAAGAGGGCGTGCCCCCGGAACTTAGGCGCGGGCATTTGAAAGAACAATAAGGCGTTGCACGGATTTCTCCCTCAACGTCACTTATTTACACGAAAGCGCTCGCGATCTGTGCGGCAAGACGCGCGTTGTTGCGAACCAGCGCGATATTGGCCGTCAGAGACCGCCCTTCGGTCAGCTCGAACATGCGTTGCAGCAGAAAGGGCGTGACTTCTTTGGCGGAAATGCCTTTCTCCTCGGCCTCTTTGAGCGCGGTCTCCACATAGGGCATGATCACCTCGCGCGGAATCTCGTCGCTCTCGGGGATCGGATTGGCCACCAACTGCCCGCCTTTGAGGCCCATGGCGGCCCGTATTTCCATCGCCGCCGCGATCTCTGCGGCGCTGTCCATCCGCAGGGGCGCGGTGAGGCCAGAGGCGCGCGACCAAAAGGCCGGAATCTCGTCCTGGCCATAGGCAATCACCGGCACGCCGTGGGTTTCGAGCACTTCAAGCGTTTTCGGGATGTCGAGAATGGCCTTCGGCCCGGCCGCCACCACGGTGACAGCGGTTTCGCCCAGTTCCAACAGATCGGCGGAAATATCAAAGGTCTCTTCGGCCCCACGGTGCACACCGCCGATCCCGCCGGTTGCAAAGACTTTGATCCCCGCGATCTGCGCCGCGATCATCGTGGCCGCCACGGTTGTGGCCCCGGTTGCGCCGCGGGCGATACAGACCGGCAAGTCGGCACGGGAGACTTTCATCACGCCGGTGGCCTGACCCAGTGCGGTCAGCTCCAGCGCGGTTAGCCCGATGTGCAGCACCCCATCCAACACCGCGATGGTTGCGGGTGTCGCCCCGGCCGCGCGCACGTCGTCTTCGACCATCTTCGCGGTCTCGACATTCTGCGGGTAGGGCATGCCATGGGTGATGATCGTCGACTCGAGCGCCACGATAGGGCGGCCTGCCTGCAAAGCGTCCTTCACTTCGGGGGCATACATCATCGGCAAGGTCATAGGGGGGTATCTCCAGAAACATAAAGCGCTGCGGCGTCCAAGGCGGTGGCCAAGGCCGTTGCCGCGTCCACGCCGCGCATCTCGGCGGCGATATGCGCCGCCATAAAGGTATCGCCCGCGCCGGTCACACGCGCGACCAGAACTTCGGGCGGGGTTTGGGTGAGGACATCGCCGCCAAAGGCCACAGAGGCACCCTTGCCGCCATTGGTGACCAAAACGCGGTGCGCGCCCTTGTCCATCAAGGCGCGCGCGGCCTCCGCCGAGCTGTCAAATGTGGCTTGCGCCAACAACCCGGCCTCTTCGAGGTTCACATAGAGCGTCGCGCGCGGGTGATCCAAGAGCGGTAATAACCGCTCCGCCTTGCCGGGTGAGGCTGGCGCGACGCGCAGATCGGCCTTGGCAAAAAGCGGCGACTGCGCGATCTCTCGCAACAGCTGCGTGGTCAGATTGCCGTCCAAGGCGACCGGCCCCGCATAGGGCGCATTCACCGTGCCCAGACGTCCGTCCGCCAAAGGCCGCAGGATCTTGTCGCCCGCGCGCTCCAGCGAATGTGCGTCCGCAATGGCGGCAATCAACCCGTTCGCGCCCTCGACGGCCATATAACTGTCGGTTGGCAAATCCTCGGACAGATAGACATGCTCTGTGCCGATCCCGCGCACTTTGGCAGCGTCGATCAGCTCCGCGCCCGCCGGATCGCGCCCGATGGCGGTGAGCAGGCCGGGTCTCATCCCAAAGCGCGCCAACGCCATGGCAATATTCATTGCCACGCCACCCGGCACACGTATGATGCGCCCCGGCACGTCTGAGCCGACACGCATGGAGCGGTCGGTGCGTCCGATCACGTCCCACAGGACGGAGCCGATACAGAGAATGTCATGTTTGGTGTCCATAATCCCTATTGCGCCGGATTTTGACCAAATGGCAAGAGACGGCGAAGGCGCGCCGAGGATTTCCATCTTCTTCTTGGGAAAAATACTCAAAAAGGGGGCAGGGGTTGCCAAGCCCCAAAATCCCCTCTATATGCGCGAGCACTTCACAGACGGAGGCGGGCCCTCGGGGGAGACATCCCTGAACGGTCCACCGGTTGGGCATCTGCCTGAAACCCTCCGTCCAGGCGTTAAACCGGAAAGGATACGACAATGGCGCTTCCCGATTTCTCCATGCGTCAGCTCTTGGAAGCTGGCGT
>CAXPTW010000087.1:0-40220 GCA_964220165.1 Abyssibacter sp.
TCAGAAGTGTCAATCTCTGTCACGCCAGAGCGGGCGCAGATTTCCGTGACCACAGCGGCAAGCGTGCGCGCGGTGGAACGACCATTGAGCCAAGGCCCCTTGGAATAATTCCCCCCATCCGACCAGACGGAAGTGACCGTCGGAAAGGCCGGATAGGGCCGCCCGTCCCACGCCCAGACATGCGCGCGGGTCATGTCAATCATGGGGCCGCCGTAGACATCCGAGAGCGGGTTGTGATCCGCCTCATTCCAATATTCCACCATCGCGCGGATGTATTGGAGCTGGATAAAGTCATCCCGCCGCCCCGTCGAGTAGGCCGGAAGCGCGCTTTCGGAGCTTTTCGCATCCAGAAATTTGTTCGGCTCATTGGTGCCCTTGTCCACGGCGGCACAGCCGAATTCCGTGAACCAGATGGGCTTGGAGCGCGGTTCCCAAGCGGTGGGCGTCTCGGACCGCACCCCGTCGATCCGGTCATGGTGGTCATTCTCCCACCACCCGCGAATGTCCTTGTAGCGCCAGACCCACGGCTCACCGTAGCTCACATCCTCGATGGGCGTGCGGATCTGCGCGGCGTCGTGTTCCGAGTGGGCATAATACCAGTCATAGCCCTCTCCGCCCTCGATGTTGAATTTGAGATAGTCGAGATTGTAAATCGACCCCCAGTCTGCATCCGCATGATCGTCGCCCTCGCGCCAATCGGAGAGCGGCATGTAATTGTCGATACCGACAAAGTCGATCTCGTCATCGGCCCAAAGCGGGTCGAGGTGGTAATAGAGATTGCCGTCCGCCTGATAGCCGAAATACTCCGACCAATCGGCGGCATAGCCGATCTTGGTCTGAGGGCCGAGAATACTCCGCACATCGCTCGCCAGTTGGCGCAGCGCCGCGACCGCCGGAAAGCCAGAGGCGCTTCGGATTTGCGTCAGGCTGCGCAGCTCGGACCCGATGCAAAAAGAGTCCACGCCCCCCGCCAGCGCACAGAGATGCGCGTAATGAAGGATCATGCGCCGGTAGGACAACTCCGCTGGCCCGGTGTAGAGCACCTTATCGCCAGCATGGACGAAATCCGTCGGCTGCGCCGTGCCAAAAAACTGCGCCACTTGCACGGCGGCGGCCGCCGTTCCATCGGGCGACCCCGTCAGACCGGGCGCAAGAGAGGTGGTGATCCGCCCCCGCCAGGGAAGCGGCGGCTGGCCGACTTCCCCGGTCCACGGGTCAAGGAGCGTGTTGTCCTCCTGTTGATCCATGAGGATGAACGGGTAGAACATCACCGCTTGCCCGGCGTCCTTGAGCGCTTGGATGGACTGAATGACCGACTGATCCGTCGGTGTGCCGCCATAGATCACATTACCGCCCGCATCGCGCGGGACAAGGTTCGCCGTGCTCCGCGTGAGACCCGACACCGACCACGGCATGGAATCGCCGTCGAGCATATTCTGTTCGATCTTCGGCTGAATCTGGCACGAGCCACAGCGCAGGTCATCGCCAAACCACGACACGATCAGAGAGGTCGCGCCGCAGTTGGGCAACTCATCCGTCATTGCATTCAAGGACGTCGTGAAATCCGGCTCGCCCGAGAGCGAGTTCATGTTCGACGCAGAGGTGGTGCCAAAAAGGTCCGACACATAGACCGGCTTCGTCGCCAGCGCATATTCGCCCGTGCCGGGGATCATCGCCACGGCGGGGACCAGATGCGTCAGATCGCCTTTCGCGCCCTCAGACTGGTCGGGCCGCATGATCTCAAAAGTGAACTGCGGCACGCGGTTGCCAAAGGACGTGAGTTCCAGATCCTCGATCACCACATAGGCGATGCCGCGATAGGCCGGGACCATGCCCGCGCCCTCGACGGCTTCGATCTTGGCATCCGGAAGCTGATCCTCCGAGCCGGTGTAGACCCGCATCGACAACGTGCTGCGGTCCAGTTCCTTGCCGTCGGCCCAGATGCGGCCCACGCGGGAAATCTCCCCCTCGCAAATCGCGATGGCGAGCGAGACGGTGTAGCTATATTCGGTCACGGTGGTCGACGTGCCCTTGCCCGCGCTGGTTGTTTCCGTGTTTTCCTGGAACTTGGTGGCCCAGATCACCTGACCGCCGACACGCATGCGCCCGTAGACCTGTGACACGGGCGTGCCCTCGGAGGCGCCTGTGAGGCGGAAATGTTCGACACGGCCGGATTCAACCGTGCTACTGCCGACGCCCATGAGGCGCTGGTCGATCGCACGGCCCAAGGTGGCCCCGATCGCGCGCCCGATGACCACAGAGGACAGTCCGAAAATCCCGCCCCCGACAGAGGCGCCGAACGCCGCGCCAACGGCGGATAGAACGATGGTTGCCATCAGGTATCTCCCTCGGTCTCAGGTTGCGTCTCTGGCAAAGGCGGAAAGGCAAAGACGCCCACCACCCGGCGTTGCCACGGCTGGCTGAACGCGTTCTCGATCACGCCATGACCGCTGTAGGCATGGATGAAACTGGCCGTCTCCCCGACCCGTCCAACAATGCCCAGATGTTTCGCCACCGCGCCCGCGCGCATCCGAAACAACAGCACATCGCCGGGAGCCATCTCGGAGAGCGGTTTTTCGACGAGGTGCCGACGTGCGGCGCGGAGGAGGCGTTCGTCACGCTGCGGCTCGCTCCAATCCGCCGTATAGGGCGGGACAAGCTCCGGTTCCATGCCGTAAACCTCGCGCCACAGCCCGCGCAAGAGGCCGAGGCAATCGGTCCCCGCGCCCTTGCAAGACGCCTGATGCAGATAGGGCGTCCCAACCCAGTCCCGCGCCAGATCCGCGATATGCTCATTGCTCATGATCTTGTCCCCTATTGCAATCCGATGAACGGGTTGGTGACCTCATCGGACTGCGATCCGCTGCCCAAAAGGCTGCCGCCGTCATTGTCCGCCGAACTCACCGGATAAGAGGTCAGCCAGTCGTCGCCCGGAATATGCGGGAAGCCGCGGAAATTGATGAAATTGTCGAACTTAAGCCGACAGGTCTCCGCCCGTTTGTCACAGCCGGTCTCGATGCGGATCGTGTCGCCCACGGCCAGATCGGCGCGGAGGTCTTCCCACAATTCAATGACGCGTTTGGCGGCAGACAGGCGGTCGTTTTTGACCAAGCCGATGAGACCAGCCCCCGCGCCGGTGAGCACGGTCAAACGCCCGCGCTCAAACCAGCGGTCGTCAAATCCGGTGAGATTGGCAAAGGTGAACACCTTGCCCTTTTCGACCGCCTCAACTTCGACCTCCGTGTAAAAACCGGGCTGCAATATGTTGAACTGACACCCTTTTCCACCCAAGACCTCGGAGCAGACGGAATGATAGACCCGGCCCTGACTTTGGTTCAGCGCCTCGGTCAGCCCGCGCAATTCGGCGCGAAAGCCACCGGCGACGCGCACCAGCTCGCCAAAGGTGCCTTTGAACAAAAGCACGCGCTGGGCCACATCGGTCCAGTTGACGAGCCAGGATTGCACCTCCGCCCCGTCAAAGCGCCCGGCGCGGATGTCGTCCTCGGTCACAGCAACCGACGACAGCGCGCCAAGCGCCTCCGTGTTGTCCACCGAGAGACCCGTCGATTGCTCAAGCGCATTGGCCGTCAGACCCGTGTCCGCCTTGAACGTCACGCCGTCAAACGTCAGATCGGTGTCGTGATCGGTGAACCCGTAGGAGGTGCCGTCCTGGCGCACCACCTGCCACGCGCGACAGAGCGTTGTCGTGCCGCTTTCCAGATGCGCGATCAATGCCTCAGGATACGCCATCAGACACGCACCTCCACAACGGGCACGTTCGGCACTTCGCCCGCCTGAAACGAGGCGACAGAGGTGGTGATCGTGGAGGTGTCAAACCGCACCGGCACGTCGAACTCGAACCCGGCGGTGACTTCGGCCCCGTCAATCGGCGCCTCCGAAAAGGTCACAAGGCCGGTCTCGGTGTCCACCTCCCAATCGAGGGATTGAAATACCTCTTGGCCGCCGACCCCCAGCTTCACGGTCGCATGCACGGGTTTCTTGATCGGACGCACATAAGAAGTCGCGCCGGAGGTGTAGGTTTTCGTGAGCTGGAACACGGTGGTTTTGCCGTCGCCCATCGCAATCACTTGATCGCGGTAGCCCACTGTGCCGGAGGGTTTACAGGTCTTGTAGTCCGACCAGTCTTTCCACCGGAATCCATAAAGCTGGCCTTGGCGCGCCTCGAAAAAGGCGATGAGCGCCTCGATGTCGTCGAGCGAGCGCATCCCCATCCCCGCGTCATAGCGCCGCCGCGAATGCGCCCAAGGCGTGTTGCGTTCCTCGAACCCGTTGGCGAGCATCACCACATCGGTGCGCCGCTCCGGTCCGCCCACCGAGCCAAAGCTCAGGTTGGCGGGAAATCTCACCTCGTGAAAGCCCATGATCTGCCCTCCGTTGATCGTCTGAAATTACTGGTTGCGGGAGCCGAGGCTGAGCGCGCGGCTGAGCTGCGCGGCGACCTGGCTTTGGCTGCGCTGGAAACCCTGCACATCCGGGGTCGTGACATTCATCGTGATATTCACGGGCCGCGACCCGCCCTGGGTGCGCACGCCGAGCTTGCCGTCGGAGCCACGCGCCAAGGGCATGATCGCCTCCGCCCCCGCCTCGCCCATGAGGCCGGTGCCGCCCCGCATCTGGAAATAGGTCGGGCTGGACACCACCCCGCCATTGGCAAAGGGCGTCACGCGTCCTTGGGTGAACGCGCCGCCATCGGCAAAGGGCATAAAGCCCTGAATGACGCTCTCAAGTCCCGCGCCCATCACCGAACCGATATGCGAGGTCACGGGCGTCAGCGCCGCGTTATAGGCCGCATCCAACATGCTTTGACCAAGGCCTTCGAGCGCATCCGCCAGCGTGTCGCCGTCGAATACCAAACCATCAATCGCGCGTTTCAGCCCCCGAGAGATACCGCGTTCGAGTGCGGCCACTTCGCGCTGGGTCTCGCCCACGGTGGCCTGAAGGCGGATCATTTCGTTGTTGAACGTCGCCGCCATCGCCTCCGCGCCGCTGATCGCGCTTTCCATTTGCGCGACCTTGTCTTCGAGCGTGTCGAACCCGCCAAGATCGGTGCCGTTGAACTCGTCAGCCATCGTTTTGCCCTTTCATAACGGCCCTCTCAGGATGCTCCCCATCAGGGAACGCCTTGGCCAATTCTTCGAGACGGGAGCGCCCCATCGGCGCGGTGCCGGACCCGGCCCCGAGCATCATCAAAAGTTCCGCAGGCGTGAGCGCCCAAAAGGCAGAGGGCTGAAGCCCCAAGCCCTTGATCCCGAGCCGCATTAAGGCGGGCCAGTCAAAGCCGCCCTCGCGGATCATGCCGGTGGTGGGCTTGCCAATCATGGTTTTGCCAATCGTTGTCATGGCCCCTCCTCAGCCCGGCACGGTAAAGGCGCGGGCAATCAGCTCTGCCCCAACCCGCGCGGCCTCTAACGGGCCGCCCGCGATCTCGGCGGTGAGGATGTCGTCATAGCCACCGCGCCAGCCACCGCCGCGCAGCCCCGCCACCACGACCCGCAACACATCGGCAGAGGAAAACCGCCCCTGCTCGTAACGGGTCACGAGATCGACCAGACAGTCGACCTCAAGCCCCGCCTCCAACTCGGCCAAAGCGCCGAGCGTGAGTTTGAGCACATGGCGCGTGCCATTGAGGGTCAGCGCGACTTCGCCTTGGAACGGATTGGCCATGCCCCTCGCCCCTTATGCCGCGATAAAGCTCAGCGCCCCGGCGGAGGCCATGGACAGCTCATAGGTTGCTTCGCCGTTATACGACCCGGCATACTCGATGGCGGTGATCTGGAACGGGCCTTCGACCGTGCCGAAATCCGGAATGATCACCTGGAAATTCGGCACCTCGCCGTCGAAAAAGATCTGGCGCGCGCGCTCGTCTGTGGCGTCGTCCTTGAACACGCCGGAGCCGGAGATCGAGGCGGTCTTGACGCCTGCGCCCGCCAAAAGCTCGCGCCAGCCGCCGGAGCTTTCGAGAGAGGTCACATCGACCGTCTCCGCGTTGAACGAGATGCGCGAGGCGCGCAGGCCCGCCACCGTGGTAAAGGAACCGGACCCGGTCATGTCCAGCTTGATCAAGAGGTCTTTGCCGTTTTGGGCAGCCATGGTCATATACTCCGTCTTGGAAGTGTCAGTTGTCTTCGACGCGCGCACGGAACTTCAGGTCGATCCTGCGCACCTCGCTGTCCTGAACGCGCCGGGCCTTGGCCGACACGAAATAAAGCCCGATCAACGTGCCCCGGCTGAGCGGCAAGGCCGCATCGACCAGCACATCGGAAATGGCCGTGGCCACCTGTTTGGCGGTGAGAAACCCGGCGGTGTCCGAGACGACCGACACGGTGAAATCGTGCCGCGCGCCATGGCCGGATTTGTCGGAGGCGTCCGTGACATCCTCGGGACCGAGGCTCACGTAGAGCTCCGGCACAGTGCCCGCAGGCGCCGCGTCGAAGATCGCCGTGCCCACCAGCCCAGTGAGCACCGGATCGCCAGAGAGCGCCTGATAAACCGCCGTCTGAAGCGCCGCAGAAACCCCATAGCTCATGACGTCACCTCCTCACGCGCGGTGCAGGTCAGGTAATGGCCCTGTGCATCTGCCTCGCTCACGGCGAGAATGGTGAAAATGCGCCCCCCCTCGACAAACCGCTGCTCCGGTTTCGGGCGGCGTTTCGAGCCGACCGGCGCACCGCGCACGGTGATGGTCATCGAGACGCGGGACACCGTCAGGAAATCTTCGCTGGTCTCGCGGCCCGACCCGGATTTGATCTCTGCCCAGAGCGTGCCAAGTGCGGTCCAGCTTTCGACATAGCCGCCTGCCCCGTCCGAGGTCCGTTGGGCCTCTTCGAGCACCAGCTTTCGGTTGAGATGCACCGCCATCAAACCCGCCCCCCGAACAGACGCAGGTTGCGGTAGCGCTCCAAAAGTGTCGAAACACCGAACGGCATGACACTCTCGCCCACCGCCGTCTCATGGCGATGCTCGTAGTAATGCGCGGCCAGAAGGAACACCGCCTGCGACAGGTCCGCGGGCAGATCGCCCCAGACGCTCGCATAGCCGGCTGTGAAGGCGATCCGGGCCTCCCCCGCAACGGGGATCTGCGGCAGGATAAAGCCGGTGGAGACGAGGCGCGGACGGTGGCTGTCCTGTTCCAGCATGTATTTCGCCGGATCGACCAAAGTCTCCGCGCCAGTGCGGTCCCGGATCACAAAGCTGTTGATCGTGGCCACAGGCGCGACCGGCAAGGTCAGCGCACTCAAATCGCGCCAGGCCGACAGCGTGTAAAGAAAGTCGCGTGCGATCAGGGCCTTGTTCGTGCGGGCTTCGACTGCGGCGATGGCCGCGCGCAGGTAGCTCTCAAGAACGCTGTTCTGCACCCCGTCGTCATCAAACCCGGTGCCCAGTCGCATATGGTCCGTGAACTCAGCCACCGGCAAAGAGGCGCTCGGCACCTGGGTCTGTTCCATCAACATCATGATAAACTCCGTATCCGGGCCCCCTAGGATTGCGTGGTCGGATGCGCGGCTCGCCTGTGTCGCTCGGACGGAGGGGGAGCTGCTAGACAACACGGGGCCATGAGCCGCGCATCCGGTGCCCTCACGCGAATGAGGACAAGTCGTTCAGAAAGATCAGGCGAGACCGAATTTCAGGAGCTTGATCGCCGCGAAATCAGACACATCGCCGCCAACGCGTTTGGTCGCGTAGAAGAGAACGTGCGGTTTCGCGGAGAACGGATCACGCAGGATGCGCACGTCCGGGCGCTCGGCCACGGTGTAACCGGCGGCAAAGTCACCAAAGGCAATCGCGGTCGCATCCGAGGCGATGTCCGGCATGTCCTCGGCGATCAGAACCGGGTAGCCCATGAGACGGGCGGGCTCGCCTGCGGCCAGACCGTCAGACCAGAGGAAACGACCATCGGCGTCCTTGAGCTTGCGCACCTGACCGGCGGTTTTGGAGTTCATCACAAAGGTGCCGTTGGCGCGGTACTGTGCGCCGAGCGCATAGACCAGTTCGACAATCGCATCCGCCGGGTTGGTGCCGTCAAAGCCGCCATCGGTGCCGGTCGCGACATAGCCGAGGCTGCCCCAGGCCCAGCTGTCGTTGTCGACGGTGCCGTGGTTCAGAATGCCAGTCGGCTTGTCCACACCATCGCCGTTGATAAAGGCGGAAGCTTCCGCTGAGGCGAATTTGTCCGCGATCCGGCCCGCGAGCCATGCCTCGATGTCAAAGGCGCTGTCGTCCAGCAGGCGCTGAGAGGCCTTCGGCAGGGCGGAGAGCTCATAGAGCGGGATGGAAATGCGGTCGATGGTCGGGGTCGCGGTCTCGCCCACGGTGCCGGTCTCGGTGACCCAGCCGGAGCCGAGATCGGTGGTGTCGATCAGCACGTCGTAAGAGGTCGCCTCGACGTTCACCACATTGGCGATGGAGCGGATCGAGGCGGTGGATTTGAGCACCGATTTGATCACGTCGGAGGTCTGCGGATCGACGAGGTAGCCGCCGTCGCCATTCACCGCCGTGGACATGGATTTGCCCTCAAGCGCGATGCCGCGCAGCGCGTCGTCGTCGCCGTTGCGCACATAGGTGGTGAACGCCGATTTGTGGGACATATCCACCTCGGGCTGGGCGGAAAGTGCCGGGCGGGTCGCCGGTTGGGCAAAGATGTGAGATTTACGATCAAGCATGGTCAGTCGCTCTTCCTGCTTTTGAAGTTTAGATTTGATTTCGGTCTGAAAGTCTTTGAGATCACTCATGAAACCGGCCAGCGCGGTCTTCACCTCATGGGCCGGATTTGGGGCCGGATTTCGGGCCGGACCCGACTGTCGGGCCTCTCTTTCGGGGTTGCTCATCCAAACATTCCTTCGTTGTGATGTTGGGTTTGCGGGTGAATGCGCTGACCGTCAGGTTTCATCCAGAACACCCTTGGCCAGCAGCTTGCGCGCGCCGGTCAAAGCGCCCGCGAGATCACGCAGCATCATCTCGGCCTCAAGGGCGTCATCGCCCTTTTGCTCCGCGCTGAGCCGCGCCTCCGGCAGCATCGGGAAGGTCACGAGCGACACCTCCCAAAGCTCCAGTTCCGTCAAAAGGCGTTGGCCTTTTTGATCCTTCTGGGCGCGCAGGGTGCGGTAGCCGATGGAGAGGCCGTCAATCGCCCCCGCCTCGATCAGCGCCACCGCTTCGCGCCCCTTCTGCAATTCGGTCAACAGACGGCCTTTGACATAGAGACCGCGCGCGTCCTCGCGCACCTCATCCCAAATGCCGATGGGCTGGGCCGGATCGTGTTGCCAAAGCATTTTGACCGAGCGCCCTTTGGATCTGAGCGTCTGGAGAGAGCGGGCATAGGCACCCTTTTGCACCGTGTCGCCGCCCGTGTCCTTGTGGCCAAAGAGAGAGGCGTAGCCCTCGATCTTCACGCCATTCTCCACGCTCACCTCATCGCCGAGGCGCATGAATTTATGCTCAAGCCCATGGGTCATGTAGCTGTTCATCTCAGTCGTCCTCGCTCTGAATGTCGGTCTCCGGCGCCTCGAACGGCAGCTCCGGCGCGTCCGGGTCTGACTCGAACACAGGCTCATTCTCCGGTTCCACTGGCTCAGGCGTCAGCGGCGGAAGGCCGAGCATCGCCCGCTTTTCCTCATCCGTGAGGAAATCCGCACCCGCGACCCGCGCCCATTGCGCATCCCGCTCTGCCGAGAGCGCAGAGACCTGATCGAGATCGGGTTTCAACTCGATCTCCTCGCCGGTCATCTCGGACAGCCAATGGCCAATCGCGGCGGCGACCTTTTGCACCAGCGGCAAAACGGTCAGGCGATAAAAGGCCCGATGCGCCTCTTGGTAATTCGAGTAGGTCATGTCCCCCGGAATGCCCAAAAGCATCGGCGGCACACCAAAGGCCAAGGCGATCTCACGCCCGGCGGCCTCTTTGGTCTTTTGGAACTCCATGTCGGAGGGGCTAAACCCCATCGGCTTCCAATCCAGACCGCCCTCCAAGAGCATCGGCCGACCCGCGTTGCGCGCGCCCTGATGGTGGCTCTCCATCTCGGACAGGAGGCGGTCGTATTGATCCGCGCTCATCGTTGCACCGCCATCCGCGCCCTTGGAAACAATCGCGCCAGAGGGCCGCGCGGCATTGTCCAAGAGCGATTTCGACCAGCGCGACGCCGCATTGTGCTCGTCAATCGCCGTCGCCGCCGCCTGGATCGGCGAGAGGCCATAATGGTCATCCGCCGGATGAAACGCCTTGATGTGGCAGATCGGGGAATGGCCCTCGATCACGTCGAACCGATGCTTGCGCCCGCCGACCGCGTATTCATAGGCCACCGGCCAGCCATCCGCGCCGGGAATGAGGCTCATGCGGTCCGAGCGCAGCACATGCAGCTCTTGCGGCACCTGCCCCCACTCGCCCACGGCCTCCAGATAGCCGTTGCCGGACAAAAGGAACTGCGCATAGAGCGCTTCAAAGAGTTCCGCCCGCCCCTGCGCCGGGTTGGGGCGCGAAATGACGGAGAGCAACGGATGGGTCTCAAACCGCTCCATCCGGTTTTGCAGCACGAGCGGCAGAGCAGAGGCCGCCTCGGAGATCAGTTTGACCGCGCGAAAGCCCACCGGGTTGCCGACAAAGCCCACACGGGTCAGCGTCACCGTGTCCCGTGCACTCCACGCCACGCGCCCCACACCGGAGACCGCCGCAACGACCGGACCGGTCGCCGAGGCCTTCGTCTCGGGCATCTCGCTCGCGCCCCGTTTCAGAAAGTCAAACACCATATCCGTGTCTCTCCTCATTGCTTGTCCGGCCCAAATTCACCGTTCAATTCCGCCGCATTTCCACTGCCCGGACAGGGGGAGACGAGCGCCCTTTGCCTCTGTCCACCCGCGCCTGTCCGGGCCGTCCCGTCCGGCGTCTCGCCCCTCGCTGAGAGGTCCGCGCCGTCGGTGAAAGAAGTTCTACGGGAGAGGATGAAAGAAGTTCTGAGCAGAGCGTGCGCTGGGTCGCGCGGGGCGCAACACGCGGTTCAGACCAATGATTTTAAAAGAAAAATGCCCCGCAAAGCGGAGCATTCTCTGGGTGCTGGAAAATCTCACCCCAACGTCCTGATCCTGGGTCGTCCCGGATTGGGCAGGATCATCAACTCATGAATCGCCCAGACGAGCGCATCGAGCCGGTCGGGGCTTGCGCTCCCTTGATAGCCTTGGGCGGTCATCTTGATCATCTGGTCTTCGAGATCGCCAAGCCCGCGCGTGTGCACCACCCTCCCCTGATCGTAGAGCGCCGCGACGGGTTCGGCCCGCGCCGCCTTGCCGCGTGTGGCACGCACGGACTTATAGGGCACCAGAGGGTCGATTTGCCGGATGACGGTTTCCACGAGATCGCCGCCTTGGTTCACCTCCGCCACGATCTTATCGCCCTCCCAACGCTCCAGCGCATTAATCGCCGCCTCGGCCCAGACTGTGGGCGAGGAGGCCGACACAGAGGCATCCTCCAACACATAGGCGCACCAGTCTTTTGGCGCGCCCTTGGTCACCGCGCCCACGACAACGATCCCGCATTCGTCCGAGCCCTTGTGCCCCGTCACCGGCGGGTCGACGGCCACGACGATCCGGTCAAACTCGGGCGTCTCATGCACCCGCGTTGCTTCAATGCGAGAGAGCGACCAGAGCGCCCCCTCTTCCTCATCGAGCAAGACGCCATCCAATTCCTGCCGCCCCAGCCGCGTGCCGGCGTAGCGGGCTTTGACCTCTTCGAGGAAAGAGGCCGCGAGGTTGGCCGCGTTGGCCTCTGTCTTTGCGTGCGTCGTCACGGTGCTGTCGCGGGTCAGAAGCGTTTTCAAAATGCCCACGTTACGCGGCGTGGTCGTCACCACCGCGCGCGGGTCATCGCCAAGGCGCAGCCCGAATTGCAGCATGTCCCAGGCCTCTTGCGGCTTGCGCCATTTTGCCAGCTCGTCGACCCAGGCCGCATCAAACTGCGGCCCACGAAGCGCCTCCGGATCATTGCCGGAAAACACCGTCGCCTCCGCGCCATTGGGCCAAACCAACGTCCGGCGCGTGGCCGACCAGTTCGGACGACGATCCGGCGGAGAACAGGCGAGGATGCCACTGTCGCCAAACACCATCACCTCGCGCGCCTGATCATAGGTCTCGCCAATCAGGGCCACCCGTTTCGCCCGCCCCGGCTGATGCGCGCGGCTGCCCTCGACCATCGCGCGGACCCACTCGGACCCGGCCCGCGTCTTGCCCGCGCCGCGCCCGCCCATGATCACCCATGTGCGCCAATCGCCCGCAGGCGGGAGTTGGTGATCCAAGGCCCAAACCTCGAACAGGTAAGGGAGCGCCATGAGCGCCCCCTCCCCCAGATTTTCCAAAAACTCACTCTGCTCGGCTTGCGGCCTTGAGGCGAGCCAGCCGATCAAGGATCTCAGATCGGGCGGCGTCGAAATCGATCTCTCCGCCCCCAAGCTCTCCGCGTTTGCGTTTTTCGTCATCGAGTTTCTGCCTTTCCGTCACTGCGGCCAGTTTCGCGCGCATCAGGTCGGCGATCAGAGGACGCACCTCTTTCCCGGCCTTCTCGCCCGTCAAAAGCCTGTCGATCACATCGTCGAGCGCCAAAATCGCCCAGAGCAAGCTCTGCTTTACCGACGCTTCGATCTGATCCACGGTTTCGAAGTCATCCCCCACAGATGAGTTCACTGTCATGTTGTCTGCCTCTCATGCACGAAGTGGTTCTCCGCACGAGAAGCGTGAGGACTGATCCGATGGCCCCAACCACCGCACCCCTATGAGGCCCCCTCAGGCCCCTCGGGGCATCGCACCCACGCTTTCCAGCAGGGACCACGATGCGGCATAGAAGGTAAAAAGCGTTAAAGGGACCGTGCGCCGAGACAGATGCCGGAA
This sequence comes from Abyssibacter sp., assembly GCA_964220165.1. Classification (GTDB taxonomy): domain Bacteria; phylum Pseudomonadota; class Alphaproteobacteria; order Rhodobacterales; family Rhodobacteraceae; genus Celeribacter. Next base: position 12,889 of record CAXPTW010000087.1, read on the forward strand.
CAGATCAGGCGCGGCGCAGGTCGGGAGCCGCGCCCCAAACCACCCAAGGGCTTGTCACAGCGTGGATTTTCCCGCATGTCTGAGGGCCAAGGAGAGAGACGATGTCGACAGGGTTTTCCGCCACGTTAAACGAACTTTACGAGGGTGAAAGCGACCGCGCGCACCGGTTTCGCTATGCCATTCTGGCCTTCGACCTGACGACGATCCTGTTTGTGATCGTGACATCCTTTATCCCGCACACCCGGCTCATCGAGACGCTCGATGCGGTGTTTGGCGTGTTCATCCTGATGGATTTCTCCGCGCGGGTCTATGTGGCCGACAAGCGGCTGAAATACCTGACCCGCCCGTCAACCTTGGCCGACATCGCGGCGATGATTTCTTTCCTCGCGCCTCTGGCGGGTGAGGGCCTCGGCTTCCTGCGCATTTTGCGGACGCTCCGGCTGTTGCACACCTATCAGCTGATGAACCGTCTGCGGCAGGATTTTCACCTCTTCCGCCGCCATGAGGAGGTCATCGTCGCCGCGATCAACCTCTTGGTGTTTATCTTCGTCACCACCGGCCTGATCTACGCGTTGGAGCATGGCCATAACGCCAAGATCACGAACTACGCCGACGCGCTCTATTTCACGATCACCACGCTGACGACCACCGGGTTTGGCGACATCACCTTGGAGGGCACAACGGGGCGGCTTTTGTCCATCGGGGTGATGTTCTTTGGCGTCACGCTGTTCTTGCGCCTCGCGCAGGTGCTCTTTCGCCCCTCCAAGGTGCGCTACGAATGCCAGACCTGCGGCCTGATGCTCCATGACGCCGATGCGACCCACTGCAAACATTGCGGCGCGGTGGTGCATATCGAGACCGAGGGGCTGGTCTAAGCTTTACTCCACGGCGGTGCCAAAGAGCGTGACAGCGGCGGCCAGCACGGTGACCGCGGCGAAAAAGGCGACATGGGCCCTGCCCTTGCCGTCGCGCCGCGCAAGCTTCACGGCAATCGCACCTTGGACCGTGTAATAGGCGGCAAAGGCCTTGGACGCCCAAGAGATGATCTGGAACACATCCAGCATCCATGTCAGGACGAGGCCAAGCGCCACAAGCACGGCATAGCCGACCTTCACCGGCACCCGGTGATGGGTCAGTTCCTCGACCAATCCCCCGGCCCCGGAGGTGTCCGCCACAGCGGCGGAGAACTGCGCCGCCAAGGCCGCTGCAACAAGCATCATGGGCAGGACCGGTGCAACGCGGGCCATCATGTCGATGATCGCGGTCTCGGAGGTCTCGATCTGATCCGGGCGAAACACATAGGCCATGAGGATGACGTAGAGCATGTAGATGGCGGCAGAGAGCCATTGCGCGATCCGCATCGACCGCACGCGGGTCTCTGCATCATATTCCTCGCCCAGATAGCGCGAGGTCTCAAACCCCTGCACCGTCACCACCAGCCCGAACAAAAGGCCAATCGCGCCGAACCCGGTCGTCTCGGCAGGCGTGAAAATCAGGGCGTCTGTGGCGAGTTTATCCGTAAAGAACCACGCCAGCCCGATGAGCAACCCGGCGATGATCGCAAGCTTGAGGCCGACGGAGAGTTGTTCTAAGCGCTCCAAGGCCGAAAACCCCTTGGTCCAGCCGGTGAGTAAGATCACCGCGAACACCGCCGTCGTCACCATCCTGGCCGCAACGGGCGTGTCCCAGGGCGTGAGGCTCACGGCGAATGAGCCGAGGAGGTTCAGGTAATAGGCGACCGAGATGATATAGGCAAAGGACAAGACCCAAGAGGCGACATCCTCCATCCGCTTGGTCACGGGGCCATGGGCCTTACGATCCAACGCCGCAATGTTGAACCGCACGGCCATGCCGATCACGAACGCCAAAAGGCACAAAAGCGCCATGGCGAGCGGGGTCCATTGCCCATAGGCCTGCGCCAGAATGGGGCCGAGCACGAGAAAGCCGGAGCCGATGATCGAGGCGAGTGGCGTCACAGTCGCCCGCCACAGAGGCGCGCGCGCCAACCGGGGCCAGGCCAAAACGGCGGCAGTCAGCCCCGAGACCACGAGGATCGCCAAAGTTTCCATGCTGCTATCTCTGCCTCTAAAAACGGGGAAAGGCGCGAGCAATGTCGCGCCTTCCTCCTAAAGTTTCAATCGCTTATTGGCAGCACGCTATTGATTGGCGTTCTGCGCCTCAATCTCGCGCCAGCGCGCCACATTGGCATTATGCTCGGCCAGCGTTTCGGCAAAGGCGTGTCCGCCCGTCCCATCGGCCACAAAGAAAAGATAGGGCGTTTCATCCGGGTTCACCGCCGCTTCCATCGAGGCAAGCCCCGGATTGGCGATCGGTCCCGGCGGCATGCCGCTGATCACATAGGTGTTGTAGGGGCTATCCGACTGCAATTCCGACTGGCGGATACCACGCCCCAAGAAACCCCGCCCATTGGTCACGCCGTAGATCACCGTCGGGTCGGTTTGAAGCCGCATCCCCTGTTTCAACCGGTTCTCAAACACCGACGCCACTTGGCGACGCTCTTCTGCGACACCGGTCTCTTTCTCGATGATCGAGGCCATGGTGAGCATCTCTTCCGGCGTGTCGAACGGCAGGCCCTCTTCGCGAGCGGCCCAAACGATGTCGATGCGACGTTGCTGTGCCTCGACCATGCGGGCGATCAGATCGTCCACATCAGAGGCCGCGCGGACCTCGTAGCTGTCGGGGGCAAGCATCCCCTCAGAGGGCATTTCGTCGGCTTCAACGGAGCCGGTGAGGAAGTCCGCCGCCTTGAGGCTTTCGACCACACGCCAGACGGTCGTGCCCTCAGCCACCAGAACGCGGTAGCGCGTGTCCGCCTCGTCCCGCACTTGGGTATAGGCCTCGGGGATGGTGACCTCCTCCGCCAGAGGATCAAACTCGGCGGTCTCGATATACTCGGAGGTTGCCGGGTCCAATTCGCGCACTTCCATCGTCGCGCGGTTCACACCGATGCGGTAGACCACTTCGGTGCCACAGGTCGACGCGCCGCCACGGGTCACGAGATCGACGATCTCCTCCATGGACGACCCTTCCGGGACGAGGAACGACCCGGCTTTGAGCTGTTGCGATTTGTCGGTGTAATCCGCCCCGATGCGCAGAAGCGCCGGGTAGGACACCGCGCCCTGATCGGCGAGGTTCTCGGACACGCGAGACATGGTGGAGCCCGACGGCACCCGCAGGCAGATCGCCTGATCCAGCGGCCCCTCGGCGCGATATTCGCTTTTCCCCCAGGCAATGACCCCGGCAATCGCGACCAGGATCACGATGCCGAGCGTCAGAGCGTTCGAGGCGATGGATCGCCACATATCAGCCGTCCACCTTCTTCATGATCAAAGAGGCGTTCGTGCCGCCAAACCCAAAGGAGTTCGACAGAACGACATTGATCTCACGCTCGCGTTTCGCATTCGGCGCGAGGTCAATCTTGGTCTCTGCGGCGAGGTTGTCGAGGTTGATCGTCGGCGGCGCGACCCGATCGCGGATCGCCAGCACACAGAAGATCGCCTCAACCGCGCCAGCCGCCCCCAAAAGGTGACCGATGGAGGATTTCGTCGAGGACATCGTCGCCTTAGACGCGGCATCACCCAACAGGCGTTCCACAGCGGCCAACTCGATGGTGTCGGCCATGGTCGAGGTGCCATGCGCGTTGATGTAGTCGATCTCGGACGGCTCCATACCCGCACGTTTCAGCGCCGCTTCCATGGCGCGGTAGCCACCGTCGCCATCGGAGGCCGGCGCCGTGATGTGATACGCGTCGCCGGAGAGGCCATAGCCCACAACCTCGGCGTAAATCTTTGCGCCGCGCGCTTTGGCGTGTTCGTATTCTTCGAGCACCACAATGCCCGCGCCCTCGCCCATGACAAAGCCGTCGCGGTCCTCATCATAGGGACGGCTGGCCGCCGCCGGATCGTCGGACCGCTTGGTCGACAGCGCCTTACAGGCGTTGAACCCGGCAATGCCCAGCTCACAAATCGCGGCCTCTGCGCCACCTGCGACCATCACGTCGGCGTCGCCAAAGGCGATGAGACGGGACGCGTCACCGATCGCATGCGCGCCGGTGGAACAGGCAGTCACAACGGCGTGGTTCGGGCCCTTAAAGCCGTATTTGATCGACACCTGACCGGAGATCAGGTTGATCAGGGAGCCGGGGATAAAGAACGGCGAAATCCGGCGCGGGCCTTTTTCTTTCAATAGGACCGCCGCATCCGCGATGGACGACAGGCCGCCAATGCCAGAGCCGATCATCACGCCGGTGCGCAACAGATCGTCCTCGCCCTCAGGCTTCCAATCCGCATCGGTCAGCGCCTGTTCAGCCGCCGCCATGCCGAAGAGAATGAAATCATCGACTTTCTTGCGTTCCTTGTTGGACATCCAGTCCTCGGGATTGAACGTCCCGTCGGTGCCGTCGCCAAATTTCACCTCACAGGCGTAATCCGTCGCAAGGCCGCTCGCATCAAAGCGCTGGATCGTTCCGGCGGCGGATTGCCCGTCCAGAATCCGGCTCCATGTCTCCTCCACACCGCATGCCAGCGGTGACACCATACCCAGTCCAGTGACAACTACTCGGCGCATCTTTTGCCCCCATTTATTCTCGGTCGCCCTTCATTACACGGCTCGCCCCCGTGATGGAAGCCCGAGACGCATTGCCTGAGGCAAACCCGGAGAAAATCCGCCCTGTTTTCTGCTCGTTCTCCAGTAACCGGATGTTGAGGCTTTGCTGCGATGCTGAGACAAACCTGACATAAGTTCTGACTGCACCGCCCATGTCTTTCCCTCTCATCCGCCCAAGCTTTTGCTGGTTCGCGCTGGTATTTGCGGTCTGTGCCCTTTGGGCGACGGACAGCCGCGCGGCCCCGTCCTGTGGGTTGGAAAACTGGCTGGTGGAGCTGAACGCCAGCGCCAACAGCTATGTCGCCGCTTTGGGAACGACCTCTGAACCGGAGGCCGCCCGCAGGTTTCGCACCGAAATGGAACGCTACCCGCGCGAAAACCTCGTCAAACAGATCGGCGCCGCCGACCTGGGGGCCAATGAAACCGCGCTCAACGCCTTTATCGCCTCTCGGCATCATTTGCTGTCGCTGCACCGTGACAACTGGGGCGAGATGGCCAAACGCTACGGTGACGACCCCCGGTTTCAGGCCCAATCTGAGAGCCTCTCGCGCTTTCTCAACTCTGTGCCCTGCGATGAGACGGCGGAGGATTTTCTCAACGCCACGGAACGCACGACGCCGGACCTGATCGACCGCCTGCGCGCCGGTGTCACGGACATCGCCAAAATTTTCTCCCGCGCCGAGCCGGAGGAGCTCCCCGCCCCTCTCGATCCGGAGAACTTCGACGAATTCCGCCCCGCCAACCGCAAACCTCCTGCGCTGAACGAGGCCGCTTTGGTCAAACAATCCGGCAATATCGCCTTTGTCCTCGGGATTTTCACCTTTCTCACCGCCATACTGGCGTGGTCCTGGCTGCGCTATGGCATCTTGCAACGCCGCGCGATCCGCTACCCCTGCACCCTGCCCGTGGTGATTTTTGACGGGGTGACCACGCGCCTCGGTGATCTGCTCAATCTGAGCCAGCTCGGCGCAAAAATCGAAACAGATTTGCCGCTCAATGAGCGCCAAAGGGTCAAACTCACCATCGGCCCCGTCACCCGCACGGCGCGGGTCGTCTGGAGCAACGAACATTTCGTCGGTCTGAAATTCGAAAAGCGCCTCTCTGAGGCGGAATTGGAAGAGCTCCTTGGCCCCTTCGCCGCCTCTGTCTACGCCCAACGCGCCGTTGCGGAGTGGGAGGAGGACGCTCTGTCAGATCGCGAAACTGTCGCCCCTCCGAGTGACGGATCAGGTGACGCGCCACAAAACATCCCGCCAGAAGACAAAGACGATGCCGCCGCGTGATGTCCCGCCTCACGCACCCTAGACACGGCCCAAAAGAAAACGGCACACCCGAACCCGGATGTGCCGCTTTATGCTGTGATGTTTCTCGCGTCACCCCCAGACCACTGTCCGGGCGTGACTGGAAAAATCAGGAAGCTTCAGTGATGAATTTCACTGCGTCGCCAAAGGTCTGGATGGTTTCGGCGGCGTCGTCCGGGATCTCGATGCCGAACTCTTCTTCGAAAGCCATGACCAGCTCAACGGTGTCGAGGCTGTCTGCGCCCAGATCGTCGATGAAGGACGCGGTTTCCGTCACTTTGTCTTCTTCAACGTCGAGATGCTCAACAACGATCTTCTTCACGCGATCTGCGATGTCGCTCATGATTCTTCCTCACTTTATATCGGGCCCGATGCCCAGTCTTAGCTTTTGGCCCTCGGGCCGCTCAATAGTCACATGACAATCAGAAACGGTCTTGGCAACCTTTTCCGTCCTCATGGGCCACGAAACGCCTAAAAAGCGCCGTGGCCTAACCTGCGCTGCTCATAGCACAATCCTTTCCGGTGGCAAATGTTTTGTGACGCCACGTCGGAAAGTCAGCTTTGCGCTCAGAGCATTGCCATCCCGCCGTTGACGTGAAGCGTCGTGCCGGTGGTGTACCCCGCCTCTTCCGAGGCCAGATAGAGCACCGCCGCCGCGATCTCTTCGGGCGTGCCCATGCGGCCTGTCGGGATCTGGACGTTGATCTTGTCTTTCTGATCGTCCGTGAGCTTGTCGGTCATGGCGGTGGCGATAAAGCCCGGCGCCACACAGTTCACGGTGATGCCGCGCGTTGCCACCTCATAGGCGAGCGATTTGGACATACCGACCATACCGGCCTTTGAGGCCGCATAGTTGCCCTGCCCCGGATTGCCGGTCGCGCCCACGATGGAGGAGATGTTCACAATCCGGCCCCAGCGTTTCTTCATCATCCCGCGCAGCACGCCTTTGCACAGACGCATGGTCGAGGTCAGGTTCACGTTCAGCACGCTGTCCCACTCGTCATCCGACATGCGCATGAACAGGTTGTCGCGGGTGATGCCCGCGTTGTTCACCAGAATGTCGACCGACCCCATGGCCTCGACGGCGGCTTTCGGCAGGGCTTCGACACTGTCTTTGTCGGACAGGTTACAGGTGATCACATGCGCCCGCTCACCGAGCTCGGCGGCCAGCGCCTGAAGCGGCTCTTCGCGGGTGCCAGACAGCACAACCGTCGCGCCTGCTGCATGAAGCGCCTTGGCAATCTCACCACCGATGCCACCGGAGGCCCCGGTGATCAGCGCGTTTTTCCCTGTCAAATCAAACATGTTCACTCTCTTCCGAAGCCTGCCGCTTCTTTTGTCCATAAATATCCCGGGGTGAACCGCGCCTCAAAGCGCGGTGAGGGGCAGCGCCCCTTACCCTTTCAGTTTCACGATGTCGTCGGGGGTGCCGACCGCCGAACAGGCGATGGATTTCTCAATCCGGCGCACCATGCCAGACAAAGCCTTGCCCGCGCCGATTTCCCAGATCTCGGTCACGCCCTGCGCCGCCATATAGCCCACGGATTCGCGCCAGCGCACAGAGCCCGTCACCTGTTCGACCAGCAACGCGCGGATCAGCGCCGGGTCGGTGACAGCGGCGGCACGCACGTTGGCCACCAGCGGCACGGCGGGCGCGGTGATCTCCACATCGTCCAGAGCCTCAGCCATCACATCGGCAGCGGGCGCCATCAATGCACAGTGGAACGGGGCAGACACAGGCAAAAGCACCGCGCGTTTCGCACCCTTTTCCTTGGCCAGTTCGACCGCGCGTTCCACGGCCTCTTTGTGGCCAGAGACCACAACCTGACCCGGATCGTTGTCATTGGCGGCTTGGCACACCTGACCTTGGGCCGCGTCTTCGGCGACCTCTTTCACGGCCTCGAAATCCAGTCCCAAAAGCGCGGCCATCGCGCCGACACCCACAGGCACGGCCTGTTGCATCGCCTGACCGCGGGTGCGCAACAGACGCGCCGCATCGGCCACGCTCAGCGACCCGGCAGCGGCCAGCGCGGAATATTCGCCAAGGGAGTGCCCCGCCACAAATGCGGCGTCTGTAATCGCAAAGCCCTCGGCCTCAAGCGCGCGCATCGCGGCCAGAGACGTTGCCATAAGCGCGGGCTGCGCGTTCTGCGTGAGGGTCAGGGTCTCGATGTCCCCCTCCCAAATCAGCCCCGACAGGTTTTCCCCCAAAGCGGCGTCCACCTCGTCAAACACGGCTTTCGCCGCCGGATAAGCTTCGGCCAGCGCCTTGCCCATGCCGATCGTCTGGGCCCCCTGCCCGGGAAACACAAATGCGCGCGTCATACTCGCCCCTCCAGTTTTTACCTTGCCAGTTTTTTTACCTTGGAGGACGGAATAACGATCCCGCGCCAGCCGGGCAAGCCCAGCTGGACGGTTATTCATACCGCAATGAGGGTTTGTTTTCGCGGTGTGGGCTTAGGTGTGGGCTTAGCTGCGGCGCGGCGTGATCCGGCGCACGGGACGCGGTGTCGCTGGGCGCGGCGTGGCCTCGGCGCGGGCCGCCGCTTTGCGCCGCGTCTGACCGGCGGCTTGAATGTCGGCGCTCAAATCCTGCCACAGGGCGCGCAATCCGCTTTGCGTGCCATCGAGCAAGGCGATCACCTTTCCCTCCGTCCCAAAGCGCACGTTCAGATGGGTCACTTGCAGAGGCACGAAACTCCGGCGCAGAAACACGGAGCCAATCTCGTCAAACCCCACCACTGTTTGCAGCCGACGCGTGCCCGCCCGGTTGCGCATCGTCACCCGAAGCTGCGCGCGGCGCATGTCCACCTGAATCTCACGCACCATCCCCCGGCGCGCCAAACTGCCCAAAGCCACGGCAAACAGCGCGAAACAGAGCGTCAGCCCAAGCTTGATCCCCAACAAAGGCGCGTCCACGGTTGCCCCCGGCCAGACCCAGAGGAGCAGACCGAGAAAACTGCTGAGCAAGGCACCGCCCCACAGGAAAATCTCCAGCGTATGAAGCATCCGGGCGCGCTCCGGGGCACAGCTGAGCGCATAGCCCCAATCAGTCTCCGCGCGATGGATCGACCCATAGCCCGCGCGAGCTGAGCCGGTCGAGCCAGTTGAGCCGGTCGCATGGCTCGCTCCGGTCGATGCCGCCCGCTCCACGCGGTGCGCTCCCGTGGTCTCCAATTTGGATGCCATGGACATGGACATTCCTTTCGTCTCACCGGGCACAAACACGTTATGCGTGCATCGAGCCGTTTCGTTTTTGCTTAATGCGATAGTCACCGTGAATTGCGACGGGATTGTGGCCTCGACAGGATGTTTTTGCGGAGCGCGACAGATGAGAAAAGGGTCGGATCAGACGGCCCGTCGCACGCCCTACGAAACATGGGCTTTTAGGCTTGATCGCAGGGGGAAACTGCGTATAAGGGCGCATCCTTTCCGCATTCTCTTATGAACCGCGCAGTCTCTCGTGGTCGGGCCGCGGGAAAGGATTTTGGCCCGTCCTATGAAATGCGCTTGAACATGACTGGAGTAGCTATGCCGCTTTACGAGCATACCTTCATTGCGCGTCAGGATCTGTCCAACGCGCAGGCCGAAGGCCTCATCGAACATTTTGGCACCGTGCTTGCGGACAACGGCGGTAAAGTCGTCGAATCCGAGTACTGGGGCGTCAAAACGATGGCCTACAAGATCAACAAAAACCGCAAAGGCCACTACGCCTTCCTGAAAACGGACGCTCCTTCCGAGGCCGTGCAGGAAATGGAACGCCTGATGCGCCTGCATGACGACGTGATGCGCGTTCTGACCATCAAGGTCGAAGAGCACGCCGAAGGTCCGTCCGTGCAAATGCAGAAACGCGACGACCGCGAAGACCGTCGTCCGCGTCGCAACTGATCTCGTTTGGAAAGGACCTAACCTATGGCCGCTAAACCGTTTTTCCGCCGTCGCAAAGTCTGCCCGTTCTCCGGCGACAACGCGCCCGCGATCGATTACAAAGACACCCGTCTTCTGCAGCGCTACATCTCTGAGCGCGGCAAAATCGTTCCGTCCCGCATCACCGCAGTCTCTGCGAAGAAACAGCGTGAGCTGGCCCGTGCCATCAAACGCGCTCGCTTCCTCGCCCTGCTGCCCTACGCTGTGAAGTAAGGAGTAGATCCCATGGAAGTTATCCTTCTTGAACGCGTGGCCAAGCTCGGCCAGATGGGTGATGTCGTCTCCGTTAAGGACGGCTACGCCCGCAACTTCCTGCTGCCGCAGGAAAAAGCACTCCGCGCCTCTGACGCCAACATCAAGGCGTTCGAAGCTCAGAAAGCTCAACTCGAAGCTCGCAACCTCGAGACCAAGAAAGAGGCCGAATCGGCTGCCGCGAAACTCGACGGTCAGAAGTTCGTCGTGATTCGTTCCGCTTCCGACTCTGGCTCGCTCTACGGCTCCGTCACCACCCGTGACGCCGCAGACGCAGCGACCGAGAACGGCTTCTCCGTGGACCGCAAGCAAGTCGTGCTCAAAGCTCCGATCAAGGAACTTGGCCTGCACGAAGTGCTCGTTGTCCTGCACCCGGAAGTCGAAGCGACGATCATCCTCAACGTGGCGCGCTCCTCTGAGGAAGCTGAACTTCAGGCCGAAGGCAAATCCATTCAGGAGCTTGCCGCCGAAGCCGAAGCCCAGGCTGAATTCGAGATCGCTGAACTGTTCGACGACATCGGCTCCGCCGCGTCCGACGACGACGATCTGGCTGAAGCCGTCGAAGAAGAGCAGTCCGAAGAGTAATCTTCGCCTCTCTGACAGAATGAGAAAGCCCCGCCCAATCGGCGGGGCTTTTGCTTTGTGGCCTCGTGCGTCACGCGTCCTTACATCTGGTGATGCTCACAGGTCACGTTCGGATTGAACGGGAGGAGATCGCCCGCCGGGTTCTCGCGAAACAGCCAGACGTGCTGATCGTAATGCGGCATGAACCCATGCGCCTCATCGCCCGGCGTGTCCGGATTGTCGGCCATATGATCCCAGCTGCGCCCATTGAGCATCGGCGGCCCGTCATGCCCCTCCGCCATCCAAGCGGCCTCAAATACGAGGTTTTCGATCCCCACAAGCTCCAGAGACCCATCCGCCTGCGGCTCATAGAGCAGGATCGCGGGCTCGATGAAATCCGTATGTGTGCCTGCGCCGTCCACCCGGTCGCCCGGAGGCGCAAGTTTCAACATGGCCGGATGCAGGTAATGGATGCCCATGCCGCCCCACTCGGGCGGAAGCCCCTCAGCCGCCGCATGGACACATTGCCCGGACGGATCGGGGATGTAGCCCGCCGCCAAAGCGACTTCGACATCCTTGTATTTCTCTGTCGCGGCGCGCATCGCCTCCATATCCACATCATCCGCAGAGACAGGCGCAGCCATCGCCAAAACCGCCGCGGACACGGCGACAAAACAAGCAGTCTTTTTCATCATGTTTTCCTCCCTAGGTGCCGTTTTTCCCCTCTCGGCACTCCGCTCCAGTCTGCTCCCATCGCTGAGTCGTGGCAAGTTGGGCGGATTTTCGCGGATTTAGGGGGGGTTTGCGCCGCGCAAAACGCCCCCTCACACAAGCCCGCTTGCGAGGTCAGGGGGTTCCGGGCTACGGCTTTTTCATGATGAAAATTGCCCGACGTTCCTTTGTCCTCTCCGCCCTCGCCCTTGCCGCCTGTGGCAGCAAGCCCGAGGTCTCGCGCACCTATTTCAATCCGCCGCTCTACCCGAATGAGACGCCGGAGCTGCGCGTGCTCATCAACAAATGGGCGGATTACTACGAAATCCCGCGCGAGCTGGTGCATCGTCAGGCCGTGCGCGAAAGCACGCACCGCCCCTGGGCGCGCAACGGGCCCTATTGGGGCCTGCTGCAAATCCTGCCGCAAACCGCCCGCACCATGGGCCACCGCGGCCCGGCGGAAGAGCTTTTGGACGCGGATGTGAACCTCGAATTCGCGGGCAAATACCTCCGGGGGGCCTATCTCGTCTCCGGCGGCGACATTGACGCGGCCATGGGCTGGTACGCGCGGGGTTATTACTACGAGGCCAAACGCCTCGGGCTTTTGTATGAGACAGGATTGCGCACATGAAACAGCTTCTCCCCGTGACGGCCCTCATGGCTCTCGCCGCCTGCACCCCCGCGCCAGCGCCCACGACAGATCTGGTCCTCGTGCGTCCCTACCCCTCTGAGGGCGCGGTCTGTCAGGTGATCGGCGAAAGCGCCGAGACCGTCGATTATCTCGACCACACGGCGCTCCTGATCGGCTGTCCTGCGGGTGAGGCCGACGCAATTGCCGCCCAGCTCACCGAGGGGGCCGTCCCGATCACCGAGGTTGACGGCTGGGCGCTGATGAGTTTGCCGCTTCACTGATCTTCCAAAACATCGGACACAGAAAAAGGCTGCCCCATCTCTGGAGCGGCCTTCTCTGTCCCTCGCTCTTTGGCGAGACCGTAATGCGGCAGGCCCAATCTGGCCCTGCCGCCTCGGCAGTTATTCTTCGTCGAGCGCTTCGACAGCTTTTTCGAGGTCTTCTTTGGAGACCTCTTTCTCGGTCACCTGAGCGTTCTCGGCGATGTAGTCGACGACTTTGTCCTCGAACAGCGGCGCCTGGATCTGCTGACGCATCTGCGGGTTCTGCTGAACGAATTCAAAGAACTGACGCTCTTGGCCCGGGTACTGACGCGCTTGAGTCATGATCGCTTGGGTGAACTCGGCGTCGGTCACTTGGATCTCTTGCTTCTGACCGATGTCAGCGAGCAGGAGGCCAAGGCGCACGCGGCGCTCAGCGAGTTTGGTGTGCTCGTCAGTCGTCTCGATTTCCGGGTGATCGTGACCGTGCACGTCCGGGTTTTCCTCGTGCCACAGCTGGTGCGCGATCTGTTTGGCTTCGGCCTCGACGAGCGACGGCGGCAGGTCGAAGGACACAACAGCGTCGAGCTGGTCGAGAAGGCCACGCTTCATCACAGCGCGGGCAGCACCGGCGAACTCGGCTTCGAGACGCTCGGTGATCTGACCTTTGAGGGTTTCGAGGTCTTCGACACCGAATTTCTTGGCCAGCTCGTCGTCGATCTCGGCGGCAACCGGGGTTTTCACGGCTTTGACGGTGCACTCAAAAGTGGCGTCTTTGCCAGCGAGGTTCTCTGCGCCGTACTCCTCAGGGAATTTGACTTCGACGTTTTTCGCGTCACCCGCTTTGGTGCCGATCAGCTGATCTTCAAAGCCCGGGATGAAGGAGTTGGAGCCGAGCGTCAGCGGGTAGTCTTCTGCTGCACCGCCGTCAAAGGCTTCGCCGTCGACAAAACCTTTGAAGTCGATCACGACCTGGTCGCCCTCTTCGGCTGCGCCGTCTTTGTCTTCAAAGTTCTGCGCGGTCGCGGCGAGGTTTTTCAGAGCCTCTTCGACTTCCTCAGCGGAGGCTTTCACCACGAGCTTCTCAAGCGTCACGGTGGACAGATCGGCTTCCGGGATCTGCGGCAGGGCTTCGTAGGTCATGGTGACGATCACGTCGTCGCCTTCTTTCCACTCTTCGCCGCCTTCCATGGTGACATTCGGCTGCATCGCCGGTTTGTCGCCAGAGGCTTCAAAGTGGTCGTTCATCGCGCCATCGACGGCTTCTTGCATGGCTTCGCCAAGAACGCGCTGGCCGAATTGCTTTTTCAGGAGCGCCATCGGCACCTTGCCTTTGCGGAAGCCCTTCATTTCGACTTCAGGCTGGGCCTCTTTCAGCTTTTCGTTGACTTTGGTGTCAAGCTCAGCGGCGGTGATGGTGATCTGATAGCCGCGCTTCAGACCGTCGTTCAGGGTCTCGGTGACCTGCATCTTGGCGTCCTTTTTACGTTCTTACGTCTCATCAAGTCGCTGGACCGCGACCTTGTAAATCAGACGCCCTTCTAGGGGCAGAATCCCTATCGTGCAAGGCGTATTCGCCTCTGAAGTGCCCTCACACGCGCATTCAGCGGCCTTCGCCCTGCACGGGATGCGTGAGAGATCAGGCGACTTCGCGCTGTGGGGTCACACGCGGCACGCCGCTGGCCTCTGAGACGCGGGCCACATAGGCCTCCACCTCTTTCGGCAAGCGAAGGCCCTCAACGATCTCCAGCCCGCGCAAGTGCGGGAACAGCAGGATGTCGTCGATCCCGATGTCGCGCGCCGTGGGCAAAAGCGGCACGAGCGTATCCAGATGCGCTTTGACCTCGGCAATGAGAGCAGGCGTTTTGGCAAAAAGCCCGTCAAATGCCCCGAAGGCCGCCTCTTTCTTTTCCGTGAAATAGCTGCGCGCGGAAGCGGTTTCGAATTCGGGAAAGGTCTCGACCGGCGTGCGCGGGATCACGAGGTTGTAAATCGGCCCCAACGCCCCGGAGATCCAGTCCCCGAGCGCCGCATCCGGTGTCCCGTCAAACATCCGTTCACCGGACATCTCGTCCAAGGCCTTCACGATGTCGAGGCTCTCACCAACATAGGCGCCATCGTGCTCCAGAATGGGCAACATCTTTTCCCCGATCATTGAGATCGGCGTCTCTTCGTCATCATTGGGGAGGTATATGACCTCTGCCTCGATGCCTTTGAACCCCAAGGGCATGCGCGCACGAATGCAAAGCGGACAGTGGTCATAAACGTATAGTTTCATTGAGAACTCCAGAGCTGGTCGGTGTCCTTATAGATGAAACACCGCCGCCAAGCTTCAAGCCGCACCCCCGCAAAGTCTTTGTGCGTCTGCGCAGGGCACAGATCGCCGTCGCCCCAGCAGACCGCACAACACCGATCCCCCCTTGACCTAAAGCAAGGATTTCCCCGACAACGGGATAACACATTCATAGATGTGAACTTTAAAAGGGAGAACCTCATGGCCAAAGTCGGAACGTTCCTCGGGCGCGCCCTGATGGTCGGTATTCCGACCGCCCTAGGCCTTGCGGCCGTCGTCTTTGCCGATGAGTTGAAAAAACTACCCGAGGCGACCGAGGCCAACCGCCCGCCCGCCATCGTGCGGGTCATCACCCTCGCCCCCATGGACCTCATCCCCCGCGTCACCGGCTATGGCACGGTCACCCCCACGCGCGAATGGCGCGCCGTGGCGCGGGTGTCCGGCGATGTGATCAAGCGGGCCGACAATCTTGCCGCCGGGAGCCTCGTCACCGAGGGCACCCCGCTTTTCACGCTGGACGACAGCGACCTACGCCTCGACCTCGCGGGGATCGACGCACAGCTGGCGTCTTATGACGTCAAAACCGAGACCCTGAACGCGAGCCTCGCGGTCGTTACCGCCGATCTGGAACTTGCACAGGCGGAACTGGCCCGCCAGGACCAACTCAACACCCAAGGCGTCGTAACGCAAAGCGCTCTCGACGCCGCGCGCCGTGCCGAACTCACCGCCCGGACCAAGGTCGTCGACATCGACAACCAATTGAAACTCAACGCCGCCGAGCGAGAGGTGCTCCTGACACAGAAAGCCTCTCTTGAGCGCGAATTGGACTTTACCACCCTCACCGCGCCCTACGACCTGCGCGTGACCTCCGTGGCCTCCGACATCGGGCAATATGTGACACAGGGTCAGGTGCTTTTGACTGGCGAGGGCATCGACGCCGTTGACGTCGCCGCGCAATTCCCGCTCGGCCGCATCGGCCCGCTTTTGCGCCTGACCGACACAGACGTCACTGATCTGAAGGCGCGCATCAGCCTGCCCTTTGCGGATCATGCGGTCGTTTGGAAAGCTGAGGTGGCACGGATGGGCGAGGCCATCGACAGCACCACACAAAATGCCCCCGTGGTGGTGCGTGTGGACATGCCCCAAGCCCAGACCGAGGCCGGTGTCCGCCCGCCCCTTCGGAGCAATATGGTCGTGGCCGTCGATCTCATCGCGCCGCAACTTTCCGCCCTTGTGGTGCCTGCCGAGGCGGTCAGCTCCGGCACTGCACTGGTGGTCGCGGATGGCAAGTTGGAGAAACGCGCGGTCGTCACGCGCTTTGTCTCCGGCGACTTGGCCGTGATTGAAAGCGGCCTCGCAGAGGGCGATCAGCTCGTGATCACCGACCCGTCGATTGCGGTGCCGGGCATGGACGCGAAAGGCGTCGAAGACGAGGCCCGCAAAGCCGGGATCGCCGCGCTCGCCCTCGGACAATCTGCTGCCATGCCCAAAAAGGGAAGCGGCGCGGGTAAAGGCGCGGAGCAATGATCGCGCTTTTTGCAGGCCATCGCACCGCCGCCAATATCCTCATGATCGCGCTCGCGGGACTGGGTCTTTTGGCGTTGCCCAACCTGCAACGCGACACCTTTCCGGTGACGCCGCCCTCCGAGGTCTCGGTCCGCATCCCCTACCCCGGGGCTGCCGCCTCCGAGGTCGAGACCGGCATCTGCACCGTCGCCGACCCTCTGTTGATGAAGGTCGAAAACCTCTCGAAACTCACCTGCCTTGCGCGGGAAAACAGCGCGCTGATCACCGCCGAAATGATCGAAGGCGCGGATATGACGCGGTTTTACAACGACGTGAAGGACACCATCGACGGCATTTCCGCCTTCCCGGACAAGGCCGACGATCCGGTCGCGCAAATCGTGGAACGTGTGGCCTCTGTCTCCTCTGTCGCCATCACCGGTTCTGATGATCCCGCCGTGCTCTATGCCTATGCGGAGGCTCTGGTCGACCGCTTCCGCGCGGACCCGGCGATTTCCATGGCCGATGTGAATGGCTTTTCAGACCGTGAAATCGCGGTGGAGATCGACCCGGCGGCACTTGAACGCTTTGGCCTCGACATGACCAGCGTCAGCACGCAATTGGCGCGCTATAGCCTCGACATGCCGGGCGGCACGCTCGACGGTACGGCGCAGGACATTGCGATCCGGTTTCTCGGCGAAAAGCGCACGCCCTATGAGTTGGCGCAAATCCCTCTGACCGGGTCCAAAGCCGGGGGCGAGGTGCGCCTCGGTGATGTCGCCAAGATCACCGCGCAATTCGATGACACGTCCACAGCCACCTATTTCAACGGCCAACGCGCCGCGATTGTCGCCGTTCAGAAAACCGCCACCCAAGACGCACTCAAAGTCCGTGCCGCCTTGGATCGCCAGATTGAAGCGGCCCAAGCCGAGGCCCCGGCAGGCATCCAACTCGCGATCTCGCAAGACTCCACCTCCAACATCACCGAACGCCTGCGCATCATCGGGGTGAACGGGCTTCAGGGCCTGATCCTCGTCCTTGTCACCATGTGGCTGTTCTTTGGCCTGCGCATGTCGTTCTGGGTCGCGATGGGCCTGCCGGTGAGTTTCCTCGGCGCGATCTTCGCGATGCAGCTTTTGGGCTATACGATCAACATGATGACCATGGTCGCGCTTTTGGTGGCCACAGGCATCTTGATGGACGACGCCATCGTTATTGCCGAGAACATCGTGCGCCACAGACAGGCGGGAGAAGACGCCAAAACCGCCGCCGTCAATGGCGTGAAACAGGTCGGCCCCGGTGTCTTTGCCTCTTTCCTCACGACCGTCATGGTGATCGGCCCGCTGAGCTACCTGACCGGCAATATCGGCGCGCTGTTGAAATACATTCCCATCGTGCTCCTGATCACCCTGACCGTCAGTCTGATCGAGGCCTTTCTGATCCTGCCCAATCACATGCGGCACTCTCTCGACCGTGACATGACCCCCGGTGCGGTGTCGCGGCGGGTCAACGGGCTGTTCGACCGGCTGCGCGATGGGGTGATCGTGCCGTTTGCGGAGCTATGCCTACGGTTTCGCTATCTCACGCTCGGGGCTGCAATCTTTCTCGTAATGGTTTCCCTGTCGCTTTTCACCGGCGGGTTCCTGAAATACCAGAGCTTCCCCTCGCTGGAGAGCGACACGGTGGAGGCGCGACTTCTCTTGTCCGAGGGCTCGCCCCTTGAGCGCACCGAGGCGCGCGTCGCCAAGGTCGCCAAGGCGTTGGAGCAACTCAATGCGGAGCTGACCCCGGAGCAACCCGACGGCCAGCCGCTCGTCCTGAGCTATACGATCACCTACGGCATGAACGCGGACAGCCCCGCGACGGGGCCGAACATGGCGACGATCAGCGCGGCACTTTTGCCCGCGGGCACCCGCACGACCTCGGTCGGGGATGTCTTGGACCGTTGGAAACAGCTCTCCGGCAAAATGCCCGACATGGCCGCGTTTCGGATCACCGACAAGGAGCGTGGCGCGGGCGGCAAGCCGATTGATCTCTTGGTCGAGGGCGACAATCTCGACGATCTCGCCACCACCGCGCGCGAATTGCGTCGGTTTTTCCGGGGCTTCGACGGCGTGCGCGATGTGACCTTTGACCTGCAACCGGGCAAGCCGGAACTCATCGTGCGGATGAAACCGACGGAGGCCAACCTTTTGGGCGTCACGCCACAAGCGCTCGCCACCGAGCTTCGCGCCGCCTTCCGGGGCGACAGCGCCGTGAGCTTTGCCGACCGCTATGGCCAAGTCGATATTGTGGCGCGCCTCGCGGCGTCTGACCGGCGCGACAGGGAGGATATTCTAGCCCTGCGTATTCCCTCCAACACGGGCGCGCGCGTCCCCCTCTCCGCCGTGGCCGAAGTCACCGTGGGGCGCGGCTATTCCACCATCACGCATGTGAACGGCACCCGCGCGGTCTCTGTTCAGGGCACGATCAACCCCGCCGTCGCCAATTCGCGTGAGTTGATGGCCGCGATGCGGGCCGACTACCTCCCCCAGCTCGCCGGGAGGCGCCCCGGGGTCGAAATCGTCGTCTTGGGCGAAGAGGAAGATACCGCCACCACGGGCGCGTCTCTCGTGCGCAACGTGGTGGTGGGCGCACTGGGCGTCTACCTCCTCTTGGCGTTCTATATGTCGAGCTTCCTGCGCCCCGTTGCGGTCATCGTCGCCGTGCCTTTGAGCCTCATCGGTGTCATGTGGGGGCATTGGATTTTGGGCCTCGCGATCTCTCTCCCAAGCCTCGTCGGCCTTGCGACCCTTGCGGGCGTGGTGGTGAACAACTCGATCTTGCTCGACGGCTTCATCAATGAGCGTCGTCTGGCCGGTGCGTCGATGATCGAGGCCGGAAAGGCCGCCGTGCGGGACCGGTTCCGCGCGATCTTCCTCACCTCTTTGACCACGGTTGTCGGGCTTGGGCCTCTCTTATTTGAGACCTCGACACAGGCGCAATTCCTGCGCCCCATCGTGGCGAGCCTCGCTTTTGGCCTGAGCACCGCGACGCTTCTGTCGCTGTTCGTGACCCCGGCCGTGCTCGCCATTTTGGATGATTTTGGCCTGCGTCATGAGCCGGAGGAGACCGACACGGCGGATCTCGTATAGAAGAGAGAGGCCAGGCGTCGTTTCACATTTAAGGGACGATGGTGCGGGTGGAGGGACTTGAACCCCCACGCCTTGCGGCGCCAGAACCTAAATCTGGTGCGTCTACCAATTTCGCCACACCCGCATCGTCGGGCCATGTAGCAAAACTCGCGACAGAAGGTAAAGAGGCAAATCGCGCCACAAAAAAGTCCTATTCGTTTACCAAATCTTGCCATATTCTGTGGACCATATAGAGGCAGATATACCACAGGGCCCTGACATGACCGATAACGGCAGCGGGCACGGCGATGAGCGGCAGACAGGGGGGACTCCCTCCAAGCGGCTCCACGTTCGAGACATTTTATCCAATTTTTCCAACGGCTTGCCGATTGGGACCGAGATCATGACGGCGGATGGCGTCCTGCCCGTCGAGTTTCTCGAACCGGGCGACCGGGTGATCACGCGCGCCGGGATGCGGGTCCTGTTGGACATCGACACACCCGCACCGGGACGGTTCAAATTGGTCTTTGCCCGTGACGAGATCGTCTATGCTGGCGGCCTTCAGGTGTCGAGCAAGACGGGTCTCCCCTTCGCCGCCTGATATTTGGGCAAACGCTTTTGACCACAGAGAACGCTGAAAAGCCGCCCTTTTGAGGCGGCTTTTGTTTTGAGTATTTGAGCTGCAATGAAGCCTAAGATGGCTCAAAGCCCCGTCAAAGACCCAAGGCGCGAAAGACCTTGGGCAGCTCTTCGGGCAGGTCTTCGGCGATGAGACCGGGGCCAAAGCTTCGGGCGGCTTCGACGTGGAGGTAGGCGGCGGTTTCGCAGGCATGATGCGGCGCAAAGCCGCGCGCCAAAAGGCCGGTGATCAGGCCAGCCAGCACATCACCAGAACCCGCAGTCGCGAGCCAGGGCGCGGCGCGCTCATAGACGGCGGCGTTGATGGAGCACCGACCGTCCGGCGAGGCGATCACCGTGTCCGGGCCTTTGAACAGCACTGTGCAGCCTGCGCGCTTGGCGGCGTCTCGGGTGGCGTCCACTTTACTGTAGGCCGGGCCTTTGGTGGGCGGTTCAGCAAGCATGGCAGCGATGTCCGGGAAGAGGCGTTTGAACTCGCCCGCGTGAGGCGTGAGGACACAGGCCTCATGAAGATCGGTAAAGGCCGTCTCGCTCTGCGCCAGTGCAGTGAGCGCATCGGCGTCGAGCACCGTGGCGCGCTTGGCGGCCAAGACATGCGGGAGGAAATCCCCTGCCCGCTCCACACCAAAGCCCGGCCCGATGCAAAGCGCATTGAGGCGCGCGTCCGTGAGCACACGGGTGAGGATTTCTGGCGTGTCGATCTCGGTGAGCATGAGGGCGGTGATCTGGGCAGCGACCTCTGTCACCCCCTCATGCGGGGTGCCGAGGGTGACGAGCCCTGCCCCGACGCGCAGAGCCGCACGGGCGGCAAGACGCGCGGCGCCGGTTTTGCCCGAGAGACCGGAGAGGATCAAGGCGTGGCCGTGGGTGTATTTGTGGTCTTCGACATCCTTCGGAATGCGATAGGTTTCATTCTCGCTGTCGGTCAATGAAAGCAAATGCTGTCCGAGGCCTCGACCACTCGCGGGAAGATCATACAAATTGGCAAGAACCTTCTGTTTGGCCCGATGGGTTCTTTGATGAATATTGAGTGGGACATATCGGAGCTTTCCGCAGCGCTGCGGTCCTTCGGCGAGAAAATGCCCCGGCTTTACAGCTTCGAATGTGACGGTCAGGTCAGCATCAAAAACATCTGGCGTCTTCCAATTTTCATCTCGCGCTTCGGGAGTCATCTCCGACAGCACGCGCCCACTATCGGCACAAACACCTGTCGGAATATCGACCGACACTTTATAATTCGGCTCAAACCCCCAACTAAAAATGCAATCCCACTCTTCGAGAATGTCTTTTGGCAAAGGGCGCGTTAAACCTGTCCCGAAAACTGCGTCCACAATGACGCCCCCAACCCAAGCTTCGCGTTTTTTTTGCAAGCTTGCAGCCGAGAGCCGACTGACCTCCCCCAACTCCGCCCACCGCTCATAATTCACCTTCGCATCGGGCGGCAGCTTTTCGGGATCGCCGTAGAGAAACACCTCCACCTCCCAACCGCGCCCTTTCAACAGGCGCGCCACGACAAACCCGTCGCCGCCGTTGTTGCCGGGGCCGCAGAGGACGACGGCTTTCTTTTGTCCGGAAATATCCCGGGGGGCGTCCGAAGGACGGGGGGCAGCGCCCCCCTCTTCTAGCTCCGGCCATTCTTCCATGATGGCCGCAACCACACCCGCGCCAGCGCGCTCCATCAGTTCGAGGCCGGTCACCTCGCCGCTGTCGATCGCGGCTTTTTCAATGGCCCGCATTTGGGCGGCGGTGAGAATCTCTGTCATGGCTTTACGCTCCATTCGGATGCGAAGACCGCGTCCGACACGATATTATAAACGGCGCGCATTTGTGCACGGGTCAGCAATTCTGCCATGTTTTGCCTCAAAAGTTTTCAAAATGCCCTTTTTGAAATCGCATAGCTGAAATATTGTGCAAAGCGCTGCGAATCCTGTGGGCGTTTCATGCCCCCTCAGGTTAGTCGATTGTGACCGCAGATGAGAAATGGTCTGACAGTCTGCGAATGAAGTTTAGGGAGTCGAAGGTCTATGAAAAAGATCGAAGCGATCATTAAGCCTTTTAAGCTCGATGAAGTGAAAGAGGCGCTGCAGGAAATTGGCGTTCAAGGTCTTTCCGTGGTCGAGGTCAAAGGGTTCGGGCGCCAGAAAGGTCACACTGAGCTGTATCGCGGTGCCGAATATGTCGTGGACTTCCTGCCGAAGGTGAAAATCGAGGTCGTTCTGTCCGACGACCAGGCCGATGGCGCGATTGAGGCCATCGTGGCAGCCGCAAAGACCGACAAAATCGGCGACGGCAAGATTTTCGTATCGCCTGTTGAACAGGCAATCCGTATCCGCACGGGCGAGTCTGGCGAAGACGCGCTTTGAGGGAGGGCGTGGGGCCTAAGGGGGATCAATGTGTCGCCCAAAGCGCTTTTCGTCACACAAACCATTCACTGTAACAAAGGGATAAGGTCGTAAAATGAGCATCCAAGACGTTCTTAAGACCATGAAGGACGAAGACGTCCAATATGTTGACGTGCGGTTCACCGATCCGCGCGGCAAGCTGCAGCACGTGACGCTGCGCCACACAGAAGTGGACGAAGATTTCTTCGAAGAAGGCTTCATGTTCGACGGTTCTTCCATCGCTGGTTGGAAATCCATCGAAGAATCCGACATGAAACTGATCCCGGATCCGGACAGCGCCTACATCGACCCGTTCTACGCCGAGAAAACCCTCTGCGTACACTGCACCGTGGTTGAGCCGGACACCGGCGAATCCTACGACCGCGACCCGCGCGGCTGTGCGCAGCGCGCCGAAGCTTACCTGAAGTCCTCCGGCATCGGCGACGCCTTCTACTGCGGCCCGGAAGCGGAATTCTTCCTCTTCGACGACGTGCGCTACTCCGTCACCCCGAACAAAGTGGGCTACCAGATCGACGCCGACGGCGCCGCTTGGAACACCGACGCTGAGTTCGAAATGGGCAACCTGGGCCACCGTCCGGGCTACAAAGGCGGCTACTTCCCGGTGAACCCGTCCGACGACGGCCAGGACATCCGTGGCGAGATGCTGACCACCATGGCCAACATGGGCATGAAGGTCGACAAACACCACCACGAGGTGGCGACCTCCCAGCACGAGCTCGGCATGATCGTCGGCCAGCTCACCGAGCAAGCCGACAACCTCCAGAAGTACAAATACGTGATCCACAACGTGGCTCTGGCCTACGGCCGTTCCGCCACCTTCATGCCGAAGCCGATCAAAGGCGACAACGGCTCCGGTATGCACGTGAACATGTCCATCTGGAAAGACGGCAAGCCGCTCTTCGCTGGCGACAAATACGCGGATCTCTCCGACGAGGCTCTGTGGTTCATCGGTGGCATCCTGAAGCACGCGAAAGCGCTGAACGCCTTCACCAACCCGTCCACCAACTCCTACAAGCGTCTGATCCCGGGCTTTGAAGCTCCGGTTCTGCGTGCGTACTCCGCTCGTAACCGCTCTGGTTGTGTGCGTATTCCGTGGTCGGAATCCCCGAAGGCGAAACGTGTGGAAGCCCGCTTCCCCGACCCAAGCGCAAACCCGTATCTCTGCTTCGCAGCCCTGCTGATGGCTGGCCTCGACGGCATCAAGAACAAGATCGATCCGGGCCCTGCCTCCGACAAAGACCTTTACGATCTGCCGCCGGAAGAACTGGCCGAGATCCCGACCGTTTGCGGCTCGCTCCGCGAAGCGCTCGAAGAGCTCGAAAAAGACATGGACTTCCTCACCGCAGGTGACGTGTTCACCAAAGGTCAGATCGAAGGCTACATCGACCTCAAGTGGGAAGAAGTCTACGCTTACGAGCACACCCCGCACCCGGTCGAGTACGAAATGTACTACTCCTGCTAATTGGCAGCGGTTTTCAGACTTTGGGAAAGGGCTCCATCTTGGGGCCCTTTTCTCTTTTGAGAGCAGGCGCTTAACTTGATACGCTCCTTCCATAGCCGCAAGAGACAGGCCCCATGACCCTATCGACCTTCCTGATCGTTCTGTTCGCCGCCGCGCTGCACGCGACATGGAACGCGATTGTCAAAAGCGGTCAGGACAAACTCCTGACCACCGCACTTGTCACCGGCGCGGGGGCGCTCCTCGCGGCGCTGGCGCTTCCTTTTCTCCCGGCCCCTGCCCCGGAGAGCTGGCCGTTTATTGCGGCCTCCGCCCTGTTACAGATCGTCTATTACAGCCTCGTCGCGCGGACCTATCAGGTGACGGACATGAGCCTCGCCTACCCGCTGATGCGCGGCACGGCACCCTTGATCGTCACACTGGTGTCGGTCTTTGCCCTGAGCGTCCCTCTGGCCCCCGGCGCGTGGCTCGGCATTCTCATCATCTGTGGCGGGGTCATGAGCATGGCCCTCGGACGGCACAGCAACAGCGGGACAGGCGTCGCTCTGGCCTTTCTCAACGCCACGGTGATCGCGACCTATACGCTCGTCGATGGCGCGGGCGTGCGCCAATCCGGCGCGGCGGCGGCCTATACGCTTTGGATTTTTCTTTTGACGGGCGTGCCTTACCTCCTCTGGGGGCTGACAGTGCGAAAAGAGGCCTTTGTGCCCTATCTCACGCGCAACTGGTCCAACGGCCTCATCGGCGGCTTTGGCACGGTGGCCTCTTATGGCCTCGCGCTTTGGGCCATGACCCACGCGCCCGTCGCCGTGATCACCGCCCTGCGCGAGACCTCGATCCTTTTCGGCACGATGATCTCTGTCTTTCTCCTGCGCGAAACCACGAGCCGCCGCCGGATCATCGCCGCGGTGATGATCGCTCTGGGGGCGATTGTTTTGCGGTTGTCCTAACCGGTCCTTGATCTGAGCGGTACAGGGCCTGACCGGTACGGTATGCCTCACTTCGCAAAATGCAATTTCCCTGCTAGTTTCCCTGTAGGCGGGGAAAAATCCTAAAAAAACGGGCAGGCACGGCACCACACGAACAGTCGCGAAACGCAAACTGTAGAGGTACACGTGCCATGAAAGTTCTCATGAAAGACCTGATCGACGCCAATGCGACGTTGATCCGCAATTGGGTTCCCGCCCTCATGCCCGGAGACGATGCCGACCTCATCGCAAAGCGCATGGGCGATCTCATCACCATGTCGGATGTCGGCAATGACGACGCCCAGAACATCACGATCACTGTCAAACCCTTTCTCGCCATCGCGGTGACAAAAGGTGCGGATGCCGATGAAATCATGACTCTCTTGAAAGGGGCAATCAACGGCGCGCCAAAGGCGTTGGGCACCAACCCCAAAGACCTGATGATGCCGATCCTTAATTTTGGCGATCTGACGGCGAATATGCTCAAGGAACTGCGCACGACCGCCAAACGGTCATCGTCCTTCGACTTTGTGGTGAAAGTCAAAAACCTCGATCCCCGCAAAACCTTGCGCGCGACCCTTCTCGCCACCGGCTCCACCCGCACGATGGATGACGACAAACAGGAAATCGCCAACCTGCGCCACACGATTTACATCGGCAACGACGGTGGGAACACGGTGGTCACCCAGAACATCGCCACGGAACGCCTTGTCCCGATCCCCAAACGGCTTTCGGAAAAAGAACGACAGGTCCAAGACCCCGAAGAGATGTGCCAGGCGATTTTCCATTGGGAATTGGAAACCTCCGGCGGCACGCTTATTGACACCGCAAGCGTGGTCCAGATCGAGCAATTCTCGATCGAGCTGTCTTATGTCAGCGAAAAAGAGGAGGCCTCCGCCACTGAGGGAAAATCTGAGACCAAAGACCAAGATTGATTGACCCCTGCACGCGGCCACCCCCCCTTTCCCGAACGCCGGGGAAACGCTATTTGAGGGGGCATGATTTACCTCCGCGCGCACCATCTTTTGTGTCTCCTCACCTATATCGGCAAAGGCTACACCCCGGCCTTTGTCCGCAATTACGATGAGATCGCGCATCGGCTGGATGCAGGCGAAGCGATTGAGATCACCTCTGAGCCGGATGACATCTGCGCACCGATCGCCTGCGATCTGGCGGAGCATTGCCATGGTGTCTCCGTGCGCAACCGGGATGCTCTGGCGGCCCGCGATGTGGGGGCGCTTTTGGGGATGGAAATCGTGCCCGGCACGACGCTCACGCTGACGACCGAGCGGCTGGCGCAGATGCGCGCAGCCTTTGCGGCGGGGGTGATCCGGAGCGCCTGTGTGGGATGTGAGTGGAACGAGCTTTGTACCCATGAGGCCAAGGGCGGTTATCCCCATGTCCGCGTGCGGCCAGCGTCGCGGCACCTGCGCTGTGGCACGCCCTGAGGGAGCCGGATCAGGGCGCGATTGTCCCATAATCACCCCGCCACGACCCGAATTTTGCCGCAGCACCGCGCGACACAAACCTTATGACGAAAAAGACCGTTTCATCCCGTCCCGCAGACCCATCGGCGGGCCGCCCGAGCAAAAGCCGCTTTGCGCGCTTTATTGATACGGCCTACAGCATGGATACCTGGTTTCGCTACGGCGGGCTCGCGTTCATCCTTCTCGTCATCCTGACCCAAGACGAGTTGCGCCACGCCCTCATGCGGTCGCTATTCAATCGCTAAAGGCGGCGAAAACCGCGTGAGGCTCACGTAATTCTTGCGCGGCCCGCGCACGGTCCAGGTGGCCGACCAATGCGGCCAGGTCGTGAAATCATAGCGCACAGAATAGCTATCCGGATCACAGGCATGATCGGCACAGGGTTCTGGCTCATTGGGATCAAAGGCGTGAAAATAGCGCCCGTCCTCGAAAAACACCGCGATCAGTCCAGAGGCCTCCGCCCAGAGATACCGACGTTCCGCCGCGAGCGGCCGTATCATCCCCGGTCCGGTCAACTCCCCCGTCTCCAAAAGGCTCAAGCCGCCCGAGACCGGCTCAAACAGCGCCTTGCCCCGCATCCGCATTTGATGCCCGGTCAAAGCATCGTCGATCACCCGCGAGAGCGTCCAATCGCCACAAAAATTGTCGAGAGAGTGTGTCATCGTGCCCCGCCTCCAAGGCGCACGCGCCCTCTCACATGAGGGTCTTGGCGCCATAGGTTTGCGTGCCGTCGCGCCTCATTCAAACAGACCATCGGTCACCTCCCGACTCGTCGACGCCACCACCCAAGGCCTCATCCTATCAGCGACACAGCGCCAAACAAAGGCCTGCGGCCGTTTTGCCCCATCCAGAGTGGCCTGAGACTTGCCCTTTCGCCCCCCGCGTCGTATGAGGCGCGCAAGTTTTTCCGCATTCTGAAAGGTCCGCCGATGATCCCCCGTTATGCCCGCAAAGAGATGGTCGACATCTGGGAACCCGCCACCAAGTTCAAAATCTGGTACGAGATCGAGGCGCACGCCTGTGACGCACAGGCCGAGCTGGGTGTAATCCCGCAGGAAAACGCCGACGCCGTCTGGAAAGCCAAGGATGTCGAGTTCGACGTGGCCCGCATCGACGAGATCGAAGCCGTCACCAAGCACGACGTCATCGCGTTCCTGACCCACCTTGCTGAACACGTTGGCTCCGAAGAGGCCCGC
>CAXPTW010000088.1:0-21046 GCA_964220165.1 Abyssibacter sp.
ACCACATTGATATATTGCCCGGGCTGAAAGGAAGGCATCTCGCATTCGGGCCGCAATCGCAACCGCATGATGTCATCGCAGACCTGCGTCACGGAGAGCACTTCAGACAGGATTTCCACTGGCTCCACCCGATCCGTCGGCATCAGCTCCGCTGAGATTTTCAGGTTCATCCGCGCACGTGCCTGGCACGCCAGAGCAAAGCCACAGCCCCGCTCCTCTTCACTTAAACCAAGAGGTTCCTCATCATAGGCGACCTCTCCGTCAAGCAAGCGAATGCGACAGGACCCGCAAAACCCGGTCTTGCAGTCATGCGCCAGATCGACGCCTGCGTGCAAAGCGGCGGCCAGAATGGTTTCATGGGGCTCGACGCTGAACACGTCACCGCTTTCGGCCAGTGTCACCTGTGCCACAGCGGTCTCATCTTCGTTTTCGATTTTATGAAGGGCGCGAATGATGGTCATGGCCGCCTCACTTTTTGATATCGGCGGCGACCACGACGTCATGACCCTGTGGCGCTAGCAAATCCGCCAAAGCCTGAAGCGCTGCCACACCTGCGGCCGTGTCCTGTTCGCCATTGCCGCCGGAAAGTCCGACGCCGCCGATCACCTCACCATCCACGACGATCGGAAAACCGCCGACAAAAACCGCAAACCTGCCTTCAAAGGACAATTGGATACCAAAGGCCTCGTTGCCCGGCAGGGCGGGACCATTGGGGGCCTTGTTGAACAGATGGGTCGAGCGTTTATGCGTAGCCGCTGTAAACGCCTTGTTCCAAGCGATCTGCGGCCCGGTCACCCGCGCCCCATCCATACGTTCAATCAGAATCGGAAAACCACCATCATCTGCGATGCAGATGGTCTCCAAAACACCGATTTCTTTGGATTTTTCAACAGCCGCGGCGATCATGGCGCGCGCCTCTTCGGATTGCAGTCTGAGAACTGTTTTCAAAGGTCTATCTCTTCGGTTGTGCGTTTGTTATTGCCTTATTTGGTATACTATATTTCAAAATATCCAAGAGTCTATCTGTTAAAACTGATCGTAATTAGATGAATCTCTAGAAAATCAGCAGGTTTGCTTAAATTTTAGTATACCGTTTAAGAGATGTTCCGCAGCCAATACGCAAACCGGCCAGTATCCAACAGCTTTATAGACCTCCCGCTTCGCCAAACCGCCCCCTACCACCGCCTTGCCACTCCCTCAAATTCAGCGCCGCGCAGGGGCCTTCACCGGCGAGACAGGCCCAGATGACCCATTTTCGCGCGGGCTTGGCAAAGCTCAACAGACTCTGGTATACAGAATTAAGCGCCTTCGCCGATAACCACAGCACGACACGCAGCAGAGTAGACACAGGACAATCATTATGAGTTTGGCAATCGGCGACGCACACACACCTTTGACGAAGATGGTCAAAAATGCGCTTAGACAGCGTATTCTGAATGGCGAGTTCGAACAGGGGACCCGCCTTGTCGAAGGCCGGATTTCAGAGGAGATGGGCGTGTCACGGATGCCCGTGCGCGAGGCGCTTCGCGAATTGGCCGCCGAAGGGCTGGTGAAGATCATTCCGCGGCGTGGTGCAACGGTTTCCATGCCCGCGGTGGATCAGAAAATGGACCTGATCGAGGTGCGCGCCACACTTGAGGCCCTCAACGCCCGCCTCGCCGCGCGCCGCAAGGATCCTGACCGGATCGCGGCGCTACAACGTGTTCTTGCCGCAGGCGAAGCCGATATTGCGAAAGGCGACTTTAGCGAAATGCGCGCCCATAACGACGCTTTTCACACCGCTCTGGGCGAGGTGTCGGGCAACGCGACGCTTCAGGACCTGATCCGCACCTTGCGCGACCAAACGTCGATGCTGTTCAAACAGGATGACCCGGTGAAAGTGCGCGAAACCTGGCGCGAACATGCGGACATCCTGCGCGCGGTGATCGCAGGCGACGAAGAGCTTGCCGCCATTCTGGCCTCTCGGCATGTGTATAATGCGGTGGAGCCAGAGGCTGTAACCGACTGACGTCTCAGAGAAGCGCTCGCAAAAGCAGCCCCACCGCACTAAGCGCAGACAGGCCCAAAAGCACATGCCGGATCATCCCTTTTGGGACATGGCGGGCCAGAGGGGTTGAGACCGTGAATCCCAACGCAAGCGCCGGAAAGAGCAAGAGACCCAGCATGAGCTGGCGCAGCTCAAACCGCCCGATCGAGGCCAACAGGATCAAGGACGTGGTCGCCCCGAAAAAGAATGTAAAATTCAACGTCGAGCGCAGGGTCGCAGGCGGCGTGTTCTGCATCACGATGGCATAGGGCGGCGCCCCCGACGAGGTGATCGTCCCCATGATGCCGGACATGATCCCGGCAAAGCCCAAAGTGCGCCAATTCGCGACAATCCGCCAGCCGCTATAGCTCAAAGCCACCCCGATCAGGATCAGCACGGCAAAGAGGATATAGAAACTGTTGGCACTGAGCATTGCCATGATGAAAACAGCAATGAAATTGCCGATCACGCGACCCGAAATCATCGTCCCTGCGGATTTGAAATCAATTGCAGAGCGTTCGCGCATCACCACCATGACAGAGAGGCAGCCGCCAAGCACAAGCAAAGGACCGGGCGCCATTTCCGGAAAAAACAGCGCCGAGATCGGCGCGGAGAACATGGCAAAGCCAAGCCCACCGACACCCTGAAGAATGGCCGCCACGAACACCATGGCGACCATCCCAAGAAAATGCGGCGTCAAAAGATCGCCGCCGATCAGATCGTGGACCAGATCCATTCAGCCCCCCAGATACACGGCTTTGATACGGCTGTAGAAATCCATGACATTCGCCCCACCCTGCTCTTTCGCGCTTTGGTTGGAAGAATGTTTAAAGCCGCCAAAGGGCGCATTCAAAGCGACGCCAGTGGTCGGGCTGTTGACCTTCACGACACCATGCTGGGTCTTTTGCGCAATCTTCAGGACAGAAGACATGTCATTGGATACAACGGAAACGGCAAGCCCGTATTCCGTGTCATCTGCGATCTCGATCGCCTCATCCACGTCTTCGATGGCGCGGACAGCGACCACGGGCGCGAAGATTTCGTCACGCAAAAGACGGCTGTCACTGGGCACATCGGCAATCACGGTCGGGCGCACGAAGAACCCGTTCGACAGATCGGCGGAGGTTTCCGGCAGACCGCCCGTGGTGATCCGCCCACCTTCCTGCGTGGCGATGCCGAGATAGGCTTTGACCTTGTCGCGCTGCGCTTCGGTCGCCAGCGGCCCCATGTTGACCCCCTCGCGCGTGCCTGCGCCAATCGTGATCCCCTCGGCCACGCCGGTAAGTTTCTCGATCAAGGCATCATAGTGCTTGCGCGCGACCAGAACCCGGCTGGTGCCGGTACAGGCCTGACCCGTCAATCCAAAGGCCCCGCGCTGAATGATCGCGGCGGCCCGGTCGAGATCGGCGTCCTGCAACACGATGGTGGCGTTCTTGCCGCCCATCTCAAGCTGACAGCGCGTGTCCGTGGTGAGCGCCTGCGCGATCTGCATCCCCACCGCGTAAGAGCCGGTGAAGGTGAGCGCATCGATCCCCGGCGTCGAGGTGATCGCCTTGCCCACGGTCGGCCCGCGCCCATGAATGAGTGCGATCAGGCCTTTCGGCAGACCGGCATCAAGCAGCACTTCGACCAGACGCTGCCCCATCAGCGGCGTCATCTCGGAAGGTTTGAAAATGACACCATTGCCCGCCGCAAGCGCCGGCGCGATTTTGCGCGCAGCCATAGAGAGCGGAAAATTCCACGGCGTGATCACCGCGACGACACCAACGGGCGAGCGCAGCGTCAGCGCAATCTGCCCCTCGGGCATCGGAAAGCTTTCGCCTTTGAGCCGAAGCGCCTCGCCCGCGTAGAACCGGAAATTCGCGGCAATCCGGCTGGTCTCATTGCGCGCTTCGGTCAGCGTTTTACCCTCTTCGCGGGTCAGCTCTGCCGCAATACTGTCAATCCGCGAGGAAATGATATCGGCGGCCTTGTAAAGCACATCGGCGCGCGCCTCGGGACCCTTTGCCGCCCATGCCGGCCAGGCATTCGACACCGTTTCAACGGCGGCGGCCACATCTGCCTCACCGCCATCTGGAAACAGACCGATGAGATCCCCCTGATCCGCCGGATTGCGGTTCTCGAACGTCGCGCCCGAGGAGGCAGGAACCCAATCCCCGCCAATGAAATTCATGTAAGACATATCTGTCCCTTTGATCTTTTTGCGTTTCTGTGATGTCGGAACATTGCAGCGCGTCAGCCCCAGCTCAGCCCCAGCTAAGCCCCAAGTCAGCCCCAAGAAATTTTCACATCGCCACTGACAAAGGTCTGGCAGGCCATGCGAAAACCGTTCTCCACATCCTCGTCACTCAGATGTTTGCGCTCCTTGGCTTTCACATCGTCAGTATGCTCCAGCCCCTCGACGATCTTGCAGCGACAGGTGCCACAGAACCCACCGCCGCATTTGAAAGGAATACCGCCCTTTTCGCGCAGCGAGGCCCGCAACAGATTGCTGCCGCAGTCGACGGAGATGGTTTTGTTCTCGTTCGGAATGAATGTAATGCTGATCTTGTCCATGGGCTCGGGGCTTTATGTTTCTATCGGTCAGATCGGCGCGCCTCAGACGAGGCGCAACTCAATGTCCATGCTGCCGTAATGGGTCAGCGTGTTGAGCTCTTCGCGCGCCTCTTCGAGCGTGTTGAAGCTCTCGAACAGCTTGCTCGGCACTTTGTTGGTGATATGCGGCGGCGCATCTTCGACGATGGAGATCCGGTCCACGCCATCCAGTTTGGCGATGGTGAAATTGGCGCGTTTGCGGCCGTAGAAAATATAGTCATAGGATTCGACGGAGGTGACACCCTCGCCCATGACAGTGTGGAATTCTTCGGGTTTCGTGGTCAGAATGACGAACATGGCTGTCCCTCGTCTTTGTCTCATAGAAATGGGTGTGATCGGGGAACGGCCCGCCTGAGGCGGCGGATCCGGCGGGGTCAGACCTCTTGTGTCAACTCGATGTCCGCGGACACCCAAAGCTGACAGGCGAGGCGATACCCTTCGTCGAGCTTGTCGCCCAACTGGCGTTTTTCCTTCCAGTTCGGCGCTTCGAGATGCTCGCCGCCCCTGATGATACGGCAGGTGCAGGTCGAACATTTCCCCATGCCGCATTTGTAATCGAGATTTGGATAGGGAAATTTCTTGATCCCGGCCCGGACGACGAGGTTGGTGTTCGGATCGACGTCGTCGACAAACACCTCACCGCCCTTATGCAGTGTGACTTTTGGCATAGGTTCTTCCAGTTTGGAGAGGACGGGCGACCCCGCCCTCTCGTGACAGGATCAGGCCGCCAGACCCAGCTCGGTGAGCGGGATCTCGGAACCGACGTAATCGTTGTAGAGCGAGGTTGTGTAGAGCAGACGCATCTGGGCTCCGACCTCACAGATTTTCAGGCATTTCTGCTGAAGCTCATAGGTGCGGGCATGTTCCAGAACGATCTGATAGCCACGTTCGCCGTGAATTTCGTCCGACACGATATGCAGATCAAAGAATTCGACCTCTTCATCGGTGAAGCCGTATTTCTCGCGCAGTGTCGGGGTCTGTTTGCGGTAAATCGACGGCACCTGGCTTTCGAGACCGACCACAAGACCGGCGATGGCGACGATCGGGTCTTCGCGCATGGCTGTCGAATAGCACCAGGCCTGAAGCGCGCGGGTGGTCGCATTGGCGTTCTCGATGTTCTTCATGCGCTCGCCGGTGGTGCCGCAGGCCTCACCAAAGCGGATCAGAAGATCGGTGTGGCGGTCGGCGGCCAGCTCTTCTTCATACATGTTTTGCAACATGAAATCCTTGGCCTCTTCCATCTCTGCGGGCAGGCGCGCGTAGACATAGGCGAGATACTCGGCGAAGGGGCCGACATAGTGATAATGGTTCTCACACCAGCGCGCGAGATGTGCGCGCGACAGCTTACCACTGGCCCAGGCCAGGCTGAACGGCGAAGCGTTGGCGGTGTTGCCGCGAATGGCGGTTTCAAGTGCTGTGCGAAGTTCGTCGGGATTAAGGACCTTGCCCATTTCCGTCTCCGTGTTGGTTTTGCGTCAAATGTTATGCGTCTTGGCGAGACCCTGTCGGCGTTAGGGGAATGCGAGATTCTTCGAGCCTCAATTCAACATACTGTATACCAAATTGGACGTCTACTCTTCTGGATAAAAAATCAGAAAAGCTCGAAAACAGTATAAAGTGCTGATATAAATTACTTTTGTAAAAATATGCAAAATATTCAGTCACATTTAAAAATACTAAATACTGACTTTCCCTCTACAACGCTGCAAAATGAGTCCGAAAAGATTCAAAGAAACTCCCAAAACAAGGACCGCACACCTGTGACTTCAACCGAGTTCTCCCCGGCCCCCTCTCCCGACCGTTCCGTTTATGGCAAAAGCCTGAGTGCAAAGACGGAAGCTGTTGCGACCGGCCACCCTCTTGCCGCCCAGACCGCCATGGAGATGCTCGCCCGAGGCGGCACCGCGGTGGATGCCGCCATCGCCGCAGACGCCATCCTTGGCGTGGTCGAACCCATGGCTACCGGACTGGGCGGCGACAGTCTTGCCATGCTATTGGCCCCCGGCGAGCCGCCTCTCACCTATAATGGCACCGGCAAAAGCCCCATCGCGCTCACCGCAGAGCACGTCGCCGATCTGCCTGGACAAAAAATCCCCGAACGCCACCCCTATTCCGTCACAGTTCCCGGGCTGGCCCGTGGCTGGGCAGATCTTCATGCGCGTTTCGGTCGCCTGCCCTTTGCCGATCTTCTGGCGCCTGCCGCCAAACTCGCGAGAGAAGGGTTTGCGGTCGCGCCGATTTGCGCTCGTGAATGGCGCATCTTCGCGCAGGTTATTCAAAACGACCCGGCCTCAAACGACATCTACAAAGGCTACGCCATTCCCGAGGCGGGAGATCTGTTCCAAAACCCGGCCCTCGCCGATCTTTTGGACGCCCTCGCCAAAGACGGGCCAGATGCCTTTTACACAGGAGAGAGAGCAGAGGCGATTGAGCGCGCCGCAAAGGCGCGCGGCGCTTTGTTGACGACAGAAGACCTCGCATCCCATCAAGGCTTTTACGACCGCCCGGTGCGGCGCATGTTCAAAGGCCTCGAAGTGCTCGAATGCCCGCCCAATACCCATGGGATCGGGGTGCTGAAGGCTCTTGAGGCGCTCAATACGATGGATTTACCGATCCACGATCCGATGAGCATGGTCGAGGTCGTCAAAGCCACCCGCGAAGGGATGAAATACGCGCGGAAAACCGTGGCGGACCCGTCCGGCAACACGGTCTGCACCGCCATTGTCGACCGCGAGGGCTTTGCCGTGACGCTCATGAGCAGCGTGTTCAAACGCTTCGGATCGGGGATCGGCGTTCCGGAACTTGGGATTTGCCTGCAAAACCGCGGCCACGGGTTTTCCGCCCCCGGTCACATCAACGGCGTCGCGGGCGGCAAACGGCCCTATCATACGGTGATCCCGGCTGCCGCGTTGAAAGACGGTCGGTTTCATGCCGTCTTTGGTGTGGTGGGCGGATTGATGCAGCCGCAGGGCCATATCCAGATGATGATGCGCCTCGCCGCCTGGCGTCAGGATGTCCAAGAGGCGATAAACGCGCCACGCTGGCGGCTTGAAAGCGATACCCAGATCGCTCTGGAAACAGGCAACGATCCGGCCTTTGCCGCAGCACTGAAAGCCGCCGGCTTCGTAGAGGCCACGGGTGTAGGCGAGTTGGGCGGGCGTAGCGATTTCGGGGGCGCGCAATGCGTGATGCGCGGGCCAGACGGTGGGCTGATCGCCGGATCGGACCCGCGCAAGGACGGCACGAAACTGGGCCGATGAAATAGGGTCGTGGGCAAAAAAGGGGCGCCATAAGCGCCCCTCCCCGTCCGGAGTTCACTTCGGAGATAAATCGGTTGAGAACAATCGCGGAAGATCAATCGGCGGAGACATGCCAACAGGCCGCCCAATGCGCTCCGCGATGCTTGGCGAAGGGCGGCGCCTCCCTCTGGCAATGCCCGCCGGATTTGTCACAACAATCGCGATATCGGCATCCCGGCCCGGACAGGTTCAACTCCGGTGGACGGTGCGCCTCAAGCGCGCAATCTCCATTGCGTCGCAGCGCCGGATCGGGTTCCGGCACGGCGGACAAAAGCACTTTGGTGTAGGGATGTTCAGGCGTGTCATATAGCGCATCGCGTTCCGCCATTTCGACCATATGCCCGCGATGCAGGATCGCGATGTCATGGGAGATATGACGCACAACAGAGAGATCATGCGCGATGAACACATAGGTCAGGCCAAGCTCCTGTTGCAGATCCTGCATCAGGTTCACCACTTGCGCCCGCACCGACACATCGAGCGCCGAGACCGGCTCGTCGGCGATGATGAGCCGTGGTTTAAGCGCCAGCGCACGGGCGATACCGATCCTCTGACGCTGCCCGCCAGAGAAACCATGCGGGAAACGATCCAGCGCATCGAGCGGTAGGTTCACCAGGCGCATCAGCTCACCGACCTGATCGCGGGCCTCTTCCAAAGAGGACACCAGCCCATGCACCAGCAAAGGCTCAGCGATGAGTTCGAGCACTTTCATACGCGGATTGAGGCTTGTATAGGGGTCCTGAAAGATCAGCTGAATGTCACGGGTGAGACGGCGCAGCGCTTCGCCCTTGACGTTCGTGATATCCCGACCGTCGAAAATCACCTTTCCCTCGGAGATCGGCAAACGCCGCAGAATGGCGCGCCCAAGGGTCGATTTGCCGGAGCCGGATTCCCCCACGAGGCCAAGCGTCTTACCCCGCTCCAGATCGAAGGTGATATTGTCGAGCGCCTGGATTTTCCTTGACGGGCCAAAAGGCCGTTCGCGTTCCCCATTGAAGGTGACGCCAAGACCCCGCACAGACAGGATCGGCGTGTCGGCCGCAACGGGATGATCCGCTTCGAAACGATTGGATTGATCGGTCATCGCGCCTGCCCCCCCGTCCGGCTTTCGGACGGCTCGCGCCAGGCCGCCACGGAGGGTGTCCAACAAGAGACAGAGCCGCCTTCCGGCGTCGCCTGACGCGCCGGTTTTTCATCGCATTGGCGCGAGGACACCGGGCAACGGGATTGGAAGGCACAGCCTTTCGGCGGATGCAACAAGCTGGGCGGGGCACCATCAATGGAGATCAAACGCGCGCGCCGGTCATCGAGCCGCGGCGTCGAGCGGATCAAGCCTTGCGTATAGGGATGTTCGGCATGATCGAACACGGTTTTCGCCGTGCCCGCCTCCACGATAGAGCCAGCGTACATCACCGCAACCTTTTCACAAAGCCCGGCGACGATTCCGAGATCATGGGTGATCAAAACGATCGAAAGCCCCATGGATTTCTGAAGATCGGCCAAAAGATCAAGCACCTGCGCCTGGATGGTCACATCAAGCGCCGTGGTCGGCTCATCCGCGATCAAAAGCTCCGGCTCGCAAGCAATGGCGAGCGCGATCATCACGCGCTGGCGCATCCCGCCGGAAAATTCATGCGCATATTGCCCCATGCGCCGTTTGGGTTCGGTGATGCCCACAGCGTCGAGCAACTCGACCCCGCGGGCAAAGGCCTGGTCTTTCTAAAGCCCTTTGTGCCGGCGCAAGACCTCGATGAGATGCCCACCGATGGTCATCAGCGGGTTGAGCGAGGTCATCGGATCCTGAAACACCATGGAGACGGATTTGCCTCTGAGCTTGCCCGCGGCCTTCTGACCCTCACGGGTCAAAAGCGACTGACCTTTCCATAGGATGTCGCCAGAGGAAATCCGCCCCGGAAGACCGATGAGCCCCATGATCGCCTGTGCGGTCACGCTCTTGCCGGAGCCGCTTTCGCCCACGAGCGCCATGGTCTCGCCGGGCTTGACGGAGAAGGAGACCCCGCGAAGCCCTTGAACAAGCCCCGCCATCGTGTCGAATTCCACGCAAAGATCGCGGACTTCGAGGATCGGTGTCGGATGTGCATTTGCCATTGTTTTCGTCCTTCTCTTCCCGTCAGGCTTTGGTGCGGCGCATCTTGGCGGCGCGGCCCCGGGCGTAGCGTTTTTCGCGTTCGGCAGGCTCGGTGGTGACACGCAGCCAGTTGGCGAAAAGATTGATTGAGAGCACCGTCAGCGCAATGGCGAGGCCCGGGAAGGTGATCGGCCACCAGGCGATCATCATGTAATTCTTGCCGCCCGCCACATCGAGGCCCCAGCTGGTCGCCGGAGGTTGCACCCCGAGGCCAAGGAAAGAGAGCGCCGCTTCGGCGAGGATGATGTTGGTGAATTCCAGAATGCCCAGCGTCAAAAGCGGGGCGATCAGGTTCGGCAGGATGTGCTTGATGATGATCCGCGAGCTTTTGCAGCCGACGACTTCGGCGGCTTCGATAAAGGGCGTCTGACGCAGAGACATCACGATGCCGCGCACGACGCGGGTGTAGATCATCCAGTTCGAAAAGGCCAAAACGACGATGATCGTCGTGGTCGACGGACCGATGACCGCCACAAGCAAGAGCGTCAGCAAAAGACCCGGAAAAGCCACCTGCACATCGACGATGCGCATGATCACAGCGTCGGTCAGGCCGCCTTTGTAGCCCGCGATCAGCCCGGCCATGACGCCGAAACTGCCCGCAAGGGCGACGACAGAGACCGACACCAAAAGCGAGGAGCGTGCGCCATAAAGCAACCGCGAAAGGATGTCCCGGCCCAGCATATCGGTGCCTAAAAGATACCCCGGCGCGCTGCCCTCCATCCAGATCGGCGGTTTGAGCCGCGCCATGACGGATTGTGCCGCCGGGTCATGCGGGGCGATCAGCGGCGCGAAGAGCGCCACCAGAACCAGAAGGACGAGAAAGGCGAAGCCTGCGAACCCGGCCTTGTCACGCCACAATTCGGAAAGGAAGCGCCCGACGGGAGCGAGGGACATGAGCAGGCCTTGTTTCAGGGACGTTTCAGGGAGCGAAGAGGTTGAGGTGATGGTCATGGCTCAGGCGTCCTTGATCCGAGGGTCGATCAGCTTGAACAGCACGTCGAGCAGAATGTTGACGAGGACGATGCCCACCGCCACGACAAAGACGATAGCCTGAAGCAGGAAGAGATCGCTCTGCCCGATGGCCTTCATCGCGGTGAAGCCGAGCCCCGGCCAGGCGAAGACCGTCTCAACGACAACCGTATACCCCGCCCAGGCACTGATGACCTCCCAGCCCGCAAGGGTCAGGACAGGCACAAGCGCGTTGCGCATGGCATGTTGGAACAGCACCCGCAGGAAAGGCAGCCCGCGGGCTTTTGCGGTGCGCACATATTGCTGGTTCAGCTCGTTGATCACCGAGGAGCGCACCAGCATCATGATCCGCGCCATGGCTGGCACAGCGAGCGTCAAGGCCGGCAGGATCAGATGTGCCAGCGTGCCGGTCCCGGAGGTCGGCACCCAGCCAAGCCCCACGGCAAAGATCATGATCAGCAAGAGCCCCAGCCAGAATTGCGGGATCGACAGGCCGGTCAGGCTCAGCCCGACGATCAGCCGGTCGAACAGCCCGTCGGGCCGGATCGCCGCCACCGCACCGAGAGGAATACCGATCACGATGGCCAGGAACATCCCCGCCCCGATCAGCTCCAGCGTCTTCGGAAGTTTGCCAAGCACCACATCAAGCGCAGGCTTGCGTTGCCAGATGCTTTCGCCAAAGTCGAAAGACATCAGATCGCCGATGAAGGCGAAAAACTGCTGGTCGAGCGGCTTGTCCAGCCCGAATTGCGCCTCAAACGCCGCGCGCTGTGCGTCAGTGGCAGAGAGCGGTAGCATGACCTTGGCCGGGTCTCCGATCAACCGCGTGGCAATAAACACCACAATCGTTACGCCAAGCACCACGAGAAGGCCCTGAAAAGCTCTTCTCAAAATGAACGTCCCCATAAGTCCGCCCCATATCGTCTGTATTTGCGTGGGACAGAGCGGAGATTCCGCTCTGTCTGCGAAAGATATGCGTCTCAAGATGCGTGAAGAATCACTCGGAGACGGACATTTCCTTGACGAGAAGCTTCGCGTCGATGCGCGGGGTCCACTCAAGCCGTTCGCTCAACCCGTAAATGTCTTCCTGGTTGAGAAGCGGGGCGAGATAGTCGAGATCATAGGCTTTTTGCGTGATCTCCGCATAAAGCGCCTTGCGAGCCTCAACGTCCGTTTCAGTCCGTGCGGCCTGAATTTGTGCCGCCATCTCTTCGTCGACATTGGAGGCATAGCTGGCGTTATATTCGAGCGATGCGGTCATCGGACGATCCGCATCCAAAAGCTCGTCCGAGTTGGTCACGAAAATCGCATCGGGACGGTTTTCCTTGTCGAACAGCTGGTTGAGATATTCGCCGAATTCCTCGATGCGAATGTCCACCGTCAGCCCGATCTCAGACCAATAGGCCCCGACCGCCTCGATCAGCTCGCGGTCCTTGAGCCAGCGCCCGGATTCCCCCACAAGCGTGATGGTCTTGCCTGTAGCCCCGGCCTCTTCGATCAGAGCCTTGGCGGCCTCAGGGTCATAGTCGTATTGCGGCAGGCTCTCGTTGAAGCCAAAGCTTTTCGGGTTCACGATTTGGCCATAGACCGGGACCGCGTTGCCGACGAACAGGCTCTCGGCCAGAGCCTTGCGGTCAATCGCGAGGTTCAGCGCCTTGCGCACCTTCGGGTCTTCCATCACCGGGTTGGCCGTCGACAGAATGAGCGTCGAGGTTTCAAGCCCCTGCGTGGTGATCGCTTGCGGCACGGCTTCGGCAAATTCGGGGTAGAGGTTGCGGATCACATCCAGCTCACCGGCCATCAGACCCGAAAGCCGTGTCCCCGCCTCACCGATAAAGCGATACGTCACATCGTCGATCTGCGGCGCTTCACCCCAATAGGCATCGTTGCGCACCAGCGTGATGGACTCGCCCGGCGCCCAGTCTGACAGCATGTAAGGCCCCGTACCCGCAGGTTCACGACCGAAATTCTCATCCGTAGCATAGGTGGCAGGTACCATCTTCATCCAGTACATCCGTGCCGGCAGAACCGGATCGGGACCGCTGGTTTTGATGTGAACCGTCAGATCGTCCACCGCTTCGGCCCCCTCGATGGTGCCGAGATAGGCCATCTGTTCGGAATTATACGCCGGGTCGATGATCCGGGTGACGGAGGCCACCACGGAGGCCGCATCGAAGGGCTCGCCATTGGTAAAGCTCACCCCGGGTTTGAGTTTGAATTCCCAGGTCAGATCGTCGATCTGGGTCGGCATGTCGGCCGCAAGGCCCGGCACCAGCGTGCCGTCCGTCGTGCGTTCGAGAAGCGTTTCGAAAATATTGTCGGTGACCGCCCGTTCGGCCCCGTCGTCGCGCTGTTGTGGATCAAGGGTCGTTGGCTCGGATCCGATCGCAATCGTCACACCGGCAGCATGAAGCGGCAAAGCGGTACCCAGAAAAAGCGCCGAGACGAGCGCGCGCGAAAACGCGGCACGAAGTGCGGTAAAATAAGGTGCGTTCATTTGTTTTCCCGTTGGCTAAGGAGGTCTTTCCCGATTTTTCGGGTTGTTTTGATGAGTGCCGACATTCCCTAAACTCAGCCTAGGGAGCGGTCGGAATCTATGTCAACGGCTTCGAGACCGTATTGCGGCACGCAACGCCAAGCACCCCGAAACAATACTCTCACGCATAATTATTAAGCGACAAACGCTCATTTTATGTGCAGAAAAATCTGAAACCTCCCTCATTTGGTATTCCAAAACACGAGACACGGAAACATGTCCTTCAGGGCGCGCCTCAAACGCGCAGGCCCGAATCGCATTAGAAACGCCCCAAAAACACCGTATATGCCCGTATATATGGCACATGCCCGGCCCCCTCTCCCCAAATTCTCCCCGAGGTGCGGAATGCAAGAGAATGGCTTGCAGGATTATTTAGTATACCGTATTCAGATTTAGAGTTGAGACATTCCCAGACTCACACTCAAAGTCACGCCGCGCAGATCCGGGGCTGGCGGAGCGCAGGGGATGACCCCAGGTCAGCCCCGTCTCCCCTCCCCGACCGCGCGGTGTGCGCATGGAACGAAACGCATGACCGACACATTGAAACGCACCCTGATCGTCACCGGCGCCGCTAGCGGCATCGGAGCTGCCATCGCCCGCAAATGCGCGGGCCCCGACACAAACCTCCTGCTGCACACCGGCAAGAATGCCGACGCGCTCGCAGGCGTTGCCCAGGACTGCCGCACCGCCGGATCGCAGGTGATCACGGACCTCGGCGATCTCGCCGATCCTGCAATCCCCGCCCGGCTCGCCAACCGCGCTCGTGCGGAATTCGGCGCGATCGACCAGATCGTCAGCAACGCAGGCAAGGCCTCTAAAACACCCTTTGGCCAGTTCAGCCATGACGATCTGATGCGCGATTTCGCCATGATGCCGGGCGCCTTCGCCGGGCTCGTCAACGCCACCCTGACCGATCTCGAAACCTCGCCCTGGGGCCGGGTCGTGGCGATCAGCTCTTTCGTCGCCCATGTCCATGGCAAGGCGGGCACCAGCTTTCCGACCACCTCAGCAGCCAAAGCCGCGATCGAGGCGCTGGTGGCAGCTTTGGCCCTCCAGCTTTCGGCGCATGGCACCACGGTGAATTCCGTCATCCCCGGTTTCACCCGCAAACGGGGCGGCGGACATCTGGCCGTCACGACGGATACGCTGTCCGCCGCCATGGCCGCCACGCCCACGGGCCGGCTGACCGAACCCGATGACATTGCCGCCACCGTGGCCTTCCTTTTGTCGCAAGAGGCAGGCCAAATCACCGGCGCGTCGATCCATGTCGACGGCGGGTTAACACTGGGCTGAGATCGGACAGATTCATGACAGATATATCGCTTTACCTGCAACTCGGCGCGGTTCTGATCGCGACCGGATTTCTCGCCGGAATCATCGCCGGGCTGTTGGGCCTCGGCGGCGGCATCGTGCTTGTTCCCGCCTTCTATTTCCTGTTTTCCGCCATGGGGTATGAAAGCGCCTCTCTGATGCAGGTCTGTGTCGCCACCTCATTGGCCACCATCGTCGTGACCTCCCTGAGGTCTGTGCAATCGCATCGCAAACGCGGCACTGTGGACATGGAGATCCTGCGGACATGGGCGCCGGGGATCATGATCGGCGCCATTCTCGGCGCGCTTGTCGCCACGCGCCTGCCTTCCCATGTGCTTCTGGCGATTTTCGGCATTCTGGGCATGATCGTCTCCGCCCAGATGGCCTTTGGCGGACCGAAAGAATCAACCGAAAACCATCGCCTGCCCGGCGAGCCGTTTCGCTCCGCACTCAGCTCCGGTATTGGCTTTCTGTCGGTGCTGATGGGGATCGGCGGCGGCTCGTTCGGCGTCCCGATCCTGACGCTTTCGGGCCTGTCGATGCACCGCGCCGTGGGGACCGCCGCCGGGTTCGGCCTTTTGATCGCCGTGCCCTCGACCATCAGCTTTGCGCTGCATGGCTGGGCGCTGACGGATCGACCGCCAATATCCCTCGGGCTGATCAACCTTCCGGCCTTTGCCGCCACCATCGCCATGACGCTGATCTCCGCCCCTCTGGGCGTGGCGCTGGCGCATAAGCTCCCGGCGAAAAAGCTCAAACGCATCTTCGCGGTGTTTCTCTTTCTCACCGCCGCGCGCATGTTGATGAAAGCTTTCGGAAGCTGAACGGGCGGGGTCGGGTGTCATGCGATATTGATCCCCGCCCCCCCCAGAAGCCGCCGCACCGATCCCACGGCAGAGCGCGGAGTATATGCCCCGCTCACCCCTCCAAGCGATTGGGACGCAACACGAATATCCCATTCGAGACCCTGCCCCTCGACATGGATCAGATGCTCCATCGTCGCCTTGCCAGGTTCCGCTACCACGCGGCTTTGAGTCCGGTCGAACCCGATCCCCGCTAGCGCAACCGCCGCATGAACATTGACGTTGCGCGGGAATTGCAGGCACGCATCGCGCGCCGTTCCCTCGAACAGCGCCCCTTCGGCATCTTCGGCCAACCCAAGGCTCGGCCCGCTTTTGATCGTGGTGATCGTGACCTTCTCGATCACATCGCGCCCGTCCGCCAGACCGTCGAGCGCCATCACCGCACCATGCGGCACGAAAAACCGTGTCCCCGCCGCCGCAGAGGCCGCGCGCACAGCTTGTTCTGTCTCCGGGCGCGCCAAAGCGGTGCAACTGAAGGCACATAGGTCGCTTTTTGCAAGGATCGCCGCGCCATGATCATGAATCAGATCGGGCACAGCCACCTCAATCACCAAATCGACTTCCTGCTCCAGAGCCTGCGCCATCTCCGTCAGGATCAGAGCTTCCGGCACCCCCTCCGGTTTGCGGCGCCCGGCCAGCATATAGGCCAGCTCCACTCCCTCGATCTCCGCCAGCGCATCATGGATCGCGACACCGATTTTGCCTGCACCGAGGATGCCAATTTTACGAGAAGATGCGATCATGAGACTGGGCCTTTCCGTCAGTTTTCAAAGCCTTTAAGAAAGATCATATTTTTGCATTTTTGTAAATGATTTCAGAGGGTTTAGATGAATGATTTCAACATAATATCAGGGCGAAAAAGCGTGGATTTGCCGAGGCTTTATGCGGACATGATATTTCACCCCGAAAGCCCCACCGGCCCCTGTTCCGCATAGAGATCGCCCGGCCCCGGATTGGCCGCATGGCAAGCACCACCAAGATGCGCGACGATGCCCCAGACCGCGTTCAACCCGGTCTGAACCGCCCCCTCGACCCAGGCCGGGGTCCAGCTCACACTGTCGCCCGCGAGGAAAATGCCACGCTGTTCCGGTGGCATGTCGGCCTGCATAAAATGGCTGTAGACCCGGTGATTGTAACGGTAATGGCCGGGCAAAGCGCCCTTGAACGCACCCAGGAAATTCTCGTCCGCCTCCCAACTGATGCATTTCGGCACCCCCCGGATATGGCTTGCGATATCGACATCTGGATAGATTTTTTCCAACGATTTCAACGCCAGATCGACACGTTTCTCATCGCTCAATGGCAACAGTTTGAGCGCGTCCGTCATCCAGGAATAGGACAGGCAAATCGCCCCCGGCCGATCCGGTCCATTGTCGAAGAAATAGGTGCCCCGCGTAATCCGGTCCGTCAAAGTCATCGACAGGACAGGCCGCCCGGTCTGCGGATCGATGTCATTCCAGAACGGCCGGTCGACCATAACGAATGTCTTCGCCGCCTGCATGTAGCGCGTCCGGTCGAGCGCCATC
Organism: Abyssibacter sp.; assembly: GCA_964220165.1. Lineage (GTDB taxonomy): Bacteria > Pseudomonadota > Alphaproteobacteria > Rhodobacterales > Rhodobacteraceae > Celeribacter. The sequence goes on from CAXPTW010000088.1 coordinate 17,275, forward strand.
CAGAGCGGCTGAGCAAGTAGCCCTTCATCGACCTCGATCGCCGTGGTTAAGAGGTGCCCCTGACAGGTGGCAAGCACCGCCTCATAGCCAGTCTCATTGCCCCATTGATCGGTCAGTTGCAGCGAGCCTTTAAGGGATGGCCTGGATATTTTCGTGACTCTTGAACGGGTTGCGCCACAATGCAAAGACGCAAGAGACGTCCCTTCCGGCCAATGCGCACACGGCGGCGCAGCATGCCAAAGCCGCCGCAACACGCTTTCGACACCACCGACAACATAGCGCTGATTATCGTCGAAGCCGAGCAGATTGACCCGCAAAATTTCGAGCATGGAGTTCGGGAAATCGGAATCCCAGCCGCCGGTGCCGAAGCCCACCTGCCCGAAAACCTCGCGGTGGCGAAAGCTCAGGGACTGGAAGGCTTCCGAACTGGTGACGAAATCGTAAAACGTGCGCTCGTCCCAGGCCGCGACGATGGGATTCCACAGGGATTTGACCCGCGTGGCGTCTTTCTCGCGGATGGCGTTTTGCAGATCGGTGAACGCCGCCCCCTCGTCTAGGGCGCGCGCATAGGCTTTGGCGATCTCCTGATAGAACCCCGGCAAGTCGTTCAATTCACGGGCAAAAATTGTTTCTCCCTCAAGGTCGATGACGGTGGATCCAGCGGCTTTGGTCAAAGGGTTTGGAAAGGGCTTCGTTTCAAGCCCCATCAGGTCCAGATAGTGATAGAACCCCGCCGAGGAGGCCGGGAAACGCATGCCGCCCATTTCGGCAATCACCGGGGCGGTGCCTTCGAAGCCGGTGCCGTCGAACGTGTCCGAACGCAACCGTCCGCCAAAGCGCGCCGCCTCGTAAATCACGGGTTTCAAACCGATTTTCATCAACTCATAAGCGGCGATCACACCTGCGGCTCCGGCCCCGATCACCGCCACCTCGGTGCCCAAAACATCTTTTGGCACAGCGCCCAACCCCGCCGGATGGGCAATCCAGTCGTCATAGGCAAAGGTGAAATCGGGCCCGAAGGCGGTCAGGGGCGGCAGGGTCATGGCAGAGTCTTTCCGGTCGAAACGAAGGGTCGGCAAAGTGTCGGACTTTTGTCGGACTTATGTCGGACCTCTGGGCGAACGGAACCGCGCAGGCGAGAAAGGCAAAGCATCGCGCCGGGGCCTGCGCCCCGCGATGAGATCGGCCACGATCTCCGCCGTCGCGGGCGCGGCGGCAAGCCCGATATGACCGTGCCCGAAGGCATAAAACACATTGGCACTCCCGGACGCACGGCCGATCACCGGCTTGCCGTCCGGCAATGACGGGCGACACCCCATCCAGCGCCGGAGATCGTGCGCCCGCCCCCTGAGTGCCGGGTAACTGCGTTCGAGATGGGCCAGCAAGACATCCGCTCGCGCCCAGTTCGGCGGCGCATCGGCGGCCGCAATTTCGACCTGCCCGGCCGCGCGCAAGCCGCCACGCGTCGTCACATTGGCCATCTTTCCGTCCTGCGGCATCACCGGAACATCGAGCCGGATGGGTGCATTGGCGATTTCCACATGATAGCCACGCTCGGCCGCAAGCGGCACGCGGTCGCCCGCCTGCCGGGCAAAGGGCGCGGAGGCAATCCCCGCAGCAATCACCACATCTGTGCAGGGCACATCTCCGCTTTCACAGCGCAGCCCGCGCATACGCCCCGCTGTCAGATCCAGTCCCAAAACGCGATCCTGCCTGATCTGCGCACCGGCGCGCGTAAGATCATGCGCCAATCCCGCGGCATACCCACCCGGATCCACACAATAGGCCCCCTCCTCGATCAGGAGGCCAAACCGGTACTCCGGCGCCAAATCCGGGGCCAATTCGCGCAGATGCGCGGTGTCGCACTCATGCATAGCGACGCCACACTCGGCCCGAAGGTCCCAGCTTTCCCGCTCGGCCAGCCATGCGGCGCGATCCTGAAAGGCGTATAGCAAGCCGGTCTGACGGATGAACGTAGGAACCCCGGCGCGCGCGGCAAGAGCGGCATGGCGCAAAGGGGCGTCCCAGAGCAGAATGTTCAGGTCATGTGCAATGCGAGAAACTTTCTCGGGCCGGTTCCCGGCCCGCAGGAAGGCCAAAAGCCAAGGCAAAAGTCGCGGTAGATCGCGCAGCCGCACAGAGAGCGCGCCAGTCGGATCGAGCAGCATCTTCGGCACTTGCCGCCAAAGCCCCGGCGCAGTCATCGGCACAACAGAGGCCGGGCTGATGAAAGCTCCATTGCCATAGCTTGCGGCCTGCGCGCCCCCCGGCACGCCGGGATCAACAAGACATACGCTGTGACCTTCGGACAGAAGCCGCTCGGCCACACAGAGCCCAACGATACCCGCGCCGATCACGGCGATCTGTTTGGCATGAGGATTGATCATGATGAGGAGACAACCTGACACAGTGCGGTGGCGCGCCTAAAGCACGGCCCGCGAGACACGATGGGCTTACTATTCATTATGAAGAGATTCTTAAGACACTTTGCCATAAGGTCAAAAAAAGGGAAGGATGCTAAAAAGCATTCCTTCATGAGTTTTACTCATTATAGGCTATGGACATTCAGCTCACCGGTTTCAGTCCGGTATTGCTCAGATTTAGAAAGGTGAACGCGATAGAGGGACGATTTTTAGCTCACATGACGACAAGCCGGGCAGTTCCGGCGAAATCGCTTGGGGGCGGCAGATTTTGTCCCGGTGAGCTTACCGAATATCCACAGACCCAAGAAAGTCCGCCCTCAGATGCGCCGTTTTATCCCTTCCCTCGCAGCTCTCGAATGTTTCGAAGCCGCCGCTCGGTATCTCAGCTTTACCCAAGCCGCGCAGAGCCTCAGCATCACGCAAAGTGGCGTCAGCCGGCAAATCGCTGCCCTTGAGCAATTTCTCGGTCTCAAACTGTTCGAACGCATCGGGTCACGTCTCGTGCTGACGGAGGTGGGCGAGGCCTATCTCAGGGACACGCATCGGCTTCTCTTGGAACTCGAAACCTCGGCGATCGACGCCGTTCGCGGACAAAGCCTCTCGGACGCTTTCACCATAGAGGCACCGACCGGCTTTGCGCTCCATTGGCTGATCCCGCGTCTGCACCGCCTGCGCGACGCGCTGCCTGACGTGCTGATCGAAGTTTTTATCAAAGACAACAGCGCGCCGCCCCATGAGAGCCATGCCGATTTGATCATCCGCCGAGGCGCGGGCACATGGCGCGGCGTTCGGGCGGAGCCACTTGCGCCCGAAAACCTGACCGTGGTCGCATCGAAAGAGCTCGCCGAGTTACACATGTCCCTTGGCACATTGGATTTCGACCGGCTGCCGAGTTTGCAAAATGCCGCCCGGCCTGATCTTTGGCTGACATGGTTGCGGAACGCGGAAATTCCCTACAAAGGAGCGATCAAGGGACCCCGTTTCGACAACAGCGCAGCACTCATCACTGCGGCGCGACATGGTCTTGGTCTCGCGTTGGCCCCCAGAGCCTTTGTGAGAAGCGATATAGAAAACGGGGTTTTATATGAGCTCTACGCAGGTAAAACCCCAGCTGAGAACAATCCCAACATCGAGAGCTATTGGGCCCTGAGTTCGGCACATTTGCCGCGACATCCGCAGAGTGCTCACGTGATGAGCTGGCTCAAAAGGGAGATCGCTTCCGCGTCCAGAGATTAGGACAGGACAATGGCCCGCTCGCGATTTCATACACACCTTAACTCAGGCCCCATAAAACCGGCGGCAGGCAAAACCTCACGCCTTGAAGGGATACGAGACTGGCGAAGCGTCGG
>CAXPTW010000089.1:0-21493 GCA_964220165.1 Abyssibacter sp.
GGAAAAGGCCACAGGGCCAATGGGTTTGAGGCCAAGACCATAGCCGAGAATCGGCACCTGCTCGCGGGTGTGATCCGTGCCAGCCCAGGTCGGGTCATTGCCGTGATCCGCCGTGAAAATCAAAAGATCTCCCTCGCGCGCCCGCTCATAGAGCCGCGGAATTTGGGCATCGAACCATTCGAGTTGGCGCGCATAGCCCGACACATCGCGACGATGGCCATAGAGGCTATCGAACTCGACGAGATTGGCAAAGGTGAAAGACCCATCTGGGGCCTCCTCCATCACGTCACAGAGGTGGTCGAACAAGGCCGCGTCAGAGCCCTTGCGCACCTCATCGATCCCTTGCATGGAGAAAATATCGCCAATTTTCCCAACCGCATAGACGGAGCGCCCCGCCGCCTTGGCCCAGTCACAAATCGTCGGACTTGGCGGCGCGATGGCGTAGTCATGGCGGTTCTGCGTACGGGCGAACCCCTCTTCAACCGAGCCGACGAAGGGGCGGGCAATCACGCGCCCGATTTTCATCTCATGCAGGATCGGGGCGAGCGTTTTGCAGAGATGGAGCAAACGGTCGAGGCCGAATGCCTCCTCATGCGCGGCAATCTGAAACACGGAGTCCACAGAGGTGTAACAAATCGGCCAACCGGTCTTGAGATGCTCTTCCCCAAAATCGTCGATCACCTGCGTGCCGGAGGCGTGACAATTGGCCAAGGTGCCCCCTGCCCCGCAAATCTCCGCGACTTTATCCATGATCTCCTGCGGGAATGCCGGAAGAGTTTTCGGGAAATAGCCCCAATCCCACGGCACGGGCACACCCGCCAATTCCCAATGGCCGGAGGGCGTATCCTTGCCCGGAGAGATTTCCGCCGCCACGCCATAAAGTCCCTCTGGCATGGCCTCCAGCCCCGGAGCCGGATCAGAGGTGGCATGCGCCATGGCCGCACCGAGGCCCAAGGCATCCAGGTTCGGAAGGCGCAAAGGCCCGGAACGTCCCTCTTCGGCGCGGCCCGCGTCGCAGGCCTGCGCAATATGGGCGATGGTGTTTGCCCCCGTGTCCGGCAGGTCGCCGTTAAAAAACTGGTCCGCATCCGGCGCGCCGCCGAGGCCCACGGAATCCAGCACGATCAAAAACGCTCTTGGCATTAGCTTACCTTCTCATAGATCAGCGGCAACGCCTCTGGTGGCTGATCCCCCATCTCAATGGCCGCGCGCAGGGTGGCCTCCGCGCGGTCGGCCTCCTCAGGGGTGCGCGCATGGATCGTCGCGATGAGATTGTCCTCATCAAGGAGATCACCCACCAGACAGCAATTCGACAGGCCCACCGCCGCGTCGATCTTTTCCCCGCCTTTGAGACGCCCACCGCCCAAATGCACAACCAACATGCCGAGGGCATGGCCATCCATTTTGGACACATAGCCCGGCGCCGTGGCGGTGACATCGCGCACAATCGGCGCGGCGGGCAAGCGGTCGCGCCAATGATCCACGAAATCCGCAGGGCCGCCCAGCTCCGTGATCATCCGGCCAAAGCGTTCCGCCGCCGAGCCATCCGTGAGCGTGTCCCGCACAGCCCAGGTCGCCTGATCAAGCGACTCGAACATGCCGGACAAAACGAGCAACTCACCGCCCAGCGCGCAAGTCACATCACAGAGGATGTTATCGACCTCGCCCGTCGTAAGCGCCTCCATCACCGTCATGATCTCAAGTGCATTACCGAGCGTCGGGCACAGCGGCTGGTTCATATCGGTGATCAGAGCGGAAGTTTTACAGCCCGCCCCGGTCGATGTGGTCACAAGGCTCTGCGCCAATGCGCGGGCGTCCTCCCGCGACGTCATAAACGCGCCAGAACCACATTTGACGTCGAGCACGAGGGCCTCAAGACCTGCGGCCAGTTTCTTGGACAGGATCGAGGCCGTGATCAGGTCGATACTTTCGACCGTGCCCGTCACATCGCGGATCGCGTAAAGGCGTTTGTCGGCGGGGGCGATGTTGCCCGTCGCAGACACGATGGCACAGCCGACCTGCTCGACGATCTGGCGGAACCGATCTTCGGAGACGCCCGTTTTCACGCCGGGGATCGCCTCCAGCTTGTCGAGCGTGCCGCCCGTGTGACCAAGTCCCCGGCCAGAGACCATCGGGACATAGGCCCCCAAGGCCGCCAAAGCAGGGGCGAGCAACAAGGACACGCAATCCCCGACCCCGCCGGTGGAATGTTTGTCAATGGCGGGCGCGGGAAGATCCCACTGCATCACATCGCCACTGTCGCGCATCGCAAGCGTGAGCGCGACGCGCTCCACGTCTGTCATCTTGTTCAACAGCGCGGCCATCGCAAAGGCCCCGGCCTGCGCATCGGTCACGGCCCCACTGGCAAGCCCGTTGGCAAACTCTGTCAGTTCAGCGCCCGAGAGACGCCGACCGTCGCGGAGTTTTTCGATGATCTGGCGCGCGTCCATCTCGTCAGTCCATGTAATCGGTGGTGAAGGCCCCCGGGAGCAGCTCGCCAATGGTCATGGTCAGCACCTTGCCCGTGCGCGACATCATCGTGACCTCGACATCAGGCCCGGAAAATTCTCTGAGCTTCTGACGGCATCCGCCACAGGGCGGCGTTGGCTCATCGCTGTCGCCGATCACGGCCACCTCGGTGATTTTCGTATCCCCGCCAAGGACCATCGCCGCAATCGCGCCGGCCTCGGCACAGGTGCCCTCGGGATAGGCCGCGTGTTCGACCTTCACGCCCGTGTAAATCGCTCCGCTTTCGGCACGTATGGCCGCGCCAACGTGGAAATTGGAATAGGGCGCGTAGGCTTTGGGCTGTGCTTCTTGGGCCTTTTCGATCAGGGACATGGGGACTGCACCTTATTTTTGACTATATGGTCGACTCTGCGCTGCACGCGCGACAGATGCAAGCGCGATAGGAGACGCGCGGCCTGCAGACCCGGATTGTGCGGGAAAGCACACAGGTTTGCACGCCTTTTACGCGCCCTATGCTATGGTGCCGCTATCTGACGACAGCGACACGCTTCTCCCCTTGCATAGCGGGCCGGACGCGGCGTAGAGGCTAGCCCAATGGAATGAGGTCGCATAAAATTTAGTTTAATGCTAAACAACACCTCGCCCGCAGACGGACGCAATTGAAACTGGGAGGTCACCGATGGCGACGGACAAGCGCAACGAAAGCCTGAGACAAGCCGCGCTCGATTATCACGAATTCCCCAAGCCCGGGAAACTTGAGATCCGAGCGACGAAACCGATGGCCAACGGCCGTGACCTGTCCCGCGCCTATAGCCCCGGCGTGGCGGAGGCCTGTCTCGAAATTCAGGCCGATCCGTCTAACGCGTCCCGCTACACTGCACGCGGCAATCTCGTGGCCGTTGTGAGCAACGGGACTGCGGTTTTGGGTCTCGGCAACATCGGCGCTGCCGCCTCTAAGCCCGTGATGGAGGGCAAGGCGGTCCTCTTTAAGAAATTCGCCAATATCGACTGTTTCGACATCGAGGTGAATGAAAGCGACCCGGAGAAGCTTGCCGAGATCGTCTGCGCTCTGGAGCCGACCTTTGGCGCGATCAACCTCGAAGACATCAAAGCCCCAGATTGTTTCATCGTTGAACAATTGTGCCGCGAAAAGATGAACATCCCCGTCTTCCACGACGACCAGCACGGTACCGCCATCGTCGTCGGCGCGGCGGCGACCAATGCGATGCAGGTCACGGGCAAGGCGTTTGAGGACATCAAAGTTGTCTCCACCGGCGGCGGCGCGGCGGGGATTGCCTGTCTCAACATGCTTTTGAAGCTGGGCGTAAAACGCGAAAACGTCTGGCTTTGCGACATCCACGGGTTGGTCTACGAGGGCCGCGAAGAGGATATGAACCCGCAAAAGGCCGCCTATGCGCAGGCGTCTGAGCTGCGCACGCTCGACGATGTGATTGAGGGCGCGGATATGTTCCTCGGCCTCTCTGGTCCCGGCGTTCTCAAACCGGAGATGATCAAAAAGATGTCCAAGCAGCCGGTCATCTTTGCGCTGACCAACCCGACGCCGGAGATTATGCCGGACGAGGTCAAAAAGGTCGCGCCCGATGCGATCATCGCGACAGGGCGTTCGGACTATCCGAACCAGGTCAACAACGTGCTGTGTTTCCCGTTCATCTTCCGCGGCGCGTTGGACGTTGGCGCGACAGAGATCAACGACGCGATGCAGCTCGGCTGTATCGAAGGGATCGCAGCCCTCGCCCGCGCCACCACGAGCGCCGAGGCCGCCGCCGCCTACCAGGACGAGCGGATGGAATTCGGGCCGGACTACCTCATCCCGAAACCGTTTGACCCGCGCCTCATGGGCGTCGTGGCCAAAGCCGTTGCCAAAGCCGCAATGGAAAGCGGCGTGGCGACGAAACCGATGACGGATCTCAAGGCCTACAAAGACTCGCTCGACGGCTCGGTGTTCAAATCCGCGCTCATCATGCGCCCGGTCTTTGCCGCCGCCTCCCAAGCCGAGCGCCGCATCGTCTTTGCCGAGGGCGAAGACGAACGCGTGCTGCGCGCCGCCCAAGGGATGATCGAAGAAACCACGGACAAACCGATCCTGATCGGCCGCCCGGACGTGATCGCGGTGCGCGCCGACCGCGCGGGCGTGAAAATCCGCCCCGGCATTGATTTCGAGGTGGTAAACCCGGAAAGCGACAGCCGCTACAAACAGTACTGGCAGGCCTATCACGGCCTCATGGAACGCAAAGGCGTGACGCCCGATCTGGCCAAAGCCATCATGCGCACCAACACCACCGCCATCGGCGCCATCATGGTGCATCAGGACCATGCCGACAGCCTGATCTGTGGCTCCTTTGGGCAATACCTGTGGCACCTGAACTATGTGACCCAGATTTTGGGGACGAAAGAGCTTCACCCCGTGGGCGCGCTGTCCCTGATGATCCTCGAAGACGGTCCCCTGTTCATCGCGGACACCCATGTGCACACGGAGCCGACCCCCGAACAGATCGCGGAAACGGTGATCGCTACGGCGCGCCACATTCGCCGCTTTGGCCTTGAGCCCAACATCGCGCTGTGTTCGCACTCCGAGTTCGGCAACCTGCAATGCATGACCGGACGCCACATGCGCGAGGCCATGGAAATTCTTGCCAGCGAGCCGCGCAACTTTAAGTACGAAGGCGAGATGCATATCGACAGCGCCCTGAACCCGGAGTTGCGCCAACGGATTTTCCCGCACTCGCGCCTTGAGGGGCCCGCCAACGCGCTTGTCTTTGCCATTGCCGATGCGGCCTCCGGCGTGCGCAACATCCTCAAGACCAAGGGGGGCGGGCTGGAAGTTGGACCGCTTTTGATGGGCATGGGCAACCGCGCGCATATTGTCACACCTTCGATCACCTCGCGTGGTCTTTTGAACATGTCCGCCATCGCGGGCACGCCGGTGGCGCATTACAGCTAAAACACGCTAATAAACATGAGAAATGTGGAAGCGCCTCCGCCATGCGGGGGCGTTTTTGTTTGCAATACAGGCTTCGATTTCAATGGTTTGCAAACTGCTTTTCTGCATCTGTTTGCGAAATTTTGATAAACATTTGCGACGAGCTCTGGTAACAACTCTGCTGGAGAGGGCGGAGGCCCGCGTGACTGACCGCAGTGACATTCCACAGCAGCAAAGCAGCCTTGCACGGAATCACCTCAGCGGAAGCCACGGATGGATTAGCGAGGAGGACGCGAGAGTGGCATACAAAGACGTTTATGAGGCATGGAAATCCGATCCGGATGCATTCTGGATGCAAGCGGCCGAAGACGTGCATTGGTACAAGAAACCTTCCAAGGCGCTGTTCGACGAAAACGCCCCGATCTATGAGTGGTTCTCTGACGGGTTGACCAACACCTGCTACAACGCGGTGGACCGTCACGTCGAAGCGGGTCGCGGCAATGAAATCGCGATCATGCACGAAAGCCCGATCACCCATGCGACCAAGGGGATCACCTACAAAGAGCTTCAGGATCGTGTGGCCTCGCTCGCGGGCGCGCTCAAAATGCGCGGCGTCGAGAAAGGCGACCGCGTCATCATCTACATGCCGATGGTGCCCGAAGCGCTTGAGGCCATGCTCGCCTGTGCCCGCATCGGCGCGGTACACTCCGTGGTGTTTGGCGGCTTTGCGGCGCATGAGCTGGCCGTCCGGATCGACGACTGTACGCCCAAGGCGATCATCGCCGCCTCCTGTGGTTTGGAACCGAACCGCGTGGTGCACTACAAACCGCTCCTCGATGCAGCGATTGAAGAAGCCGAGCACAAGCCCGAATTCTGCGTCATCTTCCAGCGCGAGCAGGAAGTGGCGAAACTGACCGAGGGCCGCGACTTTAGCTGGCACGGGTTCCAGTATGGCGTGAAACCGGCGGAATGTGTGCCGGTCGAGGGCAACCACCCCGCCTACATTCTCTACACCTCCGGCACCACGGGTCAGCCGAAAGGCGTCGTGCGCTCCACCGGCGGCCATCTCGTTGCGCTCAACTGGACGATGAAGAACATCTACAACATCGAGGCCGGCGACCGGTTCTGGGCCGCCTCTGATGTGGGCTGGGTCGTGGGTCACTCTTACATCTGTTATGGCCCGCTCATCAAAGGCGCGCAGACCATCGTGTTTGAGGGCAAACCGATCGGCACACCGCACGCGGGCGTCTTCTGGCGGATCATTCAGAACCACCGCGTCAAATCCTTCTTCACCGCGCCGACCGCTCTCCGCGCGATCAAGCGCGAGGACCCGAACGGCGAATGGATCAAACGTTACAAGGCGCATGAGCTTCAGGCGATCTTCCTCGCGGGCGAACGTGCGGACCCTGACACCATCAAATGGGCGCAGGAGAAATTCGGCGTGCCGGTGATCGACCACTGGTGGCAGACGGAAACCGGCTGGGCCATCGCCGCGAACCCGCTCGGGATCGAAGAGCTTCCGGTCAAAATCGGCTCTCCCTCGGTGGCGATGCCGGGCTACGACATCGACATTCTCGACGAGGCTGGCCATCCGGTGGCCGACGGCGAGCTGGGGGCCATCGCGATCAAACTGCCGCTGCCGCCGGGCACGCTTCAGACGCTTTGGAATGCCGAAGATCGCTACCGCAAGAGCTATCTCACCACCTTCCCCGGCTACTATGAGACGGGTGACGCGGGGATCAAGGATGCGGACGGCTACGTCTACATCATGGCCCGCACCGATGACGTGATCAACGTCGCCGGGCACCGCCTCTCGACCGGCGCGATGGAGGAGGTTCTCGCGAACCACCCGGATGTCGCTGAATGCGCCGTGATCGGGGTGGCCGACTCGCTCAAAGGCCAGATGCCCTTGGGCTTTTTGTGCCTGAATGCGGGTTGTGATCGGGATCATGCCGACATTGTGAAAGAGGTCGTGCGCGACGTCCGTAACGAAATCGGTCCGGTTGCCGCGTTCAAACTGGCCTGCGTTGTGGATCGCCTGCCGAAGACCCGTTCCGGGAAAATTCTGCGTGGCACGATGGTGAAAATCGCCGACAACCAGGAGTTCAAAATGCCTGCGACCATCGACGATCCCACCATCCTCGATGAGATCAAAGTCGCATTGCAGGGGCTTGGCTACGCAAAAGGATAAATTTTTCCTAAAATTAGCCTACCACTCGGCTCAAACGTGGTTAATCATGTATTAACCATTTAGGCCGGAAAGAAGAAACGCGGCCACTCTAGGCCGCGTTTTTAGTTTAGAATTGTTAAAGAGGTCTGGAGTGACAGAAAGATTTAAGAAAAACGATACGCTGATCATCCAAAACGCGGGACATATCTCCCTTCTTTCACATGACATTCGTTCCTGTTTTTCCGAGTTACAAACCTCTTTATCGTCGCTCAATCTGACCCCTGACCTCCCGCCCTCGATCAAAAAAGACCTCGCCCATATCGCGCATACGAATGCCTATATGGGTCGGCTGCTGGATGAGGTCTCGGAGGTGGTGTTTCAGGATCACCAAATCCGTCAACCGCGCCCGCTGGTCTGTGACCTCCGCGAGTCGCTGAGGAACTCTTTGCGGCGCTGGAAAAAGATCACGGCACGTCTCGGGTGCTGTCTCCAGATCACGGGCGACGAGCTTGTCCCGGAACAGGCCAATCTCGACATCCTGGCGCTGGAACGTGTGCTGTCCAATCTTGTCTCAAACGCGCTCCATCACGCGGGGCCCGGTCCGATTTCCATCGACATCAGCCGCAGCGGAACGGGCAACCAGGAAGAACTCATCTTTCGTGTCCGCGACGCAGGGCACGGCTTTCCGCGCCCCGTGATCGAGGACAGCGGCATGAAAGACGTCCCCATCGGGGCGGGCGAACCGGGCTCTGGCTACGGGCTGCGCGTGGCCCGGGAGGCCGCCCGGCGGCTCGGCGGGCGCCTTTTGTTGCAAAACCCGCCGGATGGCGGCGCCGAGGCAAGCCTCATCCTGCCGGTTCAACCGCTTCTCTTCCCGCACGATCAGGTGGAGGGCAATCTGCCGCTGTTCCCACATGGCCTCACGGCGTTGATCGTCGAAGACAGCACCGCGATGCGCGCGGAGTTGCGCCATATCCTCAAGGGTCTCGGCCTCGCCGTGATCGAGGCCTGGGACGGTGCGATGGCGCTTGAAATTCTCAAAAACAGCGCGACACAAATCGACATCATCTATCTCGACATCGAGCTGCCGCTCTTTTCCGGGATGCAAGTCCTCGGCGCGTTGCGCGACCAGATCCCGAACCCGCCGCCGGTGATCGCCATCACGGCCCATGTCTTTGCCGCCAACCGGCACAAAATCCTTGACGCGGGTGCGCAGGATGTCCTGACAAAGCCACTGCAATCGCGGGCCGATGTCCTCCACACCACCGCTCGGGCGCTACAACACAAACTCCCGAAAAGCTGGCTTGACTGTGCCCGGGCCAGAACCGAGGCAATCGCACAATCCGCCTCGGCCCATAGCCTTCAGATTGTGCTGAAACGCCTGCCGCCTGAGGCCGGGCGCACCGTCTTGCGCCACTTAGGCAATGATTTGGACACGCTTTTGGGCGACATGGCCCGATTGTCTGAGGGGGCGCTCACACGTCAGGACCGAGATAAACTGCGGCTTCTGAGCCATTCTCTGTCCGGCCTGTTCGCGACCGCTAATGACGTCGACGCCCAACACCGCGCAAGACAGCTTTCTGAGGCCGCGCCCCGGATTGAAAGCCCGGAAATCATTGAAACTCTTACCGTATTGAGGCAAAGTGCGGCCACTATTCAAAAACAATTCATTCTTTAATTAATTCCGAGTCCTCCTGAATGTTGCCATCTCCAATCCTGATCGTTGACGATCTCGAAACCGACCTGTTTTACCTCTCTGCGACGCTCGAAGCGGCCGGAGAACAGGTGCATCTTGCCCGCACGCTGAAAGAGGCCCGCAGCTACGTCCAAACGGCGCGCCCCACTTTGGCGCTTGTGGATCTGGTGCTCCCGGATGGGGACGGCGTCGAGTTCATTCAGATGCTCTCGGACACCTATCCAGAGATCAAAGTGATCGCTGTGACCGCCTATGCCACGGTCGATCGCGCCGTGGCCGCGATGCGCAGCGGCGCCAAGGATTTTCTGGTCAAACCCATTGCGCCAGAGCAACTTCAAGCGACGATGCAAAACGTCCGCACGGGCCGTGGCTTTGATCAGGTGCCAGATGCGACAGACGTCTCGACCTATGCAGGCCATAGTATCGGCAGCTCAGACGTGATGCAGGGGGTGTTTCAGACCATCCAATCCGTGGCCGAGTCCGCGGTCCCCGTCTTTATCACTGGCGAAAGCGGCACCGGCAAGGTCAAGGCCGCGCGCTGCATCCATGACAAATCGAGCTTTAAATCCGGCCCCTTCGTCAAACTGGATTGTTCGACCATCCTCTCCGACCGGATCGCAGAGGAGCTATTCGGCACGCTCGATGGCCCGGACGGCCAAGAACACCTCGGCGCGGTGCAGCGGGCGCAGGGCGGCACCCTCCTGTTAGATGAGGTTTGTAGCCTACCGATGTCCATGCAGGCCGTGCTGCTCAACATCCTCCAAAGCGGCACCGTGGCGACGCTCGGCGGGGGGGCACCACAACCGGCGCGGTTCCGCCTCATTTGCACCTCAACGGTCGACCCGACGACCGAAGTCAGCGAAGGCAGGTTCCGGGCCGATTTGTTTTACCGGCTGAATGTCGTGCCCATCGACCTCCCCCCGCTCCACACGCGGGGGTTGGACGTGATCGAGATCGCGGAGATCGAGTTGGACCTGCTCTGCGCCCGCGAAGACCGGCCCTTTCGCACCCTCTCGGAAGAGGTCAAAGCGATCTTTCTCGCGCATCGGTGGCCCGGCAATATTCGGGAGCTGATGAATGTCTTGTGGAATGTCACGGTGCTCCACGACGGCCCCGTGATCCGGGTCGACGATCTGCCGGCCTATCTGCGCAATCTTGGCGAGGATACGGCCTCTCTCGCGGGAGCCTCCGGCACTCCGGCGACCTCTTTGACCGGGAAAACCCTGGCGGAGATCGAAAAACTGGCTGTGGAAGCGGCGATTGACGAGGCGGGTGGGTCCATTCCTTCTGCGGCCAAGGCCTTGGCTGTCTCCCCCTCCACGCTCTACCGCAAGTTGGAGGCCTGGGGCGTGCCGGTGCGCAACCGCAAGTCCTGAGGGGACGCGCCGTTAGACGAACTGTTCGCGCAAAAGCCGCTCTTCAAGACCATGACCGGGATCGAAGAGAATGCGGTGTTTGACGTCCGGCTCGGAGGCAATTTCCACCCACACGACATTGCCCGCATGGCGGCTATCTGCGTCCGCCATCACGGGGCGTTTGCTCGGCTCCAAAATGTCAAAGCGAACGCGCGCAGCACTCGGGAGCAACGCCCCGCGCCAGCGCCGGGGGCGAAACGCCGCCATGGCGGTCAGGGCCAGAACGTCTGAGCCAATGGGGAGGATCGGCCCGCGCGCGGAGTAGTTGTAGGCCGTCGACCCGGCGGGCGTGGACACGAGAACCCCGTCGCAGACGAGCTCATCCATCCGCACCTTGCCATCAATCGACACGCGGAGCTTGGCCGCTTGCGGGCCCGCGCGCAACAGCGACACTTCGTTGATCGCGAGCGCTTTGCGGATCTTGCCGCTTTCGCTCTCGGCCTCCATCGACAGCGGGTGAATGACCTCTTCCTCGGCCTCGGCCAGCCGGTCGATGAGATCGTCCTCCCGGTATTCGTTCATCAAAAACCCGATGGTGCCGCAATTCATCCCGTAGACCGGCGTATCAAGCGCCATGGTCCCGTGCAGCGTCTGAAGCATAAAGCCATCGCCGCCGAGCGCCACGATCACCTCCGCCTCTGAGAGCGGGACGGAATTGTACCGCCCGCTCAAATCTCGGAGCGCTTTCTGGGCGATCTCGGCCTCGCTGGCCAGGAATGCGATCTTGACCATCCGGTCCTCTCATCTGTCACGCGTCATGCGGCACGGTCAGCCCCTCTCATTCCCCCCAAAATTCCGGGCGTTAGAGGAGAGAGCTTGTCCCAAATCCGATGTATCAAAGCTTTTGGACGAGTTCACCTCTTTTCCAGTGCATCACCGCAAGCGCCCTGCGCATTCCTTTCAAGCGCGGCGCTTTCTGGGCGGTTTTCAGGACGACTTTCTCAGGCAAACCCTGCATGGCGCGCATCGGAAACATCCGCGCGCATCCGCGCCATACACTTTGATTTCAACATCATTATGCACAGGATAAGGGTTTTCGAACCGTCACAGAATAGTTAAGACACCCGCGACACTCCCATCCTGCCAAGGAGCATAGCATGACGGCCAATGTCCGCGATTCCGGTTTCTTCACCGAGGCGCTCGCCTCCCGTGACCCTGAGCTGTTCGACAGCATCACCAAAGAGCTTGGCCGTCAACGCCACGAGATCGAGTTGATCGCCTCTGAGAACATCGTCTCCGCTGCGGTGATGGAGGCCCAAGGGTCCGTGCTCACCAACAAATACGCCGAGGGCTATCCGGGCCGTCGCTATTACGGTGGCTGCCAGTTCGTCGACATCACCGAGAACCTCGCCCGTGATCGTGCGAAAGAGCTGTTTGGCTGTCAGTATGTGAACGTTCAGCCGAACTCCGGCTCTCAGGCGAACCAAGGCGTGTTCAACGCGCTGCTGCAACCGGGCGACACGATCCTCGGCATGAACCTCGCCTCCGGTGGCCACCTGACCCACGGCGCAACCGTGAACCAGTCCGGCAAATGGTTCAAAGCCGTGCAATACGGCGTGCGTCAGCAAGACCAGCGCATCGACTATGATGCCGTCATGGAGCTCGCCCGCGAGAACAAACCGAAGCTCATCATCGCCGGTGGCTCCGCCATTCCGCGTCAGATCGACTTTGCGAAATTCCGTGAGATTGCGGACGAAGTCGGCGCGATCCTGATGGTCGATATGGCCCACTTCGCCGGTCTTGTGGCCGGTGGCGCGCACCCGTCGCCCTTCCCCTATGCCGATGTGGCGACCACCACGACGCACAAAACGCTCCGCGGTCCGCGCGGCGGCATGATCCTGACGAACGATGTCGAGATCGCCAAAAAGGTGAACTCCGCCATCTTCCCGGGCATTCAGGGTGGCCCGCTGATGCATGTCATTGCCGCGAAAGCCGTGGCCTTTGGCGAGGCGCTGCGTCCCGAGTTCAAGGAATATGCCAAGCAGGTGATCGTCAACGCTCAGGCGCTGGCTGATCAGTTGATGAAGGGCGGTCTGGACATCGTCACCGGCGGCACCGACACCCACGTCCTGCTCGTCGACCTGCGCCCCAAGGATGTGACCGGCAAGGACACGGAAAAGGCGCTGGAGCGCGCGCATATCACTTGCAACAAGAACGGCATCCCGTTCGACCCGCAGCCCCCGATGGTCACCTCCGGCGTGCGTCTCGGCACCCCTGCGGGCACCACACGCGGCTTTGGTGAGGCCGAATTCCGTCAGATCGCTGACTGGATCGTCGAAGTGGTCGACGGCCTCGCCGCCAATGGCGAAGAGGGCAATGCAGAGGTCGAAGCCAAGGTGAAAGCCGAGGTCGAGGCGCTTTGCGAGAAATTCCCCCTCTACCCGAACTTGTAAGTTTCGAACATTCGAGACAGATTAAGGGGCCTTCGGGCCCCTTTTTCTTTACTGATTACGATAGTACTGCCATGTCCCAGCCCACCACCCTTGAGCGCCGTTTAGGAGACTGGCTCCGCGCCCGTCTCCCCCATGCGCTCACCGAATTTGTCATGTTCATTGTCAAAATGGGCTGGGCTTCGCTCTTTGGTGGCCTGCTTCTCATCGCGATGATGGCCACGCATGCGGTCTGGCAAGAGGACTGGCCCGTCGCCCGCTACGACGCCCTTCTGGCCTATGCGCTCGGGCTACAAGTGTTGTTCCTGATCTTCCGGCTGGAGACGATTTCCGAGGCCAAGGTGATCCTCTTGTTTCACCTCACGGGCACGGTGATGGAGATTTTCAAACTCCATATGGGGAGCTGGGATTATCCCGGTGCGGGGTTGATTAAAATCGGTGGCGTGCCGCTTTTTTCGGGCTTCATGTATGCCTCTGTCGGCAGCTTCATGGCCCGTGCGATCCGCCTCTTTGACATGCGCTTCGCGCCCTACCCGCCCTATTGGGCGTCGCTCCTGTTTGCCTCGGCTATCTATCTGAATTTCTTTACACATCACTTTGGACCGGACATCCGCATCGGCCTCTTTGCGGCGTCCCTCATCCTCTTTGCCCGCACCCGCGTATGGTATCGCATCGGGCAGTGGCATTGGATGCCGATGCCCGTCTCCGGTGTGCTTTCCGCTTTCTTCCTTTGGGTCGCGGAGAACATCGGCACCGCGACGAAAATCTGGCTCTACAAGGGGCAGGTCTCCGGCGAGATGGTCAGTTTTTCGAAAATGGGGTCGTGGTATCTTTTGCTCTATGTGAGCTTTGTAACCGTCACATTGGTACAGCGCGAGGCACTTTGCCCGCGCCCGTTCACACCAGACCGCGCCAAACCATAACGCCCAGAACAAGCGCGATCGTGGCGAACAGGACAAAGCCGA
The DNA here is from genome assembly GCA_964220165.1 of Abyssibacter sp. Taxonomy (GTDB): domain Bacteria; phylum Pseudomonadota; class Alphaproteobacteria; order Rhodobacterales; family Rhodobacteraceae; genus Celeribacter. Next base: position 14,047 of record CAXPTW010000089.1, read on the forward strand.
TCGTCGCGATCAGATCGAGAAACCGGTTCTTGCGCTGCGCTTTCATATCCTGACGCTCAAGGAAATATCTCAATTCCTTAAAGGCCTTATCGACTTTTCCGTGCTGTATTTGCTGCGCCAGTTTCGGGTGCGCCTCAAGCATCATCGCCTCGATGATCACCGCCGATTTCTTGCGGGCCCAGCGGGGGAGGCGACGGCCCGCGTGTTTCACTTTGGCCTCAAAGCCATCGCCCATACGCACACCGAGGTTGTCGCGTAAAAGCGCGGCGAGGTCGTCTGATCTGTGCGTCACGGAGTGGTCCATAGCGCCTTTTTAGGGACTTTGCTCTGAGCCGCCAAGGCGCTATCTCTCGGATATGTTGCACATTGACTTGAACGGTCAGCCGACCGACCGCGCCCCTCTCCTCATTGTTCACGGCCTTTTCGGCTCTGCCCGAAACTGGGGCGTGATCTCGAAACGCTTGTCAGATCAACGGCTTGTCGTCGCTGTCGACCAGCGCAACCACGGCGAGTCGCCGCGGTTTCCGACCCAGAGCTACCCGGATATGGCCGGGGATCTGGCGGAGGTGCTGGAGCCCTTGGTGGCGGAGCATGGGCCGATGCATGTGATGGGGCATTCGATGGGCGGGAAAGCCGTGATGGTGCTGGCGCTGGAGCGGCCTGATCTCATCAAGTCCTTGATTGTCGCGGATATTTCTCCGGTCAGCTACAGCCATGACAACACACCCTTGATCGATGCCATGCGCAAAATCGACCTCTCAACGGTCGAAAAACGTTCTGATGCGGACAAGCAATTGGCGCGGGATGTCTTGGACCCCGGCGTGCGAGCGTTTCTGCTGCAAAGCCTTGTTGTCAAAGAGAAAAGATGGCTTTTGAACCACGATGTTTTGGAGGCGGAAATGCCGAAAATCGTGGGGTTCCCGGAGGTCTCGGGCCAATATGAAGGCCCTGTGTTTTTCCTCTCCGGCGGCGAGAGCACCTATGTGGAGCGGGACCATCGGGAACGGTCTAAGGCGTTGTTTCCGAATGCGAAATTCGCGTCCATCCCCGGCACGGGGCATTGGCTCCATGCCGAGAAACCGCGCGAATTCGAGGCCGCGATGCGGGCGTGGATGGAGGCGGTGGACGCCAAGGCCTAAGCCCCGCGCCATCCGCCTCTCACGCGCCTCACGCCCCCCCCGAGGACGGGTCAGGAAAACTCTTCGGTGATCTTTTTGGAAATGTACCAAGTCACTGGAATCGCGACAACAAATCCAATCGCAGCGGCGACGAGAATGGGCTGAAGCGTGTCTTTGCCCATGGTCAAAGCGACCACGACAAAGGTGCCCATCAGGGTGGTGGAAATCAGCGAAAACAGGATGCCGGCGAGTCGGTTCATGGGTCTTTTCCTTACAGTCAGTCGCGCGCATGTGACCTTAAGATGATTCAGAAATGCCGCTTTGATCCGCGTCAAATCCCCGGTCGGCAAAGCGTCTGACATGTGTCGGACTTCTGTCGGACCCCGCGCACGCTCCACGGATGCCGCGCGCAACAGGCCGCGCAGTCCCCACTCTGCAATCTTGCCCCCTCCCCCGTTCGGCGCTACGACATCGGGGACGATATTTTGCGACGGAGACCCAGCCATGAAACGCGCCCTTTTGATCGGCCTCGCCCTCTTTGCCCTCGCCGCCTGCGAAACCATCGAGGGCGCGGGACGCGACCTCTCCACCGCTGGCCAAGCGATCTCAAGCGCAAGCCGCGACGTGCAGTCCAGTCTCTGATCGGAATTTGGGGCGGGAACCGGATCCCCCGCCCGCGCGTTTCCCTCCTGACACCAATTCAAGGAGAGAGATATGAAACGTGTGATCCTGTTGGGAACCACCCTCTTGGCGCTCGCCGCCTGTGAAACGATCGAAGGCGCCGGCCAAGACATCTCCGCCGCCGGCAGCGCCATCGCGCAGGAAAGCCGTGAGGTGCAGAGCGGGATGTGATCCCGTCGCCCTCGCAGAACAGCCAGACGCATTCAAAAACAAAACGCCCGCCGAAATTGGCGGGCGTTTTCTGTTGGTCTGAGCCGCGAGACGCGCGTGAGATGGCGCCGATTAGAGAAACTTGCCACCGGCCGGACGATCCTTGCGCCAGTCCGGGTCATCCTTGCGGATTTTGCGGGCATTCCACATCGCAAGCGGGATCGACAGGAACGCGATCAAACCCGCAACAAGAAACAGCGGCCACTGTGTGTAGCCCAGCGACAAACCGATAATCACGGTCGTCCCAGCAAGCACCCAGACCCAAATCGGCGTCAACAGCGCGGACAATCTATCAAACATAACATCCTCCTTTGGTGTGTGCAGTTAGGAAGACAACGTATGGGCAATGGGATTGTTCCGAGATGGGGGCGTGAGGCTCTGTACTGCTGAGCTTTGGAAATCATCACAGACCGGTACGGGAGCAAGCTGGCGCGGTTGAAATTTTACCATATATTAAAAAATGGACCGACTCTGTTGCTCATACCGATCATCCGGCCAGCGCGGTGTTCGCTCGTTACATATTGAAACTCTCGGCGTCTAGGAGGCACCCAATGATCATTGGAAGCGTCAAGGAAATCAAAAACCACGAATATCGAGTGGGCTTAACCCCGGAGAGCGTGATTGAAATCGTTGCGCGTGGGCACAAGGTTCTTATTGAGCAATCTGCGGGCCTCGGCATTGGGGCCGAGGATGCAGCGTATATCGCGGCGGGAGCGGAGATCGTCGCGACAGCGGCGGAGGTCTTTGAGCGCGCGGAGATGATCGTAAAGGTGAAGGAACCCCAACCGGTCGAAACCGCGATGCTGCGCGAGGGGCAGATCCTCTTTACCTACCTGCATCTAGCGCCGGACCCAGAGCAGACCAAGGCGCTTGTGGCCTCCAAGGCCACCTGCATCGCCTATGAGACGGTCACTGCCGCGAACGGAAGTCTGCCGCTTTTGAAACCGATGAGCCAGGTGGCGGGACGCATGTCGATCCAGGCCGGGGCGACGGCGCTTGAAAAGGCGAACGGTGGGCGGGGCGTGTTGCTCGGCGGCGTACCCGGCGTGCGCCCGGCGCGTGTTGTGATCGTCGGCGGCGGGGTTGTCGGGTTCAACGCGGCGCAGATGGCCGTGGGTCTCGGCGCGAATGTGACCATCCTCGACCGCAGCGCCGATGTGCTCGAAAGCCACGCCAAACATTTCGAAGCCAGCGCCAACACGGCCTATTCGACCCGCACGCGCCTCTTGGAGCTTTTGTCCACCGCCGATCTGGTGATCGGGGCCGTTCTGATCCCGGGGGCCGCCGCGCCAAAACTGGTCAAGCGCGAGGACCTCGCGATCATGCAGCCCGGCGCGGTGCTCGTGGATGTGGCCATTGATCAGGGCGGCTGTTTCGAGACCTCGCACCCGACCACCCATGCGGACCCGACCTATGAGGTGGACGGCATCGTGCACTACTGTGTCGCGAACATGCCGGGCGGCGTGGCGCGCACCTCGACCTATGCGCTCAACAACGTGACCCTGCCGTTTACACTGTCGATTGCGGATCAGGGCTGGCAGGCCGCACTCCGCAAAGACCCACATCTGGCACAGGGGCTGAACGTCTGGAACGGGAAAGTGACCAACGGACCTGTGGCGGAGGCGCTGGGGTATGAGGTGACGTCGCTGGAGACGGCGCTGGGGTGAGGTTTGGCCGGTCTCGGCCGCGTCACTGTGACGGGGATGAGGTGGACGCGGGAGAGGAGTTGGAAAGCGCCTGCCCTTTGGGTGGGCGTTTTTTGTTGCGGTCGGTCAGACGCGGTGAGGCCAGCGCCCGGCCCGAGGGTGGGTGTGCAGCACCCGCCCATGGGGCGGGTCGGGTGCTGGCCGATGCTCGGCATCGGCTACTTCACTTTTTCGTTGGCTTTGGAGGCACTTTGATGGGACCATTACTTGGTTTAGGGTTTGGCGAACTATCGCCATATCCTCTGGTAGGCGGGGGCGGTGAAGTAGGTCTTTTAGCCATTTTAATAGGGTTCCAATTTATAAATGACTTGCGAATGCGAAAAAGATAATGAGCTGAAAATCAAATTGGAAGGCCTGCGCGAAAGCGAAGTTCATTTAGGGCAACTAAACAGCATTGCGGCCTCGGCAGATAGTCGCGCTATGGCGTTCACTGGTTTGGCCGGTGTAATCGGCACGCTATTGCTTTCAACCGCCACGGATGTCGAACTGCCAGTGATAAATTACGTCGCAGCTATACTCGTATTTTTAGGAGCAATTGGCACGGCAAGTTCATGCATGCCACGTGGATTTTACGTCTCTGGCGATAGGTATGAACAGTGGAAATTTCACGCCAATGCAGGTGATCCCTTTGTTGAAGCGGTTGATCAACAAGGAAAAGAAAACGATGATCGCATCGCTTTCAATGAGGCCAAACTAAAAGAAGCAGCGTCTAAGTTTCAAACAGGCGTTTGGCTTGTCCTTATACCCTCTCTCTTAGCCCCGATTATCCAATTGATAAGTAAGATCAACTAAGCGCCGCAGAAATCACACCAAAAGCCCCCAGCGCGTGCACGCGATTGGCTGCGCCAATCTCTTTCGCACACCCGCGTTGCAAATGGACAGAAAAAACCCCGCTCTTGCGGGGCCCTTTTTTAGTCGTCCATCTTGAGCGCTGAGATAAACGCTTCCTGCGGAATCTCGACCTTCCCGAACTGGCGCATCCGTTTCTTACCCGCTTTCTGTTTCTCCAACAGTTTCTTCTTCCGGGTCGCGTCGCCGCCGTAGCATTTGGCGGTCACGTCTTTGCGCATGGCGGAGAGGGTTTCGCGGGCGATGACCTTGCCGCCGATGGCGGCTTGGATCGGGATTTTGAACATGTGGCGCGGGATCAGGTCTTTGAGCTTTTCGCACATGGCGCGGCCCCGGCCCTCCGCACGGTCGCGGTGAACCATCATGGAGAGGGCGTCGACGGGTTCGTCGTTCACGAGGATCTGCATTTTGACGAGGTTGTCCTGGCGATACTCGGTGAACTGATAATCGAACGAGGCGTAACCCTTTGTTACCGATTTCAGGCGATCATAGAAGTCGAAGACCACCTCGTTCAGAGGCAGGTCATAGACGGCCATGGCGCGGGAGCCGGCGTAGGTCAGGTCCATCTGGATGCCGCGGCGGTCCTGACAGAGTTTGAGCACGTCGCCGAGGTATTCATCGGGGACGAGGATCGTCGCCTTGATGCGCGGTTCCTGGATGTGGTCGATGAGCGTCGGATCGGGCATGTCGGCGGGGTTGTGGAGGTCTTCGACCGTGCCGTCCTTGAGGTGGATTTTATAGACCACGGAGGGGGCGGTGGTGATCAGGTCGAGGTCGTATTCGCGCTCCAGACGGTCGCGGATCACTTCGAGGTGCAAAAGCCCGAGGAAGCCACAGCGGAAGCCAAAGCCCAGCGCGGCGGAGGTCTCCATCTCGGCGGAGAACGACGCGTCGTTGAGTTGGAGTTTCTCGATGGCGGCGCGGAGATCCTCGAAATCGTTGGCATCGACCGGGAAGAGACCACAGAAGACGACGGGGATGGAGGGTTTAAAGCCCGGAAGCGGTTTCTCGCAGGGCTTTTTCTCATGGGTGATCGTGTCGCCCACCTTGGTGTCGCGCACCTGTTTGATGGAGGCGGTAAAGACGCCGATCTCGCCCGGGCCAAGCTCCGGCCAGTCGGTCATTTTCGGTTTGAGCACGGCGAGCTTGTCGATTTTATAGGTCGCCTTGGTCTGCATCATGCGGATCTGGTCGCCCTTTTTGACCACGCCGTCGATGACGCGGATCATGACGACGACGCCGAGATAGGCGTCATACCAGCTGTCGACCAGCATCGCCTTGAGCGGCGCATCGCGGTTGCCCTCGGGCGCGGGAAGGCGGGTGACGATGGCCTCGAGAACGTCGGGGATGCCGAGGCCGGTTTTGGCGGAAATCTCGATGGCGTCAGAGGCGTCGATCCCGATCACATCCTCGATCTGCTCACAGACGCGCGCGGGTTCGGCGGCGGGGAGGTCGATTTTGTTAAGGACGGGCACGATGTCGTGGTCGGCGTCAATCGCGGTATAGACGTTGGCGAGCGTCTGGGCCTCAACGCCTTGCGTCGCGTCGACGACGAGGAGCGAGCCCTCCACCGCCTGCATCGAGCGGGAAACCTCATAGGCAAAGTCGACGTGGCCTGGGGTGTCGATCAGGTTCAACACGTAATCCTGCCCGTCGTTGGCGTGGTAATCGATGCGCACAGAATTCGCCTTGATCGTGATCCCGCGCTCGCGCTCGATGTCCATGCTGTCGAGCAACTGGGCCTGCATATCGCGCTCCGACACGGTGTTGGTCGACTGGATCAACCGGTCAGCCAGCGTCGATTTCCCGTGGTCGATATGGGCCACGATGGAGAAGTTGCGGATGTTTTTCAGCTCGGTCATGACAGGCCTTTAGCGCGTGAAGGTTTGGCTGAGTTCTATGCGGTGAAAGGGGGGAAATGGCAAGTCCACACTTGATCACCGAAGCGGAACGAGGCCTAATAATTTCATTGAGCATCGAGGTCATAATGAAAATCATTTCCAATCTCGCGGTAGCGTCAGGCATCGTCACAATTGTTTTGCCGTTCGCGAGTTTCATCCATGATGCATCCGACACACATTTAGCCAAAATAATCTCGAATTCGATTAAGGCAGTTAGTTTTATTTTCGTCGCGACCTATTTTGCCGCAAGTTACATTATCGAGCGGCCTGACGCCCCAAACATTGCGCGAAAAGACGAGCAAAAGCCGCGCTACCGTGACCTTTACAACCGTACATTAGACAAAGTCCTACACTGGACGTGGAAACACGCGGGTATCGATGAGCCAGCAGGTACGGAAAGCGCGTGGCAATTATTCAATAGCGCACTTACACATAAACTTCTGTATCGCAGCATCCTGATAGCCTTTATTTACCCTATACTGCTAATATTGCTGCCCAATGCGCTCTTCAAATCCGAGGTTAGATTAGGAGCCATTATCTTGCTTCCACGACCTGTGAGTTGGGCGAATGGGGCATTATCTATTCTCCCGGTTTTCGCTTTTTTTATAGTATACTTGTCACTTCGGTGGTTGCGATCCCAATCAAAAAGGTCATCGCGAACCTTTTTGATTGGGATCAGATCTGAAGTTAGAATCAGACTTTTTGCAATCGGAATAGCAATTGCAATAGCATCGCTACTCACGATCGCAAAATCAAACGGTGGTACCGGATTGACTGCTTTCTCGTACATGATTTCAGTCGTACTCTTGTTTTCATTTGCAGGCGTGGGCGCATTCGCAGGCGCATTCGCACTCGCTGAAGTGGTCCCACCTTTTCGGACAGTTTTGCAGCTTTTCTAAGGTGTATCGTGTTTAGGTTTCATGCTGCTTTTTGCTCGTCCAAGCCGGACCAATATGCCTCGTCCGGCGTTCGCTGATCAAGG
>CAXPTW010000090.1:0-39492 GCA_964220165.1 Abyssibacter sp.
GCGAACACGGGCCCTGTCAGTGCAAGTGTCAGTGCTGCCAAAAGAGCCGGAAATCGATGGTTCAAGCAAGTGGCCATGGTCGTTCTTCCTGCATGCTCAGTATTCAAGAATCATCCGGTTTGACCCCCTATTCGCGGTCCCGCGAAGCCCCGGAACAGGCGCGTCGCGATGGGCTCACTGGCCTGCCTTTGAGTGAGATTTTGATCTCTGCGCTCGACACCAGTGTGTCGATGGATGACCCGCTCGGCCGAAAGACCGCGTGCGTGGTGCTCGAGATTGATGACTTCGATGCGCTCAAAACTCAATTTGGCGACGCGGCAAGCGACGATGTGATCCGCATCTGTGCGGATCGTCTCAAGGGCGCATTGCGGGATCAGGATAAGGTGGTTCGCCTTGGTGTCGAACGGTTTGGTGTGGCCTTCGCCCCCATGCGGCACGTTGATCTTGAGAAGATGATTCAACTGGCGTCACGCCTGCAAGCCGTCCTGAGCGAACCGGTGTCCATTCATGCCACGCGTGTCCATCTCACGGCGTCGATTGGATTTTGCCTTCCGAACCGCGCGCCCAAACCCACGGGACAAGCCTTTCTCGATGCGGCGCTTTTGGCGCTGACGGAGGCGCATCACACCGGACCCGGCGCGATGCGCAGTTATACCCCCGCCCGCCAACCGCTGACCCTCGGAGATGGGAAACAAATTGGCGATCTCGAAGGCGCGTTAGAACAGGGGCAAATCGTCCCCTGGTTTCAGCCGCAACTCTCCACGGACACCGGCGAAGTGTCCGGGATGGAGGCCCTCGCACGTTGGGAGCACCCGGACCAGGGCCTCATTCCGCCCGGGCAATTCATGCCCCTCATCGAGGATCTGGGCCTCACGGAACGTCTCAGTGAGGTGATCCTGTTTCACGCCCTCATGGCGGTGAAGACTTGGGACAAAGCGGGGTATAAGGTGCCCTATGTTGCGGTGAACTTCTCGCCGATGGATCTCGCCAACCCCAAAATCGTCGATAAAGTCTGTTGGGAATTGGATCGGTTCGAACTTGAACCCTCGCGCCTCAGTGTCGAAATTCTGGAAAACGTGATCGCGTCCTCGGACGATGACATGATCACACGCAACATCTGGGCCCTCAAAGACATCGGCTGCCGGATCGAATTGGATGACTACGGAACCGGCCATGCGTCTTTGGCGAACATCCGGCGCTTTGCCGTGGACCGGATCAAGATCGACCGCTCCTATGTGGCGCGTTGTGACCTGGATCGCGATCAGCAAACCATGCTTTCGGCCATTCTGACCATGGCGGAACGACTTCAACTTACGACCTTGGCCGAGGGGGTCGAGACGATTGGTGAGCACGCTATGTTGGCACAGCTGGGCTGCGACCACGTGCAGGGGTTTTCAATCTCTCGCCCGCTTCCCTTTGGCCAAACCCTTGAATGGATGTCCGCGCACAAGCGCAAATTGAGCCAAACCCCCAGGATCGGGAACCAGGCCAGCTAGGAGTTTTCCCACCTTTTCCAAAGAAATCGGGCGAAACTGCTTGACCTCAGGCCCTCTGGGGGGTTGAACCACCGGGACGACATTTCTGACAAATCGGGCGGCCTCATGGACGATCAAAACAAGAACCTGATTCTTGCGGTAGTGCTCAGCGGCATCGTGTTGCTTGGCTGGGCCATTTTCTTTCCGGCACAGGAGCCGGTCACGGATCCAAACGCCGTGACGATCACGGACACGGCATCCGGTGGCGATGTGGCCATTGCGCCGCCGTCTGAGGCCACGGCGGATCCCGCAGGGGCGCCGGCAACCGCGGCTCAGGCGCAAAATACGCCCCGGATCGACATCGACACGCCGCGCGTGACCGGGTCCATCTCGCTCACCGGCGGCCGCATCGACGATTTGTCCCTCAAAGACTACAAAGTCGAGCTCGATAGCGACGAGATCGTGACGCTTCTGTCCCCCGTTGGCTCCGACGCCCCGTATTATGCGACCTACGGCTGGGCGCCGGGCGGGTCTCTAACCCCTGAGGACGTTCCGGGTGCGAACACCGCTTGGACTGCTGACGAAGGCGCCAGCCTGACCATCGAGACGCCGGTCACCCTGACCTGGACCAACGACAAAGACATGACCTTTAAGCGGGTCATTTCCATTGACGAAAACTACCTCTTCACCGTCACTCAATCTGTCGAGAACAACAGCACAGAGGCCGCCCGCCTCTTTGCCTACGGTGTTGTGGCGCGTCACGGCACGCCGGAAGTGTCCAAATATTTCGTTCTGCACGAAGGCCTTGTACGTCTGTCCGACAAGGAACTCGACGAAGAAGACTACAAAGGCTTGGCCGATCTCGATTACAGCGACCGCGAAGGTGGCCGCGCCTCCATCGTTCAAGTCGAAGAGAACGGCTGGACCGGCTTTACCGACAAAAACTGGATGACGACCCTCGTCCCCGCACCGGGCCAGAGCTTTACCTCAGTCGCGAAATATGTCGACGCCTCCGATATCTACCAAGTAGAAACCCGCATGCCGACGGTCGACGTTGCGGCGGGCGGCTCGGTGGAAACCACGAGCTACCTGTTCGCTGGCGCGAAAGAATGGGAAGCCATTAAAAATTACGAAGAAAACAACGGGTTCTACCGCTTTGTCGACTCGATTGACTGGGGCTGGTTCTGGTATTTCACCAAACCGATCTTCCGCATCCTACACGCTCTGCACGGCCTGATTGGCAACATGGGCTGGTCGATCATCGTCCTGACGCTGATCATCAAAGGCATCATGTTCCCGCTGGCTTATAAGTCCTATGTCTCCATGGCGCGGATGAAAGAGCTTCAGCCGGAAATGGAAAAGCTCAAAGAAGCCGCTGGCGACGACCGCGAAAAAATGCAGCGCGGCATGATGGAACTGTACAAGAAGAACAAGGTGAACCCGGCCTCTGGGTGTTTGCCGCTGATCCTTCAGATCCCGGTGTTCTTCTCGCTCTACAAGGTGATTTTCGTGACCATCGAACTGCGGCACGCGCCGTGGATCGGCTGGATTCGCGACCTCTCCGCGCCGGACCCGAGCTCGATCCTCAACCTCTTTGGCCTGTTGTCCTTTGCGCCGCCGGAACCCGGCTCCGCTCTGGCCTTCCTGAGCCTCGGCGTTCTGCCGATCCTCCTCGGGATCTCGATGTGGCTTCAGCAGAAACTGAACCCGGCGCCGACCGATCCGTCGCAGGCGATGATCATGGCCTGGATGCCCTGGGTGTTCATGTTCATGCTCGGCAACTTCGCCTCGGGCCTCGTGCTCTACTGGATCGCGAACAACACGATCACCTTTACGCAACAATACCTGATCATGCGCAGCCATGGGCACAAGCCGGACGTCTTCGGCAACATCGCCCGCTCGCTCAGGCTCAAGAAAAAGGACGCCTGACACAGGCGACACGCGCATGGAGTTGCAATTTCCCATCGCTGAACCAGATGCAGCGGCCCTCGAACAGGGCCGCTTGCTGTTTGCAGCCGAGACCGATTTCCTCAAAGGTGTGGTGGCCATGGATGGCATGCCGCCCGACGACCGGATCGAGGTCTGTTTTGCCGGGCGCTCGAACGTCGGCAAATCCAGCCTGATCAACGCGCTGACCGGGCGCAAGGCGCTTGCCCGCGCCTCGAACACGCCGGGCCGGACGCAGGAGATCAACTTTTTCACCTGTTCCGAGAGCCATTACCTCGTCGACCTTCCGGGCTATGGCTTTGCCAAGGCGCCGGTGAAGACGGTTGAGAAATGGCAACGCCTGCTCAAGGCCTACCTGTCGGGCCGTGCCACATTGCGCCGGGCTTTTGTCCTGATCGACAGCCGCCATGGCGTCAAGGATGTCGACGAGGAGATCATGACCCTGCTCGACAAATCCGCCGTGCCGTTTCAGACCGTGCTGACGAAAGCCGACAAGGTCAAAGAGGCCGACCGCGAAAAGGTCATCGCGCAGGTCAGAAGCAAGATTGCGAAACACCCCGCCGCCTATCCGGAGATGATTGTCACTTCCTCGGAAAAGGGGTGGGGCGTTGACGTCCTGCGCGCTGTGATCGCCACCATCGAATAAGTCTGTCGAGCCGCTTGGCCTGTGCCGTGGAACGCGGTAAGCAAAGGCGAGACCTTAGCTGGAATTAGACAGACATGAAGAAGCAAGACATGAACAGAGACTGGATCGCGACCGCCCGCACTCTTTCACAAGCGTTGCCTTATCTGCAGCGATATGAGGGGGCGACCGTTGTGATCAAACTCGGCGGTCACGCGATGGGCTCTGACGAGGCCATGGAAAGCTTTGCCCGCGATGTCGTGCTCATGCAGCAGGTTGGCGTGAAGCCGGTGGTCGTCCATGGCGGAGGGCCGATGATCAACAAGATGCTGGCCGATCTCAATATCCAGTCCGAGTTTGTGAACGGCAAACGCGTGACCGACAAGGCCACCGTCGAAGTGGTCGAAATGGTGCTTTCGGGCCTCGTCAACAAACGCATCGTTCAGGCGATCAACGGCCAGGGTGGCCGCGCCGTCGGCATCTCCGGCAAGGACGCGAACCTGATGGTCTGTGAACAAACCGACCCGTCGCTGGGCTATGTCGGCACGCCGGTGTCGATGAACCCGTCGATCATCAAGGAATTGGGTGACGAAAACCTCATCCCGGTCATCGCGCCAGTGGGTGCGGGTCGCAATGGCGAGACCTATAACGTCAACGGCGACACTGCCGCCGGGGCCATCGCGGGTGCGCTTCATGCCGACCGGCTGTTGCTTTTGACCGACGTCTCGGGCGTGAAGGGCGCGGATGGCGAGGTGCTGACCTCGCTCAATTCGCAACAGATCAAAGAACTGACCGACAGCGGAATCATCGCGGGCGGCATGATCCCCAAGACGCAAACTGCACTTGACGCGCTCCGCGATGGGGTGCGGGCCGTGGTCATTCTCGATGGGCGCGCGCCGAATGCCTGTCTGTTGGAGCTCTACACGGAACATGGGGCCGGGTCTCTGATCCGCGACACCCAGCCGCGCGTGAAACCGTCTCAGAAAAAGTCCTAATGGCCCGTCGCCTGATCCTCATGCGGCACGCGAAATCAAGTTGGGACGATCCCCGGCTCGATGACATTGACCGCGTTCTCAACGCGAGCGGCCAGAACAATGCGGTCTCCATGGGCACTTGGCTCAAAGAGCGCGGCTATATGCCCGATCAGGCGCTTGTGTCTGCGGCGGCCCGCACGCAGGAGACGTTTGAACGGGTGACGCGGGGGCTTGGCCTGTGTCCTGAGGTGCAGGTTCTCGACGCGCTCTATCTCGCCTCGGACCTCAGTCTTTTGAACGCTTTAAAGCGCGCGACGGGCGACACCGTTTTGATGATCGCACATAATCCCGGCATCGGTGAGTTCGCCATGCGCTTTGCCGCGCATCCGCCGCCGCACGGGGATTTCATGCGCTATCCGACCTGTGCGACGACGGTCTTTGCCCTCAAGGCCGAGACATGGGCCGACGCGCGGTTTGGCGAAAATGAGGTGGTGGATTTCGCCATCCCGCGTGAGGTCGAAGAGGCGCTTTAACCGGCCCCAATACACGAGACACAAAAAAGGGCGCCGCAGCGCCCTTTCGTCTGTTCTGATCCAAATCTCAGTGACCGAGAATTTGCGAAAGGAACAGCTTCGTGCGCTCCGATTTCGGATTGTTGAAGAACTCTTCCGGCTCGTTCTGTTCGACGATCTGGCCCTGATCCATAAAGATCACGCGGTTTGCCACCTGACGGGCAAAGCCCATCTCGTGGGTCACGCAGAGCATGGTCATGCCCTCTTCCGCGAGCTCGATCATGGTGTCGAGCACCTCTTTGATCATCTCCGGATCGAGCGCCGAGGTCGGCTCGTCAAAGAGCATGATGCGCGGCTGCATGCACAGGGACCGCGCGATGGCGACACGCTGTTGCTGACCGCCGGAGAGCATGCCGGGATACTTATGCGCCTGATCCGGAATTTTCACCTTTTCAAGGAAGTGCATCGCCAGCTCTTCGGCCTCTTTCTTCGGGGTCTTGCGGACCCACATCGGCGCGAGGGTGCAGTTTTGCAGGATCGTCAGATGCGGGAAAAGGTTGAAGTGCTGGAAACACATGCCCACCTCGGAGCGGATTTTGTCGATGTTTTTCAGGTCCGAGGTCAACTCGGTCCCATCGACGATGATCTTGCCCTGCTGGTGCTCTTCGAGACGGTTGATACAGCGGATCATGGTGGATTTGCCGGAGCCGGACGGCCCCGCGATGACGATCCGCTCGCCCCGGTTCACGGTCAGGTTGATGTCACGGAGAACGTGGAATTCTCCATACCACTTGTTCATGTTCGTGATCTGAATGGCCACCTCATCGGAGACGGTCAGTTTGGAACGGTCAATAGCGCGGTCTTCTGCGAGAGACATATCTGGTCTCCTTTCTTAACGATGATCGGTGCGGAGCTTGCGCTCCAGCCACTGAGAATAGCGGGACATGGCGAAACAGCAGATCCAAAAGATCAGACCGATGAAGATATAGAGCTCCCAGGTGATGCCGTTCCACGCGGAGTTGGCACGGATCGCCTGAGCGGCGGCCAACATGTCGAAAATCCCGATGAAGAAGACGAGCGTCGTGTCTTTGAACAGACCGATAAAGGTGTTCACGATGCCCGGAATGGAGATTTTCAGGGCCTGAGGCATGATGATCAGGCGCTGCGACTTCCAGTAATCGAGGCCGAGCGCGTCAGCCGCTTCATACTGGCCCTTCGGCAGAGCGGCGAGACCGCCGCGGATCACTTCGGCCATGTAAGCCGAGGAGAAGAGCGTCACCATGATGATCACCCGCAGCGTGAGGTCAAACTCCGTGCCCGGCGGCAGGAAGTAGTTGAGCAAAAGCGACGCGGTGAACAGAAGCGTGATCAGCGGCACGCCCCGGATGAACTCGATAAAGCCCACGCAGAGCGTTTTGATCAGGAACATGTCCGACTGACGTCCCAGCGCGAGGACAATCCCGATGGGGAGTGACAAGGCGATACCGGACACACCGATGATCACACAGATCACAAACCCGCCAAGTTCCCGGCTCTGGATTTCTTGGAGATAGCCCAGAGGCGCGACATCGTTCAATCCGGAGACAACGAACGGCCCGATGAGCAACCACCAAATCAAAGCGGCCACGACCGCAACAAGCCCCGTCATCGCAGATCCTAGAACGCGGCCTGCGAATGTCATCGCGACAAAGGCGACGACAAAACCCATGGCGGCCGAAACAGACGGCCAGATGGTGCCCCCCCAGATCAGCCAGACCATGAGGAAGGGGTACGCAATGGTGATCCAGAGCATCTTGCGCGGGAGCGCGTCAAAGAGCACGGGAAGGATCGCGACCAAAAGCAGCAGCCCTGCGATATGGGTGCGCCAATGTTCCGTCGAGGGGAAGAAGGTCCCATAAACGATCTGGTGCCAGCGTTCCCGGATCACGGCCCAACAGGCATAATGGGTCTCGCCATAGCGCTCGGTCAAAAGACCGCGACATTCCTGAAGCGAATCCGCAACCCAAATGCCGCCGAAGAGCCACGGCAAAGCGCCCGCGAGCACCTTGTAGACCACGAAGATCGATACAAGCGTCAAAAGCGTGTTGAACCAGTTCGCGAACAGGTTGTCTTTGACCCATTTCGCAGCGCCGACCTGCCCGCGCGGGGCGGGCTGTTGGTCGAGCATTTCGGTGCGCACATAGGCGGTGGAGGATGTGTTTTGCGTGCTCATCTCACCGCTCCTTCAACTTGACGGACTTGTTGTAGATGTTCATCCCGGTCGAGATGACGAGCGACACGATCAGATAGATGAGCATCATCAGGAGCATACATTCCAACTCCCGCCCGGTGTTGTTCATCGTCGTGCCGCCCAAGGTCGCGCGAAGATCCTGATAGCCGACCGCGAGCGCCAGAGACGAGTTCTTGGTGAGGTTCAGGAACTGGGAGATCAGCGGCGGAATGATGACGCGAAGCGCCTGCGGCAGGATCACAAGGTTCATCGTTTTCGACGGACGCAGGCCAAGCGCAAAGGCCGCCTCGGATTGTCCCTTTGAAATCGCGAGGATACCGGAGCGCACGATTTCGGCGATGAAGGCCCCGGTGTAGAAACTCAACGCCAGCCAGAGGGCAAGCATCGGATTGCGCATCAGCAAACCGCCGGAAAAGTTGAAGCCCTTAAGCTCCGGGCGCTCAAGACCGATCGGCGAGCCAAGGAGGAAAAAGACCAGAAGCGAGGGGACGATGAGAATGCCGATGTTGATCCACACGGTCGGAAGAATCTGCCCCGTCGCCTCAAACCGGCGATGCGCGTAGCGGCCAAAGGCCCACATGCCGAGAAGCGACAGGAAAAAGGTCAGAACGACGAAGACCGATCCCTGTTCCCAGACCGGCGCCGGAACATATGTCCCGCGGTTGGTGACGGCGATGCTGTCGAACAGCCACATGGAGGCGGTCGGTTCATCGCCACGGAACTCGCGCGGTTGCGGCAGCGCCTCGGATAGAACGGCCATGGTCGCGATGATCCAGATCACCACGGGAATGTTGCGGAAGGTTTCGACATAGACGGTCATGATCCGCGCGATGAGCCAGTTCTTGGACAGGCGCAAAACCCCGGCCACAACGCCAACGACCGTCGCGAGAATACAGCCGAGAAATGCCACCATGAGCGTGTTCAACAGGCCAACCATTGCGGCGCGGAAGTTGCTCGATGTCGAGTCGTACGAAATCAGCGTCTGGCTGATGTCATAGTTCGACGGGTTGCGCAGGAAGGTGAAATCGATGTCCTTCCCAAGGTTATTGAGATTGATGATCGTGTTGCGCGCCAGAAAAGCCGCCAAGCCCATGAACGCGATCAGGGCGATGACCTGAATGGTCATGGCGCGATAGCGAGTGTCATAGATCAGCTGACTGAGCCGAAAACCATCTTCGTTCGGCGGATCTGTCAATGTCGTCATGCGAGACGTCCCCTATTTCCCCAGATAACACCCTGCCCACGCCCGGGGCCATCCCCGTTCGTTCAAGTTTTTTTTCGTCAATGGCGCAGGGTTGAAAGCAGAAGGGCGCGGATTTCTCCGCGCCCTTCCAGTTAGATGGTCTTAGCGGAAGGGCGGCGAGTAGATCAGGCCGCCTTCGGTCCACTGAGCATTCAGGCCGCGAGCCAGACCCACCGGGGTGTTCTCACCGATGTTTTTCTCGAAGCTTTCGCCGTAGTTACCAACCTGGGTCAGAATGTTCAGGGCCCAGTCGTGTTCGAGGCCGAGCATGGCGCCAAGCTCACCGTCAACACCGAGGAGACGGTTGATTTCCGGGTTGTCGGTGCCTTTGGCCATTTCAGCCGCATTGGCGGAGGTCACGCCATATTCTTCCGCGGCGATCATGGCGTTGAGGGACCAACGCACGATGTCACCCCAATTGTCGTCGCCGTGACGCACGAGCGGGCCGAGCGGCTCTTTGGAGATGATTTCCGGCAGAACCACATAGGCTTCCGGGTTCTCGAAGGACGCACGGGACGCAGCCAGAGCGGAGGCGTCGGTGGTGTAAACGTCACAAGCACCAGCGAGGAATTGGTTTTGAGCTTCGGTGAAGCTTTCGACCGGAACCGGTTCGTAGTCCATGTTGTTCACACGGAAATAGTCGGCAAGGTTGAGCTCGGTCGTGGTGCCGGTCTCGATGCAGACGGTCGCGCCAGCAAGTTCTTTCGCGGAGGACACGCCGAGATTTTTCGGGACCATAAAGCCCTGACCGTCGTAGTAGTTCACGCCAACAAAAGTGTTTTTCAGGTCAACATCGCGGGAGAACGTCCAGGTGGTGTTCCGCGCCAGCATGTCGACTTCGCCGGAGGCCAGTGCGGTGAAACGCACGGCGGAGGTCAGCGGGGTGTACTCGACCATTTCGGGATCGCCAAAGACAGCCGACGCAACGGCGCGGCACACGTCAACGTCAAAACCGACATACTTGCCGTTTGCGTCCGGTGCAGCAAAGCCGGGGGTGCCCGGGTTCACGCCACATTTCAGCATGCCGCGCGCTTTCACAGCTTCAAGCGTCGACGAATCCTGAGCCATCGCAGCACCGGCGGCCAGGCCAGCCACCGTCAGCGCGCCAAGAAACACGGATTTTTTCATATTTACCTCTTCCTGATTTTGCACCCCTTACAGAGCGCTTATTTCGACCCTCCCTGTGGGTCGTAGCGATATTGATTTGGGCAAATGCCCTTTCAATGAGCTTAGTGTGAGAGGATTCATTCCAATAGGTCAAGGGCATGATCACAGAAATGCATGCCCCCTGACCTTTTGATCAAATGATAATCAGGAATGCGCGAGGTTTGTGCTCTCAGGGGTAACAAGCGCCACTTAATTGACCATACGATAAAAATGGGCCGCATGGAGAAAGCTCTGACGCTTGATTTCGGCCACGTTCATCGCCTCATCATCTTCGCCCCATTGTTCGATCTGAAACAGATCATCGAGGCGCGACAGCTCCCAGGCAGCGTCCGGATCGAGGTGCCCCTCGGTCACGGCAAAGCCAAGAATCAGGGAACCTGACAGGCCAACGAGGTCGTGAAACGCGGTCATTTCAAAGTCGGAAAACGCATGGGTTTTCTGACGCAACGTCGCAAGCGCTTCGGGGTCTTGTGCGCTGTGCATGATGCCCGTACGCGGCGAGAGACGCGCGCCCAGAGCCTCAGCCGCCCAGTCGAGAACGGGATCCCATTGCTCCGCCTGCCGCGCGATCAAAGCCTCAGGAAAATCAGCGCGGTAGCACAAAAGATCGGTATCCCCGTATTCCGCAAGCATCTCCGCCACTTCGGCGTGTTGGTGTTTGACCTTGTCGATGGCCGCGTTGGCGCTGCGGGTGACGGGCATGGTGTTCGGGTCGATGACATCCTCTTGCGCATCCCACTCAGAGGCGATGGCCTCGGCCATCACACGCGTCGGCACGACAAGCGGCGCCTTGGCCGGGGTACGAACCCCGCGCCCGTCGAGTTTAACGGTAAAGCCCGTGCCCTCTTCCTGAACCAAGGTCTCTTTCCAAAACCGTTTTGCGGCCCATTCCGCCATCGTCATTCACTCCAAAGTCTTGCGAGCGCGCCCTCAAGCGCACTGAATTCATCCAGCACCTCGACCGCCCCAGCGGTCAAAAGCGCCTCTCTTCCGTGGTAACCCCAGCTCACGCCGAGGCCGTGACACCGTGCCGCACGGGCCATTTCCATATCATAGGTCGTATCGCCGATCACCACAGCCCGATCCGCCTCAAGCCCGGTTTCCATCAGACAGGTCATCACCATGGACGGATGCGGTTTGGACGGGTGCTCATCGGCGGATTGCGTCGACATAAACAGATCGGCAAAGGGCCATCCTTCCAACAGCGCATCAAGCCCCCGTCGGCTCTTGCCCGTCGCAATCGCGAGATAGACATCTTTGCGGGCCGCAAGAGTCCGGATCGCCTCCTCCGCCCCGGGATAGAGCGGCGAGGCCGCAGCCCCCTGCGCAAGGCGCAGCTCATGAAACGCGTCTTTATAAGCTGTCACCATCCGGGCACAGTCGGCTTCATCGGCGTCCGGTGCCAATTCGCGGATCGCTAAGGGGAGAGAGAGGCCCACGATGGACAGGATGCTGTTGCGGTCTGGCACAGGTTTGCCAATCACCCCAAACGCCGCCGCCATCGACGCGATGATATGCGCCTGACTGTCGACGAGGGTGCCATCGACATCGAAAATCACAAGTTTCATCGCCTCGGAACTCACCCGAGGATCTCCTCAAACGGATCGTCCGCCGCGAGATCTTCGGTCCAGCCAAAGGTGTCCCAGCTCTGCGCCATGTGGTCGGGCAGAGGCGCGGTAAATGTCATGACCTTGCGCGTTTCCGGGTGCTCAAAGGTGAGCGTGCGGGCGTGCAGGTGCAGCTTTTTCGAGATGATGCCACCTAGCTGCGCCCCCCAGCCATCCCCGAGGTTTTCCTGAGACGAGCCGCCATATTTGCCGTCGCCGATAATCGGATGGCCGATGGCCGACATATGCGCGCGAAGCTGGTGTGTCCGGCCCGTGATCGGCTCCATCGCGACCCAAGAGGCCCGCGCACCCACACGGTAAAGAGTGGCGTAAAGCGTATGCGCACGTTTCGCACCCTCCGTCGCGTCGATCTCGCGCGGATGGACGGCAATCATTTTTTCGCCCTCACCGCGTTTGCCGTGACCCGGTGCTTTGACCAACCCGTATTTGATTTCACCGAGATAAGGCGTCGGCACACCGGCGACCAAGGCCCAGTAAATCTTGCGCGTGTTTTTGTGGCGGAAGGCGGCGGTCAGCTTGCTCGCCATCGCGGGCGTGCGGGCGAGGACCAGAACGCCGGAGGTGTCCTTATCAAGCCGGTGCACGAGACGCGGTTTTTCCGGGAGATTGCCCTGCAACGCGACAGAAAGGCCATCCACATGGCGCGCCTGTTTGGAGCCGCCCTGCGTGGGGAGGCCCGCCGGTTTGTTGATCACGATGAGATGGTCGTCCTGATAGAGAACGGCGTCCTGCATCAACTTGGCGTCAGCGGCGCTCACCTTTGTCGTCACGGGACGCGGCGCGAGGGTGCCCGCGTCCGGAAGCGGCGGAATGCGCACTTCCATGCCCGGCCCGACCCGCGTGTTCGATTTGACCCGCGCTCCGTCGACACGGATTTCTCCCTTGCGACACATCTTTTCAATCGCGCCTTGGGTAACCTGCGGAAACATCTTGCGGAACCACCGGTCAAGGCGCTGTTCCGGTTGGTCGCCGTCGATGACGATCTGCTGAACTCGGCTCATGCGTAAAAGCTCCTTGCGGCGTAGAGGCCCAATGTGATGCCGCCCAGAGCGAGCACGAGTGTCCCCACAACATAGGCCGCCGCGAGACCGTAGTCGCCGCGTTCAAAGATGGTCAAAGTGTCCAGAGAAAAGGCCGAATAGGTGGTGAAGCCGCCCAGCATCCCGGTCATCAAAAGCGGCGCGAATTTGTTGCCGTTCTCATGCGCGAGCACGACCACGAGCACGCCCATCAGGAACGAGCCGAGAAAGTTCACGAAGATCGTGTTCCAAGGAAAGCTCTTTCCCATGAGATGGGTCATGCCCAGACCGGACAAATAGCGCGCCGAGGCGCCAAGCGCGCCGCCCAGGGCGACTTGTATCAAAGGTGCCATGCGTGTGTCTCCGTTTCGCGTTCTGCCATGCGGCGCAGGGGCCGAAATGTCAAGTTTTGCCGAATTTTTTGCGCTCTGAGCGCAGTTTCTCGAAATAGGCGACCCGCTTGGACAGCTCGCGTTCAAACCCGCGTTCGACAGGTTTGTAGAACTGCGTGCGCTGAAGCGTGTCCGGGAAATAATTCTGGCCGGAAAACGCGTCTTCCGCGTCGTGGTCATAGGCGTATCCATCGCCATAGCCCTGTTCCGCCATCATTTTCGTCGGAGCGTTGAGGATATGTTTGGGCGGTGGCTCGGACCCGGTTTTGCGGGCGGCCTGCTTCGCGGCCTTATACGCCGTGTAGACCGCATTCGATTTCGGCGCGAGGGCGAGGTACACCACCGCCTGCGCCAGAGCCAATTCACCCTCCGGCGAGCCGAGCCGTTCATAGGCTTCCCAAGCATGAAGCGCCACGGAATGCGCCTGTGGATCGGCGAGTTGGATGTCCTCGATCGCCATGCGCAACAGGCGGCGGGCGAGATAGCGGGGATCTTCGCCGCCCTCCAGCATCCGGTTGAACCAATAAAGCGCAGCATCCGGGTCGGACCCACGCACGGATTTATGCAGCGCGGAAATCAGATTGTAATGCTCATCCCCGGATTTGTCGTATTTCGCCGCACGCCGCATGAGGCGTTTGCCCAGTTGTTCCGGGGTGAGTGGCTCCGGGACGTTCCACGCAGCGATCTGTTCGATCAGGTTCAGGAGCGTGCGACCGTCGCCATCCGCCATCTCATAGAGGGCCTGACGCGCGGCCTCGTCGAGCGGCAACTGCGTCTTGAGCTCCGCCTCGGCGCGTTCGGTCAATAGCGCCAGTTCGTCGCGCGACAGCCGTGTGAGCACCATGACCTGAGAGCGGGACAGGACCGCTGCGTTGAGTTCAAAGGAGGGGTTCTCCGTCGTTGCCCCGACCAAAAGGATCGTGCCGTCCTCCATATGCGGGAGAAAACTGTCCTGTTGCGCTTTGTTAAAGCGGTGGATTTCGTCCACGAAGAGCAACGTCCCCTGCCCGGTCTGGCGCCGCAGCTTGGCAGCCTCAAAGACTTTGCGAAGCTCGGGAACCCCCGAAAAAATCGCGGAAATCTGGACGAAATGCAGATCGGTCTCATCCGCCAAAAGACGCGCGATGGTCGTTTTACCGACACCGGGCGGTCCCCAGAAAATGATCGACGACAGCGACCCGGAACCGAGCATCACCGTGAGCGGCGCGTCCGGGCCGAGCACATCGCGCTGTCCAATCACCTCAGACAGGTGGCGCGGGCGCAAACGATCCGCCAAAGGGCGATGTGCCACTTTGGAACCGTTTGAGGAATCGGCTGGGGTCTCATCTTGGGAAAACAGGTCGGCCATAGCGGCAAGTTACGCCGGTCCGCGACAGGGCGAAAGAGGCGATGCGACAGAGAGGATCGAAAGAGGTGACGGGGCCGAAATGGCAGCGCTTCGGCCCCGCTTGGCCAAGCATGTGTTAGTGGAGTTTGTTGCTGAGGTTGATGCGCATGCAGGCATTGCGCGCGCCTTCGATGTCCATGACCGGTCCGATCAGATCGATGTCGAGACCGACGCGCCGCCCCCAGCGGTTGCCGTTCTCAGGGATCAGACAGATGACAGAGGTCGCCCCAAATTCACGGGCGCTGTTGGTCATCTCACCGATGAGGTTCATCTGGACTTTGAGACGTTTGTTGGCGGGAACGCGCGGAGAGACGAAAATCCGGCTCGATTCCCAAACATGTTCGGCGACGGGGGCCTCATCAAACAAAAGCGTGTTCGGGATACTGTCGAGCAACCCGCGCTGCGCGTCCCGGATCATATAAGAATAAATGCCACACTTTGTGGTGGTCGGCGTCAAACGAATGCCGGCAAGGACCTCGCCAAATTCATGAACCGCGATCCAACGGGATGCGGGGGTGTCGTACTGGTCGTATTCCATGCCATCCGCCTGGGGCAAATCCCACTTCGCATGCTGGATGAACGTCTCGTGTCTAGCGCGAAGCATGTTTGCAAAAAGATCGCCGTGGTTGTGCAGATTGGCAAAAGAAAGAGTGGTCGTTTGCATGGTAGGTCTCCGAGGTTGGTTGAGTTTTTCAACGCACCGCGAAGGCGTCTACCGTCATAGCAGCTTGATCTCCTTGGCTTTTTGAATGGCCTCTGAGGTAGTCCGGGCCATGAGACGTTCTCGGGCGGAGACAAGACGCGCTTTGAGCGCGCTTTCCGAGATCCCGAGCTTGGCCGCGGCTGCTGCATGACGATCACCGCCCGCGATGCACCGGAGAGCCTGAATTTGAGCCTGTGTCAGTTCGGTTTGTGGTTCGGAAATCTCATGCAGAGTACGCACAGTTTTGGCGATCGCACGGATTTCATCATCCGTAAATTCGCGATCGGACCGCGCACATCCGACAATAGACCTCGATTGAACCGGGCCACATGACACGGCAACACCATAGTTCAGGCCGAATTCGGCGGCCTGCCTCCAAAGATTAAATGGATCGGGGAGTTCTATTTCGCTCCACCTTGTAGCCCCTTCGCAACTCAACCCCCAGGCGATCATCGGATCTCGAAGCGCATAAGCGTTCGCCGTGTAATGTTCGAGCCATTTCGGGTCATAGGTGCTTGTTGCCACAAGGGGCGCGGCGAACCGAATGTGCAACCCGGCGGAATATCCGGCCGGAGAGGCTGCACGAAGCTGAGCAAAGAGACGATTGAGTTCCGTTGTATCGGCCATTGAATGTCTTTTAGTTAAGAAAGGCGTGACAACCTAAAGGCGATCACCTTTACAAGGAGTAAACCATAAGATTGCGCCTGAAAAGCCCTTATCGCCTTCTGCGTGTACGACTTTCATTTGCGATACCGAAGCGCCCATAATCTCATCAACCGCGATGAACCCCGGACGCTCCAAGCGGACTCTCAAAGGGTCTGCTCGCACAAGTTGTACCGTGGAAAAGCAATTCTGCGAAGACGTTAAATCGATAAATTTGACCAAATGCACAAAGTCGCAAAGAAAAACCCCGCCGAAGCGGGGTTTTTGAACTTTTGTCGCGGCATCAATGAGATGCAAGGGCCTTAGTCGGCCTCAGCGAACGCGGCTTCTTCGGCTTCGAGGCGGGCTTTGTCAGCAGCGCCTTTGGCGGCCGGGTCGCGGTCCACGAGTTCGATGATGGCCATCGGAGCCATGTCGCCGTAACGGAAGCCGGCTTTGAGAACGCGGGTGTAACCACCAGCGCGCTCAGCGTAGCGCGGGCCGAGAACATCGAAAAGTTTCGCGACGTCTTTGTCTTGTTTCAGCTGAGCACCAGCCTGACGACGGGCGTGCAGATCGCCACGTTTGCCGAGGGTGATCAGCTTGTCCATGATGCGCTTAAGCTCTTTGGCTTTCGGCAGCGTGGTTTTGATCTGTTCGTGCTCAATGAGCGAGCCAGCCATGTTGGAGAACATCGCTTTGCGGTGTTCGTGGGTCCGGTTCAGGCGGCGGTAACCTTTAGCATGACGCATTTTCTATCTCCTTTAGCGTGTTTTGCTTTGTCTGGCAGCCGATGCGTGTCAGCCACTCTCCTTGGGGCGGAAGGCCCAGATTTGAGGGTCGGAAACCTGTCGGACTTTTGTCGGACAATTGTCGGACCTTGTGCCCGACCCTCAGATTTGCTCGATCAGAACTGGTCTTCGAATTTCTTCGCCAGGTCTTCAATGTTTTCCGGCGGCCACTCTTCGACATCCATGCCTAGGTGCAGGCCCATACCGGACAGAACCTCTTTGATCTCGTTGAGCGACTTGCGGCCGAAGTTCGGGGTGCGGAGCATCTCGGCTTCGGTTTTCTGGATAAGATCGCCGATGTAGACGATGTTGTCGTTCTTGAGGCAGTTTGCCGAACGGACAGTCAGTTCCAGCTCGTCCACTTTCTTGAGCAGAAGCGGGTTGAACTCGAGACCATCGTCTTCTTCCTGACGACCAGCCGATTCCGGCTCATCGAAGTTCACGAAGATGCCCAGCTGATCCTGAAGGATGCGCGCAGCGAAGGCCACGGCGTCTTCCGGAGTCACGGAGCCATCGGTTTCGATTTTCATCGTCAGTTTGTCATAGTCGAGCACCTGACCTTCGCGGGTCGGCTGCACGTCGTAGGACACTTTTTTGACCGGCGAATAGATCGCGTCAACCGGGATGAGACCGATCGGAGCGTCTTCCGGTTTGTTCTTGTCGGCAGAGACATAGCCTTTGCCGGTGTTCACGGTGAGTTCCATGAACAGATCGGCGCCATCGTCGAGGTGGCAGATCACGTGGTCCTTGTTGAGGACTTCGATGCCTGCGGATTCGGAGATGTCACCAGCAGTCACGACCATCGGACCCTTGGCGGAGATCGAAAGACGCTTCGGCCCTTCCACTTCCATGCGCAGGGAGACACCCTTGAGGTTCAGGATGACGTCGGTGACGTCTTCGCGGACACCCGCGATGGACGAGAATTCATGCAGAACGTTGTCGATCTGAACAGAGGTGATTGCCGCGCCTTGCAGCGAGGACATCAGCACGCGACGCAGCGCGTTGCCGAGCGTCAGACCAAAGCCACGCTCAAGCGGCTCTGCAACGACGGTGGCCTGACGTGCGGGTTCATTGCCCGGCTTCACATCAAGCTGTTGCGGTTTAATGAGCTCGGCCCAATTCTTGTGGATCATGCAGTAGCCTCCATTCTTGTTCTTTCACCCATGTCCTAATGTGAAAGAACGCCCGAGGGATCGCAAAAACGCAAAATGGACCGCGGGCAAAAATACCCGCGATCCCAAAATGATACAGTCGATTACACGCGGCGGCGCTTCGGCGGGCGGCAGCCGTTGTGAGCAATCGGGGTCACGTCGCGGATGGACGTGATGTTGAAGCCGATCGCGGCCAGAGCGCGCAGAGCGGACTCACGGCCAGAGCCGGGGCCCTGAACTTCGACTTCGAGGGTTTTCACACCGTGATCCTGCGCTTTTTTACCAGCGTCTTCCGCAGCCATCTGAGCGGCGTAGGGGGTGGATTTCCGGGAGCCTTTGAAGCCCATGGTGCCAGCGGACGACCAGGAGATCGCGTTGCCTTGCACGTCGGAGATCAGGATTTTGGTGTTGTTGAAGGTGGAGTTCACGTGAGCAACGCCTGCGGCGATGTTCTTGGAAACTTTTTTCTTCGTAGTACGACGGGTATCGCGTGCCATTGGTCAGATCTCCCCTTACTTCTTCTTGCCAGCGATGGCCTTTGCGGGGCCTTTGCGGGTGCGAGCGTTGGTGTGGGTGCGCTGGCCGCGAACCGGAAGGTTACGACGGTGACGCAGGCCGCGGTAGCAGCCGAGGTCCATAAGACGCTTGATGTTCATCTGCACTTCACGACGAAGGTCACCTTCGACGGTGTAGTTGGCGTCGATGTGCTCGCGGATGGCGAGAACTTCGGCGTCAGAGAGTTCGTTGACGCGACGGGTGAGGTCGATGCCAACAGCTTCGCAGATAGCAACAGCAGAGGTGCTGCCGATGCCCGTGATGTAGGTGAGCGCGATCGGAACGCGCTTCGCGGTCGGGATGTTTACGCCGGCGATACGTGCCACGTTATTTTCCTTTCGTTGCGGTTCCGTAGTCCCGGAACCTTTTTTCACAACGGAGGCTCGCGGGGCAAAGCCGGCGAGCCACAGCTGAATTCAGGTGATGATTGCAAGCGGGTGCGACCCGGGAGCGAATCCTTAACCCCAGAGGGGATGGGTTGCCATAGTAGCGAATCGCCGGAGGGTCAAGGCCTTCCGGCGAAAGAGATGTTTACGCCAACGCTTTTGCGATGTCGGCGGCCACTTCGTCCATGGACTGGAGACCATCAACCGTTTTGAGGTCGGCTTTCGCGTAGTAGTAGCCGATCAGCGGAGAGGTCTTTTTGTAGTATTCCATCAGGCGGATTTTGACGCTTTCCTCGTTGTCATCGGCCCGCGCCTCTTTGCCGGCAGCAACAGCTTCGGCGGCGCGATTGACGATGCGCTTGACGAGGGTTTCGTCATCCACTTCCAGCTGGACGACTGCGTCGAGCTGGGTGCCGTGACTGGAGAGCAATTTGTCCAAAGCGTCCGCTTGACCCAGGGTGCGCGGGAAACCGTCGAAGATGAAACCACCCTCGCTGCCTTCCTGAAGTTTTTCCTCGATCAGGCCGATCACGATCTCGTCGGTCACGAGTTGACCGGAGTCCATGATCGCGGCGACTTTTTTGCCCATTTCCGTGCCGGAGGTTTTCGCCGCACGCAGCATGTCACCGGTGGAAAGTTGCACCATGCCTCGCTCCTCCACGAGACGCTGAGCTTGAGTTCCCTTGCCCGCGCCCGGCGGTCCAAGCAGAATAATATTCATCGTTTTGCTGTCCCTCTTTTGCTGCGCTTCCTCCCGCGCAGCTGAGATTTCTCGATCAGCCCCTCATACTGGTGCGCCAGCAGATGGGACTGGACTTGCTGAATCGTGTCCATCGTCACCGATACCACAATCAACACCGACGTGCCGCCAAAATAGAAGGGGATGGCGAACTGGCTCCGCAGGATCTCCGGCAGCAGACAGACTGCGGCCAGATAGGCGGACCCGATGACGAGGAGACGGGCCACGATGTAATCGAGGTGTTCCTCAGTCTTCTTCCCCGGACGGATGCCGGGAATGAACCCGTTCTGGTTCTTCAGGTTCTTGGCCACGTCTTCAGATTTGAAGGCGACGTTGGCGGTGTAGAAGTAGGCGAAGAAGACGATCATCGCCGTGAAGAACAGAAGGTAGAGCGGTTGACCCGGCCCGAAATAGGCGAGGATCGTGGCCATCACCGGGCCCACATCGGCCTGACCGGAGAAGGTCGCGATGGTGGTCGGCAAGAGCAGAAGGGAAGAGGCGAAGATCGCCGGGATCACGCCCGCCGGGTTCACCTTGATCGGCAGGTGGCTGGACTGGGCGTCGTAGATTTTCATGCCCTGCTGACGGCGCGGGTACTGGATATGCACCTTGCGCAGCGCGCGTTCCATGAAGACCACAAAGGCGATCACAGCGGCGATCATGACGATCACGATGAGGGTGACCAGCGGGGAGATCGCGCCAGAACGGCCAGAAGCAAAGAACTGGGCCAGAGCGCCCGGAATCTCGGCCACGATGCCAACGAAAATGATGAGAGAGATGCCGTTGCCGATGCCGCGGTTGGTGATTTGCTCACCGAGCCACATCAGGAACATGGTGCCGCCCACGAGGGTGATGACGACGCCCGCGCGGAAATACCAACCCGGATCATGGGCCAGGTTCCCGGCCTCAAGCGAGGCGGCGAGACCGTAAGCCTGGAACAGCGCCAGGGCGACCGTACCGAAACGGGTGTATTGGTTGATCTTTTTGCGGCCCGCTTCGCCCTCTTTTTTGAGGTTCTCAAGCGAGGGCACCATCGAGGTCAGAAGCTGAACGATGATGGAGGCGGAGATGTAGGGCATGATGCCGAGCGCAAAAATCCCCATCCGACCGAGCGCACCGCCGGTGAACATCGACAGGATGCCGCCGAGACCGGAGGCCGCCTGTTCCATAAAGTCACGAAGCGCGTTGCCGTCGATCCCCGGAACCGGAATGAAGGTGCCCAATCGGTACACGATCAACAGGCCGATGGTGAAAAAGATACGCTGGCGAAGCTCCTTGGCCTTCCCGAAGGTGCCCCAGTCGAGGTTCGCCGCCATTTGTTCTGCTGCGGATGCCATTAATGGTCTCTTTCTTCACGTAAACGCCGCCCAGCCGGGTTTTCCGGGGGCGGCGCTTGGAAAACTTAAGGATGATGTAAGGGGTGATCCCCCTCGCCTCAAGCCTTATTCGGCTGCCGCTTCGGCCTTGGCGGACACGGAAAGCGAACCGCCTGCTTTTTCAACAGCGTCAATCGCGGATTTGGAGGCGCCGGTGACGGAGATCGTCAGCTTGGATTTGACGTCGCCTTTCGCGAGAACGCGGATGCCGTCGAGCTTGCGACGCACCAGACCGGACGCAACGAGGCTATCTTCGGTGATGTTTGCAGCGTCGAGTTTGCCGGCTTCGATGAATTTCTCGATGAGACCGAGGTTCACAACGGCAAATTTCGCACGGTTCGGCTTGTTGAAGCCACGCTTCGGCAGACGCTGATAAAGCGGCATCTGGCCGCCCTCGTAGCCTTTGATGGCCACGCCGGAACGGGATTTCTGACCTTTGATACCACGGCCACCCATTTTACCTTTGCCCGAACCCGGGCCACGGCCAACGCGCATGCGTTTCTTGGTTGCGCCTTCGTTGTCGCGCAGTTCATGCAATTTCATGTCGCTTCTCCTTGCCGGATGTGCCCTCCAGCGACGGAGCGGGCAACCACGGCTTACATGTGTTGATTCTTATGGACCGAGGAGTCCACCGGGCGCGTATAGATGCTTGTGAGCTACAGATCAAGCATGCAAGAAAACAGAAAAGGGATTACTGCTTTGTCTCGCTGTCCAATTTTTCGAACCGTCGCTTAGCTTTTCGCTTCAAATCATCGAGCAATGTTTTCAACTCCTCGATATGTAACTCGAACTCTTCGTAATTTTGAGCGTCTCTGGTCAAGAGCATCGCGTCGCCAGTCTTGCTGGATTTTTCATAATCGTTGAGCGTCACATGTAGTGCAGGCCAACCACTTCCGTAACGCCCCTCAGCTAATCCGAAAACGTCTTTGTTCGCAAAAATTGATAGCCGGTTTTTTGGTGTATTCATGATCCACTTCCTCCCCAAAATCCAAAACACCCCACAGTCTCCTGCGGGGTGGGTGGATTGTCCAGTGTCATACGCCGTATCGACCAACGCCGACCAGCGGCCCAAGGTCAGCCGCGGGTGGCGCGGAGGTATTCGGTCCAGCAGGGCGCCGGACCTTGGGCCCAGACGTCAGACAGCGCCTTGACCAGAGCGGCAAAGGGGCGGACGGGACGCGGGAAAGAGGCGGCGATCTCCATGGCGGATCCTTTCAGGCGTGTGACGCGGGTCGTGTGAGACGCGGTCTTAGACGCGGTTCGCGGTGGCGCGAGCGATGTCGAGGATGTCGGAGCGGCCAACGCCGATGTCCGCCAGTTCGTGATCGGAGAGGGCATCGAGTTCGTTGAAGGTCGCGTGGAAAGCACGCTGACGGGCAAAGCTATAGCGGATGCCTGCGATGATGTCGCGAACGGTGTCAACCAAACCTGCGCCTGCGGCGATACGCGCCGTGTCATTGTGGTGGGTCATGTCTTTTATCCTAAAAACTGCGGGGCCAGCACGGCCGGCGTGTCATGTCATTTCCTGACGCTCATCTAGGGAGTCTTTGAACATAGGACATCCCCCATTTTTTGCGTGTCAGGTATGCATAAAATGCAGGCAGTTTTAAAACTGCCTGATTTTTGTTCGGTCACTATGACAGCCCGGATGCATTCCGAGCCTATGACGCCCCGCAGCGGAGGCTTCGAACGCGGAAAGATCAAAGGCGGGGATGCAGGTCATGAGATCGTGGGCCCCGATTTGCAGGGCTTTGACGAGGCGGTTCAAAGGACGCACTTGTCAGGCAGGGCGCGAAGATCACGCCGGATGTCCGAAAGACTGTCTGAGCCGTGCGTAACGTCCCGCGAAAAGAATCGGGCCTTCTCATGACCTCTCGTTCAAATTGTTCAAAACAGCGCGCCCTGGACAGATTGCGCGATCCCGGTCATCTGGGCCTTGTCCAACGGCCCGACCAGCGCATAGTGCCAGAGGCCGTCCTGCCAATAGACCACGGAGAGCGCCTCCGCCGCGCCAAAACGGAGCGCGGTTTTGGCCTCTTGCGTATCCGGGGTGAGGTAGAGCGTGAGGCGGGTGCCGTCCGTGTTCTCATACATGAACTGCGCGGCGGCCCCCTGTTCAAACGGGAGAAGGCGCCCGCCAACAAGAGACAGCCCCTGCCCGGTCAGTTCCGGGATACGCACCTCTGCGCCAAGGCGATTGCTGAGCCAGCCTTTGAGGTGGTCGCGCTCGCCTGCGCTCACCTCGACCGGATGCACGACCTCGACACTATAAAGCGCATGGGCGGCGGAGGCATTGGCGAGCAGGTCGCCCGTGAGGTCCGTCGGAACGGGGGAACGGGCGGAGAGCAGGCCGGAGCCAAAGCCAAACGCCACGAGGGCCACTGCGGCGGCCAGTTGACGCCATGGGATGGACCGACGCGGTGTGCTGACTGCCGCCTCGGCAGAGGTCAGAATGTCATCGAGATGCGCGGCCGAGGGAGTTGGCACGGTCGCGCGGAGGGCCGTGTCCATGGCCATGATTTCGGCCACCTGATCCGCAAGATCGGGTTCAGAGGACATCCGGGCCTCAAAGGCTTCGATCTCCCCGGGGGTCATTTCGCCGTCGACATAGCGCTGCGCGTCAAAGAACGCCTCTGTTTCCCTGTCACTCATGTCACACTCCTCAGTGGGGGCCTGTGTGGGGGCCTTAGCGGTTTTCTCTCTGTCTCAGGGTCACGCTTGAGCGCAGCGCGGGCGCGCGAGAGGCGCGACATCACCGTACCGATGGGAATGCCAAGCGTCTCCGCAACCTCCGCATAGCTCAGCCCGTCGAGAACCACGAGCAAAAGCACATCACGCTGCTCTTCCGGGAGGCCATCCACACGGCCCAGCATCTCTCGCGCCTCAAGGCCCTGATCGGGGCCGGCGGTCGCATGGGCGGTGAGATCGGCCTCATCATAGGCCACATGCAGGTGGCGGGCGGCGGATTTGGCGCTGTTGCGGTGAATGTTGAGCGCCATCTTGGCGAGCCAGGGACGCAGAGGGCGATCCTCTTGCCAGAGGTGGCGTTTGCGCAAGGCACGCTCGACACAGTCCTGCACCAGATCATCGGCGCGCGCACGGTCTCGCGTGAGGGCAAAGGCATAGCGCCAGAGACCGGGCAACGCGTCTTTGAGCTCTTGTCTGAAACGTGGCATATCTGCCCTCTTGGGAATGGCGGAGAGGGTGTCCCCTCCCCGCCTACGCATGACACGGGAGCGCACGAGGGGCCCCGCTGTCAATTCTTTGCACTGTCAATTCTTTGCGCTGGGATCAGGGGCGCGCGACATGCCAGACGTCTTTGACGCCATCGCCGGTCATATCGCCGGGGGCCTCGTCCTTGACCCAGAGATAGAGCGGCTGGCCTTTGTAGGCGACCTGCTCCGTGCCGTCCTTGCGGGAGATGAGGCTATAGCCCATGGGCAGCGTCATATCGGCCTCGCCAAAGACCGGCGGCCAGAGACCCGCGCACTCATCATAGCAGTTCGAGACATCTTTTTCGTCTTTATCGAAGGTATAGAGCGTCATGTGGGTGTCGGCGGTCATGAGATAGGTCTCATCGCCGAGTTTGCCGGTGACGACGGGGGCGTCCGCGGCAAAGGCGGGAAGTGTGACACTGGCCAGAAGGGCCGCGAGGGATAGGGGCTTGAGCATGTCTGATCTCCAAAAAGCAACGTCTGCGCCGGTGCAGACATAAGAGATACAGTTCGGGGGGCGGGTTTATTCCCGCGGTTTGGAAATTTTTCTGATGGCCCAAAAGAAAACGCCCCACCGTCTCCGGCAGGGCGTCTCAAAATCTAGGTGCCGGGGCTCCGCCCGTTCACTCCTCAAAACCTCCACAGGAGGGTTCGCCGGGCCTTATGACCCGGACCGGAGTTCACCCACGCTCTTCGACGATTTCGACGAGGTGCGGGATGGATGCGACCATGCCGCGCACGGAGGGGGTATCCTCCAGCTCACGGGTTTTGTGCATCTTGTTCAGGCCGAGACCCACGAGGGTCTGACGCTGTTTGGCGGGACGACGGATCGGGGAGCCGATCTGTTTCACAACGATGGTTTTAGCCATGTCTCAGGTCTCCTTACGCTTCGGCGTCTGCCGGAGCTTCATCCTTGCGGAGAATCTCGGCGACTTTTTTGCCACGACGCTGAGCCACGGAACGCGGGGAGGCTTCTTTGGTGAGGCCGTTCAGCGTTGCGCGGATCATGTTGTAGGGGTTCTGGGAGCCAATGGATTTGGCAACCACGTCCTGAACGCCCAGCATCTCGAACACGGCACGCATCGGACCACCGGCGATGATACCGGTACCGGTCGGAGCGGTGCGCATGACGACTTTACCAGCACCGTGACGACCGTTCATGTCGTGGTGCAGGGTGCGGCCTTCTTTGAGCGGCACGCGGATCATTTGGCGCTTGGCTTGCTCGGTGGCTTTGCGAATGGCTTCAGGAACCTCTTTCGCTTTGCCTTTGCCGAAGCCGACGCGGCCTTTTTGGTCGCCCACAACCACGAGAGCAGCGAAGCCGAAACGCTTACCACCTTTCACGGTTTTGGACACACGGTTGATCGCAACGAGACGATCGGCGAATTCCGGAGCTTCTTCGCGGTCGCGACGATCCCGGCGGTTTTCACGTTCTGCCATAGAACTTTCCTTTGAACAGGTGGCGCGTTGTCCCCGTGGGGGCGCCGTTGAACTCGATCCTAGTGAAGGGCGCAGCGAGGCACCCGACCTGGATCATCGGGAAGGGGAGCTTTCGCCCCCCTTCCTCAAGTTTTAGAACTTCAGACCACCTTCACGGGCTGCGTCGGCGAGAGCCTTCACTTTGCCGTGGAAGAGGAAGCCACCACGGTCGAAGTAGCACTCTTCGACGCCGGCTTTCTTCGCGCGCTCTGCGATCGCCGCGCCGACTTTGGCGGCGGCTTCGACGTTGTTCTTGCCAACCACGCCGAGATCCTTCTCCAGAGTGGAGGCGGCGGCGAGGGTTTTGCCCTGAACGTCGTCGATCAGCTGAGCGCTGATGTTCTTGTTCGAACGATGGATCGACAGACGAAGTTTGCCGACATTGTTCTTGCGAAGTTTGTTCCGAACGCGCAGGCGGCGTTTCAGAAACAGTGTCCGTTTGCTGTTTGCCATGATGAGCGTCCTTACTTCTTCTTGCCTTCCTTGCGGAAGATATACTCGTCTTTGTATTTGATACCTTTGCCTTTGTAGGGCTCGGGCTTACGCCATTCGCGGATGTTTGCCGCGACTTGGCCGACGAGTTGCGGGTCGGAACCTTCGATGGTGATTTCAGTCGGTTTCGCAGACGTCACGGTGACGCCAGCGGGAACCTCAAAGTTCACCTCGTGGGAATAACCCAGGTTGAGTTTGAGCACGTTGCCCTGCATCTGAGCACGATAACCAACACCGTTGATTTCGAGCTCTTTCTTGAAGCCGTCGGTCACACCGGTCACCATGTTGGCGACCATGGTGCGGGACATGCCCCACTGCTGGCGAGCGCGCTTGGATTTCCCGCGCGGGGTGACGGTGACGGCGTTGTCTTCGACAGCGATGGTCACGTCGTCCGTGGCGGTGAAGGAGTGAGTCCCTTTCGGGCCTTTCACTTCGATGGTCTGGCCGGACACAGAGGCGGAAACGCCGCTGGGCAGGTCGACCGGTTTTTTACCAATACGAGACATCGAAAGACCTCCTTAGAAGACGGTGCAAAGCACTTCGCCACCAACATTGTTGGCACGAGCGTTTGCGTCCGACATCACACCCTTCGGGGTGGAGACAATCGACACACCGAGGCCCTGACGGACGGACGGGATGTCTTTGACACCGAGGTAAACGCGACGGCCGGGTTTGGAAACCCGCTGCAGTTCACGAATGACCGGGGTGCCTTCGAAGTATTTCAGGCTGATTTCAAGGGTCGGGTGACCGTTGACGTCGGTGCCTTTTTCATAACCGCGGATGTAGCCCTCGTCGAGCAGCACGTCCAGAACCCAACCACGCAGCTTGGACGCCGGGGTGGAGACGGTGGATTTGCCACGCATTTGAGCGTTGCGGATGCGGGTGAGCATATCGCCGATAGGATCGTTCATAATATTCCCTCCTTACCAGCTCGATTTCACCAGACCGGGGATCTGGCCAAAGGAGCCCAGTTCCCGCAGCATGATCCGGGAGACCTTGAGCTTACGGTAGTAAGCGTGCGGACGGCCGGTCAGCTGACAACGGTTGTGCAGACGGGTAGCCGAGCTGTTGCGCGGCAGTTCAGCAAGCGCGAGGGAAGCGCGGAAACGCTCTTCCATCGGCTTGTCTTGATCGTAGATGACCTCTTTGAGAGCAGCGCGCTTAGCGGCGTATTTTGCCACCAGCTTCTCGCGCTTGCGCTCACGGGCGATCATGGATTTCTTAGCCATGTTCTCTAAACTCCTCGCGCGATCAGCTGTTGAAGGGCATGTTGAACGCTTTCAACAGGCTCTTGGCTTCAGCGTCGGTTTCCGCCGTGGTGGCGATGACAATGTCCATACCCCAGACTTCGTCGACTTTGTCGAAGTTGATCTCGGGGAACACGATGTGCTCTTTGATGCCCATGGCGTAGTTGCCACGGCCGTCAAAGGATTTGCCGGAGACACCGCGGAAGTCGCGGATACGGGGCATAGCGATCGTGATCAGACGGTCGAGGACTTCGTACATACGGTCGCCACGAAGGGTTACCTTCGCACCGAGCGGCATGTCTTCACGAACGCGGAAACCAGCGATGGATTTCTTGGCTTTCGTGACGAGGGCCTTTTGACCGGCGATAGCGGAGAGATCTTCCTGAGCGGATTTCGCTTTTTTGGAATCTTTCACAGCTTCAGCGCCGCAACCGATGTTCAGAACGATTTTGTCCAGGCGCGGGATCTGCATGTCGTTTTTGTAGCCGAACTCTTCTTTGAGAGCGGCACGAATGCTGTCCTTGTAGGCGGCCTTCAGACGCGGGGTGTAATCGGTGGTGTCGAGCATCAGATCACGTCTCCCGTGGTTTTGGCGAAACGCACCTTTTTGTCGCCTTCAAATTTGAAGCCGACGCGGGTGGCTTTGCCGTTGGCGTCCAGAAGCGCGAGGTTGGAGAGGTCGATCGGCATGGCGACCGGACGACGGCCCCCTTGATCACCTTGGGTCGCGCGGGTGTGACGGATGGCGATGTTCACGCCTTCCACGATGGCTTTGCCTTTGGACGGCATGACAGAGGTGATTTCACCCTGTTTGCCCTTGTCTTTACCGGCAAGCACGACGACCTTGTCGCCTTTACGCAGTTTCGCAGCCATTAGAGCACCTCCGGTGCCAGCGACACGATTTTCATCATGCCTTTTGCACGCAGCTCACGAACCACCGGCCCGAAGATACGGGTGCCGACCGGCTCGTTGTTGTTGTTGAGGATCACGGCCGCGTTGCGATCAAAACGGATCGCGGTCCCGTCTTCACGACGGACCTCTTTGGCGGTGCGAACGACGACGGCCTTACGGACGTCCCCTTTTTTCACACGGCCACGCGGAATCGCTTCCTTGACCGACACCACGATGATGTCGCCCACGGAGGCGTAACGACGGTGGGAACCGCCGAGGACCTTGATGCACTGAACTCGGCGAGCGCCAGAGTTATCAGCGACATCCAGATTGGTCTGCATCTGGATCATTTGGTTTCTCCCGACCTTTGGGGCGATCTGCAGTGATCGGTGCCCCCAGGGTTTCGATTAAGCTGGGAGGAGGCTTGTTCAATCAGAGATTAAACGAGCACTTCCCAACGCTTGGTTTTCGACTTCGGTGCACATTCCTGGATACGGACGGTGTCGCCGACGTTGAATTGGTTTTGCTCATCGTGAGCCCGGTATTTTTTGGACTTACGGATGGTCTTTTTCAGAACCGGGTGCTTGAAGCGACGTTCAACGGACACGGTCACGGTCTGTTCGTTCTGGTTCGAGGTGACAACACCTTGCAGAATACGTTTGGGCATAGGTCAGTCTCCTCTTACTCTGCTGCTGCAGCTTTTTCGTTCAGGATCGTTTTCACGAGTGCAGCGGCACGACGTGCTTTACGGATCTGAGCGGTGTTTTCCAGCTGGCCAGTGGCCTGCTGAAAGCGCAGGTTGAAGGATTCTTTTTTCAGATTGGCAAGCTCGGTCTTGAGCTCGTCCGGCGTTTTCGCACGCAATTCCTGGGCGTTCATAGTTCGCCTCTCCTTGGTTCCTGTTAGCACCGGAAAGCGCCCGATGAGGGGTAACTTTCGGCCCGGTGGGTTATGTCAAAGCACACGAATCCCCTGACAGGGAATCTGTGAGATGTCGCTCTATAAGTGGGTGGTCCGGCCTTGGCAAGGAAAAGCTCAGGATTTCTTGCGTTTTCACGCCTATTCCAGAACCGGGCCGATCACCGTCCCAGATAGCGCTCCAGCCGCTCCGGGATTTCGCGCAGGAGGGGGTAAAGGCGTCGGTCCAGATCACGCGCTGTCTTTTGATACTCTTCGCCGAGGCTCTCGTCCACGTCGGTGCGGCGCTCAATCTCTTCATAGACGTCCACGAAAGTGTCAATCTCCCGCGCCGCATCGCCAAGCCCCAGAGGCTCCAAGGCCGGGAGAGCGGCACGCACGGCGTCGGGATCCATATTGCTCACGCCTTTGTCCAACCCGTCGTCCAAGAGGTAGAGATAGAGCGTATAGGCCCGGTAACAGACCAGCGCCTCGTCGGGCACTTCGGCCTCGGGGTCTTTGCGAAACACCTCGGACACGCTGTCATAGACCTGCACATGCATCGGCACTTTCTGGGACCGACGCAACAGGCGACGGGTAGCCCAGAGGATCAGGATGCCCCCGATGAACGCCAGAGCGAGGGGGAGGGCAAGGGTGGCGGGTGTCTGTGTCATATTGCGTCTACGGGCCGGTTGGTGCGCCACGGCCCGCGCAGGGCGCAGCAGCGTCATTTTTTCCCGCTTCTAGCCCCTGACTGTGGGCTGCGGCAACGCTGTTTCTCGTCTATAAGGGCGCGAAATCTGAGAATACCGGAAAGTGAGTCTCTCATGGCCGACATTGAATCCCTCTTCGTCACCCGTCTCTACAAAGGCAAACTCAATGAGTTCTCGCCGGAGATCGACCAGGACGAGCTTTTCGACAGCTGCTATGCCATCGCCGAAGACGATGAGGCGGGTCAGGCCTGGTGCGATGAAAAGGGCTATCCGGGCTATACGTCCTATGCCTCTCTGACCGACCTGCCGTGGCGCTTCCCGATCTTCAAGGACATCGTCGAGAGCCTCGATCAGCACGTCGCGAAATTTGCCGAAGACCTGCAATTCGATCTGGGCGAGCGCAAGCTGGTGCTCGAAGATCTTTGGATCAACATCCTGCCCGAGGGCGGCTATCACTCCGCGCATATCCACCCGCATTCGGTCATTTCCGGCACGACCTATGTCGCCATGCCGGACGGGGCGTCTTCTCTGCGGCTCGAAGACCCGCGCCACGCGATGATGATGGCCGCCCCGGCACGGATCAAAGACGCCCGCCGCGAGATGCAGAACTTTATCTACATGGCCCCGGAAGCGGGCGACATCATGCTCTGGGAAAGCTGGCTCCGCCACGAGGTCATGATGAACCAGTCGGAATACGACCGCGTTTCCGTCAGCTTCAATTACAAGTGGGCGGACGAGTAACTTAGCGCCGCTCCAACGCCTTCTCGATCCGATCCAAACGGCTCAGCACGTCGTCGCGGTAACTGTCCGTGGCGGCGTGTTCTTCTTCGACGTGGGCGTCTTGCATCGTGGAGACGATGAGACCGACGACAAGGTTCATGACGGCAAAGGCCGTGATCAGGATGAAGGGCACAAAGAACAGCCAGCTTTCGGGATGGACCTCCATCACCGGGCGGACGATGCCCATGGACCAGCTCTCCAATGTCATGACCTGAAACAGCGTGTAAAGCGACGCGCCCAGCGTGCCGAACCATTCCGGGAAGCTCGGGCCATAGAGTTTCGTCGCGATCACCGAGCCGATGTAAAAGATGATGCCGGTCAACAGGAACACCGAGGCCATCCCCGGCAGGGCGAGGATAAAGGCCTCGACCACCCGGCGCAGGCTTGGCACCACAGACACGACGCGCAAAAGTCGCAGGATGCGGAGCGCCCGGAGCACGGAGAGCCCCTCCCCCACCGGAGAGAGAGAAATCCCCACGATCGCAAAGTCAAAGAGGTTCCACCCATCGCGGAAAAACCGCGGCCCCTGCGCATAGATTTTGGCCAAAAGCTCCACCACAAAGATGCTCAAACAGATCATGTCGAGCGCCACGATCAGCCCGCCCATATGCCCCATGACAGTGCCAGAGGTCTCAAGCCCGAGGATCACGGCGTTGAACAGGATCACCCCCATGATGAAGTGACGGGTGATCGGTCGGTCGAGAAAGTCGGAGATTTGTGCGCGCATCATGGCCCCATTTGGGTGGTCATTGGGTGACCTGTGTTGGTCACTGCCTCCTGATATGGCGACGTTTTTCCCTGTCACAAGGGGCTATGACGCTTGATTTTGCAGTCGCAGCATGGCCTCCTATCCGAAATAGGAGGCCCGATGCGTTTCTCTGTGCGTCATGACACGTTTTACCGCTATAGCGCCCCGGTGCGCCTCGGCGATCATGTGCTCCGCCTGACCCCCTCCGGTGTCACCCAGCTTGACCACAGCCTAGAGATCACCCCCGCGCCGGATTGGCGCGAAGATCGCCTCTCTTTCCATGGCACGCCGGAGACCATTGTCGGGTTTTCCAAAGAGACCAAGGTG
Source organism: Abyssibacter sp. (assembly GCA_964220165.1). Lineage (GTDB taxonomy): Bacteria > Pseudomonadota > Alphaproteobacteria > Rhodobacterales > Rhodobacteraceae > Celeribacter. The sequence continues at coordinate 31,729 of CAXPTW010000090.1, forward strand.
CTCCATGTGGTGAGCAAATTTACCTGCGAGACGGTGCTGCCGCCGGAACCGCTCGACCTGCCGCCGCTGCCGTGGGACTTTCCGGATATGGCGCTCTATCTGGATCGCGATGTGCCGCCGAGTGTAGCGGCCTTTGCGCAGGGACTTTTGGTTGAGGCGGGGTCCACCCTGCCCTTTCTCCTGCTCCTGACAGAGACGCTTTATCAGCGCACCCACCGCCACATCCGCCCGACGGGCTATGCCCAGTCGGCGGAAGAGACCCTAGAGACCGGGCGCGGGGCCTGCCGCGATTTGGCTGTCCTGTTCATCGCCGCCTGCCGCAGCCTCGGCATCCCGGCACGGTTCGTGTCGGGCTATCAGGCCAAGACGGAAAGCGTCGACGGCAAACGCCACCTCCACGCCTGGCCCGAAGCCTACCTTCCCGGATCGGGTTGGCAGGGCTTTGACCCCACCCACGGGGTGCCGGTCACCGACGGCCACATCGCCCTCTCCGCCGCGCCGGAGCAACTGGCGACCATGCCGATTGAGGGCGGGTATTGGGGCGATGGGGTGACGTCGGACTTGGCGTTTGGGTTGGAGATTGTGGTGGGGTGATTACGCCGGACCTTAGCCCAAACATGTAAAAACCCCCGCCGATTACTCAGCGGGGGTCTTTAGTCTCAACCGGTGTGCTCCGCTGACGCGGACCGCACGTCTTACCAGTCTTCTTTTTGAACCGTACGGGTTTTGATCGGGAGTTTCATCGCTGCGAGGCGGAGTGCTTCGCGGGCGATGTCTTCCGACACACCGTCGATTTCGAACATCACGCGGCCCGGTTTGACTTTGCAGACCCAACGGTCGACAGAGCCTTTACCTTTACCCATACGCACCTCGACCGGCTTCGCGGTCACCGGGGTGTCCGGGAAGATACGGATCCAGACACGGCCCTGACGCTTCATGTGACGCGTCATGGCACGACGTGCGGCTTCGATCTGACGCGCGGTGATGCGCTCCGGCTCAACGGCTTTGAGGCCGAAGGTGCCGAAGTTCAGGTCAGAACCGCCTTTTGCCTCACCGTGGATACGGCCTTTGTGCATTTTGCGGAATTTTGTACGCTTTGGCTGAAGCATTGATCAGATCTCCTTAGCGACGGCCGCGGTCGCCGCGGGGCGCCGGACCTGCCTGGGCTTCTTCGGAGCGACGGTCACGAGCCTGAGGGTCGTGTTCCATGATCTCGCCTTTGAAGATCCAGGTTTTGATGCCGATGATGCCATAAGCGGTCGAAGCTTCGGCGTGGGCGTAGTCGATGTCCGCACGCAGGGTGTGAAGCGGCACGCGGCCTTCGCGGTACCATTCGGTACGCGCGATTTCAGCACCGCCGAGACGGCCAGCAACGTTCACCTTGATGCCGAGGGCACCCATGCGCATGGCGTTCTGAACAGAACGTTTCATGGCACGACGGAAGGACACACGACGCTCGAGCTGCTGAGCGATGGACTCGGCCACGAGGGCAGCGTCCAGCTCCGGCTTGCGCACTTCAACGATGTTGAGGTGCAGCTCGCTGTCGGTCATCGCGGCGACTTTCTTGCGCAGACCTTCGATGTCAGCGCCTTTCTTGCCGATGATGACACCCGGACGGGCGGTGTGGATCGTGACGCGGCACTTTTTGTGCGGACGCTCGATGATCACACGGCTGATGCCGGCTTGCTTGCATTCTTCTTTGATGAAGTCACGGATTTTGAGGTCTTCGAGAAGAAGATCACCGTAGTCCTTCGTGTCTGCATACCAGCGGCTATCCCAGGTGCGGTTGACCTGGAGACGCATGCCAATCGGGTTAACCTTATGACCCATTAGTTTTGCTCCTCAACTTGACGCACCTTAATGGTGATTTCCGCGAACGGCTTCATGATCTTGCCAAAACGACCACGGGCACGCGGGCGACCGCGCTTCATGGTGAGGTTTTTGCCGACCCAAGCTTCGGCGACGATGAGCTCATCGACGTCGAGACCGTGGTTGTTTTCGGCGTTGGCAATGGCGGACTGAAGGCATTTCTTCACGTCGCCAGCGATACGCTTGTTGGAGAAAGTGAGGTCCGTGAGGGCCTTGTCCACTTTCTTGCCGCGGATCATCTGAGCCACAAGATTCAGTTTCTGCGGGGAAACGCGAAGCATTTTGGTTTTCGCCATTGCTTCGTTGTCAGCCACGCGACGGGGATTTGCAACCTTACCCATGACTTACTTCCGTTTCGCTTTTTTGTCTGCGGCGTGACCGTAGTAGGTGCGAGTCGGTGCATATTCACCGAACTTCTGACCGATCATGTCTTCCGAGACGTTGACGGGGATGTGCTTCTGACCGTTGTACACACCAAAGGTGAGGCCAACGAACTGAGGCAGGATGGTGGAACGGCGGGACCAGATCTTGATGACCTCGTTGCGACCGCTCTCGCGAGCTTTCTCGGCCTTCTTGAGGACGTATGCGTCCACAAACGGGCCTTTCCAGACAGAACGTGCCATATCTTAGCGACCCTTCTTCCGAGCGTGACGCGAGCGAACAATGTATTTGTCCGTCGCTTTGTTCTTGCGCGTTTTCGCGCCTTTCGTCGGCTTGCCCCACGGGGTTACCGGGTGACGGCCACCAGAGGTCCGGCCTTCACCACCGCCGTGCGGGTGGTCGATCGGGTTCATGACAACACCGCGGACAGACGGACGAATGCCTTTGTGGCGGTTCCGACCGGCTTTACCGATGTTCTGGTTGGAGTTGTCGGGGTTCGATACGGCACCGACCGTCGCCATGCATTCCTGACGGACGAGACGCAGCTCACCGGAGGAAAGGCGGATCTGAGCGTAGCCACCGTCGCGACCAACGAACTGAGCGTAAGTACCAGCAGCGCGGGCGATCTGGCCGCCTTTGCCCGGTTTCATCTCAACGTTGTGCACGATGGTACCGATCGGCAGACCGGAGAACGGCATGGCGTTGCCCGGCTTCACGTCAGCCTTGGCAGAGGCGATAACTTTATCGCCAACGGCCAGACGCTGCGGAGCGAGGATGTAAGCCTGTTCGCCGTCTTCGTATTTGATGAGCGCGATGAACGCGGTGCGGTTCGGGTCGTATTCGATCCGTTCCACGGTAGCTGCGACGTCAAACTTGGTGCGTTTGAAGTCGACGATGCGATAGAGACGCTTTGCCCCGCCGCCTTTGCGGCGCATCGTGATCCGTCCGGTGTTGTTCCGGCCGCCGTTCTTGGTCAAACCCTCAGTGAGAGATTTGACCGGGCGCCCTTTCCAAAGCTCCGAACGGTCGATCAGAACCAGCCCACGCTGGCCAGGCGTCGTCGGTTTATACGACTTGAGTGCCATAGTTTCTGTCTTCCGTTTGCTTTGGGTCATCTCATGTAGCCACTGTGGCTACGACCCGTTTTCGTCTAAGGCCGGGGGCCTTACGGCCCTCGTCCCACACAAATCACGGGCCCCAAGAACGAATCCGGGGCCGTGAGATGGGCGGGGTATAGTGGGTGTTGGAGGGGGAGTCTAGTCTCGCCTTAGACAACTACGCCATTTTCTTTGAAATGAGCAATTAGAGCGTAGATGCGCTCGACATACACAATAAACTGTCCAAGATTTGCCAAGACTACACCTTTGTCTAGATCAGGCACAATTTGGGGATGACCGACCGCGTTCCTTGTAAAGCGATAGAAGTTAAACGCATTTTCCAACAGTTGATTGAGATCTTGAGCCAACATTTGATCAGTCGGCTTCGATTTGCAGCCTTGGTATGACGCCTTGAATTCTTCAAATTTCTTAGAAATCATACGATTGTTTACACGACTGCGGAAGCTCTCTTTGTTTGCTTCAACAGTTATGGCTTCGGTATAAGCATCAATCAAAAGTAGAATTGCTTTTTCACTAGCGGCACCGAGCATAAATGCCGCACCCGCTACGCTATCAGCCTTGTAACAACGAAGTGCCTCTTGAAAGAACCAGACAACAACAGCGTCACAGTCTGGAACCCTCTCCAAAAGAGTCTGGGGAAACTTCTCAATTTCAGCAGGCAAGATTGCCAGTGGCCCGACTGTACCAGCTTCTATGCTCTGCTTAACTTCTTCTAGCCAAGCCTTAACATCGCTCTGTTTGCCTTCAACATGCAGTTTTCCGGTGTTGTAGACATTTAGAGATGCCGAATTTGCGTTTACCTTTACCTTGAACTTAGTAGCGTTTTGAATCTCGACCTCCTCAAAAGAAAGTCCTCTTGCGCCCATAATGTTTCGCACTTGCGCACAGACATCTTCGTCACCGTTGCTCAAATTAATTCCCCCCAAAATTGACTGTGTGTTAATTAGGCATTCACCCCCAAGTCCACAAGTGAACGAAAATTAAAAAAGCCCCCCGGCTCTCACCGAGGGGCTTCTTCATATCTACCAGTTCCAAAACTTAGAGACCGGTGGTCACGTCGATGGCGTTGCCGTCTTCGAGGGTGACGTAGGCTTTTTTGACGTCTTTACGCTTGCCCGGCTGACCGCGGAACCGCTTGGTCTTACCTTTGGTGACAACCGTATTGACCGCTTTCACCTTCACACCAAAAAGCTCTTCAACAGCTTTTTTGATCTGCGGTTTGTTGGAGTCGATGGCGACTTCAAAAACAACAGCACCGTTTTCAGAAGCCATGGTGGCTTTCTCGGTGATGATCGGCTTGCGGATCACGTCGTAGAGTTCAGCTTTGTTGGTCATTTCAGGCGAGCCTCCAGAGCTTCGACACCTGCTTTCGTGATCACGAGCGTGTCACGTTTCAGGATGTCATAGACGTTGGCGCCAATGGTCGGCAGCACGTCGACGTTTGCGAGGTTCGCAGCCGCAGCTTTGAAGTTCGCATCAACGTCAGCACCGTCGATCACCAGAACGCGTTTCCAGCCCTGTTCCTTGACCGCTTTGGCGAGCAGAGCGGTTTTGGCTTCGGCGAGCTTGGCGTCTTCGATAATCACGAGATTACCAGCAGCCGCTTTCGCAGACAGCGCGTGCTTGAGGCCGAGCTTACGGAATTTCTTCGTAAGATCGTGGCCGTGGGAACGCGGGGTCGGGCCTTTGTAGATACCACCTTTGCGGAAGATCGGTGCCTTGCGGGACCCGTGGCGAGCGCCGCCGGTGCCTTTTTGGCGATAGATCTTCTTGGTGGAGTAGGACACTTCCGAGCGGGTCTTGACCTTGTGGGTGCCCTGCTGCGCGTTGTTGCGCTGCCAACGAACCACGCGGTGCAGGATGTCTGCACGCGGTTCGAGACCGAACAGAGCCTCATCGAGGTCGAGTTTGATCACGTTGAAAGTCATGCTTCACCTCCTTCTGCCGGAGCTTCTTCAGCCGGAGCTGCAGTTGCTTCAGTGGCAGCGGATTTCAGAGCGGCCGGGAGCGGAAGATCGGCCGGGATGGCTTTCTTCACGGCGTCTTTGATGGTGACCCAACCGCCTTTGGAGCCAGGAACGGCGCCTTTGACCATGATCAGGCCACGGTCGGCGTCGGTCTTGACGACCTGGAGGTTTTGGGTGGTGACACGGGCAGCACCCATATGACCGGCCATCTTTTTCCCTTTGAACACACGACCCGGGTCTTGACACTGACCGGTGGAACCGTGGGAACGGTGGGAGATGGACACACCGTGAGATGCACGCAGACCGCCGAAGTTGTGGCGTTTCATGGCACCGGCAAAACCTTTACCGATGGACGTGCCGGAAACGTCAACATACTGACCTTCGAGGTAGTGGTCAGCGGAGATTTCCGCGCCCACTTCGATCAGCTTGTCTTCGTCAACGCGGAACTCAGCGAGCTTACGCTTGGGCGCCACGTTCGCCGCAGCGAAGTGACCACGCATAGCTTGCGACGTGCGTTTTGCTTTTGCGGAGCCAGCGCCGAGCTGAACGGCGGTGTAGCCGTCTTTCTCGGAGGTGCGCTGAGCGACCACTTGCAGATTGTCGAGTTGGAGAACGGTCACAGGAATCTGTTTGCCGTCTTCCATGAAGAGGCGGGTCATGCCGACCTTCTTCGCGATAACACCAGAGCGCAACATGTTCATTGCCCTCCTTAGACTTTGATCTCGACGTCCACACCAGCGGCGAGGTCGAGCTTCATCAGCGCGTCCACGGTCTGGGGGGTCGGGTCAACGATGTCGAGCAGACGCTTGTGCGTACGGATCTCGAACTGATCGCGGGATTTTTTGTCAATGTGAGGACCACGGAGAACCGTGAACTTCTCAATCTTGTTCGGCAGCGGGCTCGGGCCACGGACCTGAGCGCCAGTGCGCTTTGCCGTGTTGACGATTTCCTGGGTCGACGCGTCGAGCACGCGGAAATCGAATGCCTTCAGCCGAATACGGATGTTCTGGCTTTGCATTAACTTGCCTCTCAATAGGCTTTAAGGTTGAGAGGAAGATGCGCGCTCATCGCACACCCTCGTCGAACCTGAGGACAGGGCACTGGCGACCAGCGAATCCCTCTCCAAGCGTTCTCCCGGAAGAGAACTCGCGCCCTATACAGGGGGAGGCGGGCGCAGATCAACACTTAATCTCAGAATGGATAGGGTTTCTTCGGCTTTTGCTGATCCCGCAATCCGATTGCCATCCTCTGTCGTCGCGACAGGAGAGCGTTCAGAACGTTTTCTTGAACCCAATGCGTAGCCCTGACGCCTCATATGTGGCGTGTCGGAAGTCCCCAGGCTGATCTCGCGCGTCGCGGTAGTCATCCTCGATCATTTCGCCGAAAACTGACATCTGATCGTTCACCTCTCGGCTGATGCCCAGACCATAGGTCATACCTCGGATCACGCCGGTATCTTGCGTCAGGAAATGGGTCGCAAACTCACCGTAGGCCGCGCCATAGCCCAGCTTACCGTAAACTGTTGTGGCCCCCGCCTTCCAGCCGAGCAAACCGACAATCCGCACATTGGCTTTCAGATCGCACATATATGGCCCGTTAGCGTAGTCCTCACAGGTCATCGCCGCGAAAGTCCCTGTCCCGGTATAGGGCTCCCCGAAGTTGAACATCGCGCCCCCTTCAACACCCCAGACAAACGCACCTCTCGAATAGGTGCGCCCCACCGAGAGCGTCAGGCCTGAGATTTCCCCAACGCTGGTCCCGCCATATCCAGACTCGGAACTGACATCGAGCGACTCGAGGGCAAGCGCCCAGTAATCCCCCGCCGTCGCCTCGTCAGAGGAGATAGCGCCGAAAAGAACGGTTGCAGCCAAAAGAATGTGTTTCATATCCCCCTCCATTGCAGATTGCGAAATTGATTAGACTGCAAATCGGCATCGGGGATATGCCCTCGATCATGTGGGGCACGCGATTTCAGCGAAGACGCCCGATTTTACAACTGGGGTTTAGGCGGACGGCTCCTCGAACCGTCTGAGGCACATCATGTGAAGCAACGCAACAGGGCCACCCGGAGGTGCCTCTGCCTGCTCTCCCATCCGCGCGTGATTGCGCGATGACTATGGATACATGTTCCTGAGTGTGTCACGGGATCATCGACCCGACGCAAAAAGGGCGCCCAAAGGCGCCCTTTCAATTCGTCAAATCAGCGAGAGATTACTCGATGATTTTGGAGACAACGCCGGAACCCACGGTGCGGCCGCCTTCGCGGATGGCGAAGCGGAGGCCTTCTTCCATGGCGATCGGAGCGATCAGCTCAGCGGAGAGCTTCAGGTTGTCGCCCGGCATCACCATCTCGGTGCCTTCCGGCAGAATGCAGGTGCCGGTCACGTCGGTGGTGCGGAAGTAGAACTGCGGACGGTAGTTCGCGAAGA
>CAXPTW010000091.1:0-25943 GCA_964220165.1 Abyssibacter sp.
TCCGACACCTCTGACATCGCGCTGATGCGCCGGGCCGTGGCGCTTCACCGGGTGCCGAACCGGGATGAGGCGATTGCCACCATCAACCGTCTGGTCGCCGCGCGGCCGAATGACCCCTATTACGCCGAACTTCAGGGGCAAATCCTTTTGGAAAGCCGGTTTTTCAATGAGGCCGTCTCTGCCTATCGCCGCGCGGCCTCACAGGCGCCCAACAATGCGCAAATCCAAGCCGGGCTGGGACGGGCGCTTTTGGCCGCTGGCGGATCGAACAATGTGCGCTCTGCGATCAAGGCGCTGGAGAGCGCCCGCGCCCGCGATCCCTATGACGCCGCTCTGCGCCGTCACCTCGCCAGTGCCTATGCCCAATCCGGCAATGAGGCGATGGCCGCGCTCAACGCCTCAGAGGCGCATCTCATGCGCGGCGATTGCAAGGCGGCCCAGCCCCTCGCCCACCGCGCCAGCGCGGCGCTTGGTCACGGAAGTGTTGGGTGGAACCGGGCTCAGGATGTGATAAACGCGTGTGAAACCGCGCTCAAAAAGATGCGCTAAGAACTTGACCCTAAAGAGTTGCCCACGGGAGAGACGAGAGTGACGATGTTCCAGAAAACCGCCCTGCGCCTAAGCGCTGCCGCCATGCTTTGCGGCACCCTGACCCTGAGCGCGCAGGCCTTTGACGTCTCTGCCATGTCGGACGAGGAACGCGCCGCCTTTGGCGAGGAAGTCCGCGCCTATATCCTTGAGAACCCCGGCATCATCATGGAGGCCTACGCGCTCTATCAACAAGAGCAGGAAGCCGCTCAGACCGCGACAGACGCAGAGATGATCGCCGCCAATGCCGAGGCGATTTTCAACGCGCCCTATGACGTGGCCTACGGCAACCCCGAGGGCGACATCGTGATGGTCGAGTTTTCCGACTACCGCTGTGGCTACTGTAAAAAGGCCTATCCGGATGTGAACGCGCTTTTGGAAAAAGACGGCAACATCAAACTGATCGTCAAAGAGTTCCCGATCCTTGGCGACGCCTCCGTCTTGGCAGGGCGCTTTGCGCTTGCGACCAAATACGTGGCCGGTGAGGACAAATACAAAGAGGTGCACCACGCGCTCATGGCGGCCCGCGCCGACATCACCGAGGGCTACTTGCGCCGTTTGGCCGGTGACTTTGACATCGACGCCGATGCGGTCTTTGCCGCGCTGGAAAGCGATGAGGTGAATGCGGAGCTTCAGGCCAACTATGAGCTGGCCCAAGCCATGCAAATCTCCGGCACGCCGTCCTTCGTGATGGAGGACATGCTCCTGCGCGGCTACGTGCCCTATGACGCGATGGTGGAGATTGTCGCTGAGGTGCGCGAGGCACGCTAAGCCCTCCCGGACCTTCGAAAATGCAAAACCCCGCCACGTCGGCGGGGTTTTATTTTGAGGTTTTGCCGCAGTAAGGAAACGCGCGGTTATTCGGCAGTTTCTTCCGAGGCCTGCGCGGCCTCAAGGCTTTCGGCCTTTCGCTCGACCTGTTCGACGATGTGGTCGATCATGTTCGCATTGTCCATTTTGTGCGATTGGCTCCCGCCGAGATAGACCATGCCATGCCCGGCCCCGCCGCCGGTCCAACCGACATCGGTCATCAATGCCTCCCCCGGCCCGTTCACCACGCAGCCAATGATCGAGAGGCTCATTGGCGTCTTGATATGCTCCAGACGCTTTTCCAGCTCTTCGACCGTCTTGATCACGTCAAACCCCTGACGCGCACAGGACGGGCAGGAAATGATATTCACGCCACGGTGGCGCAGCCCGAGGGATTTGAGGATCTCGTAGCCAACTTTGACCTCTTCGACCGGATCGGCGGAAAGGCTCACGCGGAGCGTGTCGCCGATGCCCATCCACAAAAGCTGCCCCAGCCCGATGGCGGATTTGATCGTGCCGGACATCAGCCCGCCCGCCTCGGTGATCCCGAGGTGGATCGGCGCGTCGGTCGCCTCGGCCAGCGCCTGATAGGCGGCGGCAGAGAGGAAGACGTCCGAGGCCTTCACCGAGATTTTGAAATTGTGGAAATCGTTGTCTTCGAGGATTTTGATGTGGTCGAGACCGCTCTCCACCATCGCCTCGGGGCACGGCTCGCCGTATTTCTCCAACAGGTGCTTTTCGAGCGAGCCAGCGTTGACGCCGATGCGGATCGAACAATTGTTGTCTCGCGCGGCTTGGATCACCTCTTTGACGCGTTTTTCATCGCCGATGTTGCCCGGATTGATCCGCAAACAGGCCGCCCCGGCCTCTGCCGCCTCGATCCCGCGTTTGTAGTGGAAATGGATGTCGGCCACGATGGGCACAGGGCTTTCCCGGCAAATCTCTTTGAGCGCGGCGGAGCTTTCCTTGTCCGGCACAGAGACCCGCACGATGTCGGCCCCGGCCTCAGCGGCACGGATCACCTGATCGAGCGTTCCCTTGACGTCATGGGTCAGCGTGTTGGTCATGGTCTGAACGGAGATCGGCGCGTCGCCCCCCACAGGCACATTGCCCACCCAGATTTTGCGGCTCACGCGACGGTCGATGTTGCGCCAGGGTCGGACGGGATTGTGGGACATGGGGGCCTCTCTCAGTCACTTGCACCCTAGATAGGCAATGCGAAAAGAGGGAGCAAGCGCCCCCTCATCACAATCCCATTTTCTATGGGTTTATCTGCTTGGACCATTTGCGCTGGCGCGCGGATCACTCAGCGGTGTTTTGCGCCACCGCAAAGGCATCGGCCACGCGGCTGTCGTCCTTGAGGTCCACAGCGGCGAATGTCTGGGACACATCCTCAACGGACAGCGCCACGTTTTTCACGACAGAGCCAGAGGCCCCGACCGGACCATAGGCCTGACCGTTGACAGAGAAGTACACACCACCCGCATTGCCGGTGCGCAGGACAGGCGCCTGTTCCATCGACGGCACGACATAGCGGTCGCCCGCATCGAGCACCTTCTCAAAGAGCACGGAGCCATCTGCGGCCTGCACCCGCACCCAAGAGGGCAACACAGCGACCAGCGCGAGCTCAGGCGCGGCGTCTGCGGTGACCTGAATGCCGTCGTCCGCCGTAAGAGCGGCCTCGGCCATCTGGGTCGAGAGATCATCCAGCGTATTCTCGGTCATCGCCGGTTCCGGCGTCGCCAGAGAACCGACAGAGCGCGGGTCGAGCGTCGCAATCGGACCGTCACGCGGGACGAGCACCGGCACATCGAGCGCCTGCGGACGATAGAGACGGTCAAAGGCCTCTGCCGACGGCGTGGCCAGATCGAGGCTTTCATCCAGACCGGCGATCTGGGTGTCCTGGCCAACAGGCGTCACCTCGGAAATCAGACCGGGGGCCTGATCGACGGGGGCCAATGTGACCTTTTGAATTTCTTGCAACACGGACCAGCCGCCATAGCCGATGAGGCCCAAAAGGCCCAAAAGCACCGCCGTAGAGCCAAGCGCGCCCGGTTCGATCCGTGAGAACATGCCCTGCCCGCGCGGCACAAATGTCGCGTTGGGATCGGCAAAAGGGTCTTTGGGGGCTGTGGGTTTGGCGGAGGCCGTTGCGACCGTGCGTTTCGTCGAGGCGGCGGGCGACATACCGTGCGCCACGGAGAACCCGCTTTCCTGACAAAAGCGTGCAAAGGCCCAATCCGGGTCCAGATCGAGATACCGCGCGTAGGACCGCACATAGCCCGCGATAAAGCCTTGGGTCTCGAACACGCTGGGGTCGGCGTTCTCAATTGCGGCGATATAGGTGGCTTTGATTTTGAGTTCGCGCTGAACATCGAGGAGGGATTTTCCGACCGTGGCACGCTCACCACGCATGACATCCCCAAGCCGCAGCTCGAAGTCATCAAACCCGCGAGGATGTTCCTGTTCCTCGACAGGTGGTTTGCTCCACCGCCTGATCATTGCACTGCCCCAAATAGATCTCGTCCCCGAGACACCCGATCCGTTTCTATCCACGATTCGTCAGGTGCCCTGATCACTAAATATCACATGGCGAGGAGGGCCGCACAGCAGATAAAGTGGTTAGCCCGCCAATTCGGCACGATTCAGCGCACAGTGGCTCCAGAGCGCGTCGAGCGCCTTGATCAGGTGATCCATCTCGCCCGGACCGTGGACCGGCGACGGGGTAAAGCGCAAACGCTCCGTGCCGCGCGGCACTGTCGGAAAGTTCACCGGCTGAACGTAGATGCCGTAGTGCTCCAGCATCATGTCGGACATGAGCTTGGTGTGAACCGGATCGCCCACGATCAGCGGCACGATGTGAGAGCCATGATCGGTGATCGGCAGGCCGAGGCCCTTGAGACGGGTTTTCAGGATTTTCGCCTGGGTTTGATGCGCCTCGCGGAGCTTTTTGCCGCCCTCGCCCTTCAGGAACGCGATGGAGGCCGCAGCGCCCGCAGCCACAGCAGGCGGGATCGAGGTCGTAAAAATAAAGCCCGGCGCGTAGGAGCGCACGGCGTCGCACATTTTCTCGCTTGCCGCGATGTAGCCGCCGAAGACGCCAAAGGCCTTGCCCAGCGTGCCGTTGATGATGTCGATGCGGCCCATGAGGCCCTGAGCCTCGGCGACACCGGCGCCACGAGCGCCGTACATACCGACGGCGTGCACCTCGTCGATATAGGTCAGCGCGTTGAATTCGTCTGCGAGATCAAGGATTTCCTTGATCGGGCCAAAGTCGCCATCCATCGAATAGACCGACTCAAAAGCGATCAGTTTCGGCGCGTCAGAGGCGTCTGCGGCCAAAAGCTCGCGCAGATGGGCCACGTCGTTGTGACGGAAAATCCGTTTCGATCCACCGTTGCGGCGAATGCCCTCGATCATGGAGGCGTGGTTCAACTCGTCGGAATAGATGATCAGACCCGGGAACAGGGTCGGCAGTGTCGAGAGCGTCGCGTCATTGGCGATATAGGCCGAGGAAAAGACCAGAGCGGCTTCTTTCTGGTGAAGATCGGCCAGCTCGGCCTCAAGGCGTTTGTGGTAAACGGTCGTGCCAGAGATATTGCGCGTGCCACCTGAGCCGGCGCCTGCGGCATCCACAGCCTCTTTCATCGCGTCCAACACGACGGGGTGCTGCCCCATGCCGAGATAGTCGTTGCCGCACCAGACCGTGACCGGCCGTTGCGTGCCGTCCGCCTTGGTCCACGTGGCGTGCGGGAATTGGCCGCGCGTGCGTTCGATGTCGATGAAGGTCCGGTACCGGCCCTCGTCGTGCAAACGTTGCAGGGCTTCCTCAAGCTTCGCCGTGTAGTCCACTTTGTATCCTTTCGCGCGTCTCAGGTCTGCCTCTTTTAGCGGCATTAAGCGAAAATTGCGAGACATATTCACAATTCGCAAGATAATGCCGACCAAAGTCGACCTTTCGTTGGCCGATCGGGCAAATTTCCTACGGCCTACTTAGACCGAGTAAAAACCCTTTCAGTATGATCTATGTCAACCCGCCTCCCCCTCTGGACACCGGAAATCAGAGGTTTAAGCTGCGGCAAAACATCCCGAGCACTGCCAAAGGTTTCCTATAATGAACACCCGCCTCGATCCGGTGCTGTCACGCATCGACAGCGATCTCGACTCTGCCCTCGACCGACTCACGACCTTTTTGCGCATCCCGTCGATCTCCACCGACCCGGCCTATAAGGCCGATTGCCTCACCGCCGCCAATTGGCTGGTCGAGGATCTCAAAACGCTGGGCGCGGAGGCAGAACTCTGTGACACCCCCGGTCACCCGATGGTCTGGGGCAAAATCGGATCGGGTGGCCCGCATCTCTTGTTCTATGGTCACTATGATGTGCAACCCATTGATCCGGTTGAGCTTTGGGATCACCCGCCATTCGAACCGTTCATCGAAGATCGCCCCACCGGCAAAGTGATCCGGGGCCGCGGCGCGTCGGACGATAAAGGCCAGCTCATGACCTTTGTCGAAGCCTGCCGTGCCTGGATCGCGGAGCATGGTGAGATGCCCTGTACCATCACTTTCTTCTTTGAGGGCGAAGAGGAAAGCGGTTCCCCGTCGCTCATCCCGTTCATGGAAGCCAACAAAGACAAGCTCGCCGCCGATCTGGCGCTCATCTGTGACACCTCGATGGTAGCACCCGGGGTGCCGTCGATCTGTTCACAATTGCGTGGCATGCTCAAAGACGAGTTCACCCTGACCGGCCCGACGATGGATTTGCACTCCGGCCATTACGGCGGCCCCGCACTCAACCCGCTGCGCGAAATCTCCAAACTCATCGCGACCTTCCACGACGACGAAGGCCGCGTGACGATCAAGGATTTCTACGACGGCGTCGAAGAGGTGCCAGAGACGATTCTGGACCAGTGGAAAGGCTGTGGCTTCGACGAGGAGGCCTATCTCTCTTCCGTGGGCATGACGGAGGCGCACGGCGAGAGCGGCTACTCCGCCCTGGAACAGCAATGGGCGCGTCCGACGTTGGAAATCAACGGGCTTTGGGGCGGCTATCAGGGACCGGGCACCAAGACCGTGATCCCCTCTGAAGCGCATTGCAAACTCACTTGCCGCCTTGTCGGCACGCAAGACCCGGACAAAATCCGCGAGAACCTGCGCGCCCATGTCGAATCCCACCTGCCGACCGATGCCAAGGTGACGTGGAATCAGAACCTCGACGGCTCCCCGGCCGCTGTGATGAACACCGCCCGCCCGGAATTCGAGGCTGCGCGACTGGCGCTTTCCGATGAGTGGGACCGCGAGGCGGTGTTTGCGGGCATGGGCGGGTCGATCCCGATTGCGGGGTTCTTCACCTCGATCTTGGGCCTCGATTCCATGCTGATCGGCTTTGCCGAAGACGACGACCGCATTCACTCTCCGAATGAGAAATACGGTCTGGCGAACTACCACAAGGGCATCCGCTCCTGGGCCCGAGTTCTGGACGCGGTGTCCAAGGCTTAACGCCCCGCGCACGAAACGATTGAGATACGAAAAAGCCCCGTCAGAGCGCTCTGACGGGGCTTTTTTGATCGGGAGTTTAGCTTTCCGAGCTGCGTTGCATCCGCACGAGCTTGACGCCCAAAAGGATCGCTGGCGCGCTGTGCATCAGGAGATCGAATATATCAATCGGTCGGCTGAGCGTGCCCGCAAAGAGCATCTTGAGCTTTTCCCAGAGATGCGGCTCCGGCACGAAGGGCGCGAGACCCAACAAAAGCGAGGCCATGATCAGGGTCGAGAGCGGGAGGGAATCGATGAGTTTCATCTCTCCCTTATGCCCGCCCCTCCGCCGCGGCGTCTGTGAGTTTATCACTCAGAAACTGCGCCGCCGCCTCCGGCGTCGCGAGTTCCGTCGCCTGCCCCTCGTGCAGCGCCGTCACCACACCCTGCGTATGCGGCAAAAGCGGCACCTCCGCGCGCGGTACGTTGCAGACCACACCACGTAGAAAGGCCGAGACGACGCCGTGGGAGACGATCACCGTCGGCCCGGTCAGGGACGCGAGATAGCCGCGCACACGGGCCTCCAAGGCCGCTTCGCCCTCCCCGTCCGGGGCGGTCAAAAAGAGCGCGAACATGTCCTTTTCATCGGCGGAGCCAAACCCGCGTTCCGCCACGATCTCGGCGCGCAACCGCCCCTCCCAACGGCCTGCGGAGACCTCTTTCAACCCGTCTTGGGCGAGGACCGGATGCCCGTCTGCGGCGATCTTGGCCGTCTCGAACGCGCGACCCAAAGGACTGCTGTGAATCGCGATGTCCGGCAAGGCTTTGAGGATCGGGGCGAGAATGGCGCGCTGCGCCTCGCCCTGTGCCCGCCCGCGCGCGGTCAGCGCACTGTCGCGGTGGCCCTGAAGACGGCCTTCGAGATTCCATTCGGTCTGGCCGTGGCGAAGAAGGAAAACTGTGGGATAGGTCATGGCGCTCCGTTTCTTGGCGCCAACATGAGCGATTTGCGCGGCGAGGTCCAGCGCGACCGACGCCCCTCCACACCCAAGACACGCCCCGGAGAAAACCGGCCCAGAAACGCAAAAGGGCGCCCGCGAGGCGCCCAGTTCGGTGATCCGTAGATCAGAGTGTCGATGGTGGGTGATAAGAGATTTGAACTCCTGACATCTTCGATGTGAACGAAGCGCTCTACCACTGAGCTAATCACCCCGGGATCATCGACCCTGTGGCGGGGTGTTTAGCCCGTGGTCTTTGCGAGTGCAAGAGCCTTTTGTGCAAAAAAATCAGCTTTCGGAGGTCGCCTCTTCTGCACCCTCTTCTTCGCCCGTCTCATCGCCCAGCATCGCTTTCGAGCGGCGGATTTTGGCGATGATCACATGGGCGCCGGAGGCTTCTTTCTGGCGGTTCACGGCCACTTTGCCAAACGGCGGCACATTGACCGTCGTGCCCTCTTGAAGCGCATCGCCGAGAATTTGCAGCGTGGCTTCCATGGCCTTTTTCGCATCACCGCGTTTGAGCCCGGAGGCCTCGGTGACTTTTTCGATCATTTCTTTCTTTTTCATTTCCATCACGACATTTGCTTCTGGCGCGGTCACAGGGGCTGGCGCGGTGGTCGCAGGCACAGTCTTTTTCGGCGCGGGTTTCTTGGAAACTGTTTTTTGAGCGGCGGTCGTCTTCGACGTGGTGCTGCGCGCGGATGTCGATGTGCTCTTGCTCCGCGTCGAGGCGGGTTTCGCCGTCGATATGCTGGAGGGTTTCGATGTGGGTGTTTTTGCGGTGCTCCGCGTCGCCATGTGAATTCTCTCTTGGGTCTTCTATCTTGGATCGACTGTCCGTTTGTCTCGCTCAGGGAAACCTTAGCTCTCTGCGCCGAAGGGGTGCAAATGAGAATCGCACGCTCCAGTAAATCTTTTAAGAAAAAGAGAAAATTATGCAAATCCTGCCTTAAAAATGGAAAAAAGCCGACCCGAAGGCCGGCTTTTGCAATCGTGTTTCTCGCGTGGATTGTTTCCAATCCAGAGACAGAGACCTCAGTGGGCGACAGGCCCCTGTGTCTCAGTCGGCGCAGAGATCTTGGCCAGACGCGCGGCCTCATCGGCGGCGGCGTCCCATTCCACAGGCTCCGGCTGGCGCACCAGCGCGTGTTTGAGCACCTCGGAGACGTGGGTGACGGGGATGATCTCCAGCCCCTCTTTCACGTTGTCCGGAATGTCCGCGAGGTCTTTGACGTTTTCCTCGGGGATGAGCACCGTTTTGATGCCCCCGCGGAGTGCCGCCAGAAGTTTCTCTTTCAGGCCGCCGATCGCGGTCGCGTTCCCGCGCAGAGAGACCTCACCCGTCATGGCGATGTCTTTGCGCACCGGAATTTGCGTCAGCACCGACACGATGGTCGTCACCATGGCAAGACCGGCAGAGGGTCCGTCTTTCGGCGTCGCCCCGTCCGGCACGTGGACGTGGATGTCCATCGTGTCAAACAGCGGCGGTTTCACCCCGATCTGCGGCGCGATGGAGCGGACATAGGAGCTTGCGGCGTCGATGGATTCTTTCATCACGTCGCCCAGTTTCCCGGTCGTCTTCATCCGGCCCTTTCCGGGCAGTTTCAGCGCCTCGATCTGCAACAGATCGCCACCGACGGAGGTATAGGCCAGCCCGGTGACAACACCGATCTGATCCTCCTTCTCGGCCAAGCCATAGCGGAACTTTTTCACACCGAGGAACTCCTCGATGTTGTCCGAGCTGACAGAGACGGTTTCGACCTCTTTCTTGACGATCTTGGTCACCGCCTTGCGGGCGATCTTGGCGAATTCGCGTTCCAGATTCCGCACGCCCGCCTCGCGGGTGTAGTAGCGGATCACATCCATGATCGCGCCATCGGAAATCTCGAATTCCTTCGCCTTGAGGCCATGCGCCTTCACCTGTTTCGGGATGAGGTGCTGTTTCGCGATCTCGGATTTTTCCTCTTCCGTGTAGCCCGACAGAGGAATGATCTCCATCCGGTCGAGAAGCGGCCCCGGCATGTTGTAGCTGTTCGAGGTGGTCAGGAACATCACGTTGGAGAGGTCATATTCGACCTCCATATAGTGATCGACAAAGGTCGAGTTCTGTTCCGGATCGAGCACTTCGAGCATCGCCGACGCCGGGTCGCCCCGGAAATCCTGACCCATCTTGTCGATCTCATCCAAGAGGATCAGCGGGTTCGTCGTCTTGGCCTTTTTCAGGGCCTGGATGATTTTCCCCGGCATGGAGCCAATGTAGGTCCGGCGGTGGCCGCGGATCTCGGACTCGTCACGCACGCCACCCAGAGAGATGCGAATGAATTCGCGCCCCGTGGCTTTGGCGACGGATTTGCCCAAAGACGTCTTACCCACACCCGGCGGGCCGACGAGGCACATGATCGGGCCTTTGAGTTTCTGCGACCGGCTTTGCACCGCGAGGTATTCGACGATGCGTTCCTTGACCTTCTCCAGACCGTAGTGATCGGTGTCGAGAATGTCTTCGGCGCGGCTGAGATCCTTTTTGACGCGGGACTTCGTGCCCCACGGGATCGACAGCATCCAGTCGAGATAGTTGCGCACCACGGTGGCCTCGGCGGACATCGGGCTCATGTTCTTGAGCTTTTTCAGCTCGCCCTCAGCCTTTTCCTTGGCTTCCTTGGACAGTTTGGTCGCGGCGATTTTCTCTTCGAGTTCGGAGATTTCATCCGCCCCGTCCTCGCCATCGCCAAGCTCCTTCTGAATGGCCTTCATCTGCTCATTCAGGTAGTACTCGCGCTGGGTCTTCTCCATCTGGGATTTGACTCGGGTCTTGATCTTTTTCTCGACCTTGAGAACGGACAATTCGCCCTGCATCAACCCGTAAACGGTCTCAAGACGTTCCGCGACAGAGAGCGTTTCCAAAAGCTGTTGCTTTTGCTCCACCTCCACACCGAGATGCCCGGCCACGAGATCGGCCAGTTTCGCGGGTTCCTTGCTTTCGGACACGGCAACAAGCGCCTCTTCCGGGACGTTCTTTTTCACCTTGGCGTAATTTTCGAACTCTTCGCGCACGGACCGCAACAGCGCCGTGACGGTATCCTCGTCGCCGGAGGTCTCGGTCAGCTCTTCGATCTCGGCCTCGAAATGGTTGTCGTTTTCGACAAACCGCGCGAGGCGCACGCGACGCTCGCCCTCGACCAGCACTTTCACGGTGCCGTCGGGCAGTTTCAGAAGTTGCAGCACATTCGCGAGAACGCCGACGCGGTAAATGCCCTCTTCGTCCGGCTCATCCACGGCCGGGTCGATCTGGGCCGACAACAGGATCTGTTTGTCCTGTGCCATCACCTCTTCGAGTGCCTTTACCGATTTTTCGCGCCCGACAAACAACGGCACAACCATATGCGGGAACACCACGATGTCGCGCAGCGGCAAAACGGGGTAGGATTGGAGTTGCTCGTGCATAATCATTCCTTATCTTGGCAAAAGAACCGGACCCCGAAGAGGCAGTCATAGGTTCTTTCCTGTCTTGGTACCTATATCTGGGGGCCCCTCCCCGAAAATTCAACCAAGTCCAGTTTTGTCGTTTTGAGCAGTCTGCCCCTCAAGGCCGGGACGGGCAAGAGCGGATTTGAGCAGATTTCAGACGAATTTCGCGGAAACTTCGAGGCTCTGCTGTGGCGCGACAGCCAACGGGGCGCAAAAAACGGAACAGTTTCAAATCAGAACACCGCGAAGCTCACCCTCCCCCCAGCGCGCCTCCCGCGAGACGGTCCTCCATGCGATTGCCATGCCCCTGTCCCATTGTTGCCCAATGCCTGCGCGACACTGGCGCCATTGATTAACCTATAAGCGTCTTTTCACATTCCTGAGACCTGACCCGAGGCCCGTCAATGTTCCGATTGTTCCTGACCACGCGCCGCCGCGCTTTTGTCTGCACCTATCTGGCTGTCCTCGGCCTCTTTATCCTGTTGACGCGCAACCCCGAGAGCAATTTTGTCACCCAACCAGACACCCCCGCTTGGATTTTCTGGACGACGCTCGGGATCATGGGGCTTTCGGCGTTTCTCATAAGCCTGCTCACGAATTGGCTGGCTGCCGTGGTCTGGCCCTTTGCCCTGATCGTGCCCTTTGGCCTTTCGCTCTCGCTGTTCACGCAAAACGCCACACTGTCGCTAACACCGGACTGGCTGGCGAGTGAGGAATACGGTTCCCTCCTTGGCATGATGGTGTTTGTCGGGGTGATCTGGCTCTTTTTCGGCCCCGCACTGGATCGGTTCTCCATGCGGTTTCTCCTGCGCGACCAGACCCGGTTTCATATGCCCCACCCGCCAGAAGAGGTCTGGGACATGTGCCGTCCCGGGCGCGCGCCCTTGTCCATTCACTGGCACCCGCTCCTGACCCGCGCCGATCCGGTCGAGGATGATCTCGACAGTTATGAACTCGAATACAGCGAAGGGTCCGGCACTTACCGCCATATGACCGTGACCTATCTCGAAGAAAAACCGTTCCACCGAGTCCGCTACTATGAACAAGGCGACGTGAGCGGCCCACGCCGTGATCTGGCCGAGGCGACCGTGACCATCACACTCGATCTCGCCAAGGACGGCGGCACGATGGTGACCTATGAGGAGGAAAACACCGCCCTCCTCCCCCGAGTGGCGCTTGAAAACTGGCTGTCGAATTACCTGCGGGACTTTGGCAACGGCATCTCCGCCCGCGCGCACGGACGGCGCGACTGGTCGCTGTCAGGCCGCAACATGCGTCGGATCAAGGCGTTGAGCTGATCAGATCGGCTCGATATCGCCCTCGGCCCGCAGCGCGTGGAAATCGGCTTCCCACGCTGCAAAAGTCCCCGCCGCAATCGCGTCGCGCATGCCCTGCATGATCTCTTGGAAATAATGCAGGTTGTGCCAGGTCAAAAGCATGCCGGAGATCATCTCATGGCTGCGGAACACATGGTGCAGGTAGGCGCGGGAATAGTTCGAGCAGGCCGGGCAAGAACAGTGTTCATCGAGCGGACGCGGATCGTCGGCGTGGCGCGCGTTCTTGATGTTGACCTGACCACGACGGGTCCAGGCCTGACCCGTGCGGCCCGAGCGCGACGGCAGCACACAGTCCATCATGTCGATGCCGCGTTTGACGGCGCCCACGATGTCATCGGGCTTGCCCACCCCCATCAGGTAGCGCGGCTTGTCGGTCGGAAGCATGTCGGGCGCAAAGTCGAGCGTGGCGAACATCGCCTCCTGCCCCTCGCCCACGGCCAAACCACCGAGCGCGTAGCCGTCGAACCCGATCTCTTTCAAAGCCTCGGCGCTTTCCTCGCGGAAATCCTGTTCCAAGCCACCCTGCTGAATGCCGAACAGTGCATGGCCCGGACGGTCGCCAAAGGCGTCTTTTGACCGCTGCGCCCAGCGCATCGACAGGCGCATGGACTCCGCGATCCGGTCGCGATCTGCGGGCAGTGCGGGGCATTCGTCGAAACACATGACGATGTCGGAGCCGAGGAGCTTTTGAATCTCCATCGACCGCTCCGGCGTCAGCTCATGTTTGGAGCCATCGACATGGGAGCGGAAGGTCACGCCCTTCTCCGTCAGCTTGCGCAGGTCCGCGAGACTCATCACCTGAAACCCGCCGCTGTCGGTCAAAATGGGCCGCTCCCAGTTCATGAACTTGTGCAGCCCGCCCAGACGCGCAATCCGCTCCGCCGTCGGGCGCAGCATCAGGTGGTAGGTGTTTCCCAAGAGAATGTCAGCGCCGGTCGCGCGCACGCTTTCCGGCATCATCGCCTTAACGGTCGCCGCTGTCCCCACGGGCATGAAGGCGGGCGTGCGAATGTCGCCGCGCGGGGTCGAAATCACACCGGTGCGTGCCTTGCCGTCCGTGGCATTGAGGGAGAAGGAGAATCGTTGGGTCTGGCTGTCTTGGGTCATGAAGCGGATGTAGCCCGAAACGCGATCCGGGACCAGAGAGCAGGCGGACATGCAAACCCCGCCCCTGAGACGACAGGGACGGGTGCGATTTCACGGGAATGGCGCGCTACTCGGCGGCCTCAATCGTTGCCTTGGCATCCTCAGGGATCACCAGAGAGAGGATGATCGCGGAGAGACCGGCCAGAGTGATCGGCGCTGCAAAGACTTGTTTGAGGAAGGTCGGGAGGTTTTGCGTGGCATCCGGCACGAGGGTGACGCCCAGCGCGAGGCCGAAAGACACCGCCATGATGTAGACCCGGCGGAGCGTCATCTCCTCTGAGGCGAGGATACGAATGCCCGCCACAGCGATGGTCGAGAACAGCACCAAAGTGGCCCCACCCAGAACCGGTTTCGGGATGATCAGGAACAACGAGCCGACCACGGGAAACAGCCCGAGGATCACGAGAATGCCCCCGGCCCACATCCCGACATGACGCGAGGCGACGCCGGTCATCTGGATCACCCCGTTGTTTTGCGAGAACGTCGTGTTCGGGAAGGTGTTGAACACCGCCGCAAGCGCGGAGTTCACGCCATCCCCGAGCACACCCCCCTTGATCCGCTTCATATAGAGATCGCCAGAGACCGGCTGACCGGCGATCACGGAGTTGGCGGTCAAATCGCCCGAGGTCTCGATCGCGGTCACCAGATAGAGGAAGGCAATCGGGATAAAGAGGCCGAGATCAAAGTCGATCCCGTATTTGAACGGAATGGGCAGGGCAAAGAGGCTCGCGGAGCTGAGCGCGCCGAGGCTCACCATCCCGAAGAAACTCGACACGATGGTGCCCACCACAAGGCCAATCATGATCGCGGAGATGCGGAGCATCGGCTTGCCGATAAAGGTCATGATCAGGATCACCGCCACAACAAGCGTCCCCATCAGGAGAAAGATCGGCTTGCCGAGGTCTTCGCCCGCCCGCGCACCCCCTGCGAAATCGGTAAAGCCCGCTTTGATCAGTGACAGGCCGATCACCGTGATGACGATCCCCGTCACCGTCGGCGTGATAATGCGCTCCAGCTTATCGAGGAACCGCGACAGCACGATCTCCACCACGGAGCCAAAGAGACAGAGGCCGAAAATCATGGCGAGGATGTCTTCGGGTGTGCCACCCTGCCCTTTGACGGCAAAGCCCGCCGCAAGAATGGCGCCGAGAAAGGCAAAAGACGTCCCTTGGAGCGACAACAGACCCGACCCAATCGGACCGATGGTCTTACACTGGATAAAGGTCGCGATCCCGGAGACGAAAAACGCCATGGCGATGAGGTAAGGCGTGTACTCCCCCAGCCCCAGCACCCCCCCGATGATCAGAGAGGGCGTCGCAATCCCCACGATAGAGGCCAAGACGTGCTGAAGCGCAGCGAGCGCCGCCTTGGGCGGGGGCGGCACGTCATCTAATTGATACACCAGCGGCATAAAGTTCTCGTCACTCATTCTCTGTCCCCTCTGAGGTCACGTTTTCTTGGGTGTTTTTCCTGTGTCTTTGAGACAGAGCCTGCGTCCCGACCGGAGCCGCCCAAAGCGTTTTGATCCGCGACAGGGCAAATGTTAACGCTCGCAGAGGCCCTCCGCCGTGAAAACTGGCAAGCTCTGCGCGCTCGCGTGCAAAGCGCCCGTTTTTTCCGCAGTTCACAAAGCCTGTTGCGGGCGCTGTCCCCTTGTCATGTCGCGGCGAACATGAGAAGGCTCCGCCAAAACCCCGGCACTTGCCGGCAGACCCTCCCCCGAATGATGAGACACAGGACATGACCGAGACATCCGCGTTTACGCTTGGCTGGGAAGAATGGGGCGCGCTCCCCGCTCTTGGATTGCCCGCGCTCAAGATCAAGGTGGACACAGGCGCGAAAACCTCCGCGCTTCACGCCTTTGACATCGAACCCTTTGGCAAGGCGGACGACCCGAAGGTGCGATTCAACATCCATCCCGTGCCGGGGCGTGAGGACATCACCATTTCCTGTTCCGCCGATGTGGTGGACCGCCGCGAGGTGACCTCGTCCAATGGCGAGACGGAACTGCGTTATGTGATCTCGACAGAGATGCAGATGGGTGAGCGCTCCTGGCCCATCGAGATCACCCTCACGAACCGCACCAATATGGCCTATCGGATGCTCCTCGGGCGTCAGGCGATCCGCGATGATATGATCGTTCAGCCATCCGAGAGCTTTTGCCAGCCGGTCTTGGACGACAGTGTCTATTCCTCCGCCGAAATTCGTCGCGCGGGCAATCCAGCGCGGCCTTTGCGCATCGCGGTTCTGTCGCGCGAGCCGGACAACTTCTCGACCCAGCGTCTGGTGGAAGAGGGAGAAAAACGCGGCCATGTGGTCGAGGTGATCGACACCACGCGGTGCTATATGGCGATCAACGCCATGGCGCCGGAAATTTACTATGACGGCAAGCGCCTGCCCCGCTACGACGCGGTGATCCCGCGTATCGGGGCCTCCGTGACCTCCTATGGCACCGCTGTGATCCGTCAATTCGAGACCATCGGCACCTTTTGTGTGAACGGCTCCGAGGGGATCGCCAAGTCCCGTGACAAACTCCAGGCGCACCAAGTGCTCGCCCGTCACCGGATCGGCATGCCCACGACCGCCTTTGCCGCCTCCCCAAAGGACACGGACAACCTCATTGCTCTGGCCGGTCAAGCGCCTCTGATCGTCAAGCTTCTGGAATCGACCCAAGGCCGCGGTGTGGTGCTTGCCGAGACCAAGAAAGCCGCGCAATCGGTGATCTCCGCCTTCCGGGGGCTCAAGGCGAACTTTCTCGTCCAGCATTTTGTCAAAGAGGCGGCGGGCGTCGACATCCGCTGTGTCGTGATCGACGGCAAGGTGGTCGCGGCCATCAAACGCTCGTCCTCGGGCGGGGATTTCCGGTCGAACCTGCATCTGGGCGGGACCGCCACCAAGGTCCGCATCACCAAGGAAGAGCGCGAAACCGCTGTCCGCTCCGCCAAGGCTTTTGGCCTGCGTATGGCCGGGGTGGACCTGCTCCGTGCCGAGGACGGCCCCAAGGTCTTGGAGGTCAACTCCTCCCCCGGTTTCGAGGGCGCGGAAACCACGACGGGCAAGAACCTCTCCGGCATGCTCTTTGACATGATCGAGAAACGCGTCCGTCCCGCCCCCGCGCGCAAAACACGGAGCGCGCCCGCGAGCAAGGCGTGACCTTCACGCCTCTGCGCAAACTGGCGGGTGGCGTTTAATACGCCATCCCCCGCATCTTCTGCCAATTCACCATCACGGCGGGCAGGAAGAACACGATAAACGCATAGAGGTGCAGCTGAAGCACCATGAAGGGCACGAACAGCGCCAGCCCCGCGATCCCGACATAGCCCGCGATCCGCGACGCTTTCGCGCTGTCCATGAACCGCAAGAGCCCAAGCTCGAACAGTTTCCCACCATCGAGCGGCGAGATCGGCAAGAGGTTGAAAATCGCCAGATAGCCATTGAGCCAGGCCATCGTCTCGAAAAACCACAAGACATTGTCGTAGTCGCGCCCCGACGCCCACATCCAATCCGCCGTCAGACGCGATACGGCCCAGAGCACAAGCGTCACAATCGGCCCCATGGCCACGATCAACTCACTCTCGCGGGGTGTGGAGGTCCGGGCCTGTTGGCAATAGCCACCCGTGCCGTGGAGCATGATCTTGCTCACCGGGATGTTCTGGATCAGCGCGCCCCAACCGTGCCCCAGCTCGTGCAATAGGATCGACCCGATCAAGATGGCCACAAACGCCAGATCATAGCCAAAATCACGCGCCGACCCGGAGGTCGAGACGAACAGGAAAAAGATCAAGAGTATGGATGGGCCAATATGGATCGGAATGCCCCAAGGCCCGCGAAAATAAAATAAACTTTGGTCATCTCTCAACATGAGACATCTCTTTGTAAGGGTGTTTGTACTGGGTTACTTCGCCCATTTTGCCGATGAAATCGGATGTGAATATGGCAAGACCCGGATTTTTTATCGTCCCCGCACCGGATTTGACCGGTGACATAGGCCTGTTACCGAAACTGCGCATAGACTTAGGGGCATAAGGCGTCCCCCGGGGATGTCTTCCTCATGTCGTTTTTGTCTGGATCACGCGCGCCATGCCCGAGCTTTCCTGCCCCATTCCCAGCGACCCCCACCGCCTCTCTCAGGCGCTCGATGCTCTGAGCAAAGGGATCGCCCGCGATGCGGATCTGATCTGGGACCAGTGGTCCGCGCACACGCCCGCCATGCGTCCGGGGTTTGTCCCCTCGGCACAGAACCTCGCGACCTATCTTGCCCTGCGCCACACCGATCTGAGCCGGGTCCAGCCGGACCTCGCCGCCTTCGGCCTCTCGACGCTCGGGCGATGCGAGCCCCATGTGCGCGCCTCCCTCGATGCGGTGAAATCCGCCGCCTCGGCCCTTTCTAGCGCGCCCTTCACCCCCATCGACCCGGAGCGGTTTCTCACCGGTCCCGCACGCCTCTCTGCACGGCGCGATAGCCTCTTTGGCACAGGTGCTTCTGACGCGCCCCGTGCCCGCATCCTTGTCACGCTCCCGACAGAGGCCGCCACCGATCCCGATCTGATCCCCGCCATGCTGCGCGCGGGCGCCGATGCACTTCGGATCAACTGTGCCCATGACGGGCCAGAGGTCTGGTCCCAGATGATCGCCACCCTCCGCGCCACCCAAGACGAACTGGGCCGCTATGTCCCCGTGCTCATGGACCTCGCCGGGCCAAAACTGCGCACCGGTCCCGTTTCTGGCCCCAAAAAACAGCGCGTCTTTGTCGGCGACCGCCTCGACATCCGCCGCGCGCCCCCGCCCAAGACGACCAAACATGTGACCACGACCCTCAGCCACCCGGAGCTGATCGACCGTCTTGCCCCCGGCATGCCGGTCTTTATCGACGACGGAAAAATCGGCGCAGAGGTCGTAGAGATCACCGCGAAAGGCGCGAAACTGCGTGTCACTCGGGCCGACCCGAAAGGCGTCAAACTCAAACCGGAAAAGGGCTTTAACCTCCCCTCTGTTGAGATCGACATTCCCGCCCTCACGGAGGACGACCGCGCGGCGCTCGATTTCGTGGTCGGGCACGCCGATCTCATCGGCTATTCCTTTGTCCAAACACCCGAGGACATCCGGCTTTTGATCTCCGAGGTGGACGCACGCTTGCCCGAGGGTGTCCCCCGCCCCGGCGTGGTGCTCAAGATCGAAACCGGCCTCGCCGTCCGAAACCTCCCGCGCCTCATCGTGCAATCCGGCGCGCTCACGGAAACTGCCGTCATGATCGCACGCGGCGATATGGCGGTGGAAATCGGGCTTGAGCGCATGTCAGAAATCCAAGAGGAAATCCTCTGGCTCTGCGAAGCCGCCCATACCCCCGTCGTCTGGGCCACGCAGGTGCTCGAAGGCATGATGAAACAGGGCCTCGCCACCCGGGCCGAGGTCACAGACGCCGCCATGTCGCAACGCGCCGATTGCGTCATGCTGAACAAAGGGCCGTTTGTGTCTGAGACCATCCGCTTTCTGTCCCGCGTTCTTAGCCGTCTCGACCGCCACATGACCAAAAAATCGCCACGCCTCGGGCCACTTAGATCCTGGAAAGGGGATCTCTCGCTCTAGCCACTGGACGTTCTCGGACCTATTCCTTATATGATCAGTCGGAAATACAGGATACGTCGCCCGCGCGGCGCGTCCCGACTATCACTTCGCGACACGGCCCAACCGTTCCAAAGAAACGCTGGCCCAAGGAGAGCGCACATGAGCGATGAGGCAAACAGCCCCCAAGATGACGGCCCCGTCGAAGGTGCCCCGTTGATCGCCCCGTCCAGCACGGACCACCCGCTGCACGAAGCGGTGGTCGAGGCCTGCCGGACCGTCTACGACCCGGAGATTCCGGTCAACATCTACGATCTCGGCCTCGTTTATACCGTCGACATCAACGACGAGAACGAAGTGCGCGTGATCATGACCTTGACCGCGCCCGGCTGTCCCGTGGCCGGTGAAATGCCCGGCTGGGTCGCCGACGCGATCGAGCCTCTGCCCGGCGTCAAACAGGTTGATGTGGACCTGACCTGGAACCCGCCCTGGGGCATGGAAATGATGTCCGACGAAGCTCGCCTTGAGCTTGGCTTTATGTAAGCGCCCCATGTAAGCGCCCCGATCGGTGAGAATTTAAAAGCGGCCCCTCCGGGTCGCTTTTTTATTTGTCCAGCCTCAGCCACCTCCCCAACCGCCGCCACCAACGCGGCTCTGCGGAGTTTTGCGCCTGTAGCTCTGCCTCATACTGCGCACGTTCCTCGCGATAGAGACTTTGCGCCTGAGGGTCGATCTTGGGCAGATTGATCGGACAGAACGGCACCATATTTTTCTCCCATCTTGCATTATTGGAAAACAGGATCAGAATAGCCATCGACAGAACCGCGAAATACGCCAGACCTGCGCAAGGATGTTTTCAAAAATGAAAGACATACCCAAGCTCGACGACTATGCGCTGTTCCTCGCTGTGGCCGACGCGGGTGGGTTATCCGGCGCCGAAAAGGCCACCGGCACTTCGCTCCCGACGCTGTCGCGCCGCATGGCGGAGCTTGAGCGCACTCTGGGCAAGCGTCTCTTTGAACGCGGCCCACGCGGCTACACCCTCACCGCCGAGGGCCGCGCCCTGCAACAGGAGGCCGAGCCCTTGCGGGAGGCCGCGAGCCGCCTGCACAGGTTTCAAAGCACAGAGACCGCGCCAGAGGTTCGGATCACCGCGGGCGGCTGGACCACGCGCTACGTGGCGCGGCACCTGTCTCAGATTTGGACGCCGGAAAGCCCCTGGCGCCCCGCGCTTTTGGCCTCGAACACCAACGTCGACATCGCCCGGCGCGAGGCCGACATCGGCATCCGTAACCGCCGCCCGGAGCAAAGCTGGCTCGCGGGCCGCAAACTCGCCCAGATCACCTATGCCGAATTCGCCGCACACCCACGCGTCACCGGCTACGTCACGCTCAACGCCGGGCAAGCGACCACACCCTCCGAGCGCTGGCTCCGCGCCACGCACCCGGATCAGATCATCGCCACCGCCTCAGACGCCCGCTCCGCCTCTGATATGGCCCTGGCGGGCGTGGGCCGCGCGATCCTCCCGTGTTTTGCCGGACGCGAGATCATGGGCCTGATGCAAGTCTCCCCCGAGATCGACGCGCTCACCCACGACGAATGGCTCGTCACCCACCACGACGCCCGCCACGACCCCCCGGTCAGGGCGGCGCTGGAGGCCTTGGCGGGACTGTTGATGACGGAGGCGAGGTTCGGGTAGGCGCAACCTATTTTGGGTGCAAATCTTATTAGAAACCAAAAAAGGTTGCATTTCTATCGCGAACCGCTCAAAGTTGTCGAAACACACGAGACAGACATGAGCATCACAGTCCTGACCGGCGACATCATCGAGAGCACCAAACTCAGCCACACCCTTTTGAAAAAGGTTCAAAGCGCTATCGCCACAACATATTCCGAAATCGAAAGCTGGGGAATTCCCGCGCGGTTTTCCGAGTATCGAGGAGATGGATGGCAAATCGCCTTCGAAAAAGCTTCATTGTGGTTGCGGGCCGCTTTGATCCTACGTGCCAAACTCCGTGCAATCGACCGACAGTGTGACACACGGATTGCCATTGCCTATGGCGTGGGACATTTGCCCAAAAAAATTGAAACGACTGCAGATGCGACATTCGTTCTTTCTGGCCGCACACTTGATGACATGCAGTCTCCTTTCAGAATGGCTGCAGGCAACAGCCCGGAATTGGATGCCATTTGCATCCTGATAGACCAAATCGTCACAAACTGGACCCCCACCCAAGCCCAAACAATCCTGCCCTTTTTGTCGCCAAACGAAACACCAAGACAGCAGGATATTGCCCTCCAACTTGGCGTATCACGTCAGTCTGTCGGCAAAACACTCGACGCCGCGTCCTATCCTTATATCATCGCCACATTGAAACGACTTGAGGCGACATTCCCCAATGCCTGAAACCCTCGCCGCCCTCTTCCTCGCCCATGTCCTTGCCGATTATGTCTTTCAACCCGGCTGGATGGTGGAAGAAAAGTCCCGGCCTGAGACCTTGTTTCTGCATTTCCTTGCCGTTGCTCTCACCGCCATGGCCACCACCGGCCAAGTCGCCTCTCCCGCGATCTATGCCCTTGCTCTGGTCCACATCACCATCGACACGATCAAAACGCGGGGCTTTTCCGACAGCTTCCTCCCGCATGTCACCGATCAGGCGCTCCACCTTGTGACCCTCGCGCTCGTGGCGCTTATGATCCCCGACCTCTTTGCCACAGGTGCCTACGCCGACATCCCTTGGCTCCCCCACGCCATGCTCCTCTCCGCAGGTGCGATCTACGCCACCCGCGCGGGCGGCTTTGCGGTGGGCAAGCTCATGGCGGAGTTCGGTGACAACCCGATTGAGGACAGCCTCGACAAGGGCGGGTT
This sequence comes from Abyssibacter sp., assembly GCA_964220165.1. Classification (GTDB taxonomy): domain Bacteria; phylum Pseudomonadota; class Alphaproteobacteria; order Rhodobacterales; family Rhodobacteraceae; genus Celeribacter. The sequence continues at coordinate 22,252 of CAXPTW010000091.1, forward strand.
CTGGATCGGCCTCCTAGAGCGCGGCCTGATCTTTCTCCTGCTCATCGGTCAAATGCCCGGCGGCATCGGCTTTCTCGTCGCCGCCAAATCCGTGCTGCGGTTCGAGGCGGCGCAAGACGGCAAAAAGGCCGAATGGGTGATCATCGGCACGCTCGCCTCCTTCGGCTGGGCCATCGCGGTGACGCTCACGGTCATGTTTATCGCCGCACAGCTTCCCCCGCTTGGAATTTCGGCCCTGAGCGACTAAATTACTCCCAAAGGAGACACGCATATGTTCGGCATTCCCGGAAAACAGGCGGTGAGCATCACCCCGGCTGCGGCCAAACAGATCGCTAAACTCATGGAGAAAGACGGCTCCAAGGGGCTGCGCATTGGCGTCAAAAAGGGCGGCTGTGCGGGCATGGAATACACCATGGATTACGTTTCCGAGGTCGATCCGCTCGACGAGATGGTCGAACAGGACGGTGCGCGGGTGATGATCGCCCCCATGGCGCAGATGTTCCTCTTTGGCACCGAGATCGACTACGAAGTCTCGCTCTTGGAGTCGGGCTTCAAGTTCAACAACCCGAATGTGGTCGAGGCCTGTGGCTGCGGCGAGTCGATTAAATTCGACGATGCCCTGTCGCAAAACGGCTGATGCCCGCCGCGCCGGACCAGATCGCCCAAGAGATCACCCATGCGCGCGACCTGTTCGGTCTGTTTTCTCAAGAATTTGGACCAATCACCACGGGCCGGATGTTTTCCGGCACCGCGCTCTATGTCGAGGGCGATGTGATGTTCGCCTGTCTGCTCTCTGACACGATCTGGATGAAATCCGACGCCGAGACCCGCGCCGCGTTTGAGGACGCCGGATCCCGCCCCTTTACCTATACCAAAGCCACTGGCCCGATGTCGGTCCCCTCTCTCATGTCCCTGCCAGAGAGCGCGCTGGACGACCCGGAAGAGGCGCTGAGCTGGGCGCGCCTGTCCTATGCCCCGGCCCTCAAGGCCGCTGAGGACAAGCGCCGCCAAAAGGCCCGCAAAGCCGCCGCCAAAGCCGCAAAGAATACGTCAGAAAAAGGCCCGCCCGCATGAGCGTTTCTGAGGAGGACATTGCCTCTATCTACGACCTCTTCGGCCCTCTGGGGGGTCTCAGCCACCGCAAAATGATGGGCGGCTTATCGATCTACACGGACGGCCAAATCTTTGCGATCCTCTCCGCTGAGGGCCGCGTTTACCTCAAGGCCTCCGGCCCCTTTGCCGAGGCGCTCGCCGCAGAGGGTGCGGAGAAATTCGAAATGGCGGATGGACGCGGGATGAATTACTGGACCCTGCCCGAGCCTGCGCTCGATGACCCGGAGCTTGCCACCGACTGGGCGCGTCGTGCGCTGGCCGCACTCTGACACCTTCCCAACGCATAAATTTACGCCGGAGACTGCCCAAATGATCACAGGACGATGCGACTGCGGGAACGTGACCTTCACCCTCCTGGAGGTCCGCGACAGCGTCACCGTCTGTCACTGTCGCCAATGCCGCCGGACAAGCGGGCATCTCTGGGCCGCCACCAACTCGCCCTTCGACAGCCTGACCTTCACCAAGGACGTGGGGCTGACCTGGTACGCCTCGTCGGATTTCGCCAAACGCGGGTTTTGCCGCAGCTGCGGGTCGAGCCTGTTTTACCGGATGAACGGTGAGGACGGCATCGGCATCGCGGCGGGCTGTCTCGACCTGCCGACCGGGATGCACATCGCTCAGCACATCTTTGTCGCGGACAAGGGCGATTATTACGCCACGCCCACGGATGCGCCGACCCTTGACCAATATTGACGACAGAGCAAACGCGCCAGCGCCACGCGCTCACGCCTTTTGCAAATGCACGTAGGTCTCGGCGAACCGTTTGGACAGGTGATCGCCCGCGCGGATCACCTGATCTGACCCCGCGCCGACGGGCGCCACGTTGGTTTCGAAATTCGGATTGAAAAACAACGGCACAGAGAGGCGTTCCTCCGCGCTCCCCTTGACCCGGTGGAGCGTCGCCTTGACCCGCCCGCCGGTCCACATCTGGAGCATTTCGCCGAAATTGACCACGAATGTGCCCGGCCGCACCGTGACCGGCAGCCACGCGCCATCCGCGCCCAAGACCTCTAACCCCGGCACCCCATCGGTGGCCAAAAGCGTGACACAGCCGTAGTCTGTGTGCGGCGCGATGCCGAAATCCTTGTCCCCGGCCCACTGCGGCCGCGCCGGGTAGAAATTCCCGCGCAAGAGCGCCATGGGCCGGTCGAATTTATCCGCGAAATAGGTCTCATCCTCGCCGATCACCCCGGCAATGGCGCGCAACAGCTGATGCGCGACGCCCATGGCCTTGTCGTAATAGGCCTCAACCGTGGCTTGAAACCCCTCAGGCGTCTCCGGCCAAAGGTTCGGCGCATAGACCGCAAGATCCGATCCTTTGATCTCAAACCCACTATCAAAGACCTCTTTGTAATCCGGGTTGGCCTCTGGATCGACCTGTTCGCTTTGCGGCGCGCCCCAGCCGCGATTGGCCCCGGTGCGGGCCATGTCGACCTCGGCTTTCACCTCAGGGGCCTGATGGAAAAACCCGCGGAAGGCGACGATCACCCGGTCGATCTCCTCCGCCGTGATCTCCGTGCCGGTCACGGTCAGAAACCCGACCTCCAAGACCCCGGTCCTGAGCGCGTCCAAAGCGTCCGCCTCGCCCCGCAACACTGCGGATAAATCAATCTCCGGGATCAAGACAGGCTCCTTTCGCGCGCGAATTCCCCCTGTTTGTGCGGTGTCAAAGCTCTGAGTGCAAGCCTGTGCTTGACTGCCCGGGTGGGCCTGCAATGATGCGGCCAAATCACAGTGAGATTTGAGAAAAGGGAGAGCCGCATATGGCACGCAAACTGGCCGCTGGTAACTGGAAAATGAACGGTATGAAAGCCAGCCTGACCGAGGCCAAAGCCCTCGCCGAGATGTTCCCCGCGCCCAAGGTCGACATCCTCCTGTGCCCGCCCGCGACCCTCGTCGCACAAATGGCCGAGGCGCTTGCGGGGACCAAGGTCGATGTGGGCGGACAGGATTGCCACATGAAAACCTCCGGCGCGCACACCGGCGATATTTCCGCCGAGATGCTGGTCGATGGGGGCTGTGAGTATGTGATCCTCGGCCACTCCGAGCGCCGCGCCGATCATGCGGAAACCGATGCCATGGTCTGCGAAAAAACTATGGCCGCGACCATGGCGGGCCTCGTGCCGGTGGTCTGTGTGGGCGAAACGCTCGATGAACGCGAGTCTGGCAAGACGCTCGACATCATCCGCCATCAGCTCTCCGCCTCTCTGCCCGATGCGGTCGACCTGTCGAAACTCGTCATCGCCTATGAGCCGGTCTGGGCCATCGGCACCGGCAAAATCCCCACCCTTGAACAGATCGCCGAAGTCCACGACGACATGCGTGCCACGCTGACCGCGCGCTACGGCGACGGCGCGCATGACATTCCGCTCCTCTACGGCGGCTCCGTGAAACCCGGCAATGCGCCTGAGATTTTCGCGACCTCCAATGTGGACGGCGCGCTGGTGGGCGGCGCGTCCCTCAAGGCCGCTGATTTTTCCGGCATCGTCAGCGCGCTCGAAGCGGCCTGACCCCACTCATATAAAAGCACCGCGCCCCTCCGCATCACACTAGGGAGGGGCGCGGCGCATCTCATCTTT
>CAXPTW010000092.1:0-12026 GCA_964220165.1 Abyssibacter sp.
TGGTGATCTATGCCTTCATCGCGGAGCAATCCATTCGCGATCTGCTGCTTGCCACCGCTGGCCCGATCTTTCTTGCCGTGCTGCTCTACTGTTTGGCGATCTGGGTGCCGATCTGGATGGGCTGGTCCACCGCGCCGCAGCGCGCCCGGGCGACCGGGTCAGAACGCAACCATGCGCTCAAGGAACTTGTGCCGCCGGTGGGGATTTTCGGCCTGATCATGGGCGGGCTGTACACAGGCGTGTTCACCGCCAATGAGACCGCCGCCATCGGGGCCTTTGTCGTGCTGCTCTACGGGTTCCTGTCGCGGCGTCTGAACCTCGACGGGTTGATGTCGGCGCTGATGGACACGGCGATGACCTGTGGCGCGCTCTATCTGGTGCTGATCGGGGCCAATCTGTTCAACTTCTTCCTGGCGCTCTCCGGCCTGCCGTTCTCTCTGACCTCGATGTTTTCCGGCATCCTCGATCAACCGATGTTGGTGATCCTTCTGATGCTGGTGATCTACCTTGCGCTCGGCACGCTGATGGACAGTCTCGCTATGCTGCTTTTGACGGTGCCGCTCTTTGTGCCGATTGCGCAGGCGGCCGGGATCGACCTCGTCTGGTTCGGCATTTTCGCGGTGATGGTGGTGGAAATGGGCCTCATTACGCCGCCGGTGGGCATGAACCTTTTCGTCCTGAAAACCGTCCAGTCTGACGTCAAACTCACCGAGTTGTGGAAAGGGGCGACGCCCTTTGTGATCGCCGATTTCATCCGTGTCGCCATCATCATCGCGCTTCCCGCGATCGTCATCTGGCTGCCCTACAACGCCTTTTAAGAACATAAGGGAGGAAACCATGTTCAACCGACTGCTGAAATCCGCCGCTGTGGCCCTCGCCATGACCACGGCGCTCACCGCCGCCTCTGACGCCCGCGAGCTGCGTGTGTCGTCTTTTGAACCGGCACAGGGGTTCTACTCCTCGAAAATCCTGCAGCCGTGGATCGACGAGGTGAACGCGAAGCTGTCTGATGGCACGAGCCTCAAGCTGTACCCCGGCTCCATCCTCGGCGCGCCGCCCGCGCAGGCCGAATTGGTGAAGGCCGGTGTGGCCGACATCGCCCTCGTGGTGCCGACCTACACGCCGGGTCTCTTCCCGCTCACAGGTGTCGTGGAAATCCCCGGCATGGTCGAGACAGGTGTCCAAGGCGCGGACATTCTCAACACGCTTTCTGAGGATGGCACGTTGGACGCGGAGTATGCGGATTACAAAGTCATCGCGCTTTTCACCACGCCAGCCTACCGATTTTTCATGACCGATGCCGCCGCGGAGACCCCAGCGGACCTCGATGGGCTGAAACTGCGCTCCCCCTCAAAGTTCGGCTCTCAACTCTTTGATATGGTCGGCGCATCTGGCGTCGGTATCCCCGCGCCGCAGGTCTATGAGAACCTCGAACGTGGTGTCGTGTCGGGCGCTGTCTGGGTGATGGATGCCTACCGCACCTTCCGCCTCAATGAGGTCGCACCGAACATCTCGACCACGGGGTTCATGTCCTCGCCCATGTCCATCCTGATGAACAAACGGACCTATGATGGGCTCTCAGACGCGGACAAAGCCGTGATCGACGAGATGTCCGGTCGCGCGACCGCCGAATGGATCGCGTCCGTCGTCGATGCGACCGACGCGGAGATCGAAGCGGCGTTCCGCGAGGCGGGAGAGGTGGCGTTCTTTGATCCGGATGCAGTGGGCCTAGAGGTCTGGGCGGACGCCTTTGCCGAGGCCCCGAGCCTTTGGGTGGCCGAGCAGCCGGATGCAGAGGCTGCACAAGCCGCGCTGGACCGCGCGACCGAGGTCGCTGGGCAGTAATGTCACGCCCTGTCCGCCCCTCGGACGGGCAGGGATCACGCCTCGGGGCCGGGGCGCTGGCCACTTAAACTGAGGCATTCAGACTTCAACCAATGGAGACAACCATGGCGATCATTGCTCTGGGCTATCTCGGTGTGCGCTCCGACAAGCTCGACGACTGGTCCGATTTTGCCGGCAAGCTTTTGGGCATGCAGAAAATCGACCGCGGGGGAAAGGCTGTCGCCTTTCGAATGGATGACAAGGTGCAGCGGCTTTTGGTGTCCGATGAACCCGGCGAAACGCTGGCGTTTCTGGGCTTTGAAGTGGCCGCAAAAGACGATCTGCAACACTATGCCGGGCGTTTGGACGCCGCCGGGGTCAAGGTCAGCATCGGGTCTCCCGACCTCTGTGATCGCCGCTTTGTCGAGGGGCTGATCTGGTTCGAAGACCCGGGCGGTAACCGGGTCGAGCTTTTCTACAATCCGATGATCGCCTCTGACCCGTTTGTGCCGGGTCGTCCGATAGATGGGTTTAATACCGGCCCTCTGGGCATGGGGCATGCGGTTTTGCACGTCAAAGACATCGACGTGATGATGCCGTTTTACCGCGACCTCTTGGACTTTCATGTGTCCGACTACGGCCTCGAACCCTACGGCCTCTATTTCTTTCACCTCAATGAGCGCCACCATTCCTTTGCCATGGTCGGCTCCGGTCAATTGGGTTTTCACCACTTCATGGTCGAATTCCAGAACCTCGACGATCTGGGCCAGGGCTATGACCTCGCTCAGATGGACGAGGGCCGTGTCGCCTATACGCTGGGGCGGCACACCAACGATTACATGACGTCCTACTACGCCCATTCGCCGTCGGGCTTTTTTGTCGAAAACGGCTGGGGCGGACGGCTGATCGACCCGGAAACATGGGAACCGCATCAAACCCATGACGGGCCGAGCTTTTGGGGTCATGAGCGGCTTTATCTCGAAGAAGACCAAGGGCGCAAACGTCTGCGCGATATGCGCTTGGACGCCGCCAAACGCGGGCGCCGTAGTCCGCCGGTCGCGGAGTGTCCGTGGCTTTACGGCGAGCTTGCCAAAAAGAACGCAGCAGGGAGAACATAAATGGAGCATTTTGACGTCGTGATCGTGGGCTACGGGCCCGCGGGTGCCACGCTGGCGCATCTCTTGGGGGCCTGCGGGGTGAAAACCCTTGTGCTGGAACGCGAGAGCGCGCATTACCACCTGCCGCGTGCGGTGCATTTCGACGCCGAAGTCATGCGGGCTTTCCAATGGATCGGCATCGCGGACGAGATGGTCACGAAAACCCATCGCCACCCCGGCATGCAATTCGTTGATCGTGACGGCAAGCTGCTCCTCGACTGGCCCCGCCCGCAGGGCGAAGGGCCGCAGGCGTGGAACGCCAATTACCGCTTCCACCAGCCTGACCTCGAAGAGCTTTTGCGCGCGCATATGGCGGAGCGCCCGGAGGTGACCGTGCGGTCCCGCTGCGAGGTGTTCAACATCGACGACCAAGGCGACAAGGTCGCGCTGCGCTATGAGGACATGACGAAGGGCAAGGTGCATCACGTCACCGCCAAATATGTCGTCGGCTGCGATGGTGCGCGCTCTCTCGTGCGGCGTTATATCGAGAGCGACATGGAGGATTACGGCTTTCACGAGCGTTGGCTCGTGGTCGATGTGATCCTCAATAAAGACAAGCCGAGCCTCGGCGATCATTCGATCCAATATTGCGTGCCGGAACGCCCCGCGACCTATGTCCGCACGCCGGGGATGCGGCGGCGCTGGGAGATCACTGTGCTGCCCGACGAGGACAGTAATGAGATCGCCAAGCCGGAACGCGTCTGGGAGCTTCTGTCCGACTGGCTCAAACCCGAAGAGGCGGAGTTGGAACGCACCGCCGTTTATACCTTCCACTCGCTCGTCGCAGAGGACTGGCGCGAGGGGCGGCTGTTGCTGGCGGGCGACGCCTGTCACCAGACGCCGCCCTTCATGGGGCAGGGCATGTGCGCTGGCACCCGCGATGTGGTGAACCTGTACTGGAAACTCGCGCTGATCTGCAAAGGTCTGGTCACGGGCGAGGCGGCGGACACGCTGCTCGACACTTATGAGAGTGAGCGCAAACCCAACGCTGCCGAATATATCAAAACCGCCGTGCGGCTGGGTGGGCTGATCAACACCGTCGGGACCGAAGAGGCGCTGCGCGCCGCCCTGCCGTCCTCCGACGGGTCGGCCAAGATGGAAAGCATCGCGCCGCCGATTGGCCCCGGTCTTGGCATCGGTGAGAAAGCCGGGCGTCTCTTCGGTCAGCCGCGCATGAGCGATGGCGCACGCATGGATGATGTCTTCCCGCACGCCTTCGTCGTCGTGGCCGAGGCTGATCTGGTCGAGGGGCTGACTCTCCCCGAGAGCGTGGGCCTCGTGACCACAGACAACTCGAACGCCGCCGAACACCTCGCCCGTCTCGGCGCGAAGGCCACCGTTCTGCGCCCTGACCGTCACACGTTGGGCGGGGCCGACACGAAAGCGGAGCTTGAGGCCCTCATCGCCCTCATCCTCCCCAACCCGCTTGAACCCTCTTCTGAAACGCAACAACCGGAAATGGCTTAACCCATGAAACTTTGCTCTTTCACCAAAGACGGCGTGTCCTCCTACGGGCTCGTCACAGACGCTGGGATCGTCGATCTCGGCAAACGCTTTGACGCGCCGACGCTTCGCGATTTTCTGACGACGGGGGATATGGCCGCTGCTGAGAAATTCGTCTCCGCGGACGCCGATTACGCCTTTGACGACGTCAAACACGACCCGGTCATCCCCAACCCGGACAAGATCATCTGTGTCGGTCTTAATTACCACGCCCATATCGAAGAGACGGGCCGTGAAGAAACCCCGAACCCGGTGCTGTTCGCCCGTTACCAAGGCTCCCAGATCGGCCATAACGAAGCACTGATCAAGCCGCTCGAGTCTGATAAGTTCGACTATGAGGGCGAAGTGGCCGTGATCATCGGCAAGGAAGGCCGCCGCATCTCGGAAGAGGACGCGATGGATTATGTCGCGGGCTATGCACCCTATAATGACGGCTCCGTCCGCGACTGGCAGAAGCACACACATCAGTTCATGCCGGGCAAGACCTTTGCCGGCACCGGTGCTTTTGGCCCGTGGATGACCACCGCCGATGAAATTGAGGATCACACCAAGATGCGCCTGCAAACGCGCCTCAACGGCGAGAAGGTGCAGGACACCACGCTCGACATGCTTGTGTGTTCGATCCCGCGTCTGATCTCCTATTGCTCGACCATCCTGCCCTTGTTGCCCGGTGATGTGATCGTCTCTGGCACGCCGGGCGGGGTTGGTGCGCGCCGCAACCCGCCGCTCTTCATGAAAGACGGCGATGTCTGTGAGGTAGAAGTGTCCGGTGTCGGCATCCTGTCGAACCCGGTGAAGGCGGAAGTCTAAGCTTCGATCTGGCGCTTCGGCGTGGTGTGTGAAATGGTTTTCCCATGACCAAAGATCTCGCCACGTCGACGCCCGCCAAAGATCTGTCCAGTGGCGCCGTGCGATCTCTCGCGCGGGGTCTCTCCATTCTGCGCTACGTCAACAAGGTCGGCGAAGCGCGCCCCGGCGAAATTGCCAAGGCTTTGGGCATTCCCCGTCCGACCGTCTACCGGCTTTTGGAAACCCTCGAAGAACTGGGCTACGTCGCCTTTTCTGCCACCTCGAATTATGTCCGCGTCACCCGCGTTGCCGCCGCTTTGGGTGATGGATACGCACTCACGTCCGAGATTTCGCAGGCCGCGGGGCCGCTCTTTGGGGCCTACGCGAAACAGGTCGTCTGGCCGCTCGACCTGACCGTCTATCAGAATGCCGCGATGGTGATTCAGGAAACCACTCACGGGCGGTCGCCCTTGTCGATTGATCGCGGGATGACGGGCTATCGCTTGCCGGTTTTGCGGACCTCTGCCGGGCGCGCCTATCTGTCGTTTTGCCCGGAGGAGGAGCGCGCGCTCATTCTCGACCACTTGCGCAGGCTCGGGGATGAGAAGGATTTGCCCTTTCTCAACGACCGCTGGCTGCGCCATTTGACCGAGGAAACGCGCGCGCGCGGGATCGCGGTGCGTGATAGCGGGGAGTTCCGTCAGCAAACGGCCTCCATCGCGGTGCCGATCCGGGCGGGGGAGACGGTCTTGGGCTGTATCTCCCTGATTTGGATTCAGAGCGCCATGAGCACGCGTCGCGCGATCGACGACTATGGCGATGCGCTCAAGGACATCGCGCGAAAGATCGTGGAGACGCTGCCTGATTGATCAGAGCGGGTTTTCCTCCGACTCACGCGCGATCTTGGCCTCGAGCGGTACGTCATAGGTCATCAGGATCGTGCCGAGCACTGTGTAAAACCCGACCGTCGCGATGATGTCAAAAACCGCCTCTTGCCCGAAGGTGTCCGCGAGCGTGCGTTCCAAATCCCGTGGCAGTTTCTGATTGTCGATGATCGCATCCACGGCCCGCACCAACAGGGCGTCGGTCCCGTCAGCGGTGGTCAAGACCGCTTTGATGCGGGCGTCTTCCATCCCGAGCGCCCGCGCGCGCGAAACATGGTGGCCCCATTCATAGGACGAGCCGAGGCGCACCCCGGTGCGCAGGATCACGATCTCTGAGTTTTCCAAACCGAGCGTCGTGTCCTTGACGATGTGCTGGCGCAGGGGTGCCCAGGCCCGCAACAGGGCCGGGTGATGCGCCATCGTGCGATAGACGTTGAGCGCGCCCGCAAAGCCGTCGCGCAGGTCTGCGATCTCTTCAGGCCAAAGCGCGTCATGGAGCGGAGCGATGTCTTTCTGCGATGTGTCTTTGTGCGTCATGGGGCCTCCCTCTTGCTGTAAGACCGTTTCACACAGCGCCCGCAAAACATTTTGTGCTGCCTGTCCGTAGGGCGGACGATTTTGGCGCCGGAATGACACCCGCAGGACGGAACGGGTTACACTATGCCATCATAGGGAGCACAGCATGAAACTCTATCATTCACCGGGATCGTGTTCAGAGGGAATCCTGTTCCTGCTGCGGTATGTGGGCGCGGAGGTCGAGGTGGTTCTAACCGATCTGAAACAGGGCAGTCATCGTCACCCTGATTATCTCGCGCTGAATCCGAAAGGCAAAGTGCCCGCGCTCGAACTGCCGGATGGGACGATTTTGACGGAATGGCCCGTCATCGCCTATTGGATCGCGAAAACCTATCCGGAGGCGCGGCTTTTGCCGGGCGTTCTGGCGCAAGACATACGCGTTATGGAGCTTACGGAGCATATCGTCTCCGGCCTTCATATGCGCGGGTCGGTCTTTGCGATGATGCCGCAAAAATTCACGACGCAAGCGGAGGCCGAGGCCGAGCTGCGCGCCCACGGTCAGGCAGTTGTCGAGGCCGGGGTCGCGGCACTTGTTGCGCAATTGGGGGCGGGGCCGTTTCTGTTTGGGACGGTTTCCATCGCCGATGCGGCGGCCTTTTACCTGATCTCCTGGAGCGATCGGATTGGCGTCTCTGTGCCGCCGGAATTGGCGGCTTATCACGCGCGTCTCACGGCTCTTGTGGACTAAACGCCGCTCGGCTTTGCACGCCTGACTTCGGGGGTCATCTCCCCCGATCTCATCCCGGCAAAGTTTTTTCACCTCGCGCACATTTTTCGTCGATTCCCTGCTTGACGCGGTGGCGTACGCGCCATAGAACGCCCCTCACGTTCAGGGCAGCCGCCTTGGACGGGCAGTGAGCGGTTGTAGCTCAGTTGGTTAGAGTACCGGCCTGTCACGCCGGGGGTCGCGGGTTCGAGCCCCGTCAACCGCGCCACTTTTCCCCTCACATGATGATCATCAGATGACGGCACAAGTGGCCTTCGCAGGCGTTTTGCATAGGCCAGGTCCGCACGCGGATGTGTTCGCCCGTCAGAACGTCTCGCTTGCCTTTGGTCCAAGGATCGCATCAGCCTGAGATATGTCGGAGACCAAATCCATTCCTGTCCTGCTTTTGCTGATCACCTTGATCGCCTTTGCGGGCAATTCCATTCTCACGCGGGCGGCTCTGGTCGATCCCGCGAACTCCGGCATCGGTTTTGCCGCCGTGCGGTTGGGGGCGGGGGCGCTCATGCTTGCCGTTCTGGCGCGTGCGACGCGGCGTGGAGCGCGTCCGAGCCGTCGGGATGTCCCGGCCATTCTCGCGCTCTTTGCCTATGCGCTGGGGTTTTCTCTGGCCTATCGCGCCATGCCCGCCGCAACGGGGGCGCTGATCCTTTTTGCGCTCGTTCAGATCACCATGCTGGCCGTCTCCCTCTGGCGGGGCACGCGCCTGCCACTTATGGGCTGGGTCGGTGTGGCGCTGGCCTTTTGCGGGTTGATCTGGCTGTTGCTTCCCGGCCTTGCGGCCCCGCCGTTGGGCGCGGCGCTTTTGATGGCCGGGGCGGGGATGGCTTGGGGGATTTATAGCCTCTTGGGGCAGGGCGGTGGCGACCCGATTGCCCGCACTGCGCGCAACTTTGTCGGCACGCTGCCGCTCGCTGTGGCGCTCTTGATGCTTATGGCGCTGAGCCCGGTGACGCTCACCCCGGCGGGCTGGGTGCTTGCCATCGCGTCTGGCGCGCTGACCTCCGCGCTCGGCTATGCGCTGTGGTATCGGGTTCTTCCGTCGCTGCCCGTGCCGCTTGCCGCCAGTGCGCAGCTTTCTGTGCCAGTGATCACGGCGCTGATGGGTGTCGCGCTTTTGGGGGAAGCTTTGACACTCCGACTGGCCGGGGCGTCTCTGTTGATCCTCGGCGGGATCGCTCTGTCGGGCCGCAAATAGCCGTCAATCAATCCGGTAGGGCAGGGTGCCGCGGCTGTTGGGGTCGATGCTCAGGCGGCGCTCCAGCGGTGGAATAGACCTTTGGTGACAATCTCGCCGCTCGCAAATCCGACAGGAAATCCCGATGGGTTCAAAGGCGGCCGGCTTCGTCACATCGAGATCGTCGGCGTAGACAAGTTCCGAGGCATGCGTCACCTCGCAGCCAAGCCCGATCGCATAGCGCCGCACGGGCGCATGGAAGGAGCCTCCGGGTTTTGAGACATCGCGCGAGATCGACAGATACCGCACCCCGTCGGGGGTCTCGGCGAGCTGGCGCAGGAAATGCCCCGGACGTTCAAACGCCTGGTGCACGTTCCAAAGCGGGCAGGCCCCGCCATAGCGCGCGAACTGGAGCCGGGTGGCGGAGTGACGTTTCGTAATCGTCCCGGCCTGATCGACGCGAACGAAATAGAAGGGAATGCCCTTTGCGCCGGGGCGCTGCATCGTCGAGAGGCGGTGCGCGACCTGTTCAATTGAGGCGCCGAATTGCTCCGCCAGCATTTCGAGGTCGTGACGGCATTCTTTGGCGGCGTGTAGAAATGGCGTGTAGGGCAGGAGGGCCGCGCCCGCGAAATAGTTCGCCATGCCGATGCGCGCGATCTGACACGCCTCGTCAGTCTGGAACCGGGCCAAATCGAGCGTCGCGTCGAGGAGGTTGCCCTGTGTCAAAAGCGCGAGTTGGTGCAGGATTTGAAACCGCCGGGTGGGACCAGAGGCGCGGGCGGAAATGGTCAATTCGCGGCTCTCGGGGTCAAACCGACGCAGGACGTCTTGCCCGGACCGAACGCTAATCCCGCGTTGCTCCAGAGCGGCAATCGCGGCTTTCTCGACATCACGGTTTTGGCCATGCGGACGGGCAAAGTTTTCCGCCGCGCGGTCCACCGCATCGATGTAGTTGTCGCAATAATGAAAGAAGTCGCGCACCTCTTCCCAAGGGCTCGGGCGCGCCGGGCTGTCCTCGCGGTCGAGTGCCTCATCCATAGAGGCGAGCCGTTCGGTGGTCTGCCGGTAGGCGCGGTGCAGCTCAAGGAATGCGCGGGCAAGCGCCGGCGCATTCGAGGCGGCCAGGCGCAAATCCGCCAGAGGCGGGGCCGCGTCGTTGAACACCGGATCGGCCAGGGCCTCCCGCATATCCGTCACCATCCGCTCGGCATCGCCGGAGCTCAGCTCGGTCACATCGAAGCCGAATTCCTGTGCCAAAGCGAGCACGACGCCGGTCGACACGGGCCGGTTGTTGTTCTCCATTTGATTGAGGTAGGGCAGCGAAACGCCGAGTTTCTCGGCAAAAGCCCGTTGGGTCAGCCCCAGCCGCGTGCGTGTTTCGCGCAGTTTTGCGCCTGCGTAGAGTTTTTGCTGCGCCATGAAGCTCTCCCGTCCTTTGCAAAGGAAGGTTTGCCACTGCAAACTCGCGCTGTCCAGAGGTCAGTTTCTCAGCTTTGCGCCAGTTTGCGTTCCCGGAGCACAACCCAAATCGCGGCGAGGATGGAGGAGAAAGAGGCGCAGAACATGATGAGGAGGAGAGGGGTGCCGCCGCCCCCTTCGGTCAAAACGGAGCCGGCAAAGGCCGCAAGCACCGCGCCGCCCCCGATATACATCGCGCCACCGAGGCCCGCCGCCGTGCCCGCGAGATGGGGGCGGACGGACAGGGAGCCGGCGATGGAATTGGGCAATTGCATCCCGTTGCCGAGACCCAGAAGCGTGATGAAGAAAAAGAAGCTCTCTGCAGTCGCGCGCTCAATCAGAAACAGGACGAGGGAGGCCGCGACGCCTGCACAACAGATCGCGGCTCCGATGAAGATCATCGTATTCATGCCGATCCGAACGGAGAGGCGTCCAGCGATGAAGTTGCCAAAGAAATAGCCGATCGCGGGTGCTGCCATGTAGAGACCGAGCCGGTCCTCGGTGAGGCCAAAGACGTTTGACCCGAGAAAAGGAGCGCCGCCCAGAAACGCGAAATATGCGCCGGATGCCGTTGCCGCAGACAAGGCGTAGCCGAGAAAGCGTTGCGACGTGAGAAGTTCGGGAAAGCCTCTGAGCGTGTCACGCATTGAGCCGCCTGTTTTTGGCGCCGTTTCGCCTGCGTCAAAATAAACGACACATAATAAGAGGATGCCAACCGCAAAGAGTAGCCAGAACGAGCTTTGCCAGCCAAAATAACTTGTGAGCAGGCCGCCGATGGTCGGTGCGATCATGGGGACGAGTGACATGCCCATCGTCACATAGGCAATCATCTGCGCGGCGGCTTCTCCCGGCACAATGTCACGCACGATGGCGCGCGAGAGCACCATCGCGGTCACAATCCCGGCTTGCGCGGCCCGCATGATGAGAAAGGTTTGCGCGGAAGGCGCATAGATCGTGCCCAGTGTTGCCGCGAGAAAGATCAAGATGCCGCCTATGAGGACGGGGCGGCGTCCATACCGATCGGAAAGCGGGCCGATCACTAGCTGAAGCGCCGCGTTCACGGCGAGGAAAATCGCGACCGAGAGCTGCATGACCCGATATTCGGCCCCGAAATGCGCGGTCATCTCCGGCAGGGCGGGCAGGAACACATTCATGGACATGGCAGAAACCCCCGCCATCAGGACCAGTGTCATGATGTGAGGCGGTGTGGTTCTGTCGAGAAAGCGGCTATGCGAGTTTTGCATCATCTCGCTACAATAGAGGCGTTGTGGCGGCTGTCTATCGCTCGGCGTGTCAGATTCTGCACAGGGCTGGCGCGAATTTATGCGAGAGCGCGGTGCGAATTGATATGGGTTAATTTGCAGTATTGCAGTTTTCTACAGAAGGGTTTTGCATGCTTTGCAAATCTACCAAACTCTTCTTTGAAAGAATATTACTCTGCCCTATGGTGCAGACGAAATGACGAGGAGGCCTACCCGTGAAAGACATTATCCAAGAACTCCACGATCGCCGTGACGAAGCCCGCCTGGGCGGCGGTCAGCGCCGTATCGACAGCCAGCACGCCAAGGGCAAGCTGACCGCGCGCGAGCGGGTGGAATTGCTGCTCGACGAGGGCAGCTTTGAAGAGTTCGACATGTTCAAAACCCACCGCTGCACCGAATTCGGTATGGACGCGCAAAAGCCCTACGGCGACGGCGTGATCACCGGCTGGGGGACGATCAACGGGCGGATGGTCTATGTGTTCTCTCAGGACTTCACCGTCTTTGGCGGGTCGCTGTCGGAAACCCACGCCCAGAAGATCTGCAAGATCATGGATATGGCGATCCAGAACGGCGCCCCGGTCATCGGTCTGAACGATTCGGGCGGCGCGCGGATCCAGGAAGGAGATCGGAAGAGCACACGTCTGAACTCCAGTCACCACGTGAGATCGC
>CAXPTW010000093.1:0-11140 GCA_964220165.1 Abyssibacter sp.
CTACACGACGCTCTTCCGATCTGTTTCAAATTCACCGTCGGTGACGGTGTAATAACGGTAGGTGCCAGCGGCTTCGCCCGGGCCGATCAGCTCCACGTTGGTTGCGCCGACATAGTCGATGTCGCCACCTTCGGCGAGAATGGAGAGCGCTTTTTCAAGTTCACCCGGCAGGATCGGTTCACCCGGCGCGTTGGCGACGTCGAGGACGTTGGCCGCCACGGCTTCTTTGGTGGCTTCGCCGCCTTTCGCCATGGCGAGCGCGATCAGAGCCGCCGCGTCATAGCTTTCACGGGTGTAGGCGGAGGAGACGTTGATGCCAGCCGCTTCGCCCAAGGCGTTGAACGCATCGGTGCCTTCGCCTTCGGCCCAAGGCACGATGCCCATGGAGCCTTCGACGATGTCGCCGAGGTCCGAAATCAGGTTGTCGCCATACATGCCGTCACCGAGGAGGAAGGTGTCGAACGCGCCGGTGTCGCCAGCGGCCTGAATGATACCTTTGCCGCCTTGGTCCACGTAACCGAGCACCACGAGCACCTCGCCACCGGCAGAAGCCAGAGCCCCGATTTCGGCGGAATAGTCGGCTTTGCCGTCTTCGTGCGACGCGTTGATGGTGATCTCACCGTCAAAGGATGCGGCGAAGGCGTCGGAGAGGCCCTTGCCGTAGTCGGAGTTTGTGTAGGTCACGGCAACAGAGGTGATGCCTTTTTCTTCGAGCACGTCGGCCAGAACTTCGCCTTGGCGCGCGTCAGAGGGCGAGGTGCGGAAGAAGAGATCGTTGTCTTCGACCGTGGACAGGCCCGGAGAGGTGGCGGACGGAGAAATCATCACGACACCGTTGGGCACGGCAACGTTCGAGAGCACAGCACCGGTCACACCGGAACAATCCGCACCATAAATGGCGACAACGCCGTCGGAGGTGACGAGACGCTCAGCGGCGGCGGTGGCGGCGGCGGCGTCGACACAGGTGCTGTCTGCGCGGACCGGCATGAGGGTCGAGCCACCAAGGAAGGCGCCCGTGTCGCTGATCTCTTTAAACGCCAATTCGGCAGAGGCGGCCATATCTGGGGTCAGCGATTCAATCGGGCCGGTAAAGCCCAGAATGACCCCGACCTTGATCTCTTCGGCACTCACAGCCCCGGCAAGCAAGGTGGCGGCCGTCGAGGCCAAAAGCAGTTTTTTCATCTCAGATAACTCCCTGTTTTCATCTGATGCTCGGCAAACGTTAGTGCGGCTTTGACCAATTGGAAAGAGATGCCGCCACGTTCTTTTCGCGCTTTTCGGACGATTGATGAAAATTCGTCTTCTCACATGGGGGATTTGAGGCCTTGGACGCACCGGGAGTGGGAAAACCTTTGGGTGACAGAGCGACTCACGGCTCGCACTGTTGGACGGAATTGAACCCTTTCCCCTGAGCGCTACATCGACAGAGGACCGAAGCCGGACACAGACAAAGGGGTTCTCATGCGTATCAGACCTGTCATTTCGCCATCGCGACGCGGGGCCATTGCTCTTTCATGCTGTCTTGGCGCATCGGCTCTCTGGACCACGCATCTGAGTGCCGAAGAGCGCGACGCAGGTGCCGTCTCAGTCGAGGTCACGGAACAGGTGCGGGGGCTCGATGAACCTTGGGCGCTCGATTTTTTGCCCGACGGGAGCCTATTGATCACCGAGATTGACGGGCGGTTGCTCCATGTGGCGGATGGCGCGGTGCGCCAAATTTTCGGGACGCCCGAGGTCCGCGAAATGGGGCAGGGTGGCCTCCTCGACGTCATGGTGTCGCGCGATTTTGCGACCTCGCGTGAGATTTTTCTGAGCTATGCCAAATCCTTGCCCGGAGGGGCGGGGACCGCGCTTGGCGTCGGGCGGTTGGAAGACGGCGTTTTGGTCGGGTTCAAAGACATTTTCACGATGAAAGCCGGATCGCGACGGGGCCAACATTTTGGCTCCCGGATCGTCGAGGCCCAAGATGGCACGATTTACCTCACCGTCGGCGAACGCGGAGAGCGGGCCTCCGCACAGGATTTGAGCCGCGCGAATGGCTCCATGATCCGGATCAACCGGGATGGCACGATCCCCGAGAACAACCCCTTTATCGGCCAAGACGAGGCGCTGCCGGCGATCTGGTCCTACGGGCACCGCAATCCGCAGGGCGCGGCGATGGATGCCTTCGGTCAGATTTGGGTCAATGAACACGGGCCGCAGGGTGGCGATGAGATCAACCGCGTGAAACGGGGTGCCAATTACGGCTGGCCGCTTACGAGTTACGGCGAAAACTATGGCGGGGGACGGTTTGCGCCGACCGCTCTGGACGGCACGGAGCCGCCCGCCCATCAATGGACCCCCTCCATCGCCCCCTCGGGCTATGCGATTTACCAGGGCGATCTTTTCCCGGACCTGGCGGGCCAGCATCTCATCGGCTCCCTGAAATTCGACTATATCTCCGTCATGGACCCGAACAGCTGGCAGGAAACCCGCTGGGACTGGCCGGAAACCGGCCGTGTGCGCGACATTGTCGAGGCGCCGGATGGCACGATTTGGTTCCTCTCTGTGATGGAGGGCGCAGCCTATAAAATCGCCCCGATCCGGTGATTTCTGGGGCGCACTCGGGCAGGCGCTGCGCAGGAAAACGGCATATGCCCCGTATTTGCGCGCTCTCGCGTGTGTTTTGGGTTTTCTCGGAGCCTCTGTCTCTCTATAACGCCTCAGACCACTTGCGATTGCTAACGCTAACGGCAACGCAGGAGGGAGGAGAATTGATAACCGTTTTGGAGTAGAGACGATGACGGATTGGGTGAAAACCGCATGGCGCAACAAACCGCGTGTGCAGATGCCCGACTATACGGACGAGGCCGCGTTGAATGCCGTTGAGGCACAGCTTGCCAAATATCCGCCGCTCGTCTTTGCGGGCGAGGCACGCAAGCTCAAACGCGATCTCGCGAAAGCGTCCCGTGGTGAGGCCTTCCTGTTGCAAGGCGGCGATTGCGCCGAAAGCTTTGCCGAGTTCGGCGGCGACACGATCCGCGACACCTTCAAAGTCATGCTGCAAATGGCGATGGTGCTCACCTTTGGCGCGAAAGTGCCGGTGATCAAAGTCGGTCGTATGGCCGGTCAGTTCGCCAAACCGCGTTCCGCCCCGACCGAGACCGTCGGTGGCGTCGAACTGCCGTCTTACCGGGGCGACATCATCAACGGGTTCGACTTTGACGAAGCCTCGCGCATCCCCGATCCGAACCGCATGCTTCAGGCCTACACGCAGGCGGCTGCGTCGTTGAACCTGTTGCGCGCCTTCTCCAAGGGCGGCTTTGCGGACATCCACCGTGTCCACGCCTGGACGCTCGGCTTTACCGAGTCGGATGAGGCCGAGAAATACCGCGACATGGCGAACCGCATTCAGGATGCGCTCGACTTCATGAAAGCGGCTGGCATGACCGGCGAGAACAACCCGGATCTGCAGACCGTGGATTTCTACACCTCGCATGAGGCGCTTCTCTTGGAATACGAAGAGGCGCTGACCCGTGTGGACAGCACCACCGGCGCAACGATTGCGGGCTCCGGTCACATGATCTGGATCGGCGACCGCACCCGTCAGCCGGACGGCGCGCATGTCGAATTCTGCCGTGGCGTTCAGAACCCGATCGGTCTCAAATGTGGCCCGACCACGACCGAGGAAGACCTCAAAGTGCTTATGGGCAAGCTCAACCCGGAAAACGAGGCGGGCCGTCTGACGCTCATCGCACGTTTTGGCGCGGGCAAAGTGGCCGATCACCTGCCGCGTCTCGTCGAGACGGTGAAGTCCGAAGGCGCTAATGTCGTCTGGTCCTGTGACCCGATGCATGGCAACACGATCAAATCCGAGAGCGGTTATAAAACCCGTCCGTTTGAACGTGTTTTGGCCGAGGTTCAGGAATTCTTCGCTGTGCACCGCGATCAGGGCACGATCCCCGGCGGCGTCCATTTCGAGATGACCGGCAAGGATGTGACCGAATGCACCGGAGGCCTGCGTGCGGTGACCGACGAGAACCTCGCCGACCGTTACCACACCGCCTGCGACCCGCGTTTGAACGCGTCTCAGTCGCTGGAACTCGCGGTCCTTGGGGCCGAAGAGCTTCAAAAGGGGCAAACGCCGGAGAACCTGGCCGCGACCGCGTAATCTCACAAAATTTCAAGATGTTGAAAGCCGGGCCTTAGGGTCCGGCTTTTTCATTCGCCACTCCCATTCGCCACTCTCACTCGCCACGGTGAAAGATGAAACAGTTCTCCGCGCGCTCATATCCCGCCGTCTCGTAGAATGACATCGCACCGGGTGCGGAAAGCAGGAGATGCGTTTTGACCTCCGGCGTGGCTTTGACGGTTTCTTGCAAAAGCGCCTTGCCGATGCCACGACCTTGATGGGCCTGATCCACGGCGAGGTCCGAGCAATAGAGGCAATAGGCGAAATCGGTGATGGAGCGCGCCACGCCGAGCAGATGTCCCGCCGCATCGCGCGCGGTGACGATGAGATCGGAGGCCGCCAGCATTTTGGCGATCCTCTGCGGTTGATCGACCGGGCGACGCTCCGCCAAGGTGGCGGCGGTCAAAAGCGTCAGAAACTCTTGGGCGGGCAAATCGGGTTCAATGTCATAGGTGATCATGGCGGCTCCTCGCGTTAGGCGCAGAGGAGCACAGCTCTCACTCGTCGAAAAGCAAAAAGGCGCGGCTCCCACTCGCTAGGTTTACTGTCCCCCAACTTTGGGATGCCGCGCCTTGAGGACCGCTGCAACGCGCCAGAGAGTCGGGCGGCGGTCATGTGCTCCGTGCCTCACTCGTCGGTCTGAACCAATCGCAGAACCGGCTTGCCCTTGGACTTTGGAGTACCGTCTTTCGGGGGCGTGGTCTGTGCGCGCGTGGCCATGTCCTCATAGGCGCGACGCGCCTCGGCAAAGCCTTCTGGCACGGGGGGGCCCTGTTTGGTGGTTTCAAAGCTCTGATCCATCGGAGGCCCGATCAAAGTGCGGGTCCGACTGTCCACGACCTCAAAGCGGCGCGGCTGACGGCCAATCTCGCCCTTAGTCTGAAATGCGCCGAGGACGCGGTTTACGTCGCCCAGATCGGATTTGAGCGGACAGAGCAAAAGCTGCGCCTCCATCGCGCCGCGCCCGATCCCGCGTTCGGCGCTGAGGGTAAGCGTGGTCACCTGCGGCGTCTCAAACACGGCCTCAAGCGCCTCTGACACTGTCGCGCGGCTGTCCGGGACGAACATCGCGGTGAGCGGCATGCCACGCACCTCCATCCCCATCAAGTCGGTGAGATGCATACCCGCGAGGCGAAACCGCCCCATGCCCGGCGCGATGCGCTCCAAGATAAAGGCATATTCGAGCGCGTTCTGCATGCCGCGCGGGTCGATGTCGGCGCGGGCCGGGACGAGACGCCCGTTGCGCAGACCCTCCCAATAAGCCTCAACGGTTTTCAGCGCCGCGAAGTGCTGGCTGTTGCGGCGGGGCATGAGGGATACGACGTTCGATCCGCTAACATATTCAATCTTCATCTCGTCACCTCTCGTGTAGCAAGACCTCGGGCGTTGATCCGGCCCAAGGCTGTGCGGTCCGACAGACGAGCCTCCGTTCTAGAGCCTCGTGCCCGGCCACATCCTGTGCCGGGGTCCGTTTATGCGATTACATGGGACTCCGTCTGGTCGCGATGGCGTCCTGTTTCAGCGTCCTGTTTCGTTGCGCAGACTATGCCACGAACGGGCACCATTTTGGGGGAAAAGCTAACGAATGGTTAACCCGTCCCGCGAAATTCAGATGATTTGTCGGGGGTTCGTTAGGAGACTGTTTACCATTTTTACGCGTGCGGATTTATAAACAGAATATATTTCAATGCTTTACGATTTAATTATGCGATAAAATTTGATTAAAATTCTTATCAAACGCAATCGGTCAGGCGGCATGTTGGCGGGTCTCTGGCATGGATATTAACCATGTCCCGAACCGGCGCAGAGCGTGGAATCGGTCGAGAGCCGCGAGTCGTCTCGGGGACATGAGGCGGAGAAATAGATGCGCCCAATCCATGGTGCCTCACAAAACCGCCCCGTGCGGCAGCGCTTTCCAAGTTGGACATGGGCGGCTATAGACAGGACCGGATATGACGTCACAGAACAGAGGCCACACCATGCCCCAGGACCAGAGCCACATGCCCACAAGACGCGGTTTGCTCATTATCCTGTCGTCCCCCTCAGGCGCCGGGAAATCTACTCTGGCGCGCAAGCTCATGGACTGGGACGAAAGCCTTCGGTTCTCCGTGTCTGCCACCACCCGTGCGCCGCGCGAGGGCGAGGTAGACGGGGTGCATTACCATTTCGTCGATGAGCCCCGCTTCAAACACATGGTGTCTGAGGGCGAAATGCTGGAGCACGCGCATGTGTTCGGCAATTTCTACGGCTCGCCCGCAGCCCCGGTCAGAGAGGCGATCGAGGCCGGGCGCGATGTCCTGTTTGATGTCGATTGGCAGGGCGCACAGCAGATCGCCAACTCCGTTCTGCGCGATCACGTGCTGTCGATCTTTGTCCTGCCGCCCTCGATCAAAGAGCTGCGCCGCCGTCTTGAGGGACGCGGCCAGGACAGTGCGGAGACCATCGGCAAGCGGATGGAGAAAAGCTGGGACGAGATCAGCCACTGGGACGGCTATGATTATGTGCTGGTGAATGACAATCTCGATGAGAGCTTTGCTAAGCTGCAAACGATCATCGCCGCCGAACGCCTGCGCCGCGCGCAACAGCCCGGCTTGATGCCCTTCGTGCGCGGGTTGCAATCGGAATTCGAGGAGGTGGAAGGATGACACTGTATTCTCTGGACGATCACGCGCCGGTGCTGCCGGAAAACGGCGATGTCTGGGTCGCGCCGGATGCCAATGTGATTGGCAAGGTGGTGCTGGAAGAGGGCGCGAATGTCTGGTTCGGCTCGACGCTGCGCGGCGACAATGAGGTGATCTTTGTCGGCGCGGGCACGAATATTCAGGAAAACACCGTCTGTCACACCGACATGGGCTATCCGCTCACCATCGGCGCGGGCTGTACCATCGGGCACAAAGCGATGCTTCATGGTTGTACGATTGGCGAAAATAGCCTGATCGGGATGGGCGCGACCGTGCTCAACGGGGCCAAGATCGGCAAGAATTGCCTGATCGGGGCAGGGGCGCTGATCACCGAGGGCAAAGAGATTCCCGATGGGAGCCTCGTGATGGGCGCGCCGGGCAAGGTGGTGCGGCAACTGTCTGAGGAGCAGATTGCGTCGCTCCGAACCTCCGCGCGACATTATCAAGAAAATGCGCGACGGTTTCGCGACGGGTTGAAAGCGCTCTGAACGGCGACTCTCTCACAAACGACCAAGGGCGGTCCAATGAGGCCGCTCTTTCGCTTTCAAAGCTTAGTGGACCGTTTCGAGACGCGGGCGCGTTTGAACCGGCGAGAGCACATCGAAATCCTTGAACGGATGGCAGGAGCGCAAATCTCTTTTGACCGTTTCCGGGTGAAGCCCCGCCCCGCACAAGACGCGAAATGCGCCGCTGTAGTTCGCACGCGCCAACAGATCAGCCAGCTCGATACAGTCGAAATCCTGACAAATCGCCGGGCTGACCACGCTGTCGGGACCGAGGCTATTGAGGATCTCTACCGTCAAATCCGCAAACTGCATCACCACCACGCCGGTGCAATGCGAAAATTGCTGCTGCATGGCCTTCATCAGTGGCAGTTCGCCAACCATCAGAACGGTATGATTTTTGCTCACCGCCGTTTCTGACAAATGTGCGAGGATCGCGTGGAACATATTTTGTCTGGCGGCGCCCATTTGTGCGGGTCTCCCGTGATTACAGCCTCAGGTTTCAGGAAATGAATAAATTGCCGAAAATGCAATGAAATTTTTTCGATCTCCCTCATTTTTAGCAAAATGCAAAAAATGTCCCGCACAGAAGTATAGCAGACATGCCGATTCTCTGCACCCAGAGTGCGGCTCCGTCCCGGGTCGACAGAAACACGCGATAAATCGTGTGTCGTAAAAGAGTTACAGCCTCGCTATACGGGAAGAATATTATGGATAGTCTCATGACCCGATTTCGACAGCAGACAGTATCTGGCGATGCCATGGTCGACGCAATGGCGGACGCGATGCCGGTGCCTGTGATGGCCATCGGACGCGACGAACGGATCATTGCGGCCAACGCGCCAGCGCGTCGGTTGTTCAACGAGGCGATGGTCGGGCGGCATTACATCACGGTGCTGCGTCAGCCGATGTTGCTCGACGCGATTGAGAACACCCTGCGCCTGACCGAACCGGCCACAGCAGTTTATCGCATCTCTGAAAGCCAGCGGGATTTGGTCTATGATGTGGCCGTGCGTCCGGTGATCGTTGGGGATTATGCCTGTGTTATGGTGGCCTTTGAAGACAAGACGGATTTGCACGAGGCGGGCCAGATGCGCCGCGATTTCGTGGCCAACGTCAGTCATGAGCTGCGCACGCCTTTGACGGCGGTCCTCGGATTTATCGAAACACTCCTCGGCCCCGCCGCAGAAGATCCTGCGGCGCGCGAGCGGTTTCTGACGATCATGGACAAGGAAGCCAAGCGCATGAACAGAATCGTGCGCGATCTCTTGTCCCTGAGCCGGGTTGAGGCCGAACGCCGCGTGCGTCCGACCGATCCGGTCGACCTATCCGCCTTGCTGCGCTCTGTCGGTGCCAGCTTGCAAACGCTGGCAAAAGCGCAGGATGTCACGCTCATCCTTGAGGGGGTGTCTGAGAGTGAGATCGTGCCCGGAAGCCACGACCAGCTCACCCAAGTGTTCACGAACCTCATTGAGAACGCGATCAAATATGGCGGCAAAGGCAAAGAGGTGCGTGTCTGTCTCACCAGCCATACGGATGAGCCGACCATGCGCACCGAGGCCGTGCGAGTCGACATTTCGGATCAGGGCGACGGCATCGCAAGCCAACATATCCCGCGCCTGACCGAACGATTCTACCGCGTCGACAGCCACCGCTCGCGGGAAATGGGCGGGACGGGGCTTGGGCTTGCGATTGTGAAACATATCCTCAACCGGCACCGCGGGCGTCTTCGGATCGAAAGCCATGCCGGGCAGGGGAGCTGTTTTTCCGTCATTCTTCCCTACGAATAATCCATCCTTCCCTACGAATAATCGTTTTTGGCGACGCGCGCGCGTCCGTCTCCTCGTTTTTTGAGCGCGTTCACGGACTTTGCGCGGGGAATCGTTGTTACAATTCTTAACGTCCTGACATATTCGGCGGGTTTTCGATCCGCTCGGTTGTGTTTTCCGGCAAAAATAAAATCAAAATTAATAATTAAAAACAGGTGTTTAATATCTAATTCCCGGACTGTCATAAACCTGTTACAAAAGTTACACAAAAGCATCGTCACGGACTTC
This sequence comes from Abyssibacter sp., assembly GCA_964220165.1. Taxonomy (GTDB): domain Bacteria; phylum Pseudomonadota; class Alphaproteobacteria; order Rhodobacterales; family Rhodobacteraceae; genus Celeribacter. The sequence goes on from CAXPTW010000093.1 coordinate 9,413, forward strand.
TAAACCGCCGCTCGACGGGTGTGACAACGCCCTGACCCTACAAGAGACAAACAGGAGCAAATGATGTCCTTTGTGAAACTGACCGCGTCCGCGATTGCGATTGCCGCCGTATCCGCCACCGCCGCATCCGCACGTGACCAAGTTCAGGTTGCCGGTTCTTCCACCGTGCTGCCCTACGCTTCCATCGTTGCTGAAGCTTTCGGCGAAAACTTTGACTTCCCGACCCCGGTCGTTGAATCCGGCGGTTCCTCCGCTGGCCTCAAGCGCTTCTGCGAAGGTGTTGGCGAAAACACCATCGACGTGGCCAACGCGTCCCGCAAAATCAAAGACAAAGAGATCGCTGCTTGTGCCGAAGCTGGCGTGACCGACATCATCGAAGTCCGCATCGGCTACGACGGGATCGTTTTCGCATCCCAACTCGACGGCCCGGCCTTCACCGCGTTTGAACCGGCTGACATCTACAACGCTCTGGCTGAGAAAGTTGTCGTAGACGGCGCGCTCGTCGACAACGCCTACACCCAGTGGTCCGAGTTCAACGCCGATCTCCCGGCCGCCGACATCATCGCCTTCATCCCGGGCACCAAGCACGGCACCCGTGAAGTGTTCGAAGAAAAAGTGCTGATCGCTGGTTGTGAAGCCACCGGCGCTATGGAAGCCATGATCGCTTCCGGCATGTCCGAAGACGACGCAGAAGACGCCTGTATGTCTGTCCGCACCGACGGCAAATCTGTCGACATCGACGGCGACTACACCGAAACCCTCGCTTCCATCGACGCCAACCCGAACGGCATCGGCGTGTTCGGTCTCGCCTTCTACGAGAACAACACCGACAAGCTGAAAACCGCGACCATGTCCGGCGTTGAAGCCACCACCGAGACCATCGCCGCTGGCGACTACCCGGTGTCCCGTCCGCTCTACTTCTACGTGAAGAAAGCCCACATCGGTGTGATCCCGGGTCTGAAAGAATACGCTGAGTTCTTCATCTCCGACGACATGGCTGGCCCGGACGGCCCGCTCGCCGAGTACGGCCTCGTGTCCGACCCGGAACTGGCCGCGACCCAAGCTGGCGTGTCTGGCGAAGAGACCATGCAATAAGTTGAGCCCACGGGTTTAACGAAAAAATAACGCGGGTGGCGTGGTCAGAGGACTGCGCCACCTGCATCCCCGAAAGCGCCTCTCGTGGGGGAGGGTGCTGACAACCGGACAATCCCCCAAACCTTTCAGGTTCACGGAGCGCTCATGTCCGCCCTTTGGCTTTTCCTTATTATTCTCGCACTGGGCTCCGCCGGGTTCATCCTGGGTCGGTCCCGTGCCATGAAAGATGCAGGCGGAGATGTTCGCCTCTTGCACTCTTTGCCCAACTATTATGGGGCGAATGTATTTCTGGCGACCCTGATCCCCGGTCTTCTGGTGCTCGTGGCCTGGATCATCCTTCAGCCGATGGTCATTCAGGCACAGATCACCTCCATGGTGCCGGAAAGCGCCTATGAAGATGCCGGATCTCTCAACCTCATTATGTCGGACGTGCGCCGCGTCGCCGATGGGCTTGACGCCGCTGTCGCTCAGGGCGCGATGACCCCGGAAGATGCGCGTAGCATCCGCACCGAATTTACCGACGTGCGGGCCCGTCTTGGCGCCGTTGGTGTGGCGCTTGGCTCCAATGTCGAGGCCTACGTGCTCAGCGCGGCGCAGAAATACCGGTCGATGTCGAACATCGGCAATTGGATA
>CAXPTW010000094.1:0-29559 GCA_964220165.1 Abyssibacter sp.
AATGGAAATCCCGGCTCGGAAACAGCCGCTTGGCCTGCTCCCTCGGATGACGGGCGCGGGGCGGGTAGCGCGGTGGGCGGGGCGCGTCGTCGGCTTGGGGCTGTGTGACACCGATGGCGTCGTCGAGCGGGTGGCCCAGCTCTGAGCCACGAAACCATTTGCTACTTGTGGCACAGGTTTGGCCCGATGTTTGTCGCAGAGATCAGAAAGCGCCGGGTCGAGGGGATGCAGTCGACCCGTTAGCGATGGCATCTTGATGAGATGTTTGCGAAAATCAATGGCGAGCGGCACTACTTGTGGCGGGACCACTATCAGTTGGAACTGGCCATCTGCCGCGCCTGTCACGAACGTCGGTTCTGGGCCTTGAGCGGCATTTAAGCGAAATGGACGGATATCGGACCTTCGCCGCATATTATACGAATGTCCGGTTCCAGATAGCCTGACCTAAACAACCTCGATCCAAGTCGTCATGCCGGATGCTGCGTGGCCGAGCATATGGCAATGAAACAGCCATTTGCCCGGATTGTCCGCGACGAAAGCGATTTCCGCGGTTTCGCCCGGAACGCTCAGCATCGTATCTCGCATCGGACCTTGCGCGCCATCCGTGATCTGGCGGAAATGCTGCCCGTGCAAATGCATGGCATGCGGGAAGACGGTGTCGTTGATAATTTTTAGCCGGACATGTTCTCCCACTGTGAGCCGCGCGAACGGGTCGTCCGACATGCCCGCGACACCTGCGAGGGTCCAGAACATTCCAGCCTGCATCATATCGCGAAAGCCCATCATCTGACCATTCATCCGGCCCACGGGCATATTTCCCATAGCACCGCCCTCCATCCGCATCTCCAGCGGTGTTGCGCGATTGAGATCGACCAAATCCATGCCCGAATTTGGTGGCAAGGGGGCGGGCGGTGCTGCGCGAAGCACGACAGAACCGATGAGGTCAAAGCCGACCTGCTCGCGCCATGTGTCATCGTCATCGTAGCGCAGGATCATGGCGTCCTCTCCCTCTTTGGCCGTCACGTCGACGATGAGGTCGACGCGTTGCGCCGGTGCGAGGACGATCTCACTCTCGACCGGTTCCGGCGTCCCGAGCGGCATGCCGTCAAGCGCCACGGTCCAACCCGTTAGCCCCTGTAGCCTGAGACCAAAGATCCGCGCATTGGCTGTGTTGATCAGACGCAGCCGCAGGCGTTCGCCCCGTTGTGCCGACAGGCGATATCCGTAACGCCCGTTTGTCCCGATCAGATTGCCATAGCGCCCAGCGTGGCTTCGATCCATAGGGTGATCAAAATTCGGGTCGAGCTGAGCGGTTTCCGGATCGAGCCGCCAGTCGTCGAGCATAAGCACCTCGTCTCGATCGACATCTGGTGCGTCAGCTTCATCCACAATCAGCGGGCCATAAAGCCCGCGTGCGACCTGTTCCATAGAGTTGGTGTGAGCGTGATACCAATATGTCCCCGCATCCGGCGCAGCGAAGTCATAGGTGAAACGCGCCCCCGACGGCACTGGCTCTTGGGTCAATCCCGCGACACCGTCCATCGCGTTGTCGATGCGGATACCGTGCCAGTGGATCGAGGTCGGCACCGGCAAATCATTGACCAATTCCCGCGTGATCCTCTCGCCCTGCTTGGCGCGGATCATCGGACCCGGAAAATTGCCACCGTAGCTATAGACCTCGGTCGCGGGATATGTGTCGGGCGCAATCTGTGCCTGTGTGATCAGGGCGCGCAATTCTTCAGGCGCCGCCGCGAATGACGTGTTCGGCAATAGCGCCAGCGCGCCTGTGCCTGCGAGGAAGTGGCGGCGGGAGAGAACGAAGTCTTGCATATGATGGGAGTCCGGTTGGCGCGCGCGAATGCGCGGCTGTTTTCAGCGTGAGTGTGTTCGTCGGCGCAAAGGGATGATCCCCTCACGCTGTTCGTTTTGCGGTGTCGCTCAATCCGTCCAGGATCGCGCAATCGGGGGCTTCATCACCATGACATTGTGAAATCAGACCGGTGAGCCGCGCTTCCAAAGCCTGAAGACTCGCAATCTTTTCCCTGACAGAGTTGAGGTTCTGTTCCGCCAGACGCCGAACATCTCGGCTGTGGCGGGACGGGTTTTCTTCGAGCGCGATCAGGGAGCGGCATTCCTCAAGAGTAAAGCCGATCATCCGCGCCTGCGCCAAAAGGTTAAGCCGCGCAATCTGCGGCGCGCCAAAGTCCCGATACCCGTTCTCCGCCCGATCGGGCGCAACGAGGCCGATGTCTTCGTAATACCGAATGGTTTTGACAGGTAGGCCCGTTCGTTTCGAGGCGTGTCCGATGTTCATAGCGATCTCCTTGGGGCCACCCTAAACCTTCCAGTAGGGGGAGGGTAAAGTCATATCGCTGTGATCGTGCACATCTTCGGATTTGGAACTGTTTTCGGGCTGAGGGGGTTGACCCTCCACTTACTGGAGCGTCTAGATCAAGGGGCGAAGTCATAATTCCCAAGATGAGGATCAAGCCATGACAGCGCACAAGAACGCACATCACTCCCACGACCACAGCGACACAGAGGTCGTCCGCGACCCCGTCTGCGGCATGACCGTCGATATTTTAGCTGGCAAACCGACACATGAACACGCGGGGCACGCCTATCACTTCTGCTCGGACGGATGCCGTGAGAAATTCGTGGCCACACCGGATGCCTACATCAAAGCGACCGATCCCGTCTGCGGCATGTCTGTCGATCGGTCCAGTGCCAAGTATATGTCGAAACTCGATGGAGACCGTCTCTATTTCTGCTCCTCGGGATGTCAGGAGAAATTCGACGCCAGTCCCGACCACTACCTCGGCGCGCGTCCTGCGAAGAAGGCGATGCCGGAGGGGACACAATATACCTGCCCGATGCATCCAGAAATCCTCGAGGACCATCCGGGCGACTGCCCGAAATGCGGCATGGCGTTAGAGCCGATGACGCCCTCCACAGACAGCGGGCCCAATCCGGAGCTCGTGGATTTCACGCGCCGCTTCTGGATCATGGCGCCGCTCGCCGCCGGTGTCTTTGTTTTGGAGATGGGGAGCCATGTCGGGCTGCCGATTGCAGAATGGATCGGGCATAAACCGTTCCTGTGGCTTCAGTTCATCCTCGCAACGCCGGTTCTCTGGTTCGCGCGACCGTTCTTTGTCCGCGGCTGGAAATCTGTGGTGAACCGCTCCCCGAACATGTGGACGCTGATCGCGCTCGGGACGCTGGCGGCCTATCTGTTCTCGCTGGTTGGTCTTTTGGCCCCGTCCGTCTTCCCCGCCGAAATGTTGAATGACCACGGCATGCCGCCGGTCTATTTCGAAGCTTCCGCCGTCATTCTGGTGCTTGTGCTCGTGGGGCAGCTCATGGAGCTGACCGCGCGGGAGCGGACGGGGGATGCCATTCGCGCGTTGATGGATCTCGCTCCGAAAACCGCACGCCTCGTATCCGATGAGGGGGAAAAGGACGTGCCGCTTGATGAGGTGCAAACCGGTGATCGACTGCGCGTGCGTCCGGGCGAAAGCGTGCCTGTGGATGGCGAGATCGTCGAAGGACATTCCTCCGTGGACGAGAGCATGATCACGGGTGAACCCGTGCCGGTCGAAAAGACAAAAGGCGACGCGGTGACGGGCGGCACGCTCAACAAATCCGGCTCCTTTGTGATGGAGGCACGGGCCGTCGGCGCTGAGACCACCCTCTCGCGCATCGTCGCCATGGTCGCGCAGGCGCAGCGGTCGCGTGCGCCGATTCAGGGCCTCGCGGACCGTGTGTCGCTCTACTTCGTGCCCGCTGTGGTCGTGGCTGCCATCGTCGCCTTTCTCGTCTGGCTGCTCGTGGGGCCAAGTCCGGCGCTCGGCTATGCGACAGTTGCCGCCGTGTCCGTTCTGATCATCGCCTGCCCCTGTGCACTCGGCCTTGCGACGCCGATGTCGATTATGGTCGGCACGGGTCGCGGGGCGCAGGCGGGGGTGCTCATTCGCGACGCGGAGGCGCTCGAACGATTTGCCAAGGTTGACACGCTCATCGTGGACAAGACGGGGACGCTGACGGAGGGCAAACCCTCTCTGACCGACGTCGTTGCGGAGGGGCTTTCTGATGAGGATGTGAAATCCTATGCCGCCGCCCTTGAACGCGGGTCCGAGCATCCGCTGGCCGAAGCCATCATGGACGGCACACAAGACGCCCCGAAACGCGAGGCGACAGCGTTCGAGGCCATCACCGGCAAGGGCGTGCGCGCCATTGTGGACGGTGGGCGTGTCGCTTTGGGCAATGCCGCAATGATGTCGGAGGAGGGCGCGGAGACATCCGCGCTCGCAGAGACGCTCGAACGTCTGCAATCAGAGGGCAAGACAGCCATGTATCTCGCCAAGGACGGTGCGGTCGTCGGCATTCTCGCTGTCGCAGACCGGATCAAGGCGACGACACCCGACGCGATCAAGGCGCTGCACCGCGAGGGCCTACGCATTGTGATGGCCACAGGCGACAGCAAACGCACCGCCGAGGCCGTCGCCAAACAGCTCGGCATTGACGAGGTCCGTGCCGAGGTGTCTCCGGAAGACAAAGCCGCGCTGGTCGAGGAGTTGCGAAACTCCGGCGCACGGGTTGCGATGGCGGGAGACGGGGTGAACGATGCCCCTGCGTTGGCCGCAGCCGATGTCGGGATTGCCATGGGCACCGGCGCGGATGTGGCCGTGGAGAGCGCGGGCCTGACTTTGGTCAAAGGGGACCTGACGGGTATTCTGCGCGCCCGCCGTTTGGCCGAAAGCGTGATGAGCAATATCCGGCAGAACCTGTTCTTCGCTTTTGCCTACAACACTGCTGGCGTCCCCATCGCGGCAGGTGTGCTCTATCCGGTCTTTGGCGTGTTGCTCTCGCCGGTGATTGCGGCGCTCGCGATGAGCTTTAGCTCCGTGTCGGTCATTGCGAATGCGCTGCGCCTGAAAGGGATCAAACTCTAACACTGTCTTGGCCGGCGCTCTTGTCTCGATAAAAGCGCCGACTGAAACATGACCGTCACTGGAGCCGCCAGAGAGGCCGCAACCCGCGCGCAGAATTTAACTCGAGAGTAGTTTCTTGCGCGCGGTGTACTCCTCCGCGTCGATATCTCCCCGGGCAAGGCGCATATCAAGTTCTGCGAGTGCGGCTTGGCGACTTCGCGGTGCCGCCCCCGCCTCATGGCTGCGAACAAACCATATGACGCCTGCAACCACGAGGCCGAGGACGATCAGCCACAAGACGGGACCAAAAATCATCGACATGCCGTGTCCGTATCCCCAATCCATCGCGTAGCCATAGCCCTCCGGGTCCGCGACTGCGGGGGAGGCAAAAAGCGTTGAACCGAGCAGAAGTTTTTTCATGTTACCCTCCTTCGGGAAGCGTATGATGCCTATAGCGTGCCAGCGCGACTGCCCGACTGCGTTGATTCAACGCAAGTCACTGCGCGCCGTCGATCACGACCGTGTGTTCTCTTTCATCTCGGTCAGAGTCAAAGAGTAAGCCCCCAGAGCTGTGCATGACGATCGTGATGTACGTCACCGCGAGGACGTGGAAGCGATGCGCGATCTGATTCTGGGCAAACCGTTGCTATTTTCTGGACTCTCAATGGTCGCCGACAAACGCCTAGGGCAACTAGGGCAACTAGGTTTGGCGCATGACCGATCCCTTGCTCGCCATGTCTATCCGTATCGAGAATCCTGCGTTGAGGACACGAATATAGTACGAAACATCATACGACATTCGAGGCCAGCTACGGGCCATTCGCCGCGAGCGGCAAGAATGTCCGGTCAGGGCCGGATCCTCTTCGAAGGCTATCCTCAAGTTGTACTTGACGGTCCATAAAATCACCGATTAGAACACCCCCAATGACACATCTTGCATGGAGGACGCACATGACTATCGCTTATCGCTTCCTCCCGGGGATTTCCGGTTTCGGAGCTACCCCCTTTATCTGACGCTTCTGTGGCGTTTTCGCCCCAAGCTACAGATTTATTGGTCCACGCCGGACCCGTTTTCCAAACAATTCGCAAGGCGCAACCAAGCCGGTTGTGAGACTGTCATCATGATCCATTTTTCTGCTCACAGCGCATTTGCGCGTGTTTTCTCGTTCACCTTCCGTCTTTGGATGCGCCAAAAGGGGAAGGTTGTCACCATTTTGGCCTTGGTTTTGGTCTCGGCTGCTGCCGACCTGTCCATACCTGTTTTCACGGGTCGCCTCGTTGATGCGGTCGCCGCATCCAAGACGCCTTGGCCTGCCTTCGGGGCTCTTTTGGTCTTTGGTGCCCTCTCCGTTGTCGCCAAAATTCAAAGCTATTTTGCCATCATCGACCTGACCATCCCTTCGATGCGCGCCGCCGAAGCCGAAGCCTTCGCCCATGTTCAGCGGCTCCCCGCCGACTGGCATGCGAACGCTTTTGCCGGTTCCACCGTGCGTAAGATCACACGCGGGGCTTGGGCCTTGGATGAAATGGCAGACCTGCTTTTGCTGGCACTGTTGCCCTCGGCGCTGATCCTTTTGGGCACCATCGGAACGTTGACGGCGTTTCTCTGGGAGGTGGGGCTGGTCGCCGGGATCGGCGCGCTTGTGTTTCTGACCCTCTCCCTATCGTTGACACTGTTCTGGGTGGCGCCTGCGGCGCGTTTGGCCAATGCGCAAGACAGCCGTGTGTCTGGCGCGCTGGCCGATGCGATCACCTCCAACGGGGTTGTGCGGGCCCATGCGGGCGAACTGCGCGAAGACAGGCGGCTGGGCCTTGTTCTGGACAAATGGGCACATCGCAGTCGGCGCACATGGCGACGCGGCACAGTGTCCGGCCTGTCGCAGGATATGACGATCTGGGCCTTGCGGGCGATGGTTCTGGGCGGAGCTCTTGTCGCCTATACCCGTGGTCTGGCCAATGCGGGCGAAATTGCCTTTGTGGTCTCGGCCCTCGGGATGCTCGACGGCTATTTGCGCCAGATGGGCAACCATGTGCGCGGTCTGCAAAAGGCGGTCAACGATGCCGAAGAACTGGTGGCCCTGATGGCCGTCGCCCCAGAAACCTCTGTCGCGAAAGAGCCCGAAGCCGCCTTGCCACCCCGCGCGGCAGCATTGGCGTTCGATCATGTGGACTATGGCTACGACGGGGCTGCAACACCGCTTTTTACCAATCTGGATGTCGCCATTCCTGAGGGCCAGAAAGTCGGATTGGTTGGGCGGTCTGGCTCGGGCAAGACCACTTTCGTGAAGCTGATCCAGCGGATTCACGAGATCAATGACGGCCGCATCACATTGGGCGGCGTCGATATCGCGCGCGTTCCCTTGGAGGTGCTGCGCCAACACATCGCGCTTGTCCCGCAAGAGCCGGTGTTGTTTCACCGCTCCTTGGCCCAGAACATCGCCTACGCCCGGCCCGGTGCGTCAAAGCAAGATGTCCGGGAGGCTGCCGAGCGCGCGGGAGCACTCGATTTTATCGAGCGGCTGCCCAAAGGCTTTGGCACGGAGGTGGGTGAACGCGGTGTCAAACTGTCGGGGGGAGAGCGGCAGCGGGTCGCCATCGCGCGCGCCTTTTTGTCGAACGCCCCGGTTCTGATCATGGATGAGGCGACATCGTCGCTCGATTCAGAGGCGGAGACCAAGGTGGCGCAGGCCGCAGAGCGGCTGATGGAGGGGCGCACCACTTTGGTGATTGCCCACCGTCTGGCCACTGTCGAGCGGATGGACCGCATCATCGTCTTTGACCGCGGGCGGATTGTTGAAGACGGCACTCCTTTGGAGCTCATGGCACGCGAAGACGGACTCTACCGCGCTCTGCGCGCCCGGCAGACTTTGGTGGGGTAAGGCGGCGGCGCGCCCGAATGATCTCATGGGGCGTGCCGAAGCTTTGCGGCGTTGAGTTCGGTCATTGAGTTCAATAGATCGGCAATTCTACAACTGCAGCTAATGTCCGGCATGATGCAATCGGCCGACAATTGAAGCCGTTGGAATGGCGCACCGCCAGAGCAGACATTGATGACGACGCTACGAAAGTCTCCCACCCGGACAACTGCCTTTCACGCGGTGCGCGCTGAACGGCCGCTTCGGTGAAGCCGCGGCGCGGAGCAGGGAAGTACGATCAAACTCCAATGGCGTATGGGTAAACATCGAAAGAACCAGATCGAACGGGCCGTCAGGCAGCGTCGTGGAAAGGTCATGACGCAAGCAGGTGACCTGCCTTACGACCCCGGCGGTCTCGGCGCTGCGTCGAACCGTATCGAGGGCTGTCTGCGATACATCGACGGCAACCACCTGCCATCCGTTCCTCGCAAGCCAAATTGCATCATCGCCACGCCCGCAGCCAAGGTCGACGGCGCGACCGGCCGGTTGTCCAGCGACGAGGCGTTCGAGTGCTGCGGAGGGGGGTCCACTGCTCGGTCGAGTTATCCCGGACCAATGGCGATCCCAGAAACTTTCTGCGGTGTCGGTATCGAGTATGGTCGGTTTCATGTGGCTATCCTTCCGTGTTTGCGCAGGCTGTCGAGGCCAAGGAGCGCGAAGAGGACCATTGGATAAAGACAGGCGGCAATCATGGCAGTGAGAGGAGCACCCTTCGCCGAGAGGCCGAAGTAGATGCCAGAGACAATCGCGATACCCAGTGCCGCTCCGATCTGCTGAAACGCCTGCAATGCGCCCGAAGCAGCGCCGGATTCTTCCGTATCGACCGTCGCCATCACGGACTGGAACAGGGCAACTACGACCGTTCCCATCCCAAGTCCGCAAACAAGGAGCGGGACAGTAAGGTGCCACGGCGCAATGCCGGCTCCGATCTGCAACAGCACCTGAGCAGTCAGCACCATGCCCGTTACAAGGAGCCCTGCGCCAACCCCGATCCTTCGAGGCAGCGGCCAATCGCCCAAGCGCGCTGCGTTCATGGAGGCCGCCATGACCCCCATCGGAAAGGCTGCCGTGGAAAGCCCGCTTTGCAGGGGCGTCAAGCCGAGGGTCGATTGCAAGTAGACCGTCAGCACGAGGAAGAAGCCAGGAATTCCGGAAAACACGAACACGACCCGGCAGAGGCCCTGCAGGAAGGACGCATTTCGCAAAAGAATAGTGGGGATCAGAGCTGTCCGGCCGCGTCGGTCCCGCCGCAGCATGTGGCCTACGGTCAATCCCGCCAGCGGAAAGGCTACGACAAGGAGTGCGATGATCGGCCATGGCCAGCCCATCGCGCGCCCCTCGATCAGGGGCAGGACAAGGCAGACAGTCGTCAGCGCGAAGAGCGCCGCGCCGGTCCAATCCACCGCTTGCGACAGGCTACGTTCTCTTGGCACCGTGAACATCGAGCCTATGACGGCCACACCCCCCAAGGGCACGTTCACCATAAAGATGGCGCGCCAGTCCAAGCCCCAAGGATCGAGCGCGATTAACCCGCCCCCAAGCACCGGTCCGGCAACCGATGCAAGGCTGGAAACCGCCGCAAACAGGCCGAAGACTCGGGTCTTCTCCTCTGGCGGGAAGGTCACGTTCAAGATGGCCAGCACTTGTGGCACCATCACCGCCGCTGACAGCCCCTGCGCCAGACGTGCGCCGATCAGCATGGTGATGCTCGAAGCCCCTGCGCATGCAGCGGACGCGAGAGTGAAACCGATCATCCCCCAGATGAAGAGATGCTTGCGCCCCCAGCTGTCCCCGAACCGGCCCATGGGCAGCAGCCCCGCCGCCAGCGCCAGCACGTAGATAGCCGCCACCCACTCCAGCTGTGTCGGTGTGGCCGCCAGATCAGACTGGATGCGCGGCAAGGCGACGGTGACAATGGTTACATCGAGGAGATTGATGAAACTGCCAAGGCAGAGGAACCCCATGGCAAGCCATCGGGCCCGGGAAGTGGTCACGGTCATATCGGAACTCTGGTATTTGGGGCGAATCTTTCGTAACATCGTATGACACGTAAACAGCGGGACTTCAACTCTCGCATCATCAAAAGTATCGTGAGAGAGTTCATGCGAACCGATAGCCGTCTTCCCCGCGTCCTTCATGCGTTGCTGCATCTCGCCGAAATGGACTGCCCGGCTACGTCCGAGGAGATCGCCGTAATGTTGGGAACCAACGCCACCGTCGTGCGCCGCACCCTTGCAGGGCTGCGGGAGGCGGGGCTGCTCACTTCCACCAAGGGGCATGGCGGCGGCTGGAGCCTGTCACGACCGCTGAGCGAGATTTCCCTGCTGGATCTGTACAGCGCGCTCGGCTCGCCGGAGCTCTTTGCAATCGCTCCTGACGAGGACCAGCCCACATGCCTGCTGGCCCGGGCAGCAAACACCGCCACGAATGACGCACTTCAGTCGGCGCGGCAGGTCTTCGAAGAGCGTCTCGCGGCTCTCAACGTAGCTGAGATTGTCAGGCCATGAGGTGGCCTGAGCGACCGTTTTAGAGGTCGAGGCGTCGTTTACTCCTAGGCCGAAAGCTCTGCGGCACCTCCGCAGGTGGCCGATGCTGATAGACGATCACCGGCAGCTTCAGACCGAATCCGGCATAGAGGCGAACGTGTTTAGTGGCGGCTTTGTCCCGCAGAGCGGACCTTGGGCTGTAAAATTTTCTGCGTCAGGTGTCGAAGGGCAGCTTTAGGAAAGCTGCGCCGCAGCGATAGTCAAACCAGCCAATATACGCTAAAGGCCGAACTAGTCTTGGTCTCCCCTGCATCATAGCCTTCAATCATGTCAGTTCTTACACAGTAGCAGCCGAGGTAGTTACTCTACCACGAGCCGCATGGTCAAAGACGCACCGCCGCCTTGTATATGGAAAAGACGGTCGATGTTCGGATGCGCGCCGGGTCGGTTCCGCGCGTCCTCGGTATGCTCTGCAAAGACAGCCAGTCCGTGTGCTGCAGCTTCGGCATTCAGAACCCCATACGTCGCCAACAGGTATTGGTAGACCGCCAAGGACCCTTGCTTGCCCGGTTGGTTCTCAATGGACGCGACCACATCGCCTGTGGCATCCACCATCTCCAATCTCTCGATCCCGTCAATGGACGGCAGGTGCTGAAGGTTCTCCTTAAACGAGGAAACGGGCTGAATCATCGGGCTATCCTTTCAATTGCTCTTCCGAACAGCCCATACCAAACGAAAGGAAACCACGCCAAGGTCGCAAAGTCGCCATTGCAAAATTGGATCGGCAGATCGGCACCTTCAATTCTGAAGCAGCAAAGAATGTCAGGTTCGGGGAAACCGAGCCACAGCGATGACCAATCCAGAGAATGGCCAAAAGAGGCCGTCCACGACTCAGAGCACTTCCATAAAAAAAAGACCGAGCAAAGCTCGGCCTTGAGTCCAACAGGGAGGTAAAAAGCGACGCGAGTTTCCTCATGTCACCGCTTACTTCGCCCTATTTATGTGCAGTTTGATAACCATTCAAGACGCAGAACCGCGCAGATTGAACATGCCTGCTATGCGCTCACGCACTAAATCCATCTCAAGATCTCTCCAGCCCGGCGTCCTGCATCTGTTCACGGTCCGGCAGGTCTTCGAGTGTCTCCAGATCGAACGCGACCAGAAACTGCTCCGTGGTCACAAAGGTATAGGGTGCCCCACGTCTCGGGCTGCGCGGCCCTGTGCCAATGAGGTGGCGGTCATGCAGCCGCCCGATCAGGTCACGGCTGATCTCCTTGCCGAAGATGTCCTTCAGCCCGTCGCGGGTGATCGGTTGGTGATAGGCGATGGCGGCCAGGACCGCGACGTCGAACTCGCTCAGGTCCATCAGCTGATCCCCGATATCCGCCGCGGCACGGATTGCGGGGGCGTAGATAGCCCGCGTGCGGAATATCCAGCCGCCAGCCACCTGGGCGATCTCGAAGGCTCGCCCTTCCAGATCAGCGGCGAGGTCCTCGACCAGCAGATCGACCGAGACCCCCTGCCCCACCACCCGCGCCAGATCTTCGCGCGGCACAGGCGCGGCCGAGGCAAAGAGCACAGCCTCGATCCGGCGCATCCATTCCCGCCAGCGCAGCTCGGGCGGCAGGTCGGCAAGCTCGCGGTCAAGCTCGGCTTCAGGGCGATCCTTTGCCATCGCTACACCCCGTAAAGCCGAAAGGTGTCGCGCCCGGTCAGCTCGCGCACCGCGCCAAGATCGACCAGCCGGTCGCAGAGCCGCCGCGCGGCGCGATCTGGCAAGGGCAAGGCAGACGGGGCAACTGCATCGCGGGTCAGGAACATCTCGACGGCATCCTCTGCCCCCTTGGCCCGAAGCTTCGGCGCGACGGCTTTCAGATGCACAGCCCGACGCGCGAGGTCGACGGCCTGCCGCTCGGCTTCAATCGACGATGAGATCAGAGCCCGATGACAGGCGAGCCGCAAGTCGTCGCCATGCTTGCGCAGGTCAGCGCGTTTCAGGCCCAGGGCCAGCAGCGGCACAAGATGCTCCCAACCAAGCGCCTGCGCGAGCGCCGCATCCGCGAGGATCAGCGCCGACACGTCGGCACGGGGCCCCTCCGTCAGCACCGCCTCCAGCACCATTGCCGCATGCGTCACCGGCCCCCCCTGCCCCACATCGAACCAACTTGCGATCCGCTCAGGCGAAAGATCAGGAAGCGCTCTGCCCAGAGCCTTGACCGACACCGGCCGCTCAATAGAGCGGCACCATTTCAGATATGTCTCGCCTGCGGGACCGGGCAGGTCACCGGGGCGCAACAGATGCACCGCGTCGCGCAACGCCTCTGCCTTCTCTGGTCGACCGGAAAACGCGACACAAGCCTCCGCTGCGCGCAGCGCCAGACGGTCACGCAACAAGGCTTGGGGCACGTCCTTATGCCCCAACACAAGATGCAGGTGGGTCAGCGCAGCGCCTGACAAAAACGCCACACCTTCAAGGGTTTCGACACGAGAAGAGGTGACCCAGGCAGGCATCCGGGGTAGCGTGTCTAGGTCGTCGATGGGATCGTGCCGGGCAAATGTCATGCTTGAAGCCTAGCTCAACGCGGCGCTTTTCACCAGAAAATAGCGCAGAAACCGCCCCTCTTTGCCGCTCTCATCTATGTCCAATAAGTTTGCATTATCGGACATGAAAAACTACGCTGGGAAACAGTCCAAGTTTATCGCCGGATTCACAGAAAAATGCCCGCAAACACCGAGAAACCGCCGTCAGCGCCCTCAGATACGTTTGAAGATGCGCGCCTCACCACGGGTGATCAAGAGGAAAGCGATCGCATTTCCCGACCCGCGCATGTGGCTGGGTCCGGCGCGCTGGATCGACTGGTCGACACCGCCCGCGATTATGCCCGCGCCGCCGCGTCCGAGAACACGCTCACGGCCTATGCCAAGGACTGGGCGCATTTCGCACGCTGGTGCCGGATGAAAGGCACAGAGCCCCTGCCCCCTTCGCCCGAGATGATCGGGCTTTACCTGGCCGACCTCGCCTCCGGGTCGGGTGCCTCCCCTGCCCTATCGGTCAGCACCATCGACCGGCGCCTCTCGGGCCTCGCCTGGAACTACGCGCAGCGCGGCTTTTCCCTCGATCGCAAGAACCGCCACATCGCGACCGTACTGGCCGGGATCAAGCGCAAACATGCCCGCCCGCCGGTGCAGAAGGAAGCGATCCTGGCTGAGGACATCGTCGCAATGCTGGCCACCCTACCCTACGACCTGCGCGGGCTGCGGGATCGCGCCATCCTGCTCTTGGGCTATGCCGGGGGTCTCCGACGTTCGGAAATCGTCGGTCTCGATGTGCACAAAGATGACACGCCGGACTCCGGCGGCTGGATCGAGATCTTCGACGATGGTGCCCTGCTCACGCTCAATGCCAAGTCCGGCTGGCGCGAGGTCGAGATTGGGCGCGGCTCCACGGATCAGACCTGCCCCGTATATGCGCTCCGGCAATGGCTGCACTTCGCCAAAATTGACTTCGGTCCAGTGTTTGTCGGCACCTCGCGGGACGGCAAATACGCCACTGAAACACGGCTAAATGACAAGCATGTCGCACGGCTGATCAAGCGCACGGTGCTGGACGCGGGGATCCGATCCGAGCTGCCCGAGAAAGAACGCCTGGCGCTATTTTCCGGCCATTCCCTGCGCGCAGGTCTTGCAAGCTCCGCCGAGGTCGACGAGCGCTACGTCCAAAAACAGCTCGGACACGCCTCGGCCGAAATGACCCGCAGGTACCAACGCCGACGCGATCGGTTCCGGGTGAACCTCACCAAGGCCGCGGGTCTATGATAGGTCATCCCTGAGTGCCGTCAGCGCCGCGACATGGCGAGGAAGATCGATGCGGGAATGCAGGATGCCGATGAGGATCGAATTAATCCCGAGGATCCAGAAACACCACAAAATGCTCCCCTGCCCTCACAAAGCGCAAATCCTCGGCACCGTCGACCAGACGCGGCTATGCGCCTGATCCTTCAAGTTTGCCTGACAACGCGCGAGCAGCCCCGCAGACAACCGCCCGGAGATACAACTTCGCCTGCACCGTACTTCTCAAACACGGGCGCGAAAGCCGCTCTAGTCACTTGTTTGCCCAAGCGATCCTAGGCCACATTTCAGGCATGCTCCCACACCCCGATCATCGACCTGAGCTGGCCCTTAACCCGGTGCGGATCACCCCATCTTTCAGGCATCTGCCCATATTGCCCGCCTAGGATGCGAACTCCGGACAGCCACGCATGACCGTCGGCGCGATTTCAAATCAGGCCCCGAAAGTTAACGACGCCCTCCCGAAGTGACCCTCAGATCAGTATGAAAAATGCTTCACCGCGCACGGTGGGCAAGCGCTCTCGCTTGCCACCGTCGACCGACGTCTTTCTGGCCTGATCTCTCGGCGGATCTCGCGGGACCGCTTGCGCCACCTGCACTCTCGGCTCAGCGGCAAATACGTCGTCCGTCCGATCAAACAGACCGTCCTCGCCGTCAGCCTTCGCGCGTTCTTCTCCGCCCAAGACCTTCGCATAGGCCCGGGTGGCTCCACCGTGCCACGCCAAAGCTGACCTGGTTCGCGTGGACCAAATGGTTTGACATCCAAAGGCATCGTCGCGGGGCAGGGGACACGCCCCGCTTCGACCGTTTTCTGCCGAGAGGTCTTCCTCGCCATTCTATTCATGGGCTGCGCTCCGAGCCGATCCCTGCGGCGCAAGATCTCTCAACGTCCCCGAGAAAACGAAGGCGAATGGCAAGTCCGGTCTGAGAGCTTAACCGAGAAAATAAGGGGAGGGGCGTCCGATCGTCTTGCGCCATTCGTTATCCGGATTTCGCAGAGTTCACAGCTGTGAACGCTCGGAAAACACGTCTCGAAACCGACCTAATCTCAAATCACAGACCCAAGATCTCCCTTCCGCCAGCCGCGTTGGAGGGCCGCGTTCGAGATGTGCCAGCTTCCGCACTACGCCTCGACTTCACCCGATTGACGAACATATGGAAAGAGCCGGGTAGGGCGCGCAGATGAGGCGCTGATCTCTGATCGGTGACATCAGCGCGACCGGTCGCAATCCAAAGACCAATCCAGACCTCATGCCCACCCAAACTCGGGAGGATCACAGCTGTGAACTTTTCCCACCGAAATCGTTCGTCCAACGGCTCACGCCGCTTCGCGCCGCATCAACGCCATGACCATCGGACCCGAGGAAAACTCGCCCGTCGCCGCTTTTGCGCTGAGGCTGCGCAGGTAGCCACCCGGCGACCGAATGTCGTTCACCCGCTCCAGCATGGCGGCCAAAACCACGGCCGCCTCGACCGGCCCCATATGTTGTTTCGCCTCATCCCAGGCGGAAGGCGAAATACCCATCATGGGCCGAACCATCTCGGCGGCGCGGACGAATTCATGCCAATGCCGGATCGGACCGTCGCAATATGTGAGAATTTCACGGCAGGAGCGCAGCACAAGCCCCAAAGGCAGGTTTGGCATGCGAATTTCAGGTTCTGGTGGAGCGAGCTCCTCATTATCCGAATCGTCATCCTTTGTTCTCGTCAAACGATCGGGCAGGGCAGGGGCGCTGACCCCGCCGCCTTTTGCCAATTCTTGGCTAAGTTCAGAATCATAAGAGTCTTTATTTGAATTCTGATAGTGCTGCTCATCCTGAGACTCATTGGTGCTCATATTCTCTGTATCTACAGGCTCTAGAATGTTGCGAGCGCGGTCCAAAGCATCGCGAAGAACCCCCTCGATCTTCTCAAGATCAGACAATTGCAACCTCCTGCGAAGCTCACGGGCCGTCAGCGCGGCCAAATCGGCCATTTGCGTCCAGATCGAAAGGTTGGGGCGAATCTCCTCACCGTAGACGCTCAGAGCGGCCAGATCGCGCCGCATCAGGCTCACAGCTTCCCGGAGACGCTTGAAGGCCTCTGCCTCGGCGCGCACGGTCTCTGCGGCCTCACAGAACTCCTCGAAGCGGGCCACAAGAGGCGTGAGGTCGAAACCGTAAACGATCTTTTCCTCCCCAAACCGGCGCGCGTAGCGTTTACCATTGGGGCTATCACGACGGATCACGACGCCGGCCTGCACGAGACGGCCAAGATGGCGGCGCATGGTCGAGGCGGGCATGCCATTGAGGCGCTCGCAAATCGACTTGTTGGACGGATGCACAACAAGATCGGTGTCATTGCCCCCCAGGATCGTTGCCTGATGAAAGCTCACCAGCGCCTGCAACACGGTCATATCGCGATCGGTCAGGCCAAAGGCCTCACGCGCTGCGGAAAGCTCGCGCAGGGCCTCCCACTTGTTGACACCGCTGGGCGGCAGCTCTGTGTGGGTCCGGGCCTGATGTTTCAGGATGACAGCATCAAGGGTTCGCCGAAACGGCGAGACGGGTGTGTAGTCCATAGATCATCACGAAGACAAAATTTTCCCGCTCCGCGAATCACTTTGGACTTGCGGATTAGACGGCGCGACACTACCTTGAAGGTGCTAGAAACAAGTTAGGGTCTCGTAGGGCGATGTCTTTACGGGGCCTTTTCTTTTGTCGGCTCGTGCCTCCTGTGTTTTGTTTTTCTGCTCGTTAGTCTTCGCCGCGCTGTTTCCAACGCGCGTGAAGGTCTGAAATCAAATCTTGCGCCTCGGCCGCCACCCAATCGGCAAACTCACCGGTCTCCAGCGTGATCGCCACGCCTTTTGCGGTGCGTTTGACCCCGCCGACGCGGGCACCATCGAGAGTGAGAATCTGCGGTTTGGGCTGGATTTGGGTCTGTTTCTTGGCGGCGCTGGCCTTGTTCACGGTTTTTTCGACCAGCTTGGCGACGGCCTCAAAGGCCGCGCCCGACAGATCGACCGGGTCGGCGGACTGGCCTTCAACGACCATGTCCACCTGCGAATTTGTATATACGTTTTCGGCGGCCTGCATCAGCATCTCGCGGTCCAGCCCATGCGCCTCGATCGCGCGGGCAAGCGCGTCCCACCGGGGCCGGCCGATCCCATGCGCCGCACCGATCATTCGGATCAGATCGACGCCGACCATGTCGACAATGCTCAAGGCCATCGAAATCGAAGATTTGGTGACCGTGAGCACCTCGGCGACCTGCGCCTGGGTGCCGAATCCATTGTCGATCAACTCCCGGGCAAAGAGGGCCTTTTCGATGTAGGAGAGATCGCGCCGGGCCATGTTCTCGGAAATCTGCGCCCGCACGGCGGCATCGTCGTCGAGGTTGGCCACCAAGGCGCGGACTTTCTCAACCTTTTCCGAGGTGCGGATCGCCTCAAGACGCCGACGCCCGTAAACCAATAGGTAACGGTCCGGTTCGTTCGGATGGCGTCGCACCAGAATGGGCACGGTCTGACCGTTTTGCTCAATCGCGTCGCGCAGATCGGCCACATCGTCTGGGTCGAGCCGGTCGGAAATCCGGTCATCCAAGACCTGTTCCGGGTCGAGATCCCAGACCCGATGCCCGTCGACCGCGTCACGAGCAGACCGCAGAGCGCGGTTGTTCGACATCATCGAGGTCGCCGTGGTCGGGGAGGGGGCTCCTGCCGCGGCGAGGCTGTCGAGCATGGACATCCGCTTTTTCTTGCTGGTGGTCATGAGCGCCCCCATGTTTTCTGGATCAAACCTGCGATTTCGTCGTTCAGCGCATTCAGACTTTCGACCGCGCGATCATAGGTCGAGCGAGTGAAGGCGGAGCGCTCCACCTCGTAGAGGGTCTGTTTGGTCAGCCCCGCGTCCGAAATGGCGGTGGATTTGAGCATCGGGGCATTGAGCACGGTCTCGCCGTACATGGTCCGAAGAAAGGCCACGATCCGGTTTTGCGGCGCATCCGAGGGCTCATACCGGGTGAGCACATAGCGCATCCAGTCATGCGACATGTCGGCGCCGCTTTCGGCGATCACATCCATCAGATCGGCGGTCATGCGCAGGAATTGCGACATGGACATCACATCGAGCATCTCGGGGTGAATGGTCACCAGAACGCCGGTCGAGGCGGAGAGCGCCGACATGGTGAGAAAGCCCAGTTGCGGCGGGCAGTCGATCACCACCACGTCGTAGTTGTCATCGACCTGCGCCAGCGCTTCCTTGACCCGGAAAAAGAACAGCCCGGCATTGCCCTGGGACAGGGCGCGCGGGGTTTCATGTTCGAATTCCATCAATTCGAGATTGCCCGGAATCAGGTCGAGATTGGGAATATAGGTCGGACGGATCACCTCACGGATCGGCACGGGATCGTCATAGCGGATCGCGTCATAGAGCGTGCCGCCGTCTTCGAGATCGAATTCCGGCTGGACCCCATGAAGCGCGGTGAGAGAGGCCTGCGGGTCGAGATCAATCGCCAGCACCCGATACCCCAAGAGCGCAAGACGCTGCGCCAGGTGGGCGGAGGTCGTGGTTTTCCCTGAGCCGCCCTTGAAGTTCATCACGCCAATGATTTGGAGATGATCGCCATCGCGCCGACCGGGCAGGTAGTCACCGGGTTTGCGTGCTGTTTTTTCCAAAAGCTCGCGCAACGCCTGAATATCATGTGCTGAATAGAGGCGGCGGTTTCCGGGTGTCAGTTCGGGGGAGGGGCCTTTGCCATCGAGATGCAGTTTGCGCAGGTAGGAATCGTTCACCCCGAGAAGCGCAGCCGCCTCGCCGGACATGAACTTGCGCATCTGTTTTGAGGCGTCCGGCGGAAACAGGCTCTCACGTTGCGAATGCAATTGCGCCGCCAGACGTTCAGAATGTTGACGGATGACCTCATTGAGGTCTTCATGTGTGGACGTCCCACCCGTCATGGTCTGTGCCGCCATCAGTTTTGCCCTTGTCTGACTCAGGTCTGGCGCCTGATGTCTCTCTGAACCGGCCAGAGCGGGTCACAGGATGACCGCGAAAGACCAGTGGTTGCCTCTTGCGTCCGGAACGTGTTCACGGATTTTGACGTTTATCGCCTCTTTTCCGTGACTATTGCCGAAAGAGTCGGATTCGTGCAAGAGATTTCTAGATTTGGTAGCAACCAGATAGAGAGACACTAAAGCATAGCAGGCCACGCCCAAGGGCCAGCTGCGGCATCGGCGCAATGGCGGCGTTATATCTCGTGCGATTTCGTGGGAGACGCCGAGAAAACATACCCGGCCCCATAGACCGTGCGAATGATTTTGGGAGAGCGGGGGTCGTCGCGGAGTTTGCGTCGCAACCGGCTAATGCGCGCATCCATGCTCCGATCAAACGGATCGACAGAGCGTCCGGTGGTGGCATCGAGAAGCTGATTGCGGCTCAGCACGCGCCCGGGCGCTTTGACAAAGACCTGAAGCAGCTCTGCCTCGGCGGAACTCAACTCGACCACATCGCCGGAGCGATGGGTCAAGACGCAGGCATCGAAATCCGCGGTCCAATCACCGAAAGTCGCGGTCTGGCCCGGAAGGCTATCGGGATTGCGCCCTGCGCCTTCGCTGCGCCGAAGGACGGCGCGCACCCGGGCGATCAATTCGCGCGGCTCAAATGGTTTCACGACATAGTCGTCCGCGCCGATCTCCAACCCGAGAATCCGGTCGGAAATGCTGCCACGGCCACTGACGATGATGCGGGGCAGGTCCTCGGGCAAACGGCCCTGACGCAAGAGGTTGAGCCCGTCCCCGTCCGGCAGGCTCAGGTCAATCAAACAGAGATCGGGACGCTGACGTTCAATGGCGCGCTGAAAATCCGCCTGGAACTGGAAACATTCTACCGCCACACCGTAGCTTTCCAGAGACCGTGTGATCAGGCGACAGATATGGGCATCGTCTTCGAGCAGGAACACGCGTGTCATTCGCTGATCTCCTGCGAGGTGTGGGTGGTGGGCGAGCGGCGCCCGACGGCGGACAACAATTCGTCTTGTGTGAACGGTTTGGCCAGAAACGGTACGGCCGCGGGCCAGACCTGTTTGTCGGAATGTTCCGGTTTGCCGCTCATCAGCACCACTTTCAATTCGGGGCGCAGAGTCGACAGACGATGCGCAAGGTCAATCCCGTTCATCGACCCCGGCATGTCGATATCGGAAATCACGGTGGTGATGCCCTGAACCACTCCAATCACATCCAGTGCCTCCTCCGCGTCAGATGCCTCCAGAACCGTGAACCCCACGCTGGTGACCTTTCGGCACAGAGCGCGGCGCACATCGACATCATCCTCAACGATCAGAGCAATCCCGAGCGCCTCCGCACGCTCGTTTTGATCCGAAGAACGACATTCGGTTTCAGGCCAAACATGCCCGACATAGTCTTCGGGAGCAATTTCTAAACTCGGCAGCAAGATCGTGAACTCACTGCCGCGACCCTCCGTGCTATCGACATAGATCGCGCCGTTGGACTGCTCGACAAAGCCATAGACCATCGACAGACCCAACCCGGACCCACGACCCGTCTTGGAGGTAAAGAACGGTTCGAAAATCTTTTCCGCCAGATCTGGGGACATGCCGCAGCCGTCATCCCGGAAAGAGATTTTCACGTAATTTCCCGGCGCCAGACGCGACACTTCGGCCTCGGCGGCCGGCAAGACATAGGGTTCTAGCTCGATGTCGATCTGACCACGTCCGTCGGTGGCATCGCGAGCGTTGAGCGTGAGATTGAGGATCGACATCTCAAGTTGCGAGCGGTCGATGAAGGCGGAGGGCAGCGGCGCTTTCTGGCTCAGGTTGATTTTCAGCGTGCTGGGAATCGACGATTGCAACAGGCTGTAGATTTCCCGGATCGCCTCTCCGATATCGGTCGGCCTGGCATCGAATTGTTCGCGACGCGCCAGCGATACGAGCCGTTTCGTCAAGGCCGAGCCGCGCCGCGCGGCAGAGATCGCGGGTTCGAGAAACTCCTCGCGGATCGCAGCGCTGTCAGAGCGTTCGCTCAGGGGCAGAAGGTTGCCCAGAATGACCGTAAGCAGGTTGTTGAAGTCATGCGAAATGCCACTCGCCATACGCCCGAGCGCATCCATTTTCTGCGATTGCATCAAGGCGCTCATGGTGGCTTTGCGCCGCGTCACATCAATCGACACAAGATAAAAGCCGATCACCTCACCGGCGGAGGGCTTGTCCGGGCGCAGCAGGGTGCGCACATCCTTGAACTTTTGCTCGGGCAATTTCACACGCATCTCGAAATCGACCAGCATCCCGCGCCGGGCCTGTTCGAAAAAGCGCGAGGAATGTTCCATCGTATCGGGATGCAACACGTCATAGGCATTTTGCCCGATGATCTGTTCCGGGGTGATACGATAGGCGCGTGCAAACCGTTTGTTGGCGTAAAGGATGGTGAAATCCTTGTCGATATGCGCGATCCCCGCAGGCACTTCATTGGCGATCAGACTGAGACGCTCTTCGCTGGCGATGAGCTGACGGGTCCGCGTCGCGATCAGATCCTGAAGCCGGTTCCAATCGGCGACCTCTTCGGAGGCGTCGCTCAGGGTGACGAAACTGTCACCCTGCTCCGTGCTCTGGACTTGCAACTCGATATTGCGGCCTCGGGGATGCGAGACGAGATAGGTGCCGGAGGCAGAGCGGGGACCGTATCCTGTGACCGGAATGACCGGCCCGCGCCAAAACTCCGCAGAGAGAAATTCCGACAGGCGCATGTCGGACGGGAGCGCCATGGGAATGCTGTCCATGAAGGATGTCAGCGCCGCATTTGCCGCGCGCAGCTGTTCGTCTGCACCAAAGATGGCGGTCGCCTGAGGGCTTGCGCCAAATATCGCTTCATAAACCGACTGCTGTTTTCGCATCACCCTGCACCTGTTCCGGGACCGCCCTGGCCGGACAAGGAATAATCCTCCCGATACGGCGCGTTTCCAAGACGTTTATCGCTCCCGTTACAATTCGATACATTTCAGGCAAATTTGCGAAACACTGTTGTGGCCAATTGTTCCGGTCCCATGCGCGCCAGAGGAGGCGGTGCACAAGGGGCTTCGGAGGAAAACATGTCACTTGAGAGTATTTACAACGTCGGGCTCGACGCGAATGCGGCGAACTATGAGGCCTTGACGCCGCTATCTTTTGCGGAACGCACCGCACATATCTACCCAGAATATCCCGCGATCATCTATGGCGCGCTGCGCCGGACCTGGGGCGAGACCTACGAGCGGATGCGCCGGGTCGCCTCGGCGCTCACCGCGCGCGGGCTGCAAAAGGGTGAGACCGTCTCGATCATCGCCGCCAATATTCCCGAGATGTTCGAAGCGCATTTCGCGGTTCCGATGGCGGGCGCCGTGCTCAACACGGTCAACACGCGGCTCGATGCAGAGGCCATCGCCTTTATCCTGGCCCATGCCGAAGCCAAGGTGATCATGGTCGATCCCGAGTTTGCCGATGTCGTAGACCGCGCCATTCACATGAGCGGGCTGACCGATGTGCTCGTCGTCGATATTCTGGACCCGACCTATGAGGGCGGGCGCCGGATCGGCTCGCTAAGCTATGACGATCTGGTCGCCGAGGGCGATCCGGAGTTTGTCTGGCCGGTGCCGACACATGAATGGGACGCGATTTCGCTCAACTACACCTCGGGCACCACAGGCAACCCGAAAGGCGTGGTCTATCATCACCGTGGTGCGCACCTCAATGCGATGTCGAACATTGTCACCTGGGGCATGGCGCATCATTCGCGCTATCTCTGGACGCTGCCGATGTTCCATTGCAACGGCTGGTGTTTCCCGTGGACGATTGCGGCCAACGCAGGTGTGTGTGTTTGTCTGCGCGCCGTCCGGGCCGAGCCGATTTTCGAGCTGATCCGCGAGGAAAAGGTGACGCATTTCTGTGGCGCGCCGATCGTGTTGAACATGCTCGCGAACGCGCCCGACGCGCTCAAGGATTTCTCCCACGAGGTCAAGGTGATGACCGCGGGCGCCTCACCGCCCGCCGCCGTGATCGCCAAGATGGAAGCGATGGGGATCGAGGTCACGCATGTCTACGGGCTGACAGAAACCTATGGCCCGTCCGTGGTTTGTGCGTGGAAATCCGACTGGGATACGCTCGACACCGATGCCAAGAGTGTAAAGAAAGCCCGCCAGGGTGTGCGCAACGTGGCGCTGAGTGGCCTCATGGTGGCCGATCCCGAGACGCTCGATCCCGTGCCGTCGGACGGGGTCACGATGGGTGAAATCTTCATGCGCGGCAACAACGTGATGAAGGGCTATCTCAAGAACCCCTCCGCCACACAGAAATCCTTTAACGGGGGGTGGTTTGCCTCGGGCGATCTCGGCGTGATGCACCCGGATGGTTATGTCGAGCTCAAGGACCGCTCAAAGGACATCATCATCTCCGGTGGCGAAAACATCTCGTCCATCGAGGTCGAGGATGTGCTCTACAAACACCCCGCCGTGATGGAAACCGCCGTGGTCGCCAAACCGGATGAGAAATGGGGCGAGACGCCCTGTGCCTTTGTCGAGCTGAAGCCAGGCGCCGAGGCCACGGCGGAGGAGATCATCGCCTTCTGCCGCCAGAACATGGCCCATTTCAAGGCCCCCAAAACGGTGATCTTCGGCTCTTTGCCGAAAACCTCGACGGGTAAAATCCAGAAGTTCCTCCTGCGTGACCGCGCCCGCAGCAACGAGGAGACCGCATAATGACCACGTCTCCCTATATCCTCGAAACCGAAGGCCTGACCAAAGGCTTTCGCGGCTTCACCGCGGTCGATCACGTCGACCTGCGCGTCAAACGTCATGAGATCCACGCCCTGATCGGACCGAACGGGGCGGGCAAGACAACGGTGTTCAACCTCCTGACCAAATTCCTGACCCCGACCGAGGGCGTGATCCGGTTCAACGGCAAAGACATCACATCCGCCAAACCCGCCGAGATCGCCCGCATGGGCGTGATCCGGTCGTTCCAGATCTCCGCCGTGTTCCCGCATATGACGGCCCGCGAAAACGTGCGCGTGGCACTGCAACGCAAACTCGGCACCTCGTTTCAGTTCTGGCGCTCGGTCAAGACGCTCAACCGTCTCAATGACCGCGCCGACGAGCTTTTGGACATGGTCGGGCTGTCGCGTTTTTCCGACGCGATGGTAGCGGACATGTCCTACGGGCGCAAACGCGCGCTTGAGATCGCCACGACGCTGGCGACGGAACCGGAGCTGATGCTTTTGGACGAGCCCACGCAGGGCATGGGGCGCGAGGACGTGGAGCTGGTCACAGAGCTGATCCGCAAGGTTTCCGCCGGGCGCACGATCCTCATGGTCGAGCACAATCTCGGCGTGGTCTCGACGCTCTGCGACACGATCACGGTTTTGCAGCGCGGCGCGATCCTGACCGAAGGCAACTATGCCGAGGTCTCTGCCGATCCGCGCGTCAAAGAAGCCTATATGGGGAAAGCGGCATGAGCACGGCAGTTATCGAAAACCACGAGCTTGGCGGTCAGCACCTCTCCGAGCGGATCGAAGAGCTGCGCCTGACGGATGTGCACGCCTATTACGGCGAAAGCCACGCGCTTCATGGCATCGACATGACCGTCTATCGGGGCGAATTGGTGACGCTTCTGGGCCGCAACGGTTCGGGGCGCACCACCACGCTGCGCGCGATCATGGGGCTGATCGGGCATCGCACCGGGTCGATCCACATCAAGGGCGAGGAGGTCATCGGCATGGCCTCGCATAAAATCGCGCAACTCGGCGTTGGGTATTGCCCCGAGGAACGCGGTATTTTCGCCAGTCTCAACGTCGAGGAAAACCTCATGTTGCCGCCGCAGGTCAGCGCCGGTGGCATGTCCCTCGACGAGATTTACGAGATGTTCCCCAACCTTGCGGAACGCCGCAAAAGTCAGGGCACGCTGTTGTCCGGCGGCGAACAACAGATGCTCGCCATGGCGCGCATTCTGCGCACGGGGGCAAACATTCTTTTGCTCGACGAAATCACAGAAGGCCTCGCGCCGGTGATCGTCGACACATTGGGCGATGTTCTGATCACGCTCAAGCAACGTGGCTACACGGTGGTTCTGGTGGAGCAGAACTTCCGGTTTGCGGCCCCTTTGGCGGACCGTCACCTGATCATGGATCACGGTCACATCGCCACAACCATTCTCAAGGACGAGCTGGAGGAGAAAGCGCACGTCTTTGAAGAGTATCTCAGCGTTTAACAATAAGTGGGAGGAACCTAATGAACCTTAAGAAAACCCTGATCGCGGGTGTGTCCGCGGCATCGCTCATGTGCGGCGCAGCCTCGGCAGAAATCAGCGACGGCGTCGTCAAGATCGGCCTGCTGACCGACATGTCGGGCACCTATTCCGACATCGCCGGCGAAGGCGCGGCCGTGGCCGCTCAAATGGCAATCGAGGAATTCGGCGGCACCGTTGCAGGCGCGCCGATCGAGATTGTCACCGCCGATCACCAGAACAAAGCCGACATCGCCGCCAACAAGGCGCGCGAATGGGGCGACACCGATCAAGTGGACGCTTTCGCGGAACTGGTCACCACCTCGGTGGCGCTGGCGGTCTTCGAAGTCGCCAAGCAACAGAACAAGATCGCGCTGGTCTCCGGCTCCGCGTCTTCGCCGTTGACGGGCGATGCCTGTATCCCGACCGGTCTGCATTGGACCTACAACACCCGCGCCCTCGCGGTCGGCACCGGCTCTGCCGTGGTGCAGGAAGGTGGCGACAGCTGGTATTTCCTGACCGCCGACTATGCCTTTGGCGAGGCACTGGAACGTGATGTGTCTGCAGTGGTCGAAGCCGCGGGCGGGACAGTTGTCGGGTCCGCAAAACACCCGTTCCCGGCCTCCGATTTCTCGTCCTTCATCCTTCAGGCCCAAGCCTCTGGCGCGAAAGTCATCGGTCTGGCCAACGCGGGTGCCGACACGGTGAACGCGATCAAGGCCGCCAATGAATTCGGCGTTGTCGCCGCTGGCCAGAAAATCGCCGGGCTCCTCGTGTTCATGCCGAACGTCAAATCCATTGGTCAAGACGTGGCCCAGGGTCTTCAGATGACCGTGTCCTTCTATTGGGACATGGATGACGAGACCCGAGCCTGGTCGCAGGAATTCTATGAGCGGACTGGCAAAATGCCGACAGGCATTCAGGCCGGGACCTATTCCTCTGTCCTGCATTACCTGAAAGCCATCGAGGCAACCGGCTCGGACGACACCGATACGGTTCTGGCCAAGATGCGTGAAATGCCGGTTGAGGACATGTTCGCCAAAGGCGGCGTGCTGCGCACCGACGGACGCATGGTGCACGACATGTACCTGGCCGAAGTCAAGAAACCGTCCGAATCCGACGGTGAATGGGATCTCTTGAAAATTGTCCGCACAATTCCCGGAGAAGAGGCCTATGGCCCGCTTTCCGAGAGCACCTGTCCGACCAAGTAACCAGAGACCGTCCCACCGGGCCAGCCCGGTGGGATCAACCATGCAGGAAACCTGACCATGCTGACAGATCTTCTTGGCTTTCCGCCACAGGTCCTCTTTGGCCAATTGCTCCTCGGTTTGATCAACGGAGCCTTCTACGCAGTGCTTTCGCTCGGTCTCGCGGTGATTTTTGGCCTTTTGAATATCGTGAACTTCGCCCATGGGGCGCTCTACATGCTCGGCGCTTTCGCCACGGTCGGGCTCACCACCTATTTCGGGATCGGCTATTGGGGCGCTCTCATCCTTGCCCCTCTCATCGTCGGGGCCATCGGGATGCTGATCGAACGCTTTCTTTTGCGCCGCCTGAGCGGGGTGGATCACCTTTACGGCTTGTTGCTGACCTTTGGCATGGCCCTGGTGATTGAGGGGACGTTCGTCAAACTTTTCGGCTCGTCGGGTCTTCCTTATGCACCGCCGCCACAACTTATGGGCGGGGTGAACCTCGGCTTCATGTTCTTGCCGTGGTATCGCGGCTGGGTCGTCGCGGCCGCCATCGTGATGTGCCTCCTCACCTGGTACATCTTTGAGAAAACCAAAATCGGCGCCTACCTGCGCGCGGGGACGGAAAACCCGCAGCTGTTGCAGGCCTTCGGGGTGAACGTGCCGCTTTTGACCACGCTGGCCTATGGCTACGGTGTCGCTCTGGCTGCCTTTGCGGGCGTGCTTGCTGCGCCAATCACCCAGGTCAGCCCGTTGATGGGGTCGAACCTGATCATCGTCGTGTTCGCGGTCGTCGTGATCGGCGGCATGGGCTCGATCATGGGATCCATCGTCACCGGCCTCTCCATGGGCGTAATCGAAGGCCTGACAAAGGTGTTCTGGCCCGAGGCCTCCGCCACCGTGATTTTCGCCGTCATGGCCATCGTCCTGGTGCTGCGCCCTGCCGGCCTTTTCGGCAACGCGACGTAAGGGGAGCACGCACATGAATACCAAACTCGCTTATCTCATCGCCTTCGCTCTGTTGCTTGTGGCGCCTTTCGTTCTCTACCCCGTCTTTCTGATGAAATTGCTGTGCTTTGCGCTCTTTGCCTCGGCCTTCAATCTCATTCTCGGGTTCGGCGGGCTACTGAGTTTCGGGCACGCCGCCTTCTTTGGCGGGGCGGCCTATATCACGGGCCATGCCCTCAAGGTCTGGGGCGTTCCGACGGAACTGGGCATCGTGCTTGGCGCTCTGTCGGCTGGTGCCTTGGGTCTCGCGATCGGCCTCCTCGCCATTCGGCGTCAGGGGATCTATTTCGCGATGATCACGCTCGCCATGGCCCAGATGGTCTACTTCTTTTTCATCAGTGCCGATTTCAGCGGCGGTGAAAACGGACTTCAGGGTGTGCCGCGCGGCAGTTTCCTCGGCCTTCTGGACCTCCAGAGCAATCTGTCCATGTATTACTTTGTTCTGGGCATCTTCGTGTTGGGCTATTTCATCATCGCCCGCGCCGTACATTCGCCCTTTGGACAGGTGCTCTCGGCCATTCGGGACAACGAACCGCGCGCCAGATCGCTCGGCTATGACGTGGAACGCTACAAGCTTTTGGCCTTCGTTCTCTCCGCCACCATGGCGGGTCTGGCCGGGGCCACGAAAACCGTGGTGTTTCAGCTGGCCTCCCTCACCGACGCCCATTGGCACATGTCGGGTGAGGTGGTGCTCATGACGCTTCTGGGCGGACTTGGCACCATTGCGGGACCGGCGATCGGCGCAGGCATCATCATCACGCTTCAGAACATGCTGGCCTCCGGCCCGCTGTCGTCCTGGGTGCCCGTGGTGCTTGGCCTGATCTTCGTCGTCTGCGTTCTCCTGTTCCGCCGTGGTGTGGTCGGAGAAATCCAGGCCCTCATTCGCAAATCATTCTGAAAGGAACATCATGACCGTCATCCAAACCGTAGGTGTCATCGGCGCAGGTCAGATGGGACGGGGCATTGCCCAGGTCTTTGCGCAATCCGGCTATGACGTGATGCTGCAGGACGTCTCCTCCGACGCCCTCGGTATCGCAGAAGGCTTCATCAAGGATCGTCTCGACCGCAACGTCACCTCGGGAAAGATGACGGCGGATGAGCGGGCGGCTACTCTCGGGCGGCTCTCTTATGGCTCCTCCATTGAGCCGCTCGGGGCCCGCGACCTCATCGTCGAAAGCGCAACAGAGAAAGAAGCGGTCAAGGTTGCGATTTTCGAGACCCTTTTGCCGCATCTCTCGGATCATACGCTGTTGACCACGAACACCTCGTCGCTGTCCATCACCCGATTGGCGGCGACGACCGACCGGCCCGAACGCTTTATGGGCCTGCATTTCATGAACCCTGTCCCGGTGATGAAACTCGTGGAACTGATCCGCGGCATTGCGACCGATGAAGCAACATTTTCGACGATGCAAGAGGTCGTCAACCACCTCGGCAAGACCGGCACCGTCTCGGAAGATTACCCGGCCTTCATCGTCAACCGCATCCTCGTGCCGATGATCAACGAAGCCGTCTACACGCTGTTCGAAGGCGTCGGAAATGTCTCCTCGATTGATGCCTCGATGAAGCTCGGGGCGAACCAGCCGATGGGACCGCTGGAGCTTGCCGATTTTATCGGTCTCGACACCTGCCTGTCGATCATGGGCGTGCTCAACGACGGGCTGGCCGACAGCAAATATCGGCCTTGTCCCCTCTTGGTGAAATATGTCGAAGCCGGCTGGCTCGGACGCAAGTCCGGGCGCGGGTTTTACGATTATCGCGGCGCAGACGGCATCCCCGTCCCGACCCGCTGACCATTGAAGAAAGGAAACGCCTATGAAGGTTTTGGTGCCTGTGAAACGGGTGATTGACTACAACGTGAAGGTTAAGGTGAAAGCCGACGGCACGGGTGTCGATCTTGCCAATGTGAAGATGTCGATGAACCCGTTCGACGAGA
>CAXPTW010000095.1:0-29300 GCA_964220165.1 Abyssibacter sp.
GCCGAAGATTTCGTGCCGACGCTGGAAAAGCTGCTCGACCGCGAAACGCCCCCCGACCACATCGTCATCGAAACCTCCGGCCTCGCCCTGCCGCAACCTCTGGTGCGGGCGTTCAACTGGCCGGAGATTTCGACCAAAGTCACCGTCGATGGCGTTGTGACCGTGGTAGATGGCAAGGCTGTCGATGAGGGCCGGTTCGCCCATAACGTCGCCGCCGTCGATGCCCAGCGCAAGATGGACGAGAACCTCGACCATGAAACGCCGCTTTCCGAGCTGTTCGAGGATCAGATCGCCTGCGCCGACATGATCGTCGTGAACAAGGCCGACCTTTTGGGGGAGGCCGAGGCCGACGCGCTTGTGTCCAAACTCAAAGGCGAGGCCCGTGGCGGCGTTCAGGTCGTGCGCTCGACCATGGGCGCTCTGCCGGTTGATGTCCTGTTGGGTCAGGGGATCGGTTCCGAGGGGAGCATGGATCTGCGCGGCGAGGTGCATCACCATCATCACCACGATAACGATCATGATGACCACCACGATGATCATGACGACGACCACCATCATCACCACGAGCACGGCCATGACGAGTTCGAAAGCTTTGTCGTGACCCGGGACGAGGTGGCTGATCCCAAAGCCTTTGCCGCACAGGTTGCCGACGTCATCCGTGCGCATGACATTCTGCGGCTCAAGGGCTTCGTCGCCGTCGCAGGCAAACCCATGCGCCTGACGGTTCAGGCCGTCGGCCCGCGTGTCGATCACTATTTCGACCAGCCGTTTGGAACGACGCCGCGCGAGACGCGTCTTGTCGTGATCGGAGAGGCCGGGCTCGACCGCGCCGCCATCGAGGCCGCGCTCAAAGCATAAAGAGCCGTGCGGTGGGTTATTCGACCGGAGGCTTCCCGGCCTTCTTCTGCGCCGCCGCTTTCATCCGGGCGAGCAACTCGGCCTTTGGCCCCTGTTTGCCGCCCGGCGATTGCTTTTTATGCTCACCATGTTTCGGCGCGCCGGAGGCTTTCTTGGGCGCGCCCATTTTCGAATAATCCATTGGATGACCTCTCGTAGGGAGTCTTCAGCACATGCCCTGAAAACGCGGGGCTGACAAGGAGAGAGCGATGCACCTGCTCGCCGCCACGCCCGGTTCGATCGACGATGGCAAAGAGGCCGTGGACCTCGGCCAGACACCTGCCGATCTCGTTGTGATCTCTGCGGCGGACACGGAACTGGCGCTTTTGTCCGAGGCCCGCGCCGTCATGCCGGACGCGCCCAACCTGCGCCTCGCCTCTCTCTTGCACCTGCGCCACCCGATGTCGGTCGATCTGCACTTGGATGACTGCGCCACGAAATCCCGCATGGTGATCGCGCGCGTTCTGGGTGGTTCAGGCTACTGGAAATACGGGTTGGAGCAATACGCCGCGCGTTTGCATGAGGCGGGTGTGCCGTTTGTGGCGCTCCCCGGCGACGACAAACCCGATGCGGAGCTGGCCGCGCTTTCGACGGTTTCCAAAGAAGATTACCATCACCTCTGGTCCTATCTGACAGAGGGCGGCTCTAAGAATGCCATCGGGTTTCTCTCCTACGCCCGCGCCATGCTGGAGGGTGGAGAAAAACCCGCGCCCGCGAAACCGTTGTTGCGTGCGGGAGTCTATTGGCCCGGTTCGGGCATTGCAGACCTCGATCAGCTCCGTACCTCATGGACCGAAGGCGCGCCCATCGTCCCCATCGTGTTCTACCGGGCTCTCGTCCAAGGCGCGGGCCTCGCCCCGATCAATCGTCTGACCCAAGCGCTCCTCGATGCCGGTCTCAATCCCCTCCCCGTCTTTGTGGCCTCCCTCAAAGACCCGGTTTCTGCCGCCACGCTGCAAGCGCTGTTCGAGGACGCTCCGCCCGACGTGATCCTGAACTGCACCGCCTTTGCGGTCGGCTCGCCGGACGGCAAAAGCGGCGACAATCCACTTGTCATGGAGGCCGCTCAACAGGCCCCCGTGTTCCAAGTCGTCCTCGCGGGCTCCTCGCACGAGGCATGGGACGAGGGGCTCACCGGCCTCTCCGCCCGCGACATCGCGATGAATGTCGCCCTGCCCGAGGTCGATGGCCGCGTCATGACCCGCGCGATTTCGTTCAAGGGCGAGGCCTATGTCGATGAGGCCACCGAATGCACCATCGCCACCTACCGCGCCGAGGACAGCCGCATCGCCTTTGTTGCGGAGCTGACCAAACGCTGGGCCTCGCTCCGTCGCACCCCCGCGCCTGAGCGCAAAGTCGCCCTCATCCTCGCGAACTATCCGAACAAAGACGGACGTCTCGCTAATGGTGTCGGTCTCGATACGCCCGCCGCGACGGTCAACGTGCTCCATCGCCTTCGGTCTGAGGGCTACTTCGTCACCACCCCGCCAGAAAACAGCGACGATCTCATGCAGGCCATCCTCTCCGGCCCGACCAACTGGCTCACAGACCGCCACGCGCGCGATGGGGGTGTGCACCTGTCCCTCGCCGACTACCGCGCTGCCTATGACAGCCTGCCAACTAGTGTCCGCGAGGCGGTTGAGACCCGCTGGGGTGCGCCAGAAGATGACCCCTTCTTCTTGGCCGAAATACTCAATGACGACGGATCCATAGGCGCCTTCGCCCTGTCGATCCTCACCTACGGCAACACCGTGGTCGGCATCCAACCGGCGCGCGGCTATAACATCGACCCGACGGACACTTACCACGCCCCCGATCTGGTCCCGCCGCACAATTACCTCGCGTTTTACTTCTACCTGCGCCATGGCTTCGGCGCGCACGCGCTCGTCCATATGGGCAAACACGGCAATCTCGAATGGCTACCGGGCAAGGCCGTCGCGCTCTCGGACACTTGCCTGCCGGAGGCCGTGATGGGGCCGATGCCGCATCTCTATCCGTTCATCGTCAATGACCCCGGCGAAGGCACGCAGGCCAAGCGGCGTGCGCAGGCCGTGATCCTCGATCACCTCACCCCGCCGCTCACACGCGCGGAAACCTATGGCCCCCTCCGCGATCTCGAAGCGCTCGTGGACGAATATTTCGAAGCCGCCGGTGTGGACCCCCGCCGCATCGACACCTTGCGCCGGGAGATTTTGAGCCTCTCCTCTGTGACGGGTCTGGACCGCGATGTCGGCATGACCGGCGCGGATGAAGAGGGCGATCTGGCCAAGCTGGACGCCTATCTCTGCGACCTGAAAGAGGCGCAAATTCGTGATGGCCTCCATATCTTCGGCACCGCGCCGGAGGGGCGTCTGGCCCGTGATCTCGCATTGGCGCTCACGCGCGTGCCGCGCGGAGAGGGCAAGGGCAAGGATGCGTCTTTTGTTCGTGCGCTTGCGGCGGATTTCGATATGGATTTCGACCCGCTCGATTGCGACATGGCCTCTGCGTGGCTGGATGCACGTCCAGAAGCTCTCATGCCTCTGACCGACGACACATGGCGCACCACGGGTGACACGGTGGAGCGGCTGGAGCTTTATGCGGCTCACCTGCTCGACACACCCGACGCTCCTGCCCCCGGCGCTGCGTCTGAGATGGTGCGATTGGCTCTCTTTGATGAGATCATGCCAACGCTCACCTCCTGTGGCCCCGCAGAAATTGAAGGGTTGCTCACCGGCCTGAACGGGCGCTTTGTCCCCCCCGGTCCCTCTGGCGCGCCGACGCGCGGGCGGATGGATGTTTTGCCGACAGGACGGAATTTCTACTCTGTCGATGCCCGCGCCGTGCCGACGCAAACCGCGTGGCAATTGGGGTGGAAATCCGCGAACCTCCTCATTGAGCGCCATTTGCAGGACAACGGCGACTGGCCGCGCAGTATGTTGGTCACCGCATGGGGCACCGCCAATATGCGCACCGGCGGCGATGACATCGCGCAGGCGCTCGCGCTCATGGGCGTCAAACCCACATGGGATGCCATGTCGCGCCGAGTGACCGGGTTTGAAATCCTGCCGGCCTCTGTTTTGGGGCGTCCGAGGGTTGATGTGACGCTTCGTGTGTCCGGCTTTTTCCGCGATGCCTTCCCGCAGCTGATCGCGCTGGTCGACAGTGCGGCGCGGGCGGTTCAGAAGCTTGAGGAAAGCGCCGAGGACAACCCCGCCGCCGAGCGTGCACGGCAAGGGGAAAGCCCCTCTCGTGTCTTCGGCTCTAAGCCGGGGGCCTACGGCGCGGGGCTACAGGCGATAATTGATGAACGGATTTGGACAGACCGGAGCGATCTGGCCGAGGCCTACCTCGAATGGGGCGGATATGCCTATGGGGCGGGCCAAGAAGGCGTCAAGGATCGCAGTGGGTTCGCAGCCCGCCTGTCCGAGGTCGAAGCCATCGTGCAAAACCAGGACAACCGCGAACACGACCTGTTGGACAGTGACGATTACTACCAGTTCGAGGGCGGAGCCGCCGCCGCCGTCGCCACGCTACAGGGCCAAGATCGCCCGATCTATCACAACGACCATTCGCGGCCTGAGCGGCCCGTCATTCGGACGTTGGACGAGGAAATCGGACGTGTCGTCCGGTCCCGCGTGGTGAACCCAAAATGGATCGAGGGCGTGAAACGCCACGGTTACAAAGGCGCGTTCGAGATCGCGGCGACGGTCGACTACCTCTTTGCCTTTTCGGCGACGACCCACGCGGTCAAAGATCACCATTTCGATATGGTCCACGCGGCCTTTATCGAGGATGAAGACACCCGCGACTTTATTGACGAGCACAACGCCCCCGCGCTCAAGGAGATCGCGGAGCGCCTGTTGGAGGCGATGGATCGCGGGCTGTGGCGACCTCGGTCGAACTCCGCGCGGGCCTCGTTGGAGGCGCTCAGGTGACGCCGGGGCGCATCGGGCCCAATGACCCGCGCCTGCCACAGGCGCTTGCGCTGATCCGCTCGGCCTTTGCCGGGATGGAAGGGCGCATTGACCCGCCGTCTTCGATGCACCGCATGAACTTGGAGACATTCCGCCAAGATGCTGTGGACCGGGAACTTTGGGGCATTGGCGATCCGCTCGTGGCCTGTGTCCTTCTCACGCCCAAGACAGGTTGCCTTTACATCGGCAAACTCGCGGTGTCTGAGGCCCTACGCGGGCGGGGTTTGGCTCGGGCGTTGATCCATCTCGCCGACCGCCGTGCCGTTGAACTTGGCCTTTCCACGCTCGAACTCCAGACCCGCGTCGAGCTCATTGAAAACCACGCAATGTTTGAACGGCTCGGGTTTGAGCGCGTCGGCGAGACCGCGCATGCAGGCTATGATCGCGCGACCTCTTACACCTATCAAAAGCCGGTCAGCGTCTAATCGCGACTACCCCCACGGGCGGATATTGCACGTCCCCGGCACCCAGTCTTTCATCCCCGGCGCGGCGGAACAGTCGAGCTTGCCCTTGGACATGGCCTGATCGCCTGTAAAGCTCCCTGTCTCGATCGCGCAGCCCGTGACGCGCATTGCGGCGGTTTCCATTTCGAACAGGATTTCCATCCGGGAAGGCGGCGGAAAGACGACATTGACCCGGTGCACTTCGACGCAGTTGCGGGTTTCCTCGGTGTAGACACGATAGCTGTTGTCACCGACGTCGATGGGCACATAGCCCGCGCGCGCATAGCCGAGGGCCGGGCTATCGGCGCGGCAGCCGGCCAATAGAGCGATGAGAAGGACAGAGGGAAAGAGCGCTTTGACAAACGTGCGCTGAGCTTGACCCATCGTGGTTAACGAAAGGTGAACCCGCGCGTGCCTCAAAGACAGGTGAGGCGCGTTATTTGAAATCCATCAGGTTTGATGTGCCGCTCTCAAGCACCTCGATTTCGTCCCCAAGGACGATATCGCCCTCTTCTTCGACGACAAGATTCTGACCAAAGATGATCTTGCCATTCGCGGCACGGTGAATGCGGCCCAAAGTGGCAAGCGGTTCGCGCGGGTCGGTCTGGATACCCGTCGTGGGATCTTGAGTCGTCATGACGCAGCGCTCGCAGGGCTTCACGATCCGAAACACCGCCGACCCGATCCGAATGCGCCGCCACGTGTCCTCTGCCCAGGGGGCAAAATCGCCCGAGACGACGATATTCGGGCGAAAGCGGAGCATTTCCACCGGGCTTTTCAGCTCTGCGTTCAGTTCGGCCAAAGACGCGAATGTCGTCAAAAGCACGGGATAGCCATCGGAGAGCGCCGTAAAATGCCCCGCGCCCGCATAGGCGCGACTGACTTCGCGCTGCGCCGTCTCGGGGAAAAACACGAGGCGCACCTCGCGTTTGAGGGCCGATGACAGGAAATGCGAGGCGTAATTTCCGGCATCTTCCACGCCGTCGATCACGGTGGAAAAAACCTTGGCAGAGACCTTTGCCCCCTCGGGGAACGGCACATCAAGCCGCGCGCCCTCAAAGGAGATCGAGATGCCATGCGAGGTCTCCACCGCACTCAGCTGCGCGAGGTCAGAAAGCTCACGACGCGTCGCGACCGTGCCATTCGGGTAGACAACAGCCCAGCGACGATCCCCCTCCAGCCCCCAGGGCCCAATACGGGCGGCTGCAAGATCAGTGCCGGTCAGACTTTTGACCGGATATGTGGAGATACGCGCGAGCTTCATGGACTCCTCGACTTTATTTTCAGCCCTCCCTCTAGCTGATTCGGTTGGGAAAGAGCAGTTGCCTCTATCGACAGGTGAGGGAGGGTCTAAGCGCGCCAAACTTATGGCACCCATGCCTACGATCCCGCTTTTATCCGCGCGCCCATGACACTCGGTCGCGTCCTTTTGACATATATCAAAGATGTTTCTTTTGGCCCAATATATTCAAAATTCAGAATGCGTTTAGGAGATGCTCCATGAAACCGACTCGTGCCGCGGACCACTATGTCCCGACATATTTCCTCGCCTCTTTGGGCGCCGGTGGCCTCGCCGTCACCTTCTTTATGTATCTGATGTTCTGGGTGCCACACCCGGGACGTTCCGTGCCCGTGTTCGAAGACATCCTGGCCGCATGGACCACCGGAGGCCCCGCACTCAAGACCGGGATCGCGGTGGCCGTCGCAGGCATCGCTGTTTTCGTTTTTCTCAACCTCAAGACCCTGTTCTGGAACCTCTCCGCGTTGAGCGCGTTCAAGAAAACGCCGCGCTATGAGAGCCTCCGCAATTCGAACGCGGAATCCACGCTTTTGGCCGTGCCTCTCGCTCTGGCTATGACGGTGAACGGGCTGTTCATTGCAGGTCTCGTCTTTGTGCCAAATCTCTGGAGCGTCGTGGAATACCTGTTCCCGCTCGCGCTCCTCGCCTTTGCCCTGATCGGCTGGCAGGCGCTGTC
This sequence comes from Abyssibacter sp., assembly GCA_964220165.1. Lineage (GTDB taxonomy): Bacteria > Pseudomonadota > Alphaproteobacteria > Rhodobacterales > Rhodobacteraceae > Celeribacter. The sequence continues at coordinate 7,273 of CAXPTW010000095.1, forward strand.
GATCATCGGCGATTTCCTCGGGCGGGTGCTCTCAAAAGGTGGCGTGTTCGATGTGACTGCGCATAACTCCTTTGCCCAGATGCTCCCCGCCTTTGCCCTGTCCATGGTCGGCGTCGGCATGGCCGCACCTGCCGCGATGTCGACCCAGCCTTGGGTGGTGGGGACGGCCCTTGTCCTGTCGACCTTCTTTGCGGTTGCGGCCTTTGTCTACGCCGTCGTCGCGCTGGTCACGGCGTTCAACTCCATGCTCCATTACGGCACGCATGAAGAGGCCGGGCCGACCCTCTTGATCGTCATTCCGATTGTGACGATCCTCTCGATCCTGTTCATGCGCCAAGATCACGGTCTGCATGTCTTTGAGGGCCATTCCGACGTCACAGGCACGATGATGTTCCTCGCGCGGATGGTGTCGCTTCAGCTGGTCTTCCTCGCACTTGGCCTGACCGTTCTGAAACGTCAGGGCTATTTCAAGGACTTCGTGTTTGGCGCGAAACTGTCGCCGGGGTCTTATGCGCTCGTGTGCCCTGGTGTCGCGCTTTCTGTCCTCATCCAGTTTTTCGTGAACAAAGGCTTGGTCAGCGCAGGCGTCATCGACAAATTCGGGGCCACCTATTGGGTCGTGACGGCCATCGCCATCGCGTTCCAAGTCGCGATGATCGCGCTCGTCTTCCGCCTGAACAGCCAACATTTCAGCCGCACGGACACGATGGAGGCCCTCCCAGCCGAATAATCCCTCCTGTCCCGGCCCATGAAAAGGCGCGGCCCGCGGGGTTGCGCCTTTTCTCATGCGGGGGTGATGCGGGGCCTTCGCCTCTCTCATCCCCGCAAGCGCTTGCAGCTCCCGTCCCGCATCGCCAATATACGCGCAATCGGAAGGACTGCGCATGATCGTACATTTGGGACTGTTTTTGGGCTTTCAGCTCATGGGAGAGGTCATCGCGCGGGTCTTCGGGCTACCGCTCCCCGGCCCCGTCATCGGCATGATCCTTTTGGCCGTCTTGCTTTTGACCCGACCGAAGGTTGGCGAAAAGATTAAAGACACCGCCTCGCATGTCCTGTCCTATCTCTCGCTTCTTTATGTGCCTGCAGGCGTCGGGATCGTTCAGTACCTCGATCAGCTTTCGGACATCGGTTTCGCGCTTGCTGTTGCGCTGATCGGATCGACCATTTTGGCCATCGCCGCCGGGTCTTTGACCTTTAAATACGTCAACCGCCTGCGCGGCGAAGCCGATGAGACGCCGCTATGAGTGATATTCTCGACATCTGGTCCTACCTCGCCGAGGGGCAGCTCATTTGGCTCTTTGCAACGCTCGTGGCCTATTTCATCGGTGACTGGCTGTTCCGACTGTCCGGCGCCAAGCCCTATGTGAACCCGGTGCTGATCTCGATGGTGTTGCTCTCTGTGCTGCTCCAGCTGACCGACACCTCCTATCGCACCTATTTCGAGGGCGCGCAGTTCATCCATTTCATGCTCGGGCCGGCGACTGTCGCGCTTGCCGTGCCGCTGTGGCAGAACTGGCAAAAGGTGAAATCCGCCGCAGCCCCCCTTCTCGCCGCGCTTCTCGTTGGCTCTGTCGTCGCGATGGGATCGGCCACCGCCATCGGGGCCGCGATGGGGCTTGAGGGCGATGTGCTGTTGTCACTCGTGCCGAAATCCGCGACCTCCCCCGTCGCCATCGGCGTGGCTGAGGCGATCGGCGGCCTCCCGACGCTCACCGTGGCGCTCGTCCTGATCACCGGTGTGATCGGGGCAGTCGTCACGACCCCCTTGAACAACCTCATCGGTGTGCGCGATTATCGCGGACGCGGCTTTGCCACCGGGGTCGCCGCCCATGGGATCGGTACCGCCCGCGCCTTTCAGGTCCATGGCACCGCAGGCGCCTTTGCCGGGATCGGCATGGTGCTCAACGCCATTCTCACCGCGCTCATCGCGCCGCTCTTTGTTTCGCTTTTCTTTTAAGGACACATCATGACCGACGACAACGCCCGCCACGCCGCCAAGATGGCCAAGAAAAAAGCCGCCCGTGACAAGATCATGGCGACCAAAACCGATGAAAAGGGGCTGATCATCGTCCACACCGGCAAGGGCAAAGGCAAATCCTCCGCCGCCTTCGGCATGATCTTCCGATGCATCGCGCATGGGATGCCCACGGCCGTGGTGCAATTCATCAAGGGCGGCATGGACTGCGGCGAACGCGACCTGATCACGGAGCGGTTCTCGGACCTCTGCGAATTCTACACGATGGGCGAAGGTTTCACCTGGGAAACCCAGAACAAGGAACGCGACATCGAGATGGCCAAGGCCGCATGGGAAAAAGCCAAGGAGCTGATCCGCGACCCGAAAAACCGCATGGTCCTGCTCGATGAGATCAACATCGCGCTGCGCTACGACTATATCGACGTGGCCGATGTCGTGGCCTTCCTCCAGACCGAAAAGCCGCCCCTGACCCATGTCGTCCTGACCGGGCGCAACGCCAAGGAAGAGCTGATCGAGATCGCTGATCTGGTGACGGAAATGGAGCTGATCAAGCATCCGTTCCGCTCAGGCATCAAAGCACAGATCGGTGTGGAATACTAAGTCTTGCCGCGACGTCAATGAAACCTACCTGACTTGAAACAATTTAGTCGGAGGCTCCATGGCACTCAAACTTCTCGGTATTTCAGGCGCTCTGCGTCAAGAGAGCACGAATACGAAACTCTTGATGGAAGCGGTCCGCGTGTTCGGTCCCTGCGATTTCACACGTGGTGATTTGCGGCTACCGCTTTATGACAAGGACCTTGAAGACGAGGGCATGCCGCCGGAGGTAACCAAGCTCGCGGAGCAAATTCTCGGTGCGGATGCCGTCGTCATTTCCACGCCGGAATATAACAAGATGATCCCCGGCTTGCTCAAAAACGCACTCGACTGGGTGAGCCGCACCGGCCTCAAACCGTGGGAAAGAAAACCCGTTGCCATCATGTCCGCCGCCGCTGGACGCGCGGGGGGTGAACGAAGCCAGTATAGTCTCCGGTGGGCGATGACCACGTTCAACACCCGGATTATTCAGGCCCCGGAGGTTCTGATCGCGAATAGCTCAGAGGCTTTTGACGAAAACGGGCGTTTGATCAATGAGCGTTCGCTTACAGGTCTTGAAAAGTTGATGGCGTCGCTGCGTGAAATGGCCTCAGAGTGATGCCTCGACCCGGAAGTCCTCCGGGATGTCGTCGCGGTCTTCCAAGACCAGATCGACGAGAACCTTCGCGGCCAACGGTGCCATGCCGTAGCCGATCTTGAACCCTCCATTAGCAATGTAATGATCGGGGCGTTCCGGCCACGCCCCCAACATCGGCGCGCGGGATTTTGCGCGCGGGCGCACCCCGGCCCAGCGCCGGATCTCGCGCGCATCCTTGAGCATTGGAACAGCTTCACGCGCTCGCGCGAGGAGCGCATCTGCGCCCTCATCCGTCGCTGTGGGGTCGTCGAAGTCGCGCTCTGATGTCGATCCAATCGCCGTCGTCCCATCCCCATGCGGGATCACATGGAGGCTTTCGCCGTAAAGCTGCGGTGCCTCGGGTAGAGCAAGATCGAGCAGGATAGCCTGCCCTTTGACCCCGTTTCCGACCTCTTTGCCAAAGCTGTCGCTGAGCTGTTTTAGCCCCCACCAGCCGGTTGCATGGATCACGCGGCCCTCTTCCGGCCCCTCCGCCACAACTTCGCCGCCGAGCGCCGTAATCGCTGCGGCCAAAGCCTGACACGCGCGCCATGGGTTAATCCGTGCAGAGAGGGTGTCATGGATCAGATAGCCGGTCGGGCTCAAAGGGGCCCAATAGCCCGTCTCGCCCTGTGTCACGACACGCCAGTCCGCCTGACCGCGCCAAAGCTCTGCGGCCTGCGCCTCACGCGCGCGGGCCAGTTCCAACTGGCGGGCATCCTTTACCGCCTGCACACGCCCGAGATTGCCGTAGCCGGAAGACACCCCTCCGATCTTTTCGACCTCCGGCCAATGGGTGCGCGCCATGATGAGGCTTTGAAACTGGAACTCTTTCTTGGCGTTCCACCGCTCCGGCGTGTGCGGGGCCAAGGCCCCCACGACACCGCCCGAAGACCCGGCACCGACGCCATAGGGATCGATCACCCGCACGCGCGCGCCACGCTTCGCCGCCTCATAGCCGCAGGACAGGCCAAAGGCCCCCGCGCCATAGATCGTGATTTCTGCTCTGCCCATCTGCGTTTTTACCCGTTGCAAGTGCCTGCGCGCCTTCGCATGGTCTTTCCCATTCGCGTGTGTCATAGGCCAAATCATGCAGAACGACCAGACAGCCCGCATCGAATGGCGTGACGGGAAAATCCCCGTCTCGACACGGTTCGATGACCCCTATTTCTCGCTCGCCTCCGGGCTTGAGGAAACGCGACATGTTTTCCTCGCCGGGAATGATCTGCCTGCGCGTCTTGGGGAAGGGTTTCATGTGGCCGAGCTTGGGTTTGGCACAGGTCTCAACATGCTCGCCCTCGCGCTCTGTCACACGGGGCCGGGTCTTGTGCGGTTCACCTCGTTCGAGGCCTTTCCGATGACGACGCCGGACATTGCCACGGCGCTTGAGGCCTTTCCCGAAGCCGCCGCGATTGCTGCGCCGTTCCTCGCCGCATGGGACAAGGGTCTTCGCGCCTTTCAGGTCGGACAGGTGCTGGTCGAGGTCAAAATCGGCGACGCGCGAGAAACGCTCGGCGCGTGGGACGGTCAGGCCGACGCCTGGTTCCTCGACGGGTTTTCCCCGGCCAAAAACCCGGAGCTTTGGGGCGAGGAGCTGATGTCAGAAGTTGGCGCGCATACCGCCCAGGGCGGCACCTTCGCGACCTACACCGCCGCAGGACATGTTCGGCAAAAGCTCACAGACGCGGGATTTGTCGTGGAACGCACGCCGGGGTTTGGCCGCAAACGCCACATGAGCCGAGGCACCAAAGCATGACGAAACAAAGCCCGGTGCTTGGCACCCTGCTCATGCTCGCGGCGACGTTCATTTTCGCGATGCAGGACGGCATCTCTCGTCACCTTGCGGGCACCTACAATGTCTTCATGATCGTGATGATCCGCTATTGGGTCTTTGCCAGTTTCGTGATGCTGCTCTCGCTCAGAGGCGGCGGCTTGAAACGCGCGCTCAATTCCCAACGTCCGGGGCTTCAGTTTTTCCGTGGCGCGATTTTGGCACTCGAAGTCCTCATCATGGTGACGGCTTTTGTCCGCATGGGCCTCGTCGATGGTCCCGCCATTTTCGCGGCCTATCCGCTGCTGATCACCGCCTTGTCCGGACCGATCCTTGGCGAGCGGATCGGCTGGCGGCGCTGGGGCCTCGTCTTTGTGGGCTTTGTCGGCGTGATGATCATCATCAAACCCGGCTCCGGGGTCTTTTCCTTTGACGCGATCTTCCCCTTTGCCTCGGCGCTCTGCTTTGCGCTTTACGGTATTCTCAACCGCTATGTGGCCCGGTTCGACAAAGCGGATGTGACGTTCTTCTACACCGGCATGGCGGGGATGGTTGTCACCACGCTCGTGGGGGTGTGGTTCTGGGAACCGATGTTGCCGGGCGATTGGCTTTGGATGGGGCTGTTGTGCGTGACCTCGATCACCTCGCATTTCCTGCTGATCAAAGCCTATGAAGTCGCGGTGGCCTCCGCGATCCAGCCCTGTGGCTAGTTGCCATTGCCCTTCTCGGCGGTGCTCGGCGTTCTGGCCTTTGGCGATGTCGTACGCACGCATGTGCTCATCGGTGCGATCATCGTGGTCGGCGCAGGGCTTGTGACTTTCCTCCGGGCGCGGCAGGTCGCCGCGCAATCCACGAAAGCTTAACGCGCACTCAAAAGCTGTGACAGCGTCACAGGTCCCGTTTCGCCTCGCAGGCGCGCGCGGTAGACCGGCACGCTTTCAGACACCCGCATGACGTAATTGCGCGTTTCGCGGAACGGCAAATGTTCGATCCAGTCGACCGGGTCGACATTGCCGGAACGCGGGTCGCCATAGCTCTCGATCCAGCTCCGCGCCCGGCTCGGCCCGGCGTTGTAGCCGACAGAGACCAAGGGGATGTTGTTACCGAATTCCTCTATCAGCTGAGCAAGATAGGCGGAGCCAAGGCGCGCATTGAGCACCGGATCGTCGAGTTGGCGTTCCTCGAAGGCCTCCAAACCCAACTTAGTGGCCATGGCCTCTCCCGTCCGGGGCATAAGCTGCATCAACCCGCGCGCGCCGACATGGGAGCGCGCCATGGAATAAAACTCACTCTCTCGCCTCGCGATGGACAGGGCCAGTTCTGGCTCCACCGGGAGGTCAGCCTGTGCGAGGGCATGAAGCGGATAATAGGCACGGTTCAGCACGATCCCCTGATCGGCGGCGAATTTCGCGACCAGCACCGCCAAATACGGATCATGATCGAGCGCAAGATCGCCAAGTTGGCCAAGCTCTTGCGGAGTCAGGCTTTCACCCAAATGGCGCAGGAACCGTGCGGCCAGTGGTAGCTCATCCGCCTCTTCCAAAAGCAGAGCAGCCTTGAGGACAGACGACCCCATGAAATCGGCCTGCGTGTAATCGGCAAAGCGTGCCTCTCCCGTCAAAGCGGGATCGAGGTCACGCCCGATCTTTTCTGCCGACAAGAGGCCGTAAAACGAGGTCTGAAACTGCGCGCCAAAGGCATAGGCCGCCGCCGCATCGTCGCGCGCGCCCATGGCCTCCAAAGCACGCCCCTCCCAATACCCCGCGCGACCAAGGGAAATCGGCGTGCCGACGGCCATGCGAAAGCGATTGAAGTGATCGAGCGCGAGGCCCGGCTGGTCGAGATAGCGCAGGGCAAGATAGCCGGAGAGCCATTCGAGATCGGAATAGTGATCCTGATCCGGCAAAAGCATATGGCGCGAGGCGATCGCATAGGCGATCTGCGCCTTACCGTCGCGCATCATCTGCCGCGCCAGCGTGCGACGCCGGTCGCCCCAGGCCTTAGCCTCCCCTATGCCGTCTGCAGTGGAGTGCTGCAACATGAGCGTCACGGCATCCTCATTGCGCCCCCGCCGTACGCGCCATTCAAAGCGCGCATGGGCCAGAACCGGATGATCCATGAGCGCCTCGGGTACGGCGGAAATCGCGTCATCCACGCCTGCCTCGTCACGCACCAATTTGCGCGTTGCGTCGATCAGCTTGTCCCAGCCTGTCGGCAGGTTCGGCAACAGACGCGCCGCGTCTTCGAACTCGTCTTGCCACATGAGCATCTCTGCCCGGGCGGCGTGATGGGGTTTTAGGATGTCGCTGTAACGGTCGAGAAAGAGGCGTTCCTCCGCCTCATCCATCGGCAAGGTGTTCCAAAAGAGCACCGTTTGCGCCTGTGCATCACCGGACTGTCCTTTGGCCGCATAGGCCGAGACGAGACGCCACGCGCCCTCTCCGGTCGCCGGGGGATAGGCGGTGAGGTAGTCGATCACCACGTCTGGTGAGGCATTTGCCGGGATGGTCGCCTCACCACGTTGCGCCAAAAGCGGCAGCCCCGGCCAATCCGCATTGCGGCTTAGAAAACTGCGGTAGTCGTCAAAGCTTCCGCGCCCGGACCGCAAATAGTGCCAGTCGATGATGTCCCGCCCGACACCTTGGGCCTCCTGGCGGGCACGGTCCCAATCACCGGAGCGCTGCGCCTCATAGGCACGCGTGAGCGCATCCGACTCGGGAGAGGCAGACAGAGGGAGCGCGAAAAACATCGCGAATACAAGGCCATAGACCGCTTTCGCGGGCGCGCAATTGATCATGATCGGGACTGTTCCGCCTCAGGTTTCTTTTATTTTACCACCAAATTAGCGGCCCCACACGGCACAGCAACACAGATTCTTGTGAACAGCTCAGAAGGCGGCTAGTTTCCGCCGGAACTTTCCGGGGGCGACTCACCGCCCAAGCATCTAGAAAAGGAGCGTACGATGTTCAAAGGATCCATTCCTGCACTGGTCACGCCGTTTAAGAACGGCGAACTGGATGTCGATACGCTCAAACACCTCGTCGAGTGGCACATCGCACAAGGCTCTGCGGGGATCGTTCCCGTGGGCACGACCGGCGAAAGCCCGACCCTGAGCCACGCCGAACATGAGCAAGTCGTCGAGATCGTCGTTGAAACCGTGGCAGGCCGCGTGCCTGTGATCGCGGGCGCCGGATCGAACAACACGCAAGAGGGCATTCGCCTCATTCAGCACGCCGCCAAAGTCGGGGCCGATGCCGCGCTCGTCGTGACGCCATACTACAACAAGCCGACGCAAAAAGGCCTGATCGCGCATTTCACCGCGATGCACGACGCGGCGGAGATTCCGATCGTGATCTACAACATCCCGGGCCGCTCCGTCATCGACATGTCCACGGACACCATGGCGGAACTCGCGAAACTTCCGCGCATTGTCGGGGTCAAGGACGCCACCGGCGATCTGTCCCGTGTACCGAAAGCGCGTATGGCGTGCGGGCCGGACTTCTGCCAATTGTCGGGCGAGGATGCCACGGCATTGGGGTTCAATGCCCATGGCGGCGTCGGCTGTATTTCCGTGACCGCGAACGTCGCGCCGAAACTCTGCGCCGAGATGCAGGCCGCGACCCAGGCGGGAGACTACGCGAAAGCGCTTGAGATCACCGACAAGCTGATGCCGCTTCATATCGCGATCTTTATGGAGCCGGGCGTCTGCGGCGCGAAATACGCGATGTCGCTTTTGGGCCTGTGCTCGGATGACGTGCGCCTGCCGCTCACCCCGCTCTCCGATGACACCAAAGCCGCGATCAAAGCGGCGATGGAGCATGCCGGGCTACTTTAAAAGCTGACCTGCGCCAGAGAAATTGAGAAAGGGGCCCTTCACGGCCCCTTTTTTCGTGCCGCCTGCCTTGGCTCAGCGCCGATTGACGCTTTCCAACTGATTGCGGCGGACATGGCGGAGCACTTCCATCAAAAGTGCCGTCATCATCCCTATGTTCAAAAGCCCGTTGGTCGCGGCAAAACCGCCCAAAAGCCGCCACTGCTCTGGCAAGAGCAAATCACCAAACCCGAGGGTCGTGAAGGCGACGAGCGAGAAATAGAGCGCCTCCTCGAAATGCGCGAACAGCCCGAAAAGGCGAAAGGCGATGGCCCAAATCCAGACACCAGCCGTGATCATCCACAAGATCGCGACCACCGCACCGAACAGCACGATGGCCAGTTTCGGCCCGTGCGGTTCCTTGATCAGCCAGCCGTGCGCCCGCTGCAACGTCCACTCCAGCATCAAGAATCCCAGCGCCGCCACGAAAACGGACAGGAGGATCAGGACCGTGCCGACGAAAATCTGGATGAACATGCGTGCCTCGAAGAGATTTCAGGATGTTTTGCCAGAATTCCGCGGGCCGGGCCAGTGGACAGATCGTCCACAAACACCTATCTGAGCACCTATCATGGCCAAGAAAAAACAAACGCCCGAAGAAAAGAACTACAAGGTGATCGCCGAGAACCGGCGCGCACGCTACGACTATGCCATCGAGGATGACATAGAATGCGGCGTCGTGCTCACGGGGTCCGAGGTCAAATCCCTGCGCACCGGGCAATCCAATATCGCGGAGAGCTACGCCTCCGTCGACAACGGTGAATTGTGGCTGACGAATTCCTATATCGCGCCCTACGAGCAGGCGATGTTCCCGCATGAAGAACGCCGCAAACGCAAGCTATTGGTATCGCGTCGCGAACTCTCGAAGCTGTGGCAGGCGACGGGCCGCGAGGGCATGACGCTTGTGCCCCTCGTGATGTATTTCAACCATAAGGGCAAAGTGAAAATCAAACTCGGCATCGCCAAGGGTAAGAAAACCGTCGACAAACGCCAGACCGAGGCCAAGCGCGACTGGGGCCGTCAGAAACAGCGGCTTTTGCGTCACGGCGGCTAAAGCCAGCCAGTTTGCCCTGTTTGCGGCTCCGTCGATACCGTGAGAACTTGCACAGGGGCGACAGTCCCGCTAAGGCAGGATCGACTGCCCTTTTCCAACAACCAAAGGCCAGACCATGCTGCAAAGCGATCCGAAAACACTGGTATCCACCGACTGGCTCGCCGAAAATCTGAAAGCGCCGGAGCTCCGGCTCATTGATGCCAGCTGGTATATGCCCGCCGACAATCGCGACTGCCGCGCCGAATATGAGCGCGCGCATATCCCCGGCGCACGTTTCGTGGACATCGATGAAGTCGCAGATTTGCGCTCCAGCCTTCCGCATATGCTTCCGCCGGTCGAAAAATTTATGTCTCGGATGCGGGCGCTTGGCATCGGGGACGGGCATCAGGTCGTTGTCTACGACACGGCCGGGATTTTCTCCGCGCCGCGCGTCTGGTGGATGTTTAAATATTTCGGTCAGGACAATGTCGCCGTGCTCGATGGCGGCCTGCCCAAGTGGAAGTCGGAAAACCGACCGGTGACCGACCAAAAGCCGACGATCCGCGACCGCCACATGATCACGGACATTCGCCACGATCTGGTTCGGGACGTGACCCAGGTCGCGGCCTCTGCAAAGCTTGGCGATTACACGATCATCGACGCCCGCTCCGCCGCGCGTTTTAAGGGCGAGACGCCGGAACCGCGTGAAGGTCTCGCCTCCGGCCATATCCCGAATTCGCGAAACGTCCCCTTTGGCGAGGTTCTGACCCCCGAAGGCACGATAAAATCCAACGACGAACTGCGCGCCGTTTTTGAAGCCGCAGGCGTCGATCTCACCAAACCGGCGATCACGTCCTGTGGATCGGGTGTGACCGCCGCTATTCTGGGCCTCGCCCTGACACGCCTCGGCGTAGAGTTTTCCCTCTATGACGGGTCTTGGTCAGAATGGGGCATGTATGGCGACCTGAAAGTCGCAACTGGAGACGCATAATGCTCAGCACTCTCAAACCACAGCCGGCGGACAAAATCCTCGAACTGATGCAGCTCTACGCGCAAGATCCGCGCGACACCAAGGTGGACCTTGGCGTCGGCATCTACAAAAACGCCGAGGGCGAGACCCCGGTGATGCGCGCCATCAAAGCCGCTGAAAAGCAGCTCTGGGAGGTCGAGACCACCAAGAAATACACCGCGCTCTCCGGCGACCCGGCCTTTGGCGCCGCGATGAAGTCGCTCGTCTTGGCCGATAGCGTCGATCACGCGCGCGTCGGTGCGATTGCGACCCCGGGTGGCACCGGTGCGATCCGTCAGGCTTTTGAACTTGCGAAACTCGTGAACCCGGATCTGACCGTCTGGACCTCGAATCCGACCTGGCCGAACCACGTCTCCATCCTGAAATTCATGGGTCTCAAGAACGAAGCCTATGACTATTTCGATGAGGTCTCCTGCACCGTCGATTTCGATGCGATGATGGAAAGCCTCAAAGCCGTGAATGCGGGCGATCTCGTGTTGCTGCACGGTTGCTGTCACAACCCAACCGGCGCGAACCTCACGCTTGGGCAATTCGAACTCGTGGCCGATCTGATTCTTGAGAAAGGCGCCACCGCCCTCGTCGACATCGCTTACCAAGGCTTTGGCGACGGTCTCGAAGAGGACGCCGCCGCGACGCGTCTGTTGGCGTCGAAATTGCCGGAGCTCCTGGTCGCTGCGTCGTGCTCCAAAAACTTCGGCATCTACCGCGAGCGCACCGGCTGCCTCATGGCGATTTCTGAAAAAGCCGAGCAGACACCGGTCACGCAGGGGACGCTCAACTTTTTGAACCGTCAGAACTATTCCTTCCCGCCGGATCACGGCGCGCGTTTGGTGACGATGATCCTGAATGATGAGGCGCTCAAAGCCGATTGGATGGCCGAGCTCGAAGAGGTGCGTCTCGGTATGCTGGGTCTGCGCACGCAGCTCGCCGATGAGTTGAAGCGCCTGACCAATTCGGATCGCTTTGACTTTATCGCCCGTCACCGCGGCATGTTCTCCCGCATCGGGGCAACGCCGGAAGAAGTTCTGAAAATCCGTGAAGAGTTCGGCATCTACATGGTCGGCGACTCGCGCATGAACATCGCGGGCCTCAACGCCGAGACCGTGCCGCTTTTGGCCGAGGCTGTGGCGAAGACCTGCAAATAATCCGGGCGAAAGCTTGGTGACATGAGGCGCGCTCCCCTTCGGAGCGCGCCTTTTTCTTTGCATCTTTTAAGGGACTCGCGTCTCTTCGTCTCGAAACGGATAGGAAACTCCCTATCTGGAGAGTCTCATGCGCAATTGAAAAGGAAGAGCGATGAAAACCGAAACCATTGATGGGCTGAGCTTTGAAACCTGGACCGTGGACGAGGTGGACGCCGCCTTTTCCGCCAATGAGATCACGCTGATCGACGTGCGCACCCCGCAGGAATACGCGTTCGAGCATATCACCGGCGCGCTTCTGTTGCCGCTCTCGTTCTTCTCCGCCGAAAAGCTGCCGTCCCAAGAGGGCAAGCGCATCGTCTTCCATTGTGGCTCCGGCATCCGCTCCGGCAAAGTCGCGCAGATGTGCGCGGCCGCTGGCATCAGCCCCGTCGCCCATATGGAAGGCGGCTTTGGCGCGTGGAAAGCGGCGGGGAAGGCCTACACCGGCACCAACATGGGCACCGGCGCACCGATGTCGGTTGCAGCGAAGTAAGCTCTCATTCTTTCTGGCGCACTTACCGGTGCGCCAGACTACCCCGGAAAAACCTGCGCCAAGGCGCGGTCAAACTCCGCCCAGCTGACCGTCGCCTTGTTACCCGCATACCCGTGGTAATGGGATTTCCCCGATTTGGTCGGCAACCCGGCCCAGATCTTGGCGAGGTTGCCCATGAATGCATGGCGGGTCATCTGACCATGCCGCACCTCATAGAGCCCCGCCTCTACCAAAAGAATGTCCGCCAGACGGTCCTGAACCTCCGGGGTAAAGACGACCTCCGGCCCCAGATCCAAGAGTGTGACAAGCCGCGCAAGGGTATTGGGGATGAACTGGTAATAGCCGATGGCATGGGGTTGTCCCGGCGTCGCCTCGATCCAGGCAAAAATCTCCCCCAAGGTCATCTGAGACGGCGGTTTGTGCGGCGGACGCTTGGCACCGTGTTGAACGGCATCATACCCCGCGCCCGCGCTCTCCGCCCGCCCGATCACCGCACGCACGGCCTGAACATAGCTGGGCGCGGCCGTGGCCATGCGCCGGGCGGCTGTTTGGGACAAGCGTTTGGCGGGACGGGGCGCGACAGGTTCGAAAAATCCTCCGCTCGCTCGTCCGGCAAAGAGGCTCGGGCCGACCTGACTTTCACGAGGCACGCCGATCATGGCCGGGACCAAGGGCGTCGGAGGGGCGGAGACGAGAGGCGCGCGGCGCGCACTCATATCGGCCCCCAAAAGCAAAGAGACCGGCTCCGCCCAAAGCGGCCCAGCCAGAAAACAGATCACAATGCCACTCACGCAATTCTTGCGCATCGGTCAGCCCCGATTGGTCAGTCCTAGACCTAAGGGCATACTAGGCATTGGTTGAAAATTCGTTTCAGACACACATCGGGCATAGAAAAACCCGAGCGCGGAACGCCCGGGTTCAAGGATGTTTCAGGAGTAAAGGGGATTAGCCTTTGTAGAACTCCGGGTAGGCTTCCATGCCGAGCTCGGCTTTGTCGAGGCCCATCATCTCTTCTTCTTCGGAGACGCGGATGCCCATGACCATCTTCAGGACGAACCAGACAACGGCGGAGGACACGATGGTCGCAAGACCGATGACCACGATACCGTAGATCTGAGCGCCGAAGGAGGCGTCGGAGTTGGTGAGCGGAACAGCCAGGGTGCCCCAGATACCGCAGATCAAGTGAACCGGGATCGCGCCAACGACGTCGTCGATTTTCATCTTGTCGAGCATCGGGACAGCGAAGACCACGATCACGCCGCCGACCATACCGATCAGGGTTGCCGCGCCGAGGGACGGTGCGAGCGGCTCAGCGGTGATGGACACGAGGCCAGCGAGGGAGCCGTTGAGCACCATGGTGAGGTCGACTTTGCCGTAAACCAGTTGGGTCACGATCAGAGCGGCGATGGCACCACCAGCAGCAGCAGCGTTGGTGTTGGAGAAGATGCGGGACACGTCAGCCACATCACCCACGGAGCCCATAGCAAGCTGGGAACCGCCATTGAAGCCGAACCAACCGAGCCACAGGATGAACGTACCCAGCGTCGCGAGCGTCAGGTTGGAACCCGGGAACGCGGTCACTTTGCCGTCTTTGTATTTGCCAAGACGCGGGCCGAGGATCAGCGCACCTGTCAGAGCGGCCCAGCCACCCACGGAGTGCACGATGGTGGAACCAGCGAAGTCGGAGAAGCCAGCTTCGCCAACGAAACCGCCACCCCAGGTCCAGGAGGCCGTGATCGGGTAAATGATGGAGGTCAGGACGATCGTGAAGATCAGGAACGGCCAGAGTTTGATGCGCTCAGCCAGAGCACCGGACACGATGGACGCGGTGGCGGCACAGAACATCAACTGGAAGAAGAAGTCGGAACCGGTGGAGGCGTAGCCGTAATCGTCGGCGGTCTCAGCGGTGATGCCAACGGCTTCAAGCACGCCCGGGCCGAACACGCCGGAGAGGACGCCGTCCATGGACCAGGTGCCGAGCGGGTACATCAGATTGTAGCCGATCAGGTAGTAGAAGATCGAGGCGAGGCCGAAGAGGGCCACGTTTTTGGTGAGCTGCATCGCAACGTTTTTGGAACGCACGAGGCCAGCTTCGAGCATGGCAAAACCAGCAGCCATGAAGAACACGAGGAAGCCGCCGATGAGGAAGAGCAACGTGTTAAGGATGAATACGGAATCCGTCGGCACAGCCACAGCGACGACTTCTTCAGCGTCCTGCGCAAAGGCCATAAGCGGCATCGCGGTGGCGAGCGCAGTGGCCGGAATGAGCTTGGTGAGTTTCATAGGTTTTAGTCCCTTTCGTCTCGGGTAAGCGCGATTAGATCGCGTCGTCGTTGGTCTCGCCGGTGCGGACGCGCGTTGCGCCTTCCACGTCGAGGACAAAAATCTTGCCGTCGCCGATTTTGTCGGTCTTGGCGGTGGTGGCGATGGTCTCGACAACTTGCTCAGCCATGGCATCGGCCACGACGATCTCAAGTTTTACCTTCGGCACGAAGTTCACGGCGTATTCCGCACCGCGATAGATCTCGGTGTGGCCGGACTGAGAGCCGAAGCCCTTGATTTCCGTCACCATCATGCCGCGCACACCGATTCCGGTCAGTGCTTCGCGGACTTCCTCAAGCTTGAACGGCTTGATAGCTGCAATAATGAGTTTCACGTTTTTCCCCTTCCGTTTGAGCGGGCGACAGCCCAAGGACCGTCACGGGGTCAGCAAAACGATGTATCAGGTTTCTGCACAAGCAAAGGTGAGGAGGGATGTGACTCTTTTTCAGGCAGTTTCGCTCAAAAAATATACATTTTAGGCAAGTTGCCCAAAAAATAGTCAGTAAATAAAGACGTGATCGCCACCTGTTTCCCCTCAACATTCCAAACCCACCACCGTAAGCTGGCGGGCAACAAATCCAGAGAGATTGAGCAGACGACATGACCGGATCCAATAACGGAAAGCGCAAATTGGTCGCGGACCGGCGCTATCCCGCAGCTCAAAAAGCGACTTCCAAGCCGACGTCCAAGCCGAGTTCCAAGGCAAAGAAGGCGCCCAAGAAAAAGGCCGCCCGTGGGACACCACCGCGAAAGCCGTCGGGGAATCCTGTGGTGCGGCTGGTGGTCGGCCTCTTTAGCTGGATCACCCGCCTGATCTGGCTGACGGTGTCGCGTGGGGCCTTGGCCCTTGCGCTCGTGATCGGTCTGGCGGTCTTTTACCTCTACACCACGCTGCCGCCTTACGATGATCTTCTCGATGGGCGGGCGCGTGGTTCGGTGACGCTTTTGGATCGGAACAGCTCTGTCTTTGCCTGGCGCGGCGAACAGTTTGGCGGACAGATCACCGCAGACACCGTGTCGCCCCATCTCAAGAACGCGATTGTCGCCACAGAGGACAAACGGTTTTACCGCCATTTCGGCGTCTCGCCGCGCGGTATCGCCTCCGCGATCAAGATCAACCTGTCCGAGGGGCGCGGCCCCCTGTCGGGTCACGGTGGCTCGACCCTGACCCAACAGACGGCCAAGCTGTTGTGCCTCGGCGTGCCGTTTGATCCGACGGAATGGGAAAGCCAAACCGCCTATGAGGCCGACTGTCGCCAAGGCACGATGGCACGCAAGCTCAAGGAAATGGTCTACGCCATGGCGATGGAGGCGCGCTATTCCAAGAACGAGATTCTGTCGATCTACATGAACCGCGCCTATCTCGGTGCGGGGGCAAACGGGTTCGAGGCCGCGGCGCAGCGCTATTTTGGCAAATCCGCCGCGGAGGTCGATGTCGCCGAGAGCGCCATGCTGGCCGGTCTTTTGACCGCGCCGACTCGCTATGCGCCGACGAACAACCTCACCCGGTCTCAGGAACGCGCGGGGATCGTTCTCCTCCTGATGAACGAGCAGGGCTATATCACTGATGAAGAACGCGCCTACGCCAAGGCGCATCCCGCCGAACTGTCCGAGACCGCCGAAAAGCGGGCGGGTGGCTATTTTGCTGATTGGGTCATGGGCGCTGGCCCCGACTTTCTCACCCGCGACACGACCGAAGACGTGATTATTGAGACCACCTTTGACGCCCGCATTCAGCAAGCGGCTGAAGATGCGCTCACGTGGATTTTTGAGAACAAGGTCCGCGAAGGGTCCGAGGCCCAAGCCGCCATTGTCGTGATGTCGGCCGATGGGGCCGTGCGCGCCATGGTCGGCGGACGCAAGCTCAAGGTCTCTGGCGCCTTCAACCGCGCGACACAGGCGAAACGTCAGCCCGGCTCGTCGTTCAAGCCCTTCGTCTACGCGACCGCGCTCGATATGGGGTGGTCGTATGATGACACGATCATCGACGATCCCATGACTCTCGACATTCCCGGCTCTGGCCCGTGGTCGCCACAGAACTATGACCGGAAATTCCATGGCGCGGTCACACTGACGGACGCGCTCAAACACAGCTACAACATCCCCGCCGTGAAACTGGCGATGAATGCGGGCCTCGACAATGTGCGCACCGTCGCCTCGATGTTCGGTATCGACTCGGATCTGGCCCAGGGTCCGGCCCTGTCGCTTGGCGTGTCTGAAACCACGCTTTTGGAGATGACCGGGGCCTATGCCGGGATTCTCAACGGCGGCTCCTCTGTCACGCCCTATGGCCTTCGCAATCTGCGGCTCAAAGGCGACAACACCCCGCTGATGGGCCAAGACGGCGGTCTGGGCGAGCGGGTGATCACACCCGATAGCGCGCAGCAGCTCATTTATATGATGTACAACGCCGTCCAAAGCGGCACCGGCGCGCGGGCACAAATCCCCGGTGTCGAGGTGGCGGGCAAGACCGGCACGACACAGGCCGCGCGCGACGCATGGTTCATGGGCTTTACCGCCGATTACGTCGCGGGTGTCTGGATGGGCTATGACGACAACTCGCCTTTGACCGGGGTCACTGGCGGCGGGCTTCCGGCGGAGATTTGGCAGCGCACGATGGCAGAGGTGCAAAACGGGATCGAGCCGAAACCGCTCCCGATGATCCGCCCCTCCTCGCCGCCGCGCGTTCAGGGTCAAAGCTACACCGCCGAGTCGAACCGCAACAACAACGGGCGTCGTTCCGGCAACACGGCAGAGCGCGTGCTGATCGACATTTTGGGGTCGATCTTTGGCAATGGGAACTGAACTGAGACCTGATCCAAGAGACGGGGCTCTCGCCTCCCCGCCTTCGGAACCAAACGTGTCGCCAAGTGTAACGGTGGTCCCAGTCACACAGGCCACCTCCGCCACCTTCGTCGATCTCTATTTCCGGCGGCCCTTTCTCATTTTTATCCGGCAAGGCTCCAAACATGTGACCTGTCCAATCAATGGCCCGGTCTCTGGTGAGGCTGGTGACGTGATGATCTTTCCGCCCGGCGCGATTCTCTCGATGGAAAACCGTCCGCTCCTCGATGCGGAGTATTGTGCCGAGGGGGTGAGCTTTTCCGACGATCTGTTGGAGCAGGCCTTTCCTGCGCCCTCGCCCAATAGCACGCCACAGGGCATTCGCACGCTCAAGAAAGAGGTCGAGCATCCGCAGAAGATGCTTGGCCGGCTGAAATCGACCTTGGACGATGAGAGCCTCCCGCCAGAGATCCTCTCTCACCGCCTTCTGGAGCCGCTGATTTGGCTCAAGCATAGGGGCATCTCTCTGTCTATGCCCCAAGAGGAAACGCCGACCTCTCGCCTGCGCGGCCTCTTTGAAACGGATCTGAGCGCCGATTGGCGGGCAGTGGACGCGGCAAAGCATTTCGCGATGAGTGAGGCGACCCTGCGGCGGTGGCTCTCGAAATCCGGGCCGGGGTTTTCCACTGTCCTGATGACGACACGCCTCGAACACGGGTTGGCGCTACTTCAAACCACCACCAAGCCAATCACGGACATCGCCTTTGACTGCGGTTTCAAGACACCGTCGCATTTTTCTGACGCTTTCAAGAAACGCTTCGGCATCCCTCCAAAATCCATTCGTGTCAGAGCGAATTGATCGTTTGCCGACATTTTCTGCCCTCCCTTCGAAAGCGGGGGCTCTGACGAACGGTATCTTTCTCACTGATGACGATCAGCCTGAAGAAAGGAAACCAGATGTTCGCCAAATCCGCCTTCGCCGCCTTCGCAGTGGCAGTTTCCCTGCCCCTCGCCGCACAGGCCTTTGACCTCACAAGTCCGGAAATGTCCGAGGGTCAGCCCCTCGGCACCGCACAGGTGTTCGCGGGCTTCGGCTGTGAGGGCGGCAACCAGTCGCCCGAATTGGCGTGGTCGGGCGCACCCGAGGGCACCAAAAGCTTTGCCCTCACCGCCTACGACCCGGACGCGCCGACCGGGTCGGGGTGGTGGCATTGGAGCGTGGTCAATATTCCGGCAGAGGTGACCTCCCTCGCCCCTGCCGCCAGCGCAACCCCCGCGATGCCAGAGGGCGCGGTTGAATTGACCAACGACTATGGCACGACCGGGTTCGGCGGGGCCTGCCCGCCGCCGGGGGAGGTGCACCGCTATATCTTTACGCTCCATGCACTCGACACTGAAGGCCTCGCGCTCCCCGAGGATGCGAGCAACGCGCTCGCGGGCTTTATGATCGGCGCGCATACCCTCGACACCGCGCGTCTGACGGCCATCTATACGCGCTAAGCCCACAAAACGAAAAAGCCGCGACACTCTCATGTCGCGGCTTTGATCATCTCGGAATGGACGCCTCAGCCAAGCGAGGCCGTCAGCGCGTCGATGTTGCCACCGGCTTTGTCGAGCATGGCACCAATTTCGGCCCGCTCGGATTTCAACAGGGAAATCCCTTCGATCTGAAGGTCGATGAATTTCTCCGACCGCTCATGCACGATGAACGAGATCGCAAAGGGCGGCTCGCCCCGCAAAATCGCGGTGCACCGCACGTCATAAACGGAATTGATCTTTTGCGTGCCGTTGACTTGAATCTCGCCACCGATGAATTCGCGGAAGCGCGACCCATATTTGCGGGAAATGTAGCCCTGGAACGCTTTGGTAAAGGACGAAAGCTGCGACGCGGATGCGGTGCGGGCCGGCGGGCCGAGCACAGAGCGGGCGATGTTGGGCATATCGGCGTAGCGCACGAGAATCTGCTCAAAGTCGCGATACATCGCGCTCTCGGATTTGCCGGAATTGATCACGGCGTTGATCTCGGCCACAGCACTGTTGATGAGCGCTTCCGCCTCAGATTGCGAAAACGCCAATGCCACGGACGGCAAGGCCACGGTCGCGACAAGGCCGCTCAAAACCGTGCGTCGGGACAGGAAAAGATTACTCATAAAAGTCCTCATAGATGTCATAGGTCGCGCCGCCCTGCGTCTCGTCGGTCTCAACCGTCGACACAGGCATGCCTAAGTTAAAGCGGCGGTTGTCGAGATAGCTCAGACGCATCTGTGAATAGCTGTCTGCACTGTCATACAAGACGGATTCGTAGAGATCAGAATAACGATAGCGTGTGTCGGCCAGATCGGCGACTTTTAGCCCTGTCGCATAATCGCTCTCAGGCGAATCCAAAAGATGACCTACCGGATTGAGCGCAATGTCCACGATCAGGCCCACGGCGTCCCGTTCGGTCGAAGGACCGTAAAGCGGCAGGACGACATAAGCCCCCTCGCCCACACCCCATGTATGCAAGGTTTCACCGAAATCGCTGTCGCGCTCCTCAAGTCCCATACTGGTGGCCGGATCGAAAAGACCCGCAAGGCCCACCGTCGCGTTCACCGCAAATCGCGCCGTGTTGTGGAGCGCGTCACCAAGCTGAAATTGCAGCACATCGTTCACCACTGTGCCGGGGATCGAGAGCGTGTCCGAGACATTCGACAGCCCTTTGCGCAGCGGGTCGGGCACGACCGTGCCGTAAGCCGTCGACACCGGATCAACGAGCCCCTTGTCGAGCGCGATGTTGGTTTCGTGCCAGCCACGGTTCACTTCTTCATAGGGGTCATTCACCCCATTCGCGACAGGCGCCGCACAGCCAGCGAGCCCGAAGAGCGCGGCACTCACAAACAAGACAACAGGTTTCAACATGCGATCAGGCCTCTCGCAAAGGTGGGGACAGAAAAAACCGGGCAGGTTCATATCGCCACATAGTATGCCGCGCGGGCAAGCCCAATGAAAACTCGCGTGCATTCGAAGGATTGTGACATTGTTTCAACACGTCTGGAGTCGCAAACGCCGCATAAAGCAGCATAGAAGTGTTCTTAAGAGATTTCGGGTAAGACACCGCCATGACACAAGAAGACCTCCGCCACGGACGAAAAGAGCTCTCTGATGCGCGGCGGCGCTCCCGCAGCCTCTATTGGATCGTGGGCATCTTTTCCATCTGTATCAACATGCTGATGCTGACCGGCCCGCTGTTCATGCTTCAGGTCTATGACCGGGTGCTTGGCTCTGGGTCCGAGGCGACCTTGATCGCTCTATTCGCGATTGTCGCCTTTCTGTTTCTCATGATGGGTCTTTTGGACGGCACGCGCGCGCGGCTTTTGTCCCGCGTGGCTGCCCGTTTTCAGGGCGATCTGGAAACCCGCGTGTTTGAGGCGTCCATGGCGCGCGCCGCCGCCCACCCGCGTGAGGGCCGCAAAACCCGCGCGATGGAGAGCCTCGCCGCGATTCGCCGCTTCCTCGGGTCTTCCGCCTGTTCCGCTTTGTACGATCTGCCGTTTACGCCCATCTTCCTCCTCGGGATCGCGCTCTTTCATCCTCTTCTTGGCATCCTTGCGCTTGGCGGCGGGGCGGTCATCGTGGCCATCGCCCTCTGGCATCGCCACGCCTCCAATCCCCTGCGCAATGCCGCCGTCGTGGCCGAAGGCAATGCGGCGCAGATGGGCACACGCGTGACAACCGGGGCGGAAGCACTCCGCGCCCTGGGGATGCAAAGTGCCGCAGAGGCGCGTTGGCTCCTCGCGCGCGACGCAGCCTTGAGCAAAACGGTGGAGAGTGAGGAAACGACCCTGCGCTTTTCCGCTGCGAGCCGGGCTCTGCGCCTCTTTCTCCAGTCTGCCATGTTGGCCTGTGGTGCGTGGCTCGTTCTCCATCATGCGCTGACCCCCGGCGCGATGATCGCGAGCTCGATCCTCTTGGGCCGCGCGCTTCAGCCCATCGACCATCTCGTCGGCCAATGGCACCTCGTGCAACAGGCCCGCACAAGCTGGACCGATCTCGCGGAGCTTTTGGGCAGCTACCAATCCGATCCGACCCGCACGCCGCTGCCGCGCCCCAAGGCCGCGCTCACTGTGTCGCAGGTTTCCGTTATTCCGCCCGGTCAAACCACCGCTTCGCTCCGAGGCGTGAGCTTTCAGATCGCACCCGGTGAGGCCCTCGGCGTGATCGGACCGTCAGGGGCCGGGAAAACCACATTGGCACGGACCCTCACCGGGGTTTGGACCCCGGCAAGTGGTACCGTGCGCCTCGATCATGCCAAGATCGACCACTACGGCGTGGAGGCGCTCGGCAAACACATCGGCTACCTGCCGCAACAG